>JAFRZL010000010.1 GCA_017442535.1 Bacillota bacterium | reverse complement strand
GTTAATCACTGTTTTTTGGGTTGTTCTCAAAAAAACTTGTTCGGGTTGCAACTTTCGTTGCTTACCATTTCTTTGCTTTAGATGCTACACTGTTGGATTTTCAAGGTCCCTCCGCATTCGTCCGTAACCGGTCGAATGTCGGTCACTCGCTCCTGCGGTTTCCCGCATTTCGCAAGTGCGAATGCTATTCTACCACAACGTCCTCCCTTTGTCAACAACTTTTTTTCATTTTTTGAAACTTTTTTTGAGAGTTTTTCTGAAGTCAAAAAAACGGCTTGAATAAGCCGTTTTTTGACAGTTTGGCATGATTTCCGGGCTCACTTTGGCGCAAAAATCCGGGCGTCTTTTGCGCTTTACACCGGAAAACCGGGGTGTTTTCCCCCCACTCTTACACGTCGCGTTTGCTCGCCACCAGGGTGCTCAGGAGAAGGAACCCGGCGATGTAACCGCAGCTCACCATCAGCGTCCGGGTAATATTTTTCCACGTCAGTCCGTCGATATCCTCAGAAATCGACTGAAGGCATGTGGACAGCCAGTACGGGGTGATCTTGTTCGGAATTTTAAGCAGGATCTCCAGCAGCTCCAGGAGCAGGGCTACAACCGTCGGCAGAATGATGCCGAGCGCAATGGCTGCGCCGGTCTTTCTGACCCATTGGCTGAGGAAGAAATAGGCCGTCACCAGTCCCAGGACTCCCATCAGCTGTGTGCCCAGCGCGGCAAAGACAATGGCCGGCCATTCTTTCGGAATCCCTCCGTAGAGTGCACCGAAGCCAAAATTAGCTCCCCACATCACCAGCGTCAGCAGCAGTGTACCGATCAGTGTGACAAAATACTTGGAAAAAAGAATCTGCATGCGGGTATATCCCTTGGCCGCAATATTCTTTGCCGTCTTTTCTACATAATCCATGCAGACAAAAATCGAAGCAAATACCACCAGGAATGTGGAGAACGCACTGTTTTCTATCCCTTCAAGCAGGAAAAATCTGGCATGTATTGCTGCTTTGAGGCTGTCAACGGGAAGGCCTTCCATTCCCTCGATGCCAAAGCCGGTCCAGTTAAGCGCCTTCCGGGTCACAAAGGTTGTCAGAAATGCAACGCCTGCAATCAAAATCATAATAATATAGAAGCTTTTCTGCCTGAACAGTTTGTGAAGTTCAAATTTAACCAGTTTTGCCATCTCATCCACCGATCCTTTCTACGAAATATTGCTCCAGATCGCCGGAAATATGCTCGATTCCGCTGACCATCAGATTGCTGAGGGCGAGCTGATGGTTGATCTCCGCGCTCTCGTCCAGATGGGAGTTGAGGATGAGTTCGCCGTCCCCGATGGTCATATCTTCCATCGGGATCCTAGCGGACAGGATCTCGCGTGCGCGGGCAGGATCATCTACCCGGATGCGAAGCTTCTGCTCACAGCGCCTCTCCAGTTCATCGGCCGCGACTTCTTCAACAAGTTTTCCTTCATTAATAATACCGTATTTGGTCGCGAGCTTGCCAAGCTCATCCAGCAGATGGCTGGATATCAGGATCGTGGTACCGTATTCCTGATTGGTCTGATGCAGCAGATTGCGGATCTGCATAATGCCGGCAGGATCCAGTCCGTTGATCGGTTCATCCAGCACCAGAAACTCCGGGTGATTCAGCAGTGCGATGGCAATGCCGAGACGCTGCTTCATGCCGAGCGAAAACTGGCCCGCGCGCTTATTGCCTGTATCGCCCAGGCCCACTATTTCCAGAAGTTTGTCCACTTCGCGCTTGTCCGCTCCGCTGATGATGGAGAATCGCACCAGGTTCTCCTTGGCGGAACAGTTGTGATAGAAAGCCGGGCTTTCGATCAGCGAGCCAATCTTCATACCTGTTGTGCGGAGCGAACGTCCGCCGAACAATTCCACTCTGCCGGACGTCGCGTCGGTCATTCCCAGAACCACACGCATCAAAGTCGTCTTACCTGCACCGTTGCGGCCGATAAATCCATAGATGTCTCCCCGTTCCACTGTCATATTGACACTGTCCAGAGCGGCCTTAAGACCGTACCTCTTGGTCAGGTCAAATGTCTGCAATATAGGTTCCATCCAAACAGCCTCCTGTTTTCAGTATTTGTTCGATTATACCAGACCCAGGCGTAAAAATCAATACATAAACAAGACCGGCCCCTGAAAAGAGGCCGGTCTTCCGTATCCATTATGTATTATTCTACTTTGGGAAGCTTGGCTGCATAGACGGCGAGCTCCTCGTCGGTCGGGATATAATCCGTCATCAGGCCGTCATGGAACTTCTCATAGGCGACCATGTCAAAGTATCCGGTACCGGTCAGTCCAAAGACAATAGTCTTTTCCTCACCGGTTTCCTTGCACTTCATGGCCTCATCGATGGCGACACGGATCGCGTGTGCGCTCTCAGGTGCGGGAAGAATACCTTCAACCCGTGCAAACTGTTCCGCAGCCTCAAAGACCTTTGTCTGTGTGACGGACCTGGCCTCCATATAGCCATCATCATAGAGCTGGGACAGGATGGAGCTCATGCCGTGGTAGCGCAGGCCGCCCGCGTGGTTGGGCGCAGGGATAAAGTCGCTGCCCAGCGTATACATCTTGGCCAGCGGGCAAACCATGCCCGTATCGCAGAAATCATAGGCGTATTTGCCGCGCGTGAAGCTGGGGCAGGAAGCAGGCTCCACCGCGATGATCTGATAATCAGCCTCTCCGCGGAGCTTTTCTCCCATGAAAGGTGCGATCAGGCCGCCCAGATTGGAGCCGCCGCCGGCGCAGCCGATGATCATATCAGGCTTAATGCCGTATTTGTCAAGCGCGGCCTTGGTCTCCAGGCCGATCACGGACTGATGCAACAGCACCTGATTCAGCACGCTACCCAACACATAACGGTAGCCGGGATTGGAAACCGCAACCTCGACTGCCTCGGAGATCGCGCAGCCGAGCGAACCGGTGGTGCCGGGATGCGCTGCCAGAATACGGCGGCCAACCTCGGTCTCCATCGAAGGAGAAGGCGTCACGGACGCACCGTAAGTCCGCATGACTTCGCGGCGGAAAGGCTTCTGCTCGTAAGAGACCTTTACCATAAAGACCTTACAGTCCAGCTCGAAATAGGAGCAGGCCATGGAGAGCGCAGTGCCCCACTGGCCTGCGCCGGTCTCGGTGGTAACGCCCTTGAGGCCCTGCTTCTTGGCATAATAGGCCTGCGCGATCGCGGAATTCAGCTTGTGGCTGCCGCTCGTGTTATTGCCTTCGAACTTATAATAGATCTTGGCAGGCGTACCGAGCTTCTTCTCCAGGCAATAGGCGCGGACCAGAGGCGACGGACGGTACATTTTGTAGAAGTCCAGGATCTCCTGCGGAATCGGGTAATGCCTGGTCTCGTTATCGAGCTCCTGCTTGACCAGCTCGTCGCAGAAAACACCGCTGAGCTCTTCGGCCGTCATTGGCTGGAGCGTTCCCGGATTCAGCAGCGGGGCCGGTTTGTTCTTCATATCGGCCCTGACATTATACCAGGTCGTGGGCATCTCGGACTCGGTCAGATAAATCTTGTACGGAATTTCTTGGTTGGACATGGTGGTATCCCCTTTCTGTAATTGGCGGCGCGCGGCTCGCCTGATTTTGCCTGGGATTCAGGGAACAAAAAATCCTGTCCCAGTTATCTGCTGGGACAGGATGCTATAATCCTGCGGTGCCACCCGGCTTGACGAATATCGTCCTCTTAGTGCATACTAACATATGCCGGCTTTTGATCACGGAGACCCTTGCTCCGTCGCACATACACTCGCTGCAGCGATTTCTGATTGCCCTCGGAAGTCCATTCGGCGCCATATTGTCTGCTGCGATCTCACCACCCGCGGCTCTCTGTATCGACAAGGGAAAGCGTCTACTCACTCTTCCTCAACGGTTTAAAGCGATTCTATCACAAAGTATTCCGTCTGTCAACAGAGAATTTGAAATTTTTTTGTGCCCTTCTCACTGGTCCGCTGCCTGTGGGTATTCGTTGCAGAGCAGCCGGTAGGGCGGCTCATCCTCTTCGATGGCCGGGAACCTGCCCATCGGAGGATAGAATCGGTTGTCCGTCCGGTCATCATTGCACTGGCTGACCTCTCCCAGCAGGACGTTGCCCGTTCCCGGTTCCACAGTAAAATCATGGTACAGCCGCTGCTGCACATAAATGCTCTCCCCGGGCCTCAGACGTATCTGCGTCCCCGCAGGCACGGTAACGGCCCGCCCGTCCAGGTGTACCGTTACCTCGGATTCCAAATCAGGCTCCTCATCCGGCCGCGCCAGGCAGACCCGAATCAGCACATTTCCGCCGCCGCGGTTGATGATATCTTCCGTCTTGAACCAGTGAAAATGGTTCGGCGCATACTGGCCTTCTTTCAGAAACAGCAGTTTCTCCGCATAAACCTTGGGGTAGCGGTCCGGCATCGACCGGTTGCCGTTGCGGATCGTGACCAGCGAGAAGCCCAGTCGCTCAAAATCACCCATTCCGTAGTCCGTAATATCCCAGCCGAGCATACAGTCCCTGACTTCGTCGTATTCATGCCCCTTCCGCTGCCATTCTTCCGGTGTAAATCCGCAGAAGGGCGGCAGATAGCAGTTGTAGCGGCGGCACATTTCCTCCATTTCGCGCAGGGCACGGTTAATCTCCGAGCGTTTCATACGGGAACCTCCCTTCATCCTCCATCCAGTGCCTTCATCATAGCATGACTTCCCCCGGCTGTCAATTCGACTTTGCCCTCCTGCTTGAATAAACAGCGGCCATTTGGTATAATAAACAGGGTACCGGCATTCTCCGGGCGTGTGTGCACCCTGATACGGCCGGTTAACCAATGAGAATAGAAAAGTGGGATGTACAGACCATGTTTGCTTATGAAACACATCTTCATACCTTTGAGTCCAGTAAATGCGGCGCGACGCCGGGCAGCGAATACCCGGCTGTCTTTCAGAAGCTCGGATACGACGGTATTTTTATAACGGATCATTTTTATCACGGGAATACCCGTCCCGACCGCACCCTCCCCTGGCCGGAGTATGTCTCCGCCTACATGCGCGGATATGAGGAGGCCAAAAGAGCCGGGGACGCGATCGGCTTCAAGGTGTTCTTCGGGATAGAAGAAAATTTCGAAGGAGACGAGTACCTGATCTATGGTGTGGGTAAGGATTTCCTCCTGGCCTACCCGGATATCCCCGGCTGGACGCGGGAGCAGATGACGGAAAGGGTGCACGCGGCCGGCGGCGCCGTTATTCAGGCACATCCGTTCCGGAATCGCAGCTATATCACCGGCATCCATCTCTTCCCGGAGGGAGTCGAAGGCATCGAGGGCATCAATACCGCCAATACCCCCGAGGATAATTTTGCCGCACTCTGCTATGCTGCCAAATTTCGCCTGCCCATTATCGCAGGATCGGACACACATAACAAATCCAGGATCAATGACCGGAACGGGGGCATAGTATATGAAGAAAAGCCTCTCCTTTCATCTGAAGATTTTGCGAAGCGTCTGCGCGCTGGCGATTTTCCCCGCATCTTTTACCCCGAGGATCTATTTGACGGACTGGACGAGGTGAAGGTCACTCTGCCTGCGGAGATCTGCCGGGCCTCCGAATGGAAGGCTCTTTCCCCGGAAGAAATCGAAGCCTGGATCCGGCAGGGCTGCCGCCTGTCCGGTTCGGCAGCGGTGCCTCCCTCGGATGCGGCCGGTCACCTCATCGCGGAGCTCTCCGGAGCCGCCGTATTCCATGGTCATAATCAATAATCACTATTTGCAAATCACTTTTGACACGGCTTCCTGTGATTCTTGCCGAAATCATTTGTTCACTTCATTTTTTCCTTGTCACAGAAAAAAGCTTGTATTATAATCCTTTCTGTCGGGAGCCGTTCGCTCCTTTTACAGAAAGGAAGGGATACCATGGAGAACGAGAAGATTCTGGTGATCGATTTCGGCGGGCAGTACAATCAGCTGATTGCGCGCAGAGTCCGCGAATGTGGTGTCTATTGCGAAATATATTCCTATAAGAAGGACCTGGATGAGGTCCTCGCGATGCATCCCAAGGGCATTATCTTTACGGGAGGCCCCAACAGCGTTTACGATCCGGCCTCCGCGACCTATACAGCGGAGATTTTCAAGGCCGGCATCCCGATCCTGGGCATCTGTTACGGAGCCCAGCTTATGAGCCACTTGCTGGGCGGCCGCGTGGACCACGCCCCCGTTCGGGAATATGGCAAAATCGAGGTCTCGGTCGATAATACCTCTCCCCTGTTCGAAGGCATCCGGGCCCAGACCATCTGCTGGATGAGCCATAATGATTATATTGCCGAGATGGCGCCGGGATTCCGGGCCATTGCTCACAGCGATCACTGCCCCTATGCTGCCGTGGAGGACTCTTCACGCAAATTATACGGTGTACAGTTCCACCCCGAGGTCCTGCATACGCAGGAGGGCACCAAAATGCTCTCGAATTTTGTCTATCATGTCTGCGGATGCGCCGGTGACTGGAAAATGTCGGACTTTGTCGAGCAGTCCATCCGGCAGCTCCGTGAAACCGTCGGGGATAAGCAGGTCGTCCTCGGCCTCTCCGGCGGCGTCGATTCATCGGTTGTCGCCGCGCTCCTCTCTCGAGCGATCGGCAGCCAGTTGACCTGCATCTTTGTGGATCACGGCCTGCTGCGCAAAAATGAGGCCGATGAAGTCGAAGCTGTTTTCGGCCCAAAGGGGAACTTTGACTTGAATTTCATCCGCGTGGATGCCTCCGCGCGCTTCTACCGCAAGCTCCGTTTTGCCACGGAGCCCGAGCATAAGCGCAAGATCATCGGTAAACAGTTCGTCCGCGTCTTCGAAGAGACGGCCGCCGGCCTGGATCATCCGGATTTTCTGGCGCAGGGCACTATTTATCCCGATGTCGTGGAGAGCGGCCTGGGCGGCGAATCCGCGACCATCAAATCCCACCACAACGTGGGCGGCCTACCCAAGCACACCCGCTTTAAAGGCTTGATCGAACCCCTCCGCTACCTGTTCAAGGATGAAGTCCGCCAGGTCGGTCTGCAGCTTGGCCTGCCTGAAAGCCTGATCTACCGACAGCCCTTCCCGGGCCCCGGCCTCGGCATCCGCATCATCGGCCGCATCACGCCCGAAAAGGTCCAACTGGTGCAGGAAGCCGACGCGATCTGGCGTGAAGAGCTCCTGGCAGCCGGCTTGGGCAGCCAGATCAATCAGTATTTTGCCGCGCTCACCAATATGCGCTCCGTCGGCGTCATGGGTGACGAGCGCACCTACGACTACGCGATTGCCCTGCGAGCTGTTACCACCCAAGACTTCATGACCGCAGAAGCAGCCGAGATCCCCTGGGAGCTTCTCAGCCGTGTCACCAACCGCATCGTCAATGAAGTCCCCCACGTCAACCGCGTCTTCTACGACTGCACGGGTAAACCGCCTGCGACGGTGGAATACGAATAGAATAACTTATAGATAGAGTATCCCATGTACCCTGTCACTCTTAAAAAGCAGTAGATCTTCGGATTACCTGCTTTTTTCTTGACAGTAAAACAAAAACGCTATATCAGATCGTATTGCGAATTTTGAAGTGTGTCTATTCAATCAATGACTCCTACCACAACGTGGCTTCCTGTGTCATAAACGGTAAAATCAGCACGATAGATAAAGCTACTGGACAGCCAATTGAACCATATATTTTATCCATCAACGTATCAGAAGACCATTTCCGTGGTTTGAATTTGAGCGCAATTGACCCGAAAATATGGTTCAAAAGTTCAAAGGGTGTTTCCGCTGCTTCTATCGCAAACGTTACTCCGATCGCACCAATTATTAAAATGTCCAGAGACGATGCTCGCTTTATCGAAGGATACCACGTTACAGATAGCTTAGACAGTAGTATCAACTTGGCGTCTATGGATTGGATGGATTTTGAGAATTTAATCCGGGAATTATTTGAGGAAGAATTCCGTGAATATGGTGGAGAAGTCAAAATAACTCAAGCCAGCCGAGATGGCGGGGTTGATGCCGTTGCTTTTGATCCCGATCCTATTCGTGGCGGCAAAATTGTAATACAAGCAAAAAGGTATACTAATGTTGTCGGAGTTTCTGCTGTTCGAGATTTGTATGGAACATTACTCAACGAAGGAGCGACAAAGGGAATTCTGGTTACTACATCAAACTACGGTAATGATGCATATTCCTTTGCTAAAGACAAGCCTATCACACTGCTAAATGGCGCAGAGCTGTTATATCTGCTAGAAAAGCATGGACATAAAGCTAGAATAGACATAAAAGAAGCAAAGGAGCTGCTTAAGCTTCAATAATACCGTATGGGCACCGTTAGGGAATAACTCCTGCCTTTTCATATTCAGCCATAATTGATTGTGAAAAGCAGGTGCTCTGTCACCCGTTAATATCCCTTAAACAAAACCCGCATCCCCTCCATCGGACGATATGCTATCCCGACATGCCTGTCCGATGGAGGGAGTTTTTTCTAAAAATACTAAAATTCTTCCTTTTACCCCCTTGACAAGCCCTGTTTATTCGAGTAAACTAAAGATGGTGTTTATCCGAATAAACAGGCTGAAAGGGGGGCTTCTCGTTGAAAGACTTTGAGCTTGGAGCTATACAGGAACGTTTTGCCGACATTGTATGGGCGCATGAACCCATTGCTTCAGGCGAACTGGCTAAAATATGCGAAAAAGAACTGAGTTGGAAGAGACCGACGACCTATACCGTTCTGCGGAAACTCTGCGAAAAGGGCTTGCTCCAGAACAAGAACGGCATCGTTACGTCTCTGGTTCCCCGTGAGGAATTCTACTCCGCCAAGAGCGAGCAGATCATTGAAGATTCCTATCAGGGATCTCTGCCGGCGTTTATCGCGGCATTTATCTCCAAGAAAAACATATCGGCCGAGGATGCCGATGAGATTCAGAAGATGATCGATGCTTTCAGAAAGGAGAGTTGATCATGAGCGCGATTTTTCTCAAAATAGTGAATATGAGCATTATCGCAGGCTGGATGATCCTGGCGGTTGTCCTGACAAGGCTGCTCCTGAAAAAAGCACCGAAATGGATCCCCTGCCTTTTGTGGGGGCTGGTCGCCATCCGGCTCGTCTGCCCGTTTTCGTTTGGGAGTATTTTCAGTTTGATCCCAAGCAATGAAACGATCCCGGCTGATATTGCTGTACAGCAGGAGCCTGCCATCAATTCAGGAATCACTGCTGTCAATGAGTTCATTAACCCAGTGATCGCAGAGTCGTTTACACCCTCTCCTGCGGACAGCGTAAATCCGCTTCAGGTCATCATCTCTGTTGCGGCGATCGTGTGGATCTCCGGCATGGTTCTCATGCTGGCGTATGCACTCATCAGCTACATAAAGCTGAAAAAAACAGTTTCCGTAAGTGTGCCTGTCAGTGAGCGTATTCAATCATGTGATGAAGTCAAGGCGCCGTTTATTCTGGGCGTGTTCAGACCGACTATCTATGTGCCGTCTTCGATGACCGGGGAGACGCTTGACCTTGTGATCCGTCATGAAACCGCTCATTTACAGCGCCATGATCACTGGTGGAAGCCTTTGGGGTATCTTCTGCTTGCTGTTTACTGGTTCAATCCTCTGTGCTGGATCGCCTATATCCTGCTTTGCAGAGATATCGAAATGGCCTGTGATGAAAAGGTTATCCGCGATATGAATAAGGACGACGTAGCGGCATATTCACAGGCGCTTCTGGACTGCAGTTTCCCGAAGAAGAGAATTAACGCCTGCCCGCTCGCTTTCGGCGAGGTGGGGGTGAAAGAACGGGTCAAAGGCATTCTGAATTACAAAAAGCCCGCATTTTGGATTATCGTAACCGCGATTCTTGTCTGTATCGTTCTGGCAGTTTGCCTGATGACCGATCCGTTTTCAATAAAAGAAAAATCCGTGTTTGACAAGATAAAAGAAAGCCCTGTTGCAAAAATGGAATTGCCGGATGGTTCTGCCTTCCTTGTAGATAGTGAGGTTTTATTGCTTCGTACTTTTGCTGGTTTGAGACTCGTTGAATCCACGCTGGAGCCTGCAGATACTGAAGAGGACTGGTTATACCGCATTATTTATAATCCTGTCGGAAAAGTGAAAGGCGCTGATGAAATCATAGTTTCTTTTCACAAAGACTATGTTCAGATCAACTCAGAATACTATTTGCCGGAAAGTGGCGTTCCATACAGTAGTATCCTTGAGTGGGCAAGGGGCAAATATGAGTACCTCTTAAGCAACTATGGAGATTTCACAATTAGGTATGATCTGGGAGATGCAGCACTGGATTTTATCAGCACACCCTTCGCGGCAAATGCCGGAGACGCGGTTGAGATAAGGACAGCAATCCTGTTTGATGCGGATATCCATGTTTACGTGGATGGTCAGGAGATTAGCAAAACACATTATGACAGCGATTATTGGGGGTATTCTTTCATAATGCCGGAAAAAGATGTCTTGGTGACGGCGCGGTTTTATACGAAAGATGAGATGGTGGGACCGGATTCTGCCATGCCGAAAGATTTTTCCTTTGAACTGACCTGGAATATTAACGGCATCAGCTCCTATGACAGCGAGACCGGCAAGCTCGTCAAGACCTGGGACGCGACCGATCCGAGCCTTTACGTCACCACTTATATGCTGACGGACGCTGACAAAGCCCAGATGTATGAATGGATTTCCTCCCTGGATGTGAACTCCTATCCGAATACATATGATCCGGGAAATGCAAGGTCTGAGCCGTCCATGACGCTGATTCTGACTGTGCGCATGAATGGCAAGGTGAAAACCATCCACGCCAAAGGAATCGGTCTGTCATATTTCTCAACCGATCCAAAGGGAGAGCGGTTCCTGGATGTATGCCAGAAAATCAAAAACCGTCTGGAGGCAACCGCGGAATGGAAAGCTCTGCCCGATTATGAGCGGTATTATGAATAAAAGGATTCGTCATTAAAATCTTGATAAAAATCGAATCGTCCATTATAATAACAATGCCGTGAAGTATCTCGCGGCATTGTTTTAGCATGATTCCATGCGGAGGAGGGGTTATATGAATCTGTCGCCGGTATCTTTTCTGATCGTCTGTCCACTCTTATTCCTCGCGGGCCTGGTGGATTCCATCGGCGGAGGCGGGGGCCTGATTTCGCTGCCGGCGTATCTGCTCACGGGACTGCCGGTGCACCAGGCAATCGCTACCAACAAACTCTCCTCCGCCTGCGGGACTTCGCTTTCTACGATCCGTTTCCTGAAGCATGGGTTGGTCAATCTGAAACTCGCCATCCCTTCCGTTATTGCGGCCCTCGTCGGGTCTTCGCTCGGAGCACAGCTTTCCCTCCGTGTGAGTGAAGATGTCATGAAATACATTCTGTTCGCGGTATTGCCGATCGCGGCATTCTTTGTACTGAACCGGCGACTCTTCCGCGACAGAGGCGGAGAGACGGTTGTAAATGGGAAGACAATCCTGGTCTGCATCCTCTCCGCGCTGATTATCGGAGGATATGACGGATTCTACGGGCCGGGGACCGGCACCTTCCTGATCATTGCCTTTACCGTTTTTGCTAAAATGTCGGTTAACGCGGCCAACGCCCAGGCCAAAGTCATCAACCTGACTTCGAACCTGACTTCTCTGACCGTTTTCCTGATCAATGGGCAGGTCGTCTTCCTGCTGGGAATCGCCGGCGCCATCTGTAACATGGCAGGCAATTATCTGGGCTCCGGGCTTGCCATGTCCAGGGGTTCCAAAATCGTTCAGCCGGTCATCCTGGCTGTTCTGGCGCTCCTGTTCCTCAAGATCCTCATCGGCTTCTGAGCTCGCACCGGTCCGGAAGAATAATTCCTGAAATATATTGACGGCTTGCCTCATTCATGATATGATTCATGTAGAATAATGCCTTTTTATGGCTGAACAGGAGGAATCGGTAATGTCTCAGAGATGTCCGAAATGCGGTAAGATTTTAGACGATCATGTTTTAATGTGTGATGAGTGCGGAATGGTTCTAAATACCAACGAAATAATTCTGGACGAGAACGGCCGGTATCACTGGATTTATGAGCTGCCAATGCTCAAGAGTTTCTTCCTGCTGATGGAAGTCTGGAAGGTAATCCTGATGGCGGGAGCCATTATCTGTTTCTTTATGATCCTTGTCGGGCTGATTGGCGGGGATGGTTTGGAAGCGGTTACCGGCGCACTGGTTGCCCTGGCGATCCCGCTCGGAATCATCTTTGTCCTCTCGCTGCCAGCCTATTATATCGTGACCAAGGCCAATAACGGCATCTACACAGTCTGGTTTGAGATGGATGAGGACGGCATTGATCATACACAGATCAAAACAGACAAAGCCAAGGCGCTCGATGTCCTCACGACACTGGTTGGTGCGGGAACCGGGAATCTGACCACGGCCGGTGCCGGTCTGATGTCAGCAGGCGGCGGATCCCTCTACTCCAGATTCCACAATGTCCGCAAGATCATTGCTGTCCGCAAGCACAATCTGATCCGTGTGAACGGCCGCCTGATCCACAACATGGTCTATGTCGACCAGAAAGATTTCGACTTCGTCTTCAACTATATTGTACAGCATTGCCCCAACGCAAAGGTTAAGGAGTAAAGGAGTCCTGCATGAGCAAGTATTGTCCTAAATGCGGACGGCAGCTTGCCGATTCGGCGCGTTTCTGTGATTCCTGCGGTCTTCCTCAGCCCGATCTGAGCAGTCTCGCCCCGCAAAATGCTTCTGCTGCCACGCCTTCCTCTGTGAATTCAGCCCCGATCCAGCAGACCGGGGCTGCTTTTACTGCGTCCACTCCTGCCGGGTCCTCTGCTCCCGGGGCCGGCAGCTATGCTGCTTTTCAGACCCTTGGCCAGGCCGTGGGTCTCGCAATCAACCGCAATTCCGGCAAGCTGTGGAGCCGCCGGGAATCGCCGAAGAACTACTCCGAGAATTTCAAAGCGCTGCTGAAGTTCTGTGAAAAAGAAGACGATGCTCTGAAAAACGAGGAGGATCGGCCGGTCTACATCGTTTCGCCGGGCGGGGCGCTTGGCCAGATCTATGAACGGAATTCAAGATTGGTTCTGGAATGGCTCTATTATACGGACCGGGATACTGCTGACAATCTGCCCCGGAACGCGCAGGCGGTTCTGAAAGTGACACAGCCCGTGTATTCGTCTTCTCAGGGGCAGGCGCAGCCCACATATCAGCCTTCCCAGACCGTATCGCAGCCCGCCTACCGACCGTCTCAGACTGCCGCGCAGAGGCCTGCCTATCAGCAGCCTGTGCAGAGCCGTCCGGCTGCGGCTAAGCCGCAAAGAACCCCCGCCGGTTCCCCGAAGCCTGCCTCCGGCGCTAAAACAACGGCACCGAAGCCTGCCACTTCCAAGACAGCAACCGCCCAAAAACAGGCTGCGCCCAAGACTGCAGCGGAGCAAAAGAAAGGCAAATCCGGCTGCGGTACCAAATTCCTCGTTTTCCTGTTGGTCGCGGCCATCGCTTTCACCGGCTTTGTAAAGCCGGGATTCTTCCTGCCCAAGGAAAAACCTCCGGTGAACCATAACAGTTCCGCGCCGGACAACACGTCCAGGCCCTCCGGCACCACTGTAAAGCCGGATGCACGCGAACTTTCTTCGGAGGTGCCGCAGCTGCCCGAAACCTTGGGCAACAGCAAAGCGCTGGATTATTCTCCCTGTGAAGGCTTCCATGTTACGGCTCCGGAGAATACTTTTGCCAAGGATACCGTGGTCACCATCACGCCGATGACGCAGACGACCCCGGAGGCGCTGAAGGCCGCCGAGGCCATCGAGGACGAAGGCTATATGCTGATCGGCGGCTATGAAGTCCATGCGGATCTGGCAGAGGACGAGGTCGCGCCGGGCGAATACACCGTAACCGTGGATCTAAGCATCCTCGGGATCGACCCGGATCTCTATCAATTTGTCCGTGTTTTCCGCGTCGCGGATGACGGCAGCTATTACGAATATGCCGCGGCCGTCGAAGACGGCAAGCTGACCTACCGTTCCGACCAAAACAGCTTCCTTTTCTGGGCAATTTCCGCGGCCATCATCGGCTCGGTTTACGGTACGCTGAGTTATGTCGAAGGCCAGAAACCGTTCCAGTATTTCTACGATCTCAAAAAGAAAAAGTATTCCTACCAGAATACTTACAGCGGCGTCACCTACAAAATCCACTGGGCCATGGATGATATCGACGTCGACGCGGACGAGCTGACCCGCAAGTGCGAGGAAATCACGCGCAAATACATGGCCAAGAAGGACGAGATTTACAAGCAGTACAAAGAAGACCGCCTATTTGACTCGTACAATATCCTCAATGTCTTCGACCGGGGCAAATCCGCTACCGAGGTTCTCTGGGACACCATCAAAAAAGATGAAGAATATCAGGATCTGCAGCAGAAGCTCAAGGTGCCGGATCTGATCGATTTTACGATCATCTGCATCAACCGCTCGATCGAATTCCTGAAGGGGCACGAATCGGTCAAGATGCCGACCGGCGTGGTCGATTTTGTCTCGGTCACCACATTGGATTCTTCTGTTCTGGCCGAGCAGAGCACGCGCAACTACCACGAGGGCTATGTGGAAATCAATCTGAAGAGCCTGGTGAACGCTTCCCAGGTGAACAAAAATGATTTCCTGATCACGATCACGCACGAGCTGCTCCACGTCTGCCAGCAGAAATACCGCTATTTCTGGGCCGACTCGAACCGCTATGACGAGATGGTGGCCGTCTATATGGAGGAACGGGCGCTCAACTATTATCTCTCGGAATACACTATCGCGTACGATGCGCAACCGCCTCTTTCCTCTTCCAATTACTGGACGACGCTCAAGCTCCCGACCGACATGTATTATTACTCCGTGAAGAAGAATGGCGAAAAAGACGGCTCGATCATGAAGTTTGAGGGTTACAACCTCGGGCTCTTCGTCAAATATCTGGAGGAAAAAACCGGTAAAGTCATGTGGACGGGCCGGCTCATGCACGCAAGAGCCTCCTGGAAGGAGCCCGGTATTTCCGGGCCGCTGATGTCCGCTTTCGGTATCAGCGAAATGGAATATGATATCCATTACCGCAATTTCATCCGCAAATACAAGACACAGATGGTCTTGCACTACGATACTAAAGAGTCGGAGCGGTATAAGCGCAATGAAGAGATTCCGCTTGTAAAGGGTGAAAAATATCACGTGGATGTGCGGCCGGAAGGCCCCTACTGCAGCGAGGTCCGCGGCTTCAAACAGCCCTCAACTGAGCCGATCACGCTGCTGTTGATCCCGGATCAGGGCTTTTCCGCCGATCAGCCAGAATGCAATCTCCTGCCGGTCGATAAATATGAGGCGATCCCCCGCGGTGCCTACATCTATCCCAAGACGGAGTACAGCAACAAAAACCGCGATATCCTCGAGATCCATGGGGCTTTGGGCAAATCCAGTGTTCCCAAAACAACGGGCTATACGATCTATGCGCTGGATCAGACCAAAGTCGTCATCCCCGGTGAAGACAATGAAAACCTGCTTATCAAGCTCCCCGACAACAGTGTAGCTGCCGAGGACGGGCTCATCGACGGCTATATTCTGACCATCGAGGGCGATAATGGGGTCAAGATCGAGAAAGAGATCCCAAAGGCTGATTTTGAAACCGAGCTCAAGATCCCGCGGGCATCCATCTATGGCGATACCGATCCTTCGGAGAATCTGGTCGTCACCATCACGCTCTGCGAGTTCATCAAGAAGAATGCCACCGAGAAGCTCTACGGCGAAGTATCGGAACCCGTTTACTATGAGATCGGCCGGGTTCTGACGAATGAACTGAACCTCTTCACCGGTGCCTGGATCCCGCTCGAGCTGAAGGACAAATTTAAGCCGGACGACTGGATCATCGGCCTGATTTACATCGAGGAGTATAACGAATTCGGCGAATTTGAAGGCCCTGCCCAGAACTGGACCGCCAAGGGCCGCTGGCTCGAGATCAAGTATTTCGACTACGATGAGAAGACGGGTGTGCTGACCATCGACTTTGACGCGAACAATGTCAACGCCACTGGTGTCGCCACCTTCCGGATCAATGCGGCCGGCAACTTGATCATGAGTAATTCCGGCGGAAGCTGGGAGTTCTACCGCGCGCCGGAAGATTAAATCCTGCCCGGTGCACCTGAATGCACATAATATAAACGCCCCCGTTTTCGGGGGCGTCCTGCTATAGGAGGTATGAGGAATGGCTGAATATCTGGAGCATCCGTTTGGGCCTTTATTCGATGCGGAGAGCAGGGTGCTGATCCTGGGGTCCTTTCCCTCCGTCAAATCACGGGAACAGCAGTTTTTTTACGGACACCCGCAGAACCGCTTCTGGAAAGTGATCGCGGCGCTCTGCGGCGAGGAGCCGCCCGTCACGATCCCTGATAAAAAGGCTTTGATCCTGAGCCATCATCTGGCTCTCTGGGATACGATCGGGAGCTGCACCATCACCGGTTCCTCCGACGCAAGCATCCGCGATGTGCGGCCCAATGACCTCCGGATCATCCTGGATCACGCGCCGATCGAGCGGATCTACTGTAATGGCAAAACCTCCTACCGGCTCTACGAGAAGCATATCCTGCCCATCCTCGACCGCGAAGCCTACTGCCTGCCCTCGACCAGCCCGGCGAATGCTGTATGGTCGTTGGACCGGCTGATCGAGGCCTGGCAGGAAGTGGTGAACGGCTAGCAGCGGTTGTCGGCTGCTTATTTCTCTCCTACCACGATGAGGCTGTCTTCCGGATCCATCTCGAGCGTCTCGTTAAGCGGCGGATTATATGTACATTTATAGGTTCCGTTCTTCATATAGCCAAGCACTGCGTAGCCCTGGACCAATGCAATGCTGCGGATTTCCGCCACGCTGCGGCTGCCTGTACACTGAAGTTCTTCAGCGGTTTTAAGGTAGAATTCGCAGCCCTCACTCGACAGGATCTCGCGGAAAGCGCCGGTCAATTCGGGACTCTCCGCAAGCTGCGCCAGAAAAAGCGCCGACATATTGGAGGAAACGACATAGTCGGTGTTGTCATCGGTATCCACAAGCCTCTGGTTGTGCTCACGCCGCATTTCCACCGTAATATTATAGGTAAAACCGAATCTTACCCGGAAATCGCGCAGGTTCAGAAGCACGAAAATGCTCTGGGTATCGGCCTTTTCTTCGTCCAGATTGTGATCGCTCAGGACGACCACATGCGCGGCCTTTTTGGCCAGTTCCAGAAGGACGCGGGTCTTGGTGTAGTCTCCGCTGAAGAAGCTGACCTTCATGCCTTCCCGGTCCGCGATCGATTCGAGCACTTCTTCGCGGTCGCACTTGCCGGCAATCAGGACATCGTTCACATCTTCGGGCAACTCGTGGAGGATCGTGCTGATCGTTTCGTTATATCCGAAAATGACGACTTTGCCGGCGCCCTCTTCCTCCTCCCGCTTAGCAGGCCGGATCTCAGGCCTGGGGATTTCAGGCATGGAGACCAGTGAAGAAGTATCGTTTTCTTCGGAGAAGACCAGCAGCTTGTCGCCTTCGCCAAGCACTTCCTGCGGGTCGGGCTTCATAAGGATAATGCCCTTCCGGCTGATGCCAACGGGAACGCCGCCATCCATGGAAAGTGTGATCTGTTCAAAGGTAAGCCCTTCGGCGCCTGGGAGATCGATGCAGTACATCTCGTTCCCTTCAAAGTTGAACACCTCTTTGAAGGTTGTGGAAAGGCCGGGCTGGGTGCAGGAGTGTGCAATAATACGGGCAAGGGTCTCATTTGTCTGAAGCGTGGTGACATTGTGGCGCTCCGCGATCGAGGGCGGGAACTTATAATCTTCCTTCGTAATAATGGCCCCGACATTCGCGGTGCAGCCTTCTTCCTTGCCGATGATCGCGGAGACGGCAAGCAGTGCTTTGGTCGTGCGTTCATCGCTGGTAGGACTGATGATGACCGACTTACAGGTCGAGATGGAGCATTTTTCCAGCGTGACGGGGTCAAAAATGTCCGCCGTGCGGCAGATGATCCGTACATTTTTGGGGACGGTCACGTTGCCTTTAATATATTCTTCCATCTTGTCCTTCTCCATGCTGTCCGCAATGACGATGCAGGCGGGCTGCTCGGCCGCCGCCAAGATCAGCTGCCTAAGCAGCGTATACTCTCCGGGATAAAAACCCAGGACAACGGTGTGTCCTTCCTCAAGGACCTGCGAATTGCCGCGGCGCAGATTATTGATTTTATCCCTGATGGCCGCGGAAACAATACCGATCAGCACGCTGGTGACCATCATTCCGCAGATCGCGGAGAAAGTCATCAGGAACAGATACAGTCCGTTGCCGTCGTGGAAGCCCGGGAAAGACGACCGGAGCACGGTATAAAGGCTCTTCCAGAGCACACCTCCGAAGGATTCTTCCGAGGTAAGATGCAGGAAGAAGAGCAGCAGTGCAACCACGATCCCTACCGTAAGGGTAAAAATCACGAGCAGCTTGATCAGGGATCCCATGCCCTTGGACATCTGGTTGTCAAACCAGTAGGAAAAGCGCTGTTTTAGGGTTGGTTTTTTCATCGTTAAAGCTCCTTTGCAGTTATTCGGACTCACGCACCGTCTTCCTGTCCATTGTAGCATATTTTCGACAATAATAAAACAGTTTTCCCAAACTTGCGCAGAATCTTTCGCTGCAGCGGTTATCGCAGGAATCGGCTGTTGCGTTTAGCGCGGATCCATAGTATAATCAATACAGAAGCCCCGGCGCGGCGGTGATAGATGCCGTGCCAATCAGAAAGGAGTCCTCATCATGCGCAAATTAATTGATCTGAGTCACGTCATCGACCCTAAGAACACGCCCCGTAAATTCCATGTGGAAACCATCGGTGCGGACAGTGTCAATCATAACGTGGTCCGGCTGGAGGGCCAGTGGTATATTATGAGCGATATCACCATGGTCTCCCACATCGGGACCCATATCGAAATGCCCTACCACCTCTTCCCGGACGGCGCGGACCTCGCAACCGTGGACCTGAATACACTCTGCGGCAGCGCCGTTCTGCTCAATCTGAAAGATGTTCCCGCGGGCCAGCCCATCACACCCCCTCTGCTGCAGGAAGCGATCGACCGCGCCGGCGGCATCCGTCCCGGCGACATCGTCGTCTGCAACCTGGGTTACAGTGATAAATACGGTACCGACGACTACAGCAAGAGCCCCTATTTCACGCCGGAAGCCATCCGTATGCTGGTCGACGCCGGCATGAAGATGATGGCAGTGGACGCGGGCGGCGTGGAAGTCCCGCGGAGTGAGACGCATGTCAACCACATTGCACTGCTCGAAAAAAATATCTGCCTGATCGAAAACATTGCGCACCTGGATGATCTGCCGGTGAACCGGTTCGATCTCTGCGCCTTCCCGATCCCCGTCGCCGGCGTGGAATCCTTCCCCGTACGCGTGGTGGCCTTTGTGGAAGAATAAAGAATCAATCGAATAAAGCCCTGGACCGAATTGCTCCGGTACAGGGCTTTTTTTGCGAATAAACAGGTTTTACAGCCTGGCGGTGCCGCTCTCGCGGGCCGCTTTGGCCACAGCCGCCGCCACCGTGGGTCCGACGCGCTTGTCGAAGGCCCTCGGCAGGATGTACTGCGCGCTCAACTCTTCCTCGGAGACCAGGCCGGCCAGCGCGAAGGAAGCCGCGCGCTTCATGGCTTCGTTGATGTCGCGGGCACGGACGTCGAGCGCGCCGCGGAAGAGGCCCGGGAAGGCCAGAACATTATTGATCTGGTTGGGATAGTCGCTCCGGCCCGTTCCCACAACGGTGGCTCCGGCCTCGAGCGCCTCGTCCGGCTCGATCTCCGGTACGGGGTTCGCCATCGGGAAGACGATCGCCCCGGGATTCATGGACTGAATCATTTCACGGCTGACGATGTGGGGAGCGCTGACTCCGATAAAGACATCCGCTCCGCGCATGGCGTCGGCCAGCACGCCGCTGAAATGCTCGGGATTGGTCCGCTCGGCCATCTCGGCCTGCACCGGGTTCATGTCGGCTCCTTCGCACAGGATCCCGCAGCGGTCAACCATTTTGAGGTGCTGTACGCCGAGGTTCAGCAGGTGGTTGCCGATCGCGATACCCGCGGAACCGGCCCCGTTGATCACCACTTTGACGTCCCCGATCTGCTTTTTCACCACCCGGAGCGCATTCAGCACCGCCGCGCCTACCACGATCGCGGTCCCGTGCTGGTCATCGTGAAAGACCGGGATGTCGCAGATCTCCTTAAGCCGGCGCTCGATTTCAAAGCACCGGGGTGCCGCGATATCCTCCAGATTAATGCCGCCGAAGCTGCCGCTGATCAGATAGATCGTGCGGACGATTTCGTCCACATCTTTGCTGCGGACGCAGATCGGGAAAGCATCCACGTCGCCGAAAGCCTTGAACAGGGCGCATTTGCCCTCCATGACGGGCATACCCGCCTCGGGCCCGATATCTCCGAGCCCCAGGACCGCGGTGCCGTCCGTGATCACGGCCACCAGATTATGGCGGCGCGTCAGCTCAAAGGATTTGTCATAGTCCTTCTGGATCTCCAGGCAGGGCTGCGCCACGCCCGGCGTATAAGCCAGGGACAGATCATCTTTATTCTCGACCTTTACCCTGGAAATGACTTCGATCTTGCCCTTCCATTCGCCGTGCAGGCGAAGGGATTCCTCTGCGTAATTCATTTCTGTGCCTCCCTGTCGGTTTTGCCGAAACGTGCGCGCATCAGTGGTTTGATGCCGCCCGCGGCAAGTATAGTCATGGCCTGGTCGCCAAGTTTCTCACATGGCAGGACCTCTCCGGTCTCCTGCACGGTAACGGTCCCTCCCGCCAGGTCGATGGTGATCGTCTGTCCGGCTGACACATGATCCTTCAGTCCCTTGCAGATGACCGGAACCAGTCCCAGATTGACCGCGTTCCTGAAGAAAATCCGGGCGAAAGAGTCCGCCGCGACAGCAGCTGCCCCCATATTCAGCAGTGCGATCGGTGCGTGTTCCCGGCTGGAGCCGCATCCGAAATTGCGGCCTGCGACGACAATGCCGCCCTTGGGGAAACTCCCCGCGATCCCCTCGTCCACGCCCGAAAGGCAGTGGCTCCCGATCTCGGCGGGATCGGTCAGCGCCAGATAGCGGCCCGGATAGATCTGATCCGTATCGATGTTGTCCCCGACGACAATGATTTTTCCTGTGATCATGCTCTCCATCGCTGCCTCCTTTACAGATACGGCCGGGGATCGGTAATCGTCCCCGTGATCATGCTGGCCGCGACGGTGGCCGGACTTGCCAGATACATTTTGGCGCCGGTGGAACCCATACGGCCGGGGAAATTGCGGTTGGTGGCGGTGATGCAGACTTCGCCGGGGGCGAGCACGCCTTCATGCGCACCCAGGCAGGCACCGCAGCCGGGTGTCACAATGGTCGCCCCGGCCTCCATCAGATCCGCTAAATATCCTTTCGCCATGCAGCTTCGCATCACTTCTGCCGAAGCGGGTACCACGACCAGCCTCGTATACGGTGCAATGTGGCGGCCTTTCAAAATGCGGGCCGCAGCAGCCAGGTCTTCCTCACGGCCGCCCGTGCAGCTGCCGATATAGCCCTGGTCGATCCGGACCATGCCCTCCGCCGTCACCGAAGCCAGGCTGTGCACATTTTCCACACTGCTGGGGCAGGCAAGCTGCGGCTCCAGCGCCGAAACGTCAAAGACATAGCTCTCGGTATATTCGTAGCCCGGGTCGGTATACACTACTTCATAAGGGCGTTCGGCCCGTGCGGCAACATAGTCCAGAACATCCTGATTGGGCTGCATATAAGCCGTTTTAGCGCCCATCTCCACCGCCATATTACAGATCGTCATGCGGCCGGCTACATTCAGCCCTTCCACATAGCTGCCCGTGAAATCCACCGCTTTATAGACCGCTCCGTCCGCGCGGATCCGGCCAAGCACCGCGAGCGCCACATCTTTAGGAAAAACACCTGCCGGCGCCTCACCCTCCAACCGCACCTCGATGATCTCCGGCACCCTGAACCAGAGCTCCCCGGTCATCAGGATCGTCGCCATATCCGTCGCCCCGCAGCCCGTTCCCATCGCGCCGAACGCGCCATGCGTCGTCGTATGGCTGTCCGTCGCCACCACGATCATACCGGGCGTGATCAGTCCGGCCTCCGCCATCACCTGGTGGCAGACACCGGTATTGATATCAAAATGATGCGTCAGCTGATTCTTAAGCGCAAACTCTCGCATCTCCCGATGATTGGACGCGCTCTTGATGTCGGGGCACGGCGCGTAATGGTCGAAAACAAAGGCACAGCGTGTATTGTCCCAGACCTTCTCCCCGCCCATTTCATAAAATGAATAAACGGTCTGAAGATACAGATCATTGATCTCGGCAAAATCCACCCGTGCCGTCACGATCTCTCCGGTATGGACCTCGGCGCGGCCGCAGTGGCCGGCCAAAATCTTTTCTATCGCATGCATATGGATCCCCCCTTCCGATATTGCATATTCTGACAATCTATCGTATAATAATGATAACTGCTGTCCGACAAATCATAGAAAGGAACTATTGCCATGAAACTCGACCCACATCTTTACTGGATTCCCCTGCTCATCACGGCTGCGGCTACGTTCATCGCCGTCTTTTTCCTGATCCGGGCAGCTATCCGGCCTAAAGTCCCGGAAGATTTCAGCTTCACCCTCACCTGGGGCATGAACGGCATCAGCTCCTATGACAGCACGAGCGGTAAGCTGGTCAAATCCTCGATCGAGGCCGATCTCGAAAAATATACCACGCAGCTGATCCTTGACGAAGGCCAGCGTGCGGAGATCTACCGGATGCTGAAATCCCTCCGCCTGGAGCAGTACCCGGGCAGTCTGGATCCGTTTCCGGATCATCGTTCCAAGCCTACGACCAATATTATCCTGACCATGACAGCAAACGGCAAGACCCGGAGCATCGTCTGCCACGGTATCGGCCTTGTGCCGGCTGATCAGGCTCCCGAAGGAGCCAGGCGCCGCCTGGCGGAAACCATTGAGTCCCTCATCCAATTCATCGCGGCCACGCCGGAGTGGCAGTCCCTGCCGCCCTATAAAGTGTACGTCTCTTAATTAACGGACAATTATACTCCAGATCATAATCGCCGGGATCGAACACAGCGTCGAGAAAATCACGAGCTTCGTCGCGAATGCGGGATCCCGGTTATATTTTGCTGCCAGCATGCTGGTCGTGGTCCCTGCGGGCATCGCCGCGAGCAGGACCGAGACGCCCAGCGCGGTGCGGCTGATCGGAAGCAGCAGGCAAATCAGATATACAACGAGCGGGATCAGGACCAGACGCAGGATCGTAAACTCCACGACTGTCTTGTCCAGAATAGACTTGAGGTTGATCTCTCCCAGAATCATTCCGACCACCAGCATCGAGAGCGCCGTGGTGCAGCGTCCGATGGTCTGAATCGGCCGCAGGATCACATCCGGGAGCTTGATGCCGGTCACCATCAGAATAATACCGGCCGCGCATGACACGACGCAGGGGTGTGTCAGGACTTTTTTAATAGTTCCCTTAATATCTTTCTCACCGGAATAAATCGCGATGCCCTCGGACCACATCATGATGCGCTGCGGGATCAGGTAGATACTCGCGTACATCAATCCCAGCTCGCCATAGACACCCTCGGCAATCGGATTGCCAAGAAACCCTGCGTTGGAGCAGATCGTCGCATAGCGAAGGCTCCGCCGGTGGTCTTCATTCTGCCCGCGGAAGATAAAATGTCCCAGAATCACACAGAAAATCTGTATGCCGAGCGAGATCAGCAGCACGGCCAGCATTTCCTTATACAGCCCGGCATCCGGATCGATCATAAAGCTGGTGATGATATTACAGGGCAATACAATGTTGATAACCAGATCCGTGAGGTTCTTCTGCCCCTCGCGGCCGACCATATGAACTTTCTTCGCAAAGAACCCCACGGCCACAAGCGCGAAGAGCGTAACTTGCAAAATAATTAGCTCTTTCATCTTTTAATAATACCGGGCCGGACGAGAACTCCGGCCCGGAAATGACTCCCTTGGATGATAGTTTGCAGCCGGCCTTACACACCGGAACAGCGAAGCACCGCTTCTTTGTAAGCAGCCGTGACCTGTTCTGCCAGCTGGTCAAGTGCAGCAAGATCCGCCTTGCCGGTGGCTGTCACAGCCAGTCCTTTACGGCGGATTTCATTCTGTTCATCCCGGATCCGCTTCTGCAGATCCTCGTAATGTGCCTTTTCGGGCATCGTCGCCGTGGTATTGCAGAAAGTGATGAAGGCCTGCGCATCCCGCTGCAGGGGCGTCTGCGAGACGGCAGCTGCCGTAGGATTCACCGCAGCGGCCTGGGGTGCATAATACGCTTCTCTGCGCAGCCAGTGCGCGATCTCATCCGCCACCTGCGTATACTGCTCGATCTTGGCCTGCTCGGCTTTGGCGTTCTCCAGATACTTTGTAACGTCGGAATGATCTTCGCCAAGCTTGGGTTTGGCCGCCCACTCCACCTTGTGCAGGTGCAGCGTCGTCGGATGGACCTGGAAACTCATTTCGTCAAAATAGGGATTCCGGACCTTAAGTTCGACCTTGATATTGTAAGAATACTCGAAACGCGGCGGATCATAGCTGACACGCTTGCCGTCCACCAGCTGCGTCTCTTCCGTCTTGCGCTCGCCCAGGGAATACCCCGAAGTAATCACTTCGTCGCGGCGAATAATATCCGGATTGACTTTCACAATCGAATGGATATCCGCAGCCGTGATCAGGAAGCTGTCGGCCTCTTCATCGATCAAGAGCCTCCAGTCGCCGTCGCCCATGGTCTTGGTAACCTTGAAATTCGCGAGAGCCTTGCGGTTCTCTTCACGGTAATCCAGCTGCTCCTTGATCTGCGCGATCGTGCTGGTGCGCCGGTCATCAAACCAGTCCGACAGCTTGGCCTCGCAGTCCTTGCACAGCAGGCCGTCCGAGATCTTGCGTTTGCCGAAAAATGACACCTGATTGCCGCAGACCGCACAGTATTTTTTCTCAAATAAACCGCCTAAAAATCCCATGATGAGTCCTCCTTTATCCGTTGATCCGTTGATTTGATTATACCATATCCCGGGCCGGAGCGCAACCCGCAGCCCGCGGTTTTCAGGCCGGGGGCCTTATTTCAGGCAGACCTTGCGGAAGCTTTTTTTGCCGCGGCGGACGACCAGGCCCTCCGCGAGCTCTTCGCGTCCGAAAGTCTTTTTCAGATCCGTCACCTTTTCATCATTGACCGTGACGCCGCCCTGCTGGACATTGCGGCGCGCCTCGGACTTGGTCGGCACCAGTTCGGCCTTAACGAGCAGGGTCAGGATGTCGATCTGCCCGTCCGTCAGGTCGGCTTCGCCGAGATCGGTCGTCGGCATATCGGCAGCGGAGCCCTGCGAGAAGAGCGCGCGGGCACTGGCTTCGGCCTTGTCGGCTTCTTCCTTGCCGTGTACCATCGTAGTCAGCTCATACGCCAGGATCTCTTTGGCGCGGTTCAGCTGGCTGCCTTCCCAGGCTTCCATGGCCTCGATCTCCTCAATGGGCAGGAAGGTCAGCATCTTCAGGCACTTGATGACGTCAGCATCCCCGACGTTGCGCCAGTACTGGTAAAACTCAAACGGCGTGGTCTTGTTGGGATCCAGCCAAACGGCGTTGCCGGCGGTCTTACCCATCTTCTTGCCCTGCGAATCGGTCAGCAGCGTGATCGTCATGGCATGCGCGTCCTTCCCGAGCTTCTTACGGATCAGCTCGGTGCCGCCCAGCATATTACTCCACTGGTCGTCGCCGCCGAACTGCATGTTGCAGCCGTAGTGCTGGAACAGGTAGTAGAAATCGTAGCTCTGCATGATCATGTAGTTGAATTCAAAGAAGCTCAACCCTTTCTCCATACGCTGCTTGTAGCACTCCGCGCGCAGCATGTTGTTCACGGAGAAGCAGGCGCCGACCTCGCGCAGCAGCTCCACATAATTCAGCGACAGCAGCCAGTCGGCATTGTTGACCATGATGGCTTTGTCAGGGCCGAATTCGATAAAGCGCTCCATCTGCTTGCGGAAGCACTCGGCGTTGTGGTCGATGTCTTCACGTGTCAGCATCTTGCGCATATCAGTGCGTCCGCTGGGGTCGCCGATCATCGTGGTGCCGCCGCCGATCAGCGCGATCGGCTTGTTGCCGGCCATCTGCAGACGCTTCATCAGCGTCAGCGCCATAAAATGCCCTGCGGTCAGGCTGTCTGCCGTACAGTCAAAGCCGATGTAGAAAACCGCTTTGCCGCTGTCGATCATTTCCTGAATCAGCGCTTCATCCGTCACCTGTGCAATCAGTCCGCGCCGCTTCAGTTCCTCAAAAGTTGTCATTTTGTTTCCTCCTGAATATAAGTTTAGCGCCTCCCATCCGTTTAAGGACGGGGGCGCTTCCCGTGTTACCACCTTAGTTCGTGACCTGCTCACGCAAACCACCTCTGCAGGTACAATTGTCTCCAATGATACCCCGGCACAGATAACGGCTGCCTGCCGTCGCGTCCTACTGTTATTTCAGCGCGAGACTCCCGGATGTACTTCATCTGCCGCTGCCCCGCCCCTCTCACCGCCCGGGAACTCTCTGTCAGGCCATCATGCAGACTACTCTTCCTTTCACAGTCTTTAACTTATGAAATCACGCTTATTATAGCCGACCTCCGGACGCTTGTCAATAGGGAAAAAATGGATAAATGTTTCCGCTCCCCGGGAATTATCCCTTAAAACCGGCTTCCCCTGCTTCTAAGGCTTGAAAAAAAGCGGCATTTCTGCTATAATAGTCTCGATATTTTTTGTCAGACCGCTGGTACAGGACAGAAAATCTCCTGCCACGGCTCATATTACAGCTTAAAGAAGGGAAAACCATGCATCAGAAAACGAAAAAAGGATCCCGGCTGTTGATCCTCATCATCGGGTTGGTTGTGATTCTGGGAGGAATCCTGATTTTTATTCTGGTCAGGCAGGGCGTGATCGGCGGGAAGAAGTCCTCCGCGATCCTGACTCAGCAGGAATTGGCAGAACTGCCTCTGGAAGAGGCCGCGCCCAAAACCGTCAGCTGCTTCCTGGCTCTCTATCATGACTGCGATTCCAAAGCGGCTGAATACGCAAACGGCATGGACGGCCTGACCTTCCCGGCCATCCAGTCGGCGATCGCAAAAAGCATGAAGTATAAGGTCGGCGAGGTCCGGACGGTCCAAAATGAGGATGGAACGAAGTATGTTCTGGTAAACGCCACCATCGAAACCGCCGGGTTTAAGGCTGCCTATGAAGAAGCCGTCAAGGATCTCCCCCCGGATGCGGATAACGAAGCCATTCTGGCGGCGGTGCAGAAAAAACTCGAAAAATCCCCGAAATCCGCCCGTGAGACATTCAATGTCAGCATCGTTGTCCTGGATTATGTCACTTCCCGGAAAATTCTGATGACTTCGGAGCTTTCCGATGCGCTGACCGGGGGCCTCGTCACCTATCTTTCAAACCAGACGGCAGGAGGTGGAAGCCATGAGTAAAAAGTTTGTGAGTCTTCTGCTTGTTTTATCGATTTTATTCAGCCTTTTCCCGGCACGTCCGGCCCGTGCGGCTGAGTCCCGGGAAAAGCCGGAGTATATCCAGGGCGAATTCGAATACCGCTTACTGGGCGACGAGTCTATCCGGACGATGCGGGCCTGGCTGGGCCATAACAGTGATATCTATGTTACCGTAAATGACGCGGCATCCCTGGCAGGATTCGAAGTGGTGCATGACGATACCATGTATATATTCTCCCGCATTACGGAGCCTATCTGGTCTTATCTGAATCTCCGCATGTCTGAAGACGGGATCTGCTACGATAATCAAACCGTTCCGTATTATGACGCGCCGGACGGCAGCCGTTGGTACAGCCTGATGCCTCTCCTGCATTATCTCAGAGCCCAGTTTGTCAACGATGACCGCAGCGAGGATGATGTTGCCGTCATTTCCCGGGCGGAAAACCATGACATTCTGTCGGTATGGCTGGAATATGGTTACGATATCGAGGCAGTTCAGCTGAGCCAGAAGGATCTCTATCACACATACGGAAAACTATATCAGGAAGGGTTCCGGTCCACACTTAGCATCGTTGTGGACGGAGGTATTGATTGGCGTGTTATAGTACCCAAGTGGGGAGAAGATGCCATCGTCCAGGATCAGTACGAAGAGGCGCTTCTGACCCTCGCGGAGGAAGATTCCAATTATATCATTGAGAACGAAGACGAATTTAAGCAGATTGCAGAGGGCTTTCCTCTTGAACTGAGTGCTCCCTGGGTTTCGGAGCTTCATGGTCTGTTCGGCCTCCCCGAGAGCCTGGACGATTTGTATGATATGCTGCAGGAGGCGGATCAGTATGCCGCAAAAGTGATTAAGCTTCAGACCGGCGGCACTATGGATCCGTTGAATATTTATAAAACAGCCTTTTCAGAAATGGGCTGGATCGATGTCGGCCTTGAGGTATTCTCTCTTTTCCACAGCTATATGGAGATCGCTGAGCGCAGCAGCGTCTGGAAAGATGACTTCCTCCGCGGATTGGAACTGCTGGAGACGGCGGACGCAAAGCATTTTAAAAATAATGGTGCGGTGACGCTGCTCAGCGCTGCTTCCACAATGCTGTTAGAAGAATACCGGGATCCGATCCGGGCTGCGGAAGGGGCCGTCTGGGAAGAAGGCCTGGAATTCTTTGTAAAGACGGGGCTCTCCATGGCGTGTCCCCTCGGGGCGTTTTTCGGCATTGCGGACACCTGTCTGGGCGCATTTGATCTTTTTGCGAAAAAAGAAATCAGCATGGGGACGGCCACCTATCTGCTCGACTGCCTGCTTAACATCCAGTCCGTCGTCACATATTATATGAATCGCGAAATCAGTTCTGCCTTCCAGGAAGCCGGCATGAACGGCTGCGTCTCTCAGGAGCGTCTGAACCGGATCCGCTCCTGGATTCTTCTTTCGCTTCGGGCGACGCAGAGAAGCTATTCACTGGCTTATTCCCTGGAAATGACGAAAAACCAGGATTACAAGAATACTCCGCAAGCTGCTGCGTACCGCACCATTATGAACCGGGCCTTTTGTCTCCTGTGCAATTTTAACGACACCTCCCGGTTTGACGGGAATCTGACGGGCAGTACTGCGTCTCCTATGATTTCGGATGAGCCCTATCAGGTCCGTGATGAGCTTACGGAGCCGGTCTGGCTCACCTGCCTGGTCGGTGGGGCTATCCTGCTTTCTGACCTGAATAAACTCGCCACCGGAGCCGTGGTCGAGATCTACCGCAGCGATGCTCCGGATAAAGTCTTCACCACGGTCACAACGGATGAACAGGGGCGCTGGGAGTGCTCGCTCGACAACCGCTACGATTATACCTTTACCGTCCATGCGAAGGATGAGGATGGTCAGGAGTTTTCTCCTGCTCATGAGCACATCACCCGGCAGCAGATCGACGAGGAGGAAAACTATATCGATTTCGTTACAGTCCTGACCCATGACCGGGAAGAACTTTTCTATGAATACCTGAGAAAGAATGTCGTCCCCGAGATCGGCACCTGTGACGGCGCCAGCTTTAAGACCCTGCTCGAAAACAAAGATATGGCAAAGGGCGGCGGTACGGGCCTGCTGAGCGCTCTGGTGGACGATCTGGATGGTGACGGTTCCCAGGAAATGGTGACGGTGACCGTTTCCGCAAAGGAAATCACAGACAATATGATTGCCTCGTTGGTATATAAGGTTGGACGGCCGGTTGTATCGGTCGACCTGGATCTGTACGAACTGGTTAACGGTGAAGTGGTTCACGCCGACGGTCCCCGCAATATCGGCTACATGGAACGCCTGAGTTACGGTACTATTGAGGTCTCCGCCTGTCAGTGGGATGGTATTACCTACTTCTTCGGAAAAAGCAAGATGGATGACCTGACGACATACGGGCCGACAGCAATTG
Source organism: Bacillota bacterium (assembly GCA_017442535.1). Classification (GTDB taxonomy): domain Bacteria; phylum Bacillota; class Clostridia; order Lachnospirales; family Bianqueaceae; genus RUG12817. The sequence continues at coordinate 117,733 of JAFRZL010000010.1, read as the reverse complement.
CCATCTATCATCCGGAGGACGGCAAACTGGTATTTGACGTTGTATCCGGCGGCGGCTGGGGCCAGTCGCTCCCCGGCACGGATGACAATGCCAAAATGCATACCCGAAACACCGACTTCAGGGACACGGCCCTGCAGACCTCCCATATGGAGCTGCTGTCCGCTCTGAAGTTTGACCTGGATTTTGTCACTTATTCGAATTCAAATGTCGATGTCACGATTCACGACGAAACTTTCCTGGAAGAGGCGCTGGAGAACACCTATAAGTCCATCGAAGAGCGGGCGAAAGCTCTCCTGAAGCAGCTTGATCAGGACGAGCAGCTGGCCCGAGAAGAAATCGAAGAAGAGCAGCGCCGGAAAGAAGCTGCCATGAATTCGCCCGCCGTCAAAACCGCCCAAAAGGTAATCGACGATATCCAGGCCGCCAGCGGAATAACGCTTTCGCTGCTGAAAGAGGAATTAGGGGAGGATGGCAGCTACTCGGTACGCTATAAAACCGGGGATAAAGCCCGTCTCTACATTACAACTGACGCCTCCGGAACCATCACGTCTATCTCGGTCGAAGCACGCACCTACACCCAAACCGCCGAATGGATCAGCCTGAAAGACGTGATCCTGAACCTCAAGGAACTGTCGCTGTCCTCTGATGCCATTGGGGCCTTCTCCGGGAAGCTGTCCAGGCAGTCGATCAATGAAACCCGCGATGGCTACAAGATCACGGTTCACAACGTCGACAACTTCTTTATCGGGTTGACGAAACAATGATACGTTGCAGTTGAGGATGTCATCCGTCCCTTTCTCTGTATAATAAAAACCGGCCGCGGTAAAGTCATGCTGACGGCGCCGCTGCCGGGATTACTTAAAAAACTGCCTCCTCCGAGGCAGCTTTTGTATTCCGTTTAATTAGCCTTCTTCCACAATCGCACGGATGCGGGCTTTCTGATCGTCCGTCAGGCCCTGCATGGCCGCGAAGGCATCAAGGAAGCTCGGAAGCGAGGATTCAAAGCGCTTCTCAAAAAGCTGGGTGAGCGCTCCGGCCTGGGCTTCCTGCTTAGAAACCAGGGAGGTCACGATGGAGTGCACATTCTGGCAGACCCCGCGGTCAGCCAATCTGCGTATAACGGTATAAGTGGTTGTCTTGGACCAATTCAGTCGCTCCTGGCAAATCTCGGAAAGCCTCCGGCTGGAAACCGGTTCGTTCTCCCACAGAATCAGACAAAGACGGTATTCACTTTCGTTAATCTTAGGCACTGCCATTTAAATCCCTCCTGTATCTCTATCCTGTTTGAAAGCCTACGCCGTATATTGTAGTACTATCTTTGGGGTTTGTCAAGTTATTCCGCAAATAATAATCAAAAAACACGGGAGAATCCAAAAATTCTCCTGTGTTTTGGTTTGAAAGTCTATTTTATACTGTTTCAGTCGGGAGAGATCTCAGCCGCCGAAGCCTCCGAACCAAGGGAATCCGGGGAAAATATTCATCCCGTTCCGGCCGTTTTCAGACTCCGTCTGCTGGGACTCGGCCTCCTGCTGCTGTGACGAGGTTGCCTTTTCGCCAAGGATGACCTCGACCTCCAGCGTCTTGCCCTGACGGTACAGCGACAGCGTAATGGTATCGCCGACCGAAGCTTTTCTAAGCACCGCTTCCAGGTCGCTCATTCTGCTGATCGCATTGCCGTTTGCGCCGGTAATAATATCATTCGCCTGTACACCGGCTTTAGCTGCGGGACCGTCCTCCGTTACTGCGTTCACGGCCAGGCCCTGCGGCAGGCCGAGCTTCTGATTGTCCGAACTGATTTCGGTAACCGTCACACCGATAAAGGGCTTGGAAACATACCCTTTCTCCATGATGCTCTCCACGATGCTCTTGACCGTATTGATCGGAATGGCAAAGCCGATATTATCGATCGACGCATCACTGGAAGAATTCGAAGAATATTTGGCGTTGGTGATGCCGACGACCTCTCCGTAGAGGTTGAACAGTGCACCGCCCGAATTGCCGGAATTGATCGCGGCATCCGTCTGAATCAGATTCATCGTGGAACCGTTGGACATCGTGATCTCACGGTCCAGGGCGCTGACCACGCCGGAAGTGAGCGAGAAAGTCAGCTCACCCAGGGGATTGCCGATCGCGGCAACCGCCTGGCCAACCGCCAGCTTGTCCGAATCGCCAAGCGTCACGGCCTGCAGGCCGGAGGCGTCGATCTTAAGGACCGCCACATCATTGTCCTCGTCATAGCCGACCAGTGTGGCATCGTAGGAAGTGCCGTCATAAGTCGTGACCGAGATCGAGCGGGAATTCTCCACCACATGATAATTCGTCACGATATAGCCGTCAGCCGTCAGGATAAATCCGGATCCGGCCGCTGCCGCGGTAGTGGTATAACCGAAATAATTGGTTGTGATGGAAGTCCGGATGCCGACCGTCGAATTCACATTCATCGCATAGACGTCCTCGAGTGACATGGCCTCGCCGTTGCCGGTGTAAGCCAGATTCACCGAAGGCGTCACCCTCTCGGTCTCCGCCGTCTGCACTGCCGCGGGCTGATTTGCCGTGCGGCTGTTAGCCCAAACGATTGCGCCGCCCGCTCCGAGCGCTCCTCCCAACAACGAGAAGCAAAGGGCAAGTGCAACGAGCCTGGCCGCTCCTTTTCCTGTTTTTTTCTGCTTGCGGCTGTCCGCAGGCTCTATCATTACCGGCTGCTCAGTCTGCAGCTCAAATTCGTTCATCTGATTGGTCTCCATGGTAATCTCCTTTCCCCTCCGTAACAGGGTGCTGATATATGATCTGTATCCTTTCGGATTACGCCCTTATTATACGATATGGGTTATGAAGAAATCCCTCTCCAATGATGAACAATGCATAACGATCTTTCGAACAAATTTCGATCTATTTATGAATAAAACGTGAAAAGAGCCGATTTTACGGCTCTTTTGTGAACAAATTCTTCAACAGGTTTTTCGGGCTATAATTTGAGGTTTTTCAGGCGGGCGACCAGGAACTGCGCCGCGAGCCCGGTAAAAAGCCCCGTAAAAATGCCGATCGCAAGCAGTACCGGAAGGTAAGCGAGGAGTGCCCAGGTCCCCGTGACCAGCAGTGCTGCGGCCATCTGACCCACATTGTGCATCAGCGCCCCGATCACGCTGCAGACCCAGATCTGCCGGGGCGTCACGATCCTCCTCATCACAAGCATCGCCAGATAACAAAGCAGCCCGCCCGCGAGACTGTAAATCAGCGCCATCACACGCCCCGTCAGGAAACATCCCAGCAGAATCCTGACCAGCAGAATCAGTCCGGCATCCCAGGGCGTCAGCCAGAAAAGCGCCGCCACCGTCACGATATTGGCAAGCCCAAGCTTCATGCCCGGGACGGGAACGGGCATCGGGATCTGTAGCTCCACGACAAAAATCGTCAGTGCCACGGCCGCAAGAAGCGCGTCCATGACGATACGCCGGACCGGGGACCGGCCTTCATTACCGGGCCACGCCATCGGCCATCGCCTCCTTCTCCAGCCGGATAACCAGCCTGTGAGGCAGGCAGACGATGGGCGCCCCGCTGTCCGCAAGCCACCCGTCATGCACGCAGACCTGGTCGGGGCAATCCGCACGGATCACCGCGATCCGCCCCGGCTCCACACGCACGACATTACTGCCCCGCTCATCTTCAAACGTCATCTCATAGGCTTCCGCGACCCGTGAAAGGTCCACGGAATAAATACACTGCCCGTCGCGGTAGATATTCGCCACCCGCCCGGCCGGCCTGCAAAAGACCAGCACACTTACGCCGACGCATACCGCTAACAGCACGCCGAAAATAATGATCCACGTCCTCGTCTTCACCATCGTGTCCCTCTCACCTCGCTTTCTTCTGACAGTATACCACATTTCCCGCCGTTTGGATATAAAAACTTGCCGCGCCGGCGGAAACGGACGGTTTTTTAGGAAAAGGTCTTCCCGCCCGGTATCTCGCTCCCCTTCCTCCACCCTCACCGCACGCACGCACACACAAGATATTATTAAATCCTGCTTTTCCCCTTGACGAAATCCTTTTGGGGGAGTATACTACTAATATGGAAATTCTTCCTGTGAATTCCCGTTATGCTGAATGCCTAAGGGCTCTTTCCAGGGCCTTAGTCATAAATCAATCTCTCAACAGGGGGTAAAATCATGGATTTGGTCTGGTACGTCATTTTATGTGTTGCAGTGCTGGCCATCTGCTACGTCATCTTCAACTTCTTCAAAATCAAGAAGATGGATGAAGGTACCGACGAAATGGTAGAAATGGCCGGCATCATCCGCAGCGGTGCTTCTGCATTCCTTAAAACGGAGTTCAAAGCCATCGGTATCGTTGTGATCGCCGTTGCACTTATCTTCAGCCTGTTTATTGAAGCCACCAGCGGACTTACGTTCCTTCTGGGCGCTCTGATGAGCAGCGTTGTATGTATTCTGGGCATGCGTTCCGCTACCTATGCCAACGTTCGTACTTCCAACAAGGCCCGCGAGACCTTAAGCATCGGCGAAACCGTTAAGGTGGCGCTGTGCGGCGGCTCCATCAGCGGTCTGGCGGTTCAGAGCTTCGGTATGATCGGTCTGCTGCTCATCCTCATCATCTGTGGTATTGATCAGCACGCTGAGGGACATGGCCTGCTCGTCAACATGACCTGCAATCCGTCCATCATGCGCATCTCCACTTATTCTCTGGGCTGCTCCGTTGTTGCCATGTTCAACCGCGTGGCCGGCGGCAACTACACCAAGGCTGCCGATATCTCCTCCGATATTCTGGCTAAGCTGCGTCACGACCTGCCCGAGGATGACAGCCGCGTTCCCAACGTCATCGCTGACTTCATCGGCGACAATGTCAACGACATCGCCGGCAACTGCTCCGACCTTCTGGAAAGCTTCGTTGCTACCATGGCTTCCGCTCTGATGATCGCGGTTACCCTGTATCACAACAATACCGCCATTATGGAAGCGAATTTCAACCGCTACATCATTTTCCCGATCGTTCTGGCGGGCGTCGGCCTGTTCGGCTGCCTGATCGGCCTCGGCTTTGCCTCCATCAAGAAGATGGGCAACAATCCTTCCAAAGAGCTGGATCTTGCCACCTATATTTCCGCCGGCATCACCGTTGTTCTGGGCTTCTTCGCCAGCATGTTCGTATTCAAGGGCATCGAGCTCCTTCCCGACTTCAAGGCCGGCTGGGTTTCTCCGTGGATCTGCTCCGTACTGGGTATCGTCAGCGGCGTTGCCATCGGTACCATCACCGAGTACTACACCGCTACCGAGTACAAGCCCACCCGTACGCTGGCCGAAATGGCTACCGAGGGTGAAGCGTTCGTCATCACCAAGGGCGACGCCATCGGTTCCCGTTCCGTTATCGGACCTGTCCTTCTGATTGGTATCTCCCTGTTTGTTTCCGGTAAGGTTTGCGGCACCTACGGTATCGCTATTGCCGCTCTGGGTATGCTTTCCTTCGTTGGAACCACCGTTTCCATCGACGCGTTCGGACCCATCGCCGACAATGCCGGCGGTCTGGCCGAGAGCTGCCATCTGCCTCACAATGTACGTGAGATCACCGATAAGCTGGATGCCGTCGGTAATACCACTGCCGCTATCGGCAAGGGCTTCGCTATCGGTTCCGCCGCTTTCGCTACGGTTTCCCTGATCATTGCTTACGTTGGCAACTACACCGCTGCCGGCGCTGAGCCTGTTCTGAACTTCGCTTCCTTCGTCGTCGTAGCCGGCGGTATCATCGGCGGTGCTCTGGTTGAGTACTTCTCCGCTCTGCTGACCGACAATACCATCGACGCGGCCCGCGATATGGCCGATGAAGGCGACAAGCTTCTGTCCATCCCCGGCGTGCTGGAAGGCACTGTAAAGCCCGACTACAACTCCATGATCAGCCTGGCCGCGAAGAACGCTCTCAAGAAGATGCTTCTTCCCTCCGTTCTGGCTCTGGTTATCCCGATCGTGGGCGGCTTCCTGTTCGGCGTAGAGTTCGTCGGCGGTCTTCTGGTCGGTGCAACCATCGTGGCTATCCCCCGTGCGATCTTCATGGGCAACTCCGGTGGTGCGTTCGATAACGCCAAGAAGTACATCGAGAGCGGTTCTCTCGAGGGCCATGGCAAGGGTACGGCGGCGCATAAGGCCGCGGTTACCGGCGATACCGTCGGTGACACCCGTAAGGACGTTGTCGGCGTCGCGCTGGATATCTTCATCAAGACGATGTCCACCGTTTCCAACGTTCTGGCTTCCGTATTCCGCAATATTACACTGATCAAGTAAAAGCTGCGGACCGTACAGGTTCTTCAGGCTCCGTCCTTGCCGTCACGGCGGGGGGCGGGGCCTTTTTAATGGCTGGTACCGTGCGATGCAAAAAAACCTCTCCCGACTCTCGACAAAAGGGCTCCGGAATGATACAATAATCGCACGGGACCAGAACATATAGAGGTCCCGGTCAAGGGGGACAATACTTTGAACTGGATTAAACAGTATTTCACGCAGATCGGGCCGCGCAGGATCCTGGTCATGGTGATCGGCAATATCCTGACAGGTCTTGGCGTCGCGATATTTAAAATGTCCACGATGGGGAATGACCCGTTCAGCGGCATGATGATGGCTGTTTCAGCGAAGATCGGCATGTCCTATCCGCTGTTTCAGATCTGCCTGAATCTGGTGTTTTTCGCCGTCCAGCTGGCCTGGGCGAGGCGGCTGATCGGGATCGGAACGATCCTGAACATGCTCTTTCTGGGGTATCTGGCGTCGTTCTGGTACAGCGTAATGGGGCTTTTTATGACGCCTCCGGCGGGGCTCGCGGCACGGCTTATCCTGGTCGCGGTGGGCGTGATCGTATGCAGCCTTGGCCTCTCCATGTACCAGCTGCCTGATGTGGGCGTCGCACCATATGACAGCCTGGCGCTGATCCTGGACCAGAAGCTTCCCAGGATTCCCTATTTCTGGTGCCGCATTTTTGTGGACGGGATGGCGGCACTCGCCTGCTACCTGGCAGGCGGGATCGTCGGTGTCGGGACACTGGTCTGCGCCTTTGGCCTCGGGCCGTTCATCCAGTTCTTTAATACCTATGTCACCTGCCATTTGCTGAAAAAGAAAGGAGCGGCTTCTGCCGATGAATAATGCGCTGATATTGTACCATTTCGGGGATCCGGTCAAGAAATCCCGTGTCATGGCTCTCTGCCGCGAGCTGGGGCTGGATTCGCGGGAACTTGCGGCTTCGGAATGGTTTGTACCGCTCGGAGTTCTCGCGGGGACGCAGACGATCCCTCCGGGACTGCCTTTCGGCATGCCCTCCGCGGGGGCAAATCTCCCCGACCTGATCGTTTTCTGCCGGCTGGGAGATGAGGGGCTGGACCGCTTCCTCGCTGCCTATAAGCAGGCGGGCATCCCCGTCACCATGAACAAAGCCATCCTGACACCGACCAACGCGAACTGGAGCGCCGCGATGCTGGTGCGGGAACTGGATCAGGAGCGCGCTGCGATCACACGGTCGCTCCGCTCACGCCAATGAAGCCGCGTATCCGCGTCCTGGATTATGTGGTGCCGGAAGAGGACGCAGGGCGCAGGATCGATCATTTCCTGCGGAGGCAGGGTCTCACCGGCCACACCTTGGTCGAACTCAAAAAATGGCCCGAGGGCGTGCTGCTGAACGGAAGTCCGGTATACATGGTGGAACGCCTGCAGCCCGGGGATCATCTGCAGCTGCAGATCATCGAAGCCCTTTCTTCGCCCCACATCGTGCCCTCCGATATGCCCCTGGATATCCGCTACGAGGACGATGACATCATGGTGATCCACAAGCCGGCCGGCGTCCCCACGCATCCTTCCATGAATCATTACGAGAACACCCTTGCAAACGGCCTCACGGCTTATTTTGCGGCGCGGGAAGAACCATTCGTCTTTCGCTGCTGCAACCGTCTGGACCGCGATACCTCGGGGCTTACACTGATCGCCAAGCATTACGCGGCCTCGGGGATCCTCTCCGAAATGGCTGCCCGCAAAGAGATCATGCGGCGGTATCTGGCCATCGTACGGGGGCGCCCCGATCCTCCGGAGGGCGTGATCGACGTCCCGCTCGGCCGCAAACCCGGCTCCATTATCGAGCGCATGATCGACCCGGAGCACGGCGAACAGGCCGTCACCCATTACCGCTGCCTGTATTCATCCAACGGACATACCCTCGTGGAGCTTCGGCTGGAGACCGGCCGCACCCATCAGATCCGGATTCACCTGCAGTATCTGGGCTATCCGCTGATCGGCGACTATCTGTATAATCCCGACTACGAGTGGATCGGCCGCCAGGCCCTGCACTCCTGCAGCCTGGATTTCCGCCACCCGATGACCGGGGAGCCCATGCACTTTGAGGCGCCCATGCCGCCGGACATGGTTCACGTGCTTTTTTCCCTCGGCGATGGGCCGCAATCAAATGATTATTCTGAAATTCAAATATAAGAGGAGGTACTACCATGCCCGATGTATTAAAAGAACGTTCCGAAATGGATCCGCGCTACCAGTGGGATCTGTCCACGCTTTACGCGGATGACGACGCCTGGGAGGCAGCTTTTGCCGCCATCGACAGTAAGCTTGGCGACGTGCCTGCCATGCAGGGCACCCTGAATACGGCAGAAAACATCCGCCGCTATCTGGAAGTGAGCTATGCCGTGGAGCGCGAGATCGAGAACCTGTTCTGCTACGCGTCCCTGCGCCGCAGCGAGGACACCCGCGCCGAGAAAGCCCAGAGCATGATCGCCCGCGCACACTCCAAGCTGGTGCAGTATTTTGCCCGCGTGGCCTGGGCCGAACCCGAGATCCTGGCCCTGCCCGAGGATCAGCTGCAGGCTCTGGTGGAGGATCCGCTGCTCGCCGATTACAAGTTCATCCTGACCAAGCTGCTGCGCCGTCAGCCCCACACCCTCTCCGCCGCGGAAGAACAGCTCCTCGCCGGTCTGGGCGAAGTATTCGGCGCACCCCGCGATATTTCCAGCAGCCTGATGGACGCCGACATGGTCTTTGACCCGGTAACCGACGCCGAGGGCCAGTCACATGAGCTCTCGGGATCCAATTATATCCTGCTGCAGTCCTCCGACGACCGGACCCTGCGCGAAAACGCGTTCAGGAGCTTCTACAAGAGCTACCGCCAGCATTCCAATACGCTGGCCGCCGCCTACTCCGGCGCCGTCAAGGGAGCTGTGGCCGAGGCCCGCGCCCGCCATTATGAGTCTTCCCGCGCGATGTCGCTGGCCGGCGCGCACATTCCGATCTCGGTCTACGACAACCTGGTGGAAACGGTGCACAAACACATGCCCGCGATGTACCGCTACGTCGCGCTCCGCAAGAAGCTCCTGAAGCTGCCCGAGCTGCATTATTACGATGTCTACGCTCCCCTTGTCAAGGGCAGCGAGAAGCAGTATTCCTATGAGGACGCGCAGGAGCTGGTCCTGAACGCGGTCGCGCCCCTGGGTGAAAACTACGTGAACGTGGTCCGCGGCGCTTTCCGCGACAACTGGATCGACGTCTACCCGAACAAGGGCAAGCGCGGCGGCGCCTTCTCTTCCGGCACCTATGACTCCAACCCCTATATCCTGACCAATTTCACGGGCACGCTTGACAGCGTCTCCACGATTGCACACGAAATGGGGCATTCGCTGCACTCCTGGCATTCGCACCAGAACCAGCCCTATCATTACGCGGGCTACACGCTCTTCGTCGCGGAAGTCGCCTCCACGGTCAACGAGAACCTGCTGATCGAGCAGCTGCTGGCCAAAACATCCGACCCGGCCGAGCGCCTGGTCCTGCTGAACCAGTATCTGGAGAACTTCAAGGGCACGGTCTACCGCCAGACCATGTTCGCGGAATTCGAGCGCGAGGCGCACGCCATGGCCGAACGCGGCGAAGCCCTGAGCCCCTCCGCCCTGAACGCGCTCTACAAGCGCCTGATCCTGGAGTATTTCGGACCCGATATGGTCTGGGACGATGAAGTTGCTTATGAATGGTCCAGAATCCCGCATTTCTACCGTCCGTTTTACGTTTACGTCTACGCGACCGGCTATTCGACCGCCGTGGCTTTGTCCGAAGGGATCCTGCGCGAGGGCGAACCCGCCGTCAAGCGCTACCTGGAATTCCTCTCGATGGGCGGAAGTCAGGATCCGCTGGACGAACTGCGCCACGCGGGCGTCGATCTGGACACCCCGGCCCCCATCGACACGGCCCTGGACAAGTTCGAGCGCGTCCTGGCCGACGCGGAGGAAACCGCGCGGAAACTGCTGGGGGAGTAATCGATGGAATACTGAGTCATTGGATTAACCAGCATCCTTAAAAAAAGGGTGCTGGTTTTATTTTAAAATGATGGCATGTATTTCTCAGCCTTTTCGCATAATTTTCTGAGACGTGTTTTAAACAAATGCGCTTGACAGTAACCTTATTATATGATATAACAAACACGCGGAGGCGTCTGCGGGCCTTTGTTTTGATTTAATATCTATCCAATTCCTCTAGATCAGCCCGTCTCATTGCTTACACATCATTATTATTCAAAGGAGGTTATATTATGATTAAACGAATAGCGTTTTTTCTTCTGCTAAAAGCGGTGGGTGTTCTTATTATATAGATTCCGGGTATATTGAAGAAATCGGGATTATTATTTGATCCCATCTTCTGAGATTCCTTGTTTTCCGGCGCATCAATTTGGTAAACACCCATGAAATCTATTACTATTTCCTTGTTGTCCATTATCCTCCTCTTCTTGCTTTCCGGCTGTAAACAATCACCCTCTGCTGTCGTGGAAGATTTTAATGTAAACCTGCTCGTCCCCGAATCAGCCCCTTTAGATGTTTCAAATCAGTTCCTGACGCCTTCCTGCAGGATGACAATTATTGACAAATCCATACTTTTTTACTCAAATTCTAACTATGTCAGATATTGTTATGATCCCGCCAGCGGACTGACCGTTATCCAACACCAGACAGATGGTTCGAATGGCGAATACCGTGGCTTCCGGAGTTGCCACCCCGGCTGCTGTGATTCATCGTGGTTATCTTTACTATGCCTTCTCTGTTCAAGAGGTGTCTGATGGTGTGCCAGAGAACATTCTGTTTGTAAAGCAATATGACCTCAACGATTCTTCTGACCCGGGCAAAGCCATTTTTGAACTGCATGATAAATCCCGCCCTCTGTTTTATACCTGGAGATTCTATGGGGATTATGTTGTGGTGCGGGTAGGAACCACGACAACCACATGGTATGTCTATGATATCAATCGTGATACTTCCTCCCCTCTGTTCGAAATCCCTTACAAGGATATGCCGGACTCGTTTGAAATCAAAGACGGATAAGCTGTTTTGTCTTTTTTCTGCCCCGCTCTCACTATCAGAACAATATTCGCCAGCACAACAACTTCTGCCAGCGTGATGACTGCCCATAGCGGAAGGGCGCCCTTGAAAAGATCAGGCGCCTGCGCGGAATCGGCTTTATATCTGATCTGCTGCAGAGCTTGCAATGCCTCCACCTTAACATAATAATATCCCTGTAATTCCGGCCTCTCTGCAGAGACAAACGGTCTTGCGAGTCTCCAGCCTTTCTCGGCGGTTGGCCAGGTATTAAAACCATACCCCCCCACACACACAAAATGCCGGAACTGCACATTTCCTTTGAAAATCGCAGTTCCGGCAAAGCCATTAACGATTATATCATTGCTTTATACGACGCCCCATTTCAGTATCACACGGTAGACCTCTTCCTGAGGAAAAGCCTCAAATTGTACATGATACTCGGACAGAGCCTCCTGTACGATCTGTTGTCCGTAGCCATGTCCGTGCTGAGGTGTTTTTGCTGTGGGCAGATACGGGTTGGTGATCCGTATCGTACGGTCATCGTACTGCATTCTCCACTCAATCCAGCGCTCGGACAGATCGCATTCATTAACAGCCCGGATCGCATTATCCAGGAGATTGCCCAGAACCGTCAATGCGTCTTTTTCAGACAGCCCTGTGCTAAAAAGCATGGGGGTAGCGGTTATCCTCAGATCGATCCCCTGCTGCCGGCATAGGCTGCCATAATATCGCAGAACCTGCTGCAGCGCCGGTTCAAGCTCAAGCAGCAACTCTTCTGTTTCGGATTCCAACTCGAGCTGCTGTATCACTTCCTGATGTGTATTCGCATTTTCCCGCAGATACCGCAATGCTCTCACATAATCATGCTGCTTCTTTTCCATGGCTCTGTTCTTTTTGGCTCCGTCAAGGATCATCCATACGGCGCAAGCCAGTAGCGTCAGAACAATAACGAGTGATGCCCATCTGGATTCCATTCGATATGTTTGCAGGACTTCTTTCCTGAACTGCTGACAGATGATCATCATCGCTATCGAAGCCGCACATAAAGTTATCCGCATAGCCTGATTGCTTTTTACAGAAGGGTACTTCTTCCGGATCAATCTGACCCCGCCATAGATCAGCAGCATGAGGACAAAGACGATTCCATTCATGATCAGTCCCAGTAGATAGGGATCGGTCATGGTGTAATAGTCCATGATCTGCAGCATTGCCAGTGCCTGCAGGAAAAGAAGCATGCCGCCATAGGAAACAAGTCCGGTATACAGAATCTGTCTCCATGAATGTCTGACATACAGACACCGGATCCAGGCAATGATAATCATTAGCTGTATCCAAACCGGGATATCCATAAACGTAAAGTGGGTTGCCGCAATTTGTCCGATGATTATGATGATCCCGCCGTAACGCAGGAACGTTCGGTCCCATTTGCCCAGGATCATATTGGCGCAGAGCATTACGGTCAGTACTTCCAGCAGCGTAGAGATATCATAAAGAATCACGGCTCTTCTCCTCCTTCGCAAAAGCCTGCTTCCCTATGCAATTGAACACATTCTTCAGATAACTCCGACCGATTTCAAAGCTCCCCGCGTTCTGCCGCATGCGTAGATAATATCCTTTATTGTCCATACGGGCCTCTTCAATCATCAGGATATTGACAACCGTATTCTTGCTGATTCGCAAAAAACACGCGCTGACGCCGGGCGAAAGGGCGGTTAAAAAACGATTTATATTTTTCCTGCGTCCGATCTCGCGAATCCGGCAGGATGCTCCATTTTCCTGGAACAGATATAATGAATATGTCTCTTCTATCCGTTGCGATGCTATTATGTCTCTGAAAAAGATGAACTCCTCTCCCTCCGCATCATTGATTTGAATCCCCGTAAAGGGGGTTTGGAGGCTGTAATTCTTTGCCTGATGGATTCTTTCAACCAGGTACGGCATATCCGATTTGCTGAAAAAGGCATCCGATCCCAAATTCCGGACAACCTCTTCTTTCATATGCCTGAGAGAGCTCCAGATCCAAATCTCCGCATACGGGTGGTGTTGACGAATCAGAGGAATCAGCTCCAGCCCGTTCTCACTCCTACCCTCCAGGCGGATATCCAGGAGAAACAGCTGATAGGTGGATTCCCGCACAGCTTTCTGTGCCTCCGCAAAGTCGGCATACCAGAAAAAATCCTGCGTTCGAAGTTCGCGCCTGACTGCCTCTGCTGTAATTGAATTGCCGGAAAGCGGGGATTCAGGATCCAGTAATCCTGCCAGATCCGTCACATCCCGCAGACTGTCATCAAATAGAAATACTGAAAATGGCATAGCTGTTATATGATCGGCTGATCGTTCTCGTTTCTTAATGACATCGGCCAGATACGGATTCTCATGTCGATCGCCTGATCATCATAGGGCTCCGCATATGGGTCTTTCTGAATCGGGCCCATCCCGCTCATCATAATCGCTGAGCAAGTATATATGTTATACGGATTCGAAGGATCCAGAATATGATCCTTCAGGAAAGGCTTCACGCACTCGAAATCTTTCTCATCCTGAATTGCCCAGCCTTCGCTGAATCCATGTGTATGCTCGAACGTTTCCTCCGGCGTCCATCCGCGCGGATTGTCAAAATAACGTCCGGGAGACCTCTTGTTAGTCAGCGCCTCCGATTTAAAGGCGAAGCCCTCCAGAATCCTGCCATAGTCCTTAATGGCCTGCTTTGCTTTATCCTGGGCATAGCTCTGATAGTATACTTCTCCCACAAAAAGCAACTTGCCATCAACGTTCATGAAATGCAGCTGAACTTTGACGTGCGTATCGTAGAGGCGAATCTCCGTGGGGTTGTGACTTGACTTGTCGGCAACTGTAGCCATCAGCGAGCTGCTGTCGCTTCGCTCATCCACGTTCAGGATCAGGTCGTATTTTTTCAGAAGTGATATCATCCTCTCCTGTGTGGAGCCGATATGTTTAGCCAACGACGCCGGTGAAAGCGCTTGATCCGTTGGAGACAGCGCCGTCGTTCCCCAGCCGATAGATGCCAGAAGAACGACCGCCGCGATCAGAAGAATGACTGCGGGAACAATGATGATCATAGGTTTGCGCATTTAGGGTTCCTCCCTCCCTGTTTGTTAATCCAAGTATAGCATACTATTCCTCTACACGCAATCGTCTAACAAAAACTGTGCCGAAACTGCAGTTTTCAAGGAAAACACGCGGTTCCGGCACATTCGGATTTCGATAAACTCAGATCCCTTATCAGGAGAGCTTTATGCCGACAGCATGACTTCAATCAGTTTGCCGGTGATTGCGTCAAGCCTGACGATTGCCGACCTCTCGACACCGGGAAGATTAGGATCTCCAAAGGTTAAATAAACTTTCCACTCCATTCGACCCTTCTGATTGGTTCGAAGCTGGGAAGGTTCTTTCTGACTGACTTTGACGGATTCGACCGGCTTCTCGGACCAGTTAGTGAACGCTTCAATCGCGTTTAGGTTATTGTTCCTGTTTGCTAATTTGTAGGAAATGCCAAGAGATCAACCATTGTGTCAGGGCAACTATCCCATACAGAATACATAGTAATACAATTATTTGTGGTGAAAGCTTATTCCCAAGTATCCTTTCGTAATACCATACAGCTCCTGAAGAAATAGTGAACACCATCCATCCTATCACTCGGTATCGTCGCATTTTTTTTCGGATAGCAGCACTCATTTTTAGGTTGGGGAAGAAATCGAACAAATCAATGATGGCCATAAATAGCCCGAATATTGCTCCACCCATTTACGTTCTCCCCAGCGCATTGTCTTGATAAACCATAGTCACAGTATTCTTGTCAATATCCACAAATATCCTATATTCATCCTTCTTGCCTTGATGTACAACATATTCACAAGAATGATGTTCATTGTCTTCTGAGGCCAAACAGATGTCATAAGTATTCTCCATCTGTTCCTCATTTTGCTTAGCAGAAGCAGTAATGCTAACTGCTGTCATAGCTAAAACCATTGCCATGAAAAATGCAAGTGCTTTTTTCATAATGAAAATCCCCCTTTTTATTCGCTCAGAATAATCTGACAGTTCATGCCCTAATAAAAGCATCCTCTCCTTTTTGTTAATCTAATCATAGCATAATCCTTCTCCACATTCCATCTTCTATCACAAACCCAAACACCTTATCAAGTGCGCTTTATGCCGACAGCATGACTTCAATCAGTTTGCCGGTGATTGCGTCAAGTCTGACGATTGCTGTTCTCTCAAGGCTGGGAAGATTAGGATCCACAAAGCTTAAGTAGACTTTCCATTCCATTCTGCCTTTTTGATTGGTTCGCAGCAGCGACTGCTCTTCCTGGCTCACTTTGACGGATTCGACAGGATTCTTTGCCCAGTTAATAAATGCTTCAATGGCTGTATTCTCTGCGTCCTCTTTGGAAATTGGGGACAAGTCAGTCGTTCCCCAGCCGATAGATGCCAGAAGAACGACCGCCGCGATCAGAAGAATGACTGCGGGAACAATGATGATCATAGGTTTGCGCATTTTGAGTTCCTCCTCCCCCTTGTTTGTTTATCTAAGTATAGCATACTATTTCTCAACTTACAATCCTCTAACTTAAACTGTGCCGGAACTGCAATTTTCGGAGAAAAAACAGTTCCGGCACATACAAATACCGATAACCGACGGTCCCTTATCAAAAAAACTTTATGCAGACAGCATGACTTCAATCAATTTGCCGGTGATTGCATCAAGCCTGACCATTGCTGTTCTCTCAAGGCTGGGAAGATTAGGATCCACAAAGCTTAAGTAGACTTTCCATTCCATTCTGCCTTTTTGATTGGTTCGCAGCAGCGACTGCTCTTCCCGGCTCACTTTGACGGATTCGACAGGGTTTTGTGACCAGCTAATAAATGCTTCAATGGCTGTATTCTCTGCATCCTCTTTGGAAATGGGTGTTTTATTCGAATTTGCGCGAGCTACGCGAAACATCGCAATTAACACCTGTCCATTATGTGAAATCATGATGGTCGGGACAGAGATGCCGGTCGGCTTCCCGTTCAGATATTCAATAATCTCAATAGAATAGTACTCCCCATCCTTTACTATGGTGCTTAGCTCGCTTTTATTATTCAAATACGTCCCTAAGATGTCTCTCGTGTGCCGGATTGCGAGATTGGAAACTTCTTCCTCGGACAATGACTGCTCAGTATCCTTGACTATCGCATCCCAGTCTTCTGAGTGCTTCAGTTTCAGGAACTTAATATATCCCTCCTTCCGATCTACCGCATAAAGATATCGGTCGTCCTCATAAAGCCCATCTCCGATGTAAGCTTCCAGAACTGTGGGATCCTCGGAACCGATCGTATGCTGGAACTTCGCAGTTTCTCCTGTTATACCCTTTATCGATTCAGGGAATACATAGCTCTTGTTTGAAGCAAAGCCGATAGATATAATGATACCTGCTGTGAGAAGGATGGTTGCAATGATTATCAGGTGTGTTTTCTTCATTTCAATCACTCCTTTTTTAGTGTTTATGATAACGAAAATGATCCGTGGATACGTATTGAATACGTGCCCGCATCATCATTCCCAGCTTGAATTACTCCCAGTCTGGCTGCCGCTGTCGCCTCTGTCAATGTGTAATTATCATACAGAAGATAGTCGTATACCAGCTTATTGTAAAGAGGCAAACCAACATAACTATTTCCAGTGGTATAGTATACATTCGAATAAAAAGCGAGCGTTCCATGAATGCCTAATGTATAGTAAGCATAATCATCAAGATCTCCAAATGTCGAATCCCATCTGGCTGTCTTGCATCCGGAAAAGAAGGCAAATTTAACGTTTGTAAGCCCAGAAGATCCATATGAGCTTAATGGTTTGTTTGTACTTGTGCTGGACCCCTGTGCTGAGATGGATGTACCATTATAGCAGTGTATTCCACCCGGAAATCCATGCCCGCAAATATGGATTAGTTTTGCGGTAGCAAAATACCCATGTACCGTAGCTGCTCCTGTGGCCGTATGGCTCATAATATTTGTGTATCCATTATATGAAAAATAGTAAGCTATACTGCTATTGGCTGAGGGGATGTCTGTACTTGAATCGTGAATTAGTCTAATATACGTCGATGAATTCATAACACCTTTCATCTCACTAATTGTACTTGTATTCTTTGCTTCGCTTATAAAAGCATCTCCACTTGATTAAGGAGACCAGCTGAAAACCAGCACTAACAGCAGCAGTTTAGATAATAGTTTGTGAAGCATGATTAAATTCCTCCCGTCCTTCATGAAATAAAGCGCCTGATTCTTAAGCTCTGAACTGATAATACAAGTATCCATTGGTGTTTATTATCCTCTGTTGTTTGGAAGCATCACCTCTCTCTTTATTTATTATACCAAGCATAGCATAATGCTCTTTTATATTCAATCATCTAACACAAAATGTGCCGGAACTGCTTTTTCCCCTCTGAAAACGCGGTTCCGGCACATTATAATACTATTATTTTATTCCTCTTCCCCCAGCGAGGCCCTCAGCGCGCGGATGCGAGCAATCATCTGGCAAATTAATTAATAGATCCTTTAGATGTGCTGCTATATACAGTGTTTGCCTTTTTCTGCCTTGCATAGACGAAAATTCCAGCAGCCACTACGGCGAGGCAGCCTGCAACAATCAGAAGGATCGGGCTGCTCTTAGATGTATGCGAGGTTTCCTCCGCCTGAAGGCTACCCGTGGTAGACGTCGCTGCCAGAGCAATGCCGGCCTGTTCTGCTTCAAAGATGATCGGGTACTGCTGGGACAGCGCCTCCAGTGTGGCCGCATGCCGGGTCAGATCTGCTTCGCTGATACCGATGATGAAGCGGTTCCGGATGACATCCACATAGGAAGAAACAGCAATAATCCCTTTTTCGGCAAGTTCGGCCGCAACCTGGCGCAGTTCGACCAGTTCCTTATAGGAATGGGCAACCTCCCGGACAACAACAACCGGATTATTCTCGATCACGGCATAATACGGACTTTTTTGAAGCGCTTCCAGACTGGTGACAAGCACAACGAGCCGGTTATCGTCATCAATATACTCCCCGGCCCAAAAATCCGGATAGTCGGGGACTCCGGTGGGAGACATGCCGAATTGTGAAACAATCGCATCATACGCTTCCAGCGCGGCATCCTGCTTGGCCGCCAAATCATATGCTTCTGAGGGGAGCTCATCGAAAAAGCTTTCTGCCCCACCGCTTTCTTCCTGCGCACTGACAACAGGTTCCCCCAAAAACACAGTACACAGAAATACAACTGCAAGCAAAACAAGTATTCTGTGTTTTACAAAATTCATTTTAGTCCTTCCTCCTTTTCCATCTTGTTTTCACACTTATTGTGTCTTTTATTACGTATCCGCAGCATCAGTGCGGTTACGTTGGCTGCTGCAAACACGATACACAGGAATATCGTGACCCATAAGGCCGGGACCGGATAAAACAGGTCCTTGGAACGAAAGATCCTTAACGCAAGAAGATTCACATCATTCGACACAAGCAAATAATGTGCGGCTGCCCTCTTTGAAAGGGAGATGCCGGTTGTAGCGATTTGTCCACTGATCAGATCCCAATAGGAATACTGCGACCATCGATCACCCAATACCGGCTGGCAGTTATGCAGATAATAATTCACTAACGCGCGTAAGTCCTTCGTGCGGATATAATAGGGCCCTTGCCGTTCTTCTCCTCCACCCTCACTAATAAATGGATGCGCCACCCGCCAGCCGCGTTCGGCGGTGGGAAAAGAATTATACCCATAGCCTCCGTATAGAGTCGTGATGACTATTTTGGTGCCTTTGGGAATGACATACACAGGCTCGGAGTCCCCCGGTCTCGCATAATAGGAGAGCTCGACCGGAGTTTCCAGACTCTCTATCTCTTCCGAAGAAGGCTGCTGATAATATGGCAAATATTCAAAATACAGATCGCTTAAAGCTACGTGCTCTCCCGATGCTGTGGCGAGCTTTTGGAGATAATCTGCCGAAGAATCCGTGCCTACAGGAAGAGACAAATCCATATTGATTGCACTTTTTGTAAGAAAATTCCTGAACTCCTGATTCAGGGAGCCGAACCATAAACAGCATCCCAGACAGGCGGCAACTAGAATGTCCGCTATTATAAGTAATCGTTTTTTCATGTTTTTCCCATTAGTTTAGTTTAGGCGAGAAACCGATATTGACTGCATAATAGATCGGCGTTGAATACATATATGTGTTTCCAGTAGAAGTATTGACTGAATGTGCGTCTACGATTCCATGAATCAAATTAGAAGAACCACTGACACGCCATACAGGCCCACCACTATCTCCGGCACCAATAGATCCGTAATTCAGAAGCGTTTTATATAATCCGTCAATATAGTAACCTGGAGGAGAACCATAACTAAAGCTCATGCTTGTAGCGACGACACTTCCATATGAATAACCGGTCGCATATCCATATTTATAAACAACCGTATTAACAGGAACGGAGGAATATGTGCCCGTAATAGGAATGGTTCCGCCAGAGCTATAAACACGATTAGTAATAGATGCCGAACTATTTAATGTAACAATTGAGAAATCTCCCAATGATGCGGTTACATAAGTCTGCCAAATATTCGCGTTTTGATTCGCTCTCTGATACGAAACAGATCCAATATTAGTGCCACTTCGAAAAACGGCGTCTGAAGTGCTATAACCATGGCCACATGTTATAATAGCATTGGATCCGTTATAGGTGCCACAAATACCAATCGAACTGCCAGCATTATTAGATTTGGTTATTTTGTATCCGCCATAAAGAGCCATGTCTGCATAGCCTTTATTCTCTATCCCGAATACCACAGGATAAAAATCCTGATAAAGCATTAACTCATCATAATTATCATTATAATCAGATTCTTCAATGCCAATATAATAGCGATTTAATAGGATATCAACGCCGAATGCATTAACAGTAATATTCTTATCTATTACTTCCTGAACGACCCATCGGCATGCCTGAAGATCCTTATAGGAATAGTCAACTTCCTGGATTTCAATAACGGGAATATCCTTAACTGCCATGCCATATTCGCTGGACAAAAACCACATTCTGTCCGTC
Organism: Bacillota bacterium; assembly: GCA_017442535.1. Classification (GTDB taxonomy): domain Bacteria; phylum Bacillota; class Clostridia; order Lachnospirales; family Bianqueaceae; genus RUG12817. The sequence goes on along the minus strand of JAFRZL010000010.1, from coordinate 97,290 downwards.
ACCAACAAAACTAATTGGTTGTAATCATCGATATACTCACCAGCATAGTTGTCAGGATAATTTGGAATTCCATATTCTGTCATTCCAAAGAGAGAAGTCAAAACCATATAAGCTTCTATCGCCGGCTCTTGTGCAGCCATTTTCTCCTGAACATCTTTAGGAAGAGTGTAGCAATAGTTGCCTGGAGCGCTAGCACGGACTGTGTAATGTTTCCATGGATTCGCAAGCATCAACACGCACGCGAGCACTATTGCAAGAATTTTTCTAAGAATCTCTTTCATTTTGGTTGCCCCCTTTGCAAATCTTTCATTAATTAGATGGGAATACAGCTAAAGAGCCGCGGGGCTTTGTGCCTCCTATCTTTTGTCTTCCACATCCACCAGTCAATTTTATTATAGTTCCTTGCATTCAAAATGTCAAGTTTAAATTCGACATTTTTACAGCGTGCGAAAATAGCCTCTGTTTTTTCTGTGTAGCATATCTCGAGAATATAATTGCCGTCCTCAACAGCAATAGAAAAACAAAAATGTGCCATCGCCGCATTTTAGACAAATATGCAGTGATGACACATACTCGCGGAAAAGTCGCTGCCGCAAGCAACACATATTAACAACACAGTAATCCGGAATAAATAATTCTGACCAACTTTGAATTATTCCTCTTCCCCCAGCGAGGCCCTCAGCGCGCGGATACGGGCGGCTTCGTCGGCCAGGTCGCGCAGTTCCTCAGAGGTAAAGGTGTAGGGCTCGTTGCAGCAGTCGCAGCGGAGCTCCACGTCTTCGCCGTCGTCGGCCAGATCGCGCAGGTCGTCCTCGCCGATGGAGAGTAAAGCACGCGTCACTTTTTCGCGGTTGCAGTTGCAGTGGAAGCATATCTCCTGGCTGTCCATGATCTGCGGATCCAGGTCGCCCAGGATGTCCTGCAGCAGCTCTTCGGGCGTGTGGCCTTCGGCCCGGTAGCTCGTGAGCGGAGGGAAGGCCATGACCTTGTCGGCCAGGCGGGCGGCGGTTTCGTCGGTGGCGCCGGGCATCATGTGGAACATGAAGCCGCCGGCGGCTTTGACCGAGCAGTCGGTGTCCACCAGAACGCCCAGGGCGACGGCCGAGGGGATCTGCTCAGAAGCGGTGTAATAATAGGTCAGGTCCTCGGCGATCTCACTGGTGATCAGATGAGTCGTACCGATATAGGGCTCGCCGAAGCCGAAGTCCTGGATGATGCTCATGACGCCCAGGCCTATCGCCCCGGCCACGTCCAGATGGCCTCGTTTATTGGGCGGCAGCTCAATATGTGGATTCAGGGCAAAGCCCCAGACTTCACCGCGGTTATTGGCATCCACGTTGATGCGTTCGATCGGGCCGTTGCCCTCGATGCGGATCGTCAGCTGATCCTTGTCGCCCTTCATCTTCCAGCCCATCATCGCCGCGGCTGTCAGCGTCCGGCCGAGCGCTGCCGTCACAACGGGGCTCGTATTATGCCGGGTACGTGCCACTTCCACCGTATCGCGGGTCATGCAGGCAAAGGCCTGTATCTGCCCGCCGGCGGCGGTCGCTCTCACCATATAATCCATACAACTCACTCCTCAGTAATAATAATACATTGTCATACTATGTGCGGACCCAGCAGCGCCGCGCAAGGCACATTCCCGCAGTTCCCAAGCTAAGCCAGATGATCCACGGGATCAGATATTGCCAACCCTTGCCAAGGCCGATCATCAGCTCGGCCGAAGCGACCGGGATCACCGGCGAGATATAGCCGCAGACGCCGATCCCCAGGACCAGGAAGAAGGCCGGGAAGCCCACCACTGTTAAGTTCAGGATGTAAGCGTTTTCCAACGTTTTCATGCGGCTGCTGATCCAGAGGGCGGCCCAGGCCGCGGCAAGCAGCATCAGCAGGCGCAGGGCGTAGAGGACGATCAGGTAGGTCCTTAGCGTCATCACCACCGGGAAACGCTGCAGCATATCCAGATTCTGCACCGCGGCATCAAGTGTCTCTGGCGAATAGATCTTGCGGAACGAGGCCCATTCGCGGCCGTAGACCAATGCCCAGACGGCGGCGGCCAGCAGGCTCGCATAGCAGATTTTGCGGCGCCACATGCCGCGGCGGCCACGTTTCAGAGACCTCACCAGGGGCACGACACCGGACTGGGTTTCGTAGGCCATGATGCCTGCACAGCAGAGCAATGTCATGATCAGTGCCACAGCGGCCGTCTGACGCTGTTCCTGCTCGGCCTGGCTGCCGTAAATACTCTCATAGGTCGATTCGTTGATCAGCCAGGGATCATAATCTCTGGCACCGGCCCGCTCGCGCAGCTGCGCCACGCGGTATTCCAGCTGGTCCAAAGCACTCCCAAGCCGGGCTGACATCTCACCCTCTGCGGGCACCTGCGATCTGGCGAAAGCCAGATAATCATCCATCTGCGCGTCGGCAGGGCCCTCCGCGTCCTTCAGGTAGGCCCGGTACCACTGGGAATCCAACGAATTCGAGGTCGGGTGCACATAGCTTAGCCGCCCCGCGACCCACCAGGTCAAGAGCAGCATCACGGCTGTCAACTCCAGCACAAGGATCTTGTAGCCCTCCATGCCTCCAATCGAAAGCCACCTGCGCGGCACATCCATCACGCGGCGCCAGAGCCCCGCGATCTTGCCGAGCCAGTCCCGGTTGCCCTCCGGATAGCGGCGCTGCTGCATCAGCAGCACGCCCCCGCCAAAGGCAAGAAGCAATACCGGCAGAAGTCCCAGCATCAGCGGCCGGATGCCGACCGGATAGCCGAACAGATTGATATTCAGATACTGTGTATACAGCTCCGACAGATGAATATACGAGAACAGATTGATATATTTGACCGGATTGAAAACACTCTGCACCGGCAGCAGCGCAAATAGCAGATATTCCGCCGCGAGCACCACGCCGAGCACCGCGATCGAAAACTGGATATTGCTGATGCGGCCGAGGATCAGCCAGAGCGATGTCCCGATCAGCACACCCGTGACCACCTTGAGCCCCAGGTAGATCAGGATCCACTGTCCGATCGTCACATTCAGCGAACAGGTCTTAAAGCTCTCGATCGACTGCAGGGGCCTGGCCAGATCACTCCATCCGCCCTCCAGGGCAAAGCCGACCACCAGATTCGCGCCGTAGAGCAGCAGCGTATAGATCGCTGCCGTCGCGGCCAGGATCCCCAGCCGCACCAGGCCAAGCTTCAGGCGCCCGCCCGGACATGAGCGGATCGTGCTCCAGAGGCCTTTCCTGCGCTCCTCCAGGAAAGCCATCACCATGATGATCATGATGACCACATACAGATAGTCCGCCAGGCGGTATTGCAGGAAAGCTTCCACTGCCTGATTGTTGCCGTACTCCGCGGTAACGCCCTTGAGCCGCAGCCTCTCGAACTGGGCGGCCGTCTTGACCAGATTGCGATAGGCAAAGCTCTTGGGATCGCCGAAGATCGCCGTCTTGGTCTGCTGCTCCGCCTGGTCGCGGATTTTGACGAGATACGCCGGGTAACCCTTCCAGTATTCTATCTGCTCCGCGAGTTTGGTCCGCTGCGTATTCATCCGGCCGATCGTGCGCCGGAGCGTCGTATAGTCTTCCGCCTCGAACAGGGGGAGCAGTTCCGGATAATCCTCCAGAATCGCTTGCACATCCTCGCGGGTACTCTCTCCCCAGCCGTTTATCCAGGAAGAGACCGCTGCAAGCCGGTTGGATCTCTCCCGCAGCTCTTGCGAGGCCTCTTCCAGCGGCCGTCCGCGGTATTCCTCGATCAGGCCGGCAAGAAACCGTTTATCCTCCATCACCTGGCCCATGTCGCGCAGCCGGATGCTGTCCGACCAGCCCATAAAATAGATAATCAGGCTGACAACGGGGATCAGTATCAGGACGGCCAGACGTCTGGGATTGGCCAGAATCCGTCTCCATTCACCCATGGCTCAGTCCCCCAGGAAATACATGTAGACGTCTTCCAGGCTCAGCCGGTAGGCGATCGGCGTCCACTCGGCGGGAATCCGCGCGATCAGCTCGGCAGGCGTCCCCATCTGCTCGATTTTCCCTTTCTTCATCAGGATCACCTGGTCGGCGATGGATTCGATATCGCTTACAATATGCGTCGCGAGCAATACGATGCGCTCCTTGGAGAGCTCATGGATGAAATTGCGGATGCGCACCCGTTCGCGCGGGTCAAGGCCCGCCGTGGGCTCGTCCAGGATCAGTACCTGCGGATCGCCCAGAAGCGCCTGCGACAGCAGGATCCGCTGCTTCATGCCGCCGGAATACTCCGCGAGCTTCTTGTGCCGCTGCTCCTGCAGATTCACGAGCCCCAGCACGTGATCCACCTGCTCGCGGACCGTGCGGCCTTTCAGGCCCTTCAGCCGTGCAATATACGTCAGGAAAGAATCGGCCGTCATGTGTTCGTACATGCCCTGCTGCTGCGGCATATATCCCAAAATGCTGCGGAAAGCATCACCAAGTTCGAGGATTTCCTTCCCGTCATACAGGATGGCCCCCTCGTCGCGTTTGATATTATCGGTAATCAGATTCATCATGGTGCTCTTGCCGGCACCGTTCGCACCCAGGATCCCATAGATCCCGGGCATAAAAGTCATCGTAAAATCAGATAACGCCGTTAAATTACCATATCGTTTGGTGACATGCTCCAGTCGAAGTTCCATTTTCTGAATTATCCGGCCTGCTGTTCGATATCCTCAATGACGGACATGGTCGTCGCCAGATTTTCCTCGCTTTCCGTGTCAGGATAGTAATATGGGATCTCTGTAACGACAGCTCCATTCAGAAAATCATCCCGGTAAAACTCGTATTGTGCCATGGTCACTTCTTCGCCGTTGACCACGAATTTGCCATTGTCGCTCATATAGCCCGTCTGGAATTCCAGGTCTTTGCGGACCAAGTCCTCCGCGTCCAGATCGACGGTCAGGTAATAACCGGCCAGGTAAAAAGGCGTACCAACACCCAGATAATACCGGTCGTCCTTCTGCACAATGCAGGTGATGGGAGACACGTCGCCGCCTTTGTTGGTGATCAGGTCGCTCATGACCTCCACCGCCTGGCCGTCATGATAGACATACAACGCCTGGCGGTCCACATAAGGAGACTTATCGGGATCCTTGGTGTAGGCGATATACAGCTCTTCCACGCCGTCTCCGTTAAAATCGATCAGCCGGACCGTGCCGACGCCCCAGAGCTTGTTCAGCCCGTCGCGGGTCTGCCGAACCTCGGGCGCGCCATGCTCTGCCGTCATGCGGTGGACCACTTCCAGATAAGCCTGCATCATGGCGCGCTTATCCGCTTCCGCGGGTTCAGACTCCTCCCCGGAAGACTCCTCCGCGGGCTGTGAGCTCTCCGGCGCCGAGGACGCCCCGGGCGCGGAGGACTCGGTCTTGGAAGCCGATGTCTTCGGCCCCGCGGAAGACTCCGCACGGCTGCCTCCCTCTCCGAAGCAGCCGATGCTGCCGATCATCAGGAGAAAAATCAATAAACATGCCAAAAACTTCTTCATGTTCCGCACCTCGTAAAAGTATGAACTGTCTCAGCCCCTGATCTGTCCGTCCCCGTCGATCAGATACCGGGAAGTCGTCAGCGCCCTGAGGCCCATCGGGCCGCGGGCATGGAGCTTTTGCGTACTGATGCCGATCTCCGCGCCAAAGCCGAATTCAAAGCCGTCCGTGAAGCGTGTGGACGCGTTCACATAGACACAGGCGGAATCGATCTCGGCCCGGAATCGTGCCGCAGCCGCCGGGTCACGCGTAATGATAGCTTCGGAATGCTGCGTGCTGCAGCGGTTGATATGTTCGATCGCCTGATCCAGGTCATCCACCACTTTGATGGAGATCTCGAGATCCAGATATTCGGTATACCAGTCTTCATCCGTCGCGGGTTCGGCCTGAGGCAGCAGCCGGCAGGTCTCCTCATCGCCATGGATCCGGACGCCGGCAGCGAGCAGGTCCGCGCCGATCGCGGGGATCGCCCGGTCGGCGATATTCCGGTGGATCACCAGGGATTCGCAGGCGTTGCAGACGCCTGTCCGCTGGGTCTTGGCGTTATGGATGATCCGTACTGCCATGTCCGGATCCGCGGATTCATCCACGTAGATATGGCAGTTGCCGCTCCCGGTCTCGATCACCGGAACCGTGCTGTTTTCGACCACCGAGCGGATCAGGCCGGCGCCGCCGCGCGGGATCAGGACGTCGATCAGCCCGCGCAGACGCATCATCTGCGCCGCGCCTTCACGGCTGGTATCCTCGACCAGGAGGACCGCGTCCTCCGGCCGGCCACAGGCCTTAAGCGCTGCGTGAAGCGCCGCCACAATTGCTTTATTGGACTGGAGCGCATCGCTCCCGCCGCGCAGGATCACGGCGTTACCCGTCTTGAAGCAGAGGGCGAACGTGTCGGCCGTCACATTGGGCCGGGCTTCGTAGATCATGCCCACGACGCCCAGGGGGACGCGCACCTCACGGATATGCAGGCCGTTGGGCCGGACGGTATCCGTCACCACTTCACCCACCGGGTTGGGCAGCGCTGCTACCTGGCGGACGCCCTCTGCGATCCCCTCGATCCGGGCCGTGGAAAGGGTCAGCCGGTCCACCAGCGACTCCTTCATCCCTTTGGCCCGCGCCGCGGCCACATCCAGCCCGTTTGCGGCCAGAATCTCGTATTTATGGCGGATCAGTTCATCCGCTGCGGCCTCCAGTACAAGGTTTTTATCCTTGTCGGAAAGCAGCGCGAGCCGGGCAGCCGCCGCCCTGGCCCTCTTTCCAAGCTCCTCAATACAGACTGACATAATCGTTCTCCGGTTTGTCCGCCGCGGCCAGCTGGGTCGCGTAGAGGACGGGCTTCTCGCCCTGATAGAGATCCATATACTCCTTATGAACTTTGGCCGTCACCTTGACCCAGGCGTTGGATTTAAGCTTGTCCGCGGCCTTGCTCTTGCACAGATACCCCATCAGGCGGATATCGTTCGCGCAGCAGGTCATGATCTTGCGGCCCGGCACAAAATACCCCTTGGGGATCTGCGGATCGCGGTAGACCATCCCGGTAAAGCGTACTTCCTTACCCTCGTAGCGGTCCGGATGCTCCCACGCGTCCACATAGAAAATTCCAAAATCATCGTCGGCGATGTCGATCACCGGCGCGTTCATGTCGTACGGCAGGATCTCGGCACTGTCGATCTCCATTACATCCCCGTTCATATCCTCAAAGACGATATTGGCGCGGTTGGTATTGGTCATCCGCATGTTGCGGAAATACATGGCGATCGGCATATCGGGCGTGCAGCGGTTAAAGAGGATCAGGTCCGAGCAGATCAGGTGATCCGTCATGAGCTGCCTCATGTTGTTGATGTACAGATCAAAGGTCTGCGCATTCACCGGCGTAATGATCTGCGCCAGCTGCCACCCTGCCGGGAACTCCTTGATAAAGAAATCATTCATCAGCCATGTCCCGTTGTACTCGACGATCACGAGGTCCGGCTTCTCCCGCTTATTCAGCTTGGCCATGAAGCCGTAGGTCAGCTCGTCCAGGCTCTCCACCGTCACCATCTTGGCGTGGGCGCGGTCCAGAAGCTCCTGCGGGTAGGTCTCCTCGCCTTCCTCGCAGACGATCAGGAGGGGCTTGTCGTCGCCGATGAACTGCTCGTCCTCCAGCAGATCCTTGATCATCCGCGTCTTGCCGCTCTCGAAAAAGCCATTGAAAATATAAATAGGCACCTGTTTGTTAAACATGGTCCTGCCTCCTCTCTGTCAACAGGAGCCGGGTCTCGCGGAGAAACCCGACTCCTAAAAAGCCTTGCGGCGGTTTATTTGCGGAAAAGCTCCGCCAGCTTGTCTTCCTTAAGTTCGCTGCCGATCACGCACAGGCGGCCGATGACCTCGGCCACGCCGTGGCGCACCTCGGCCTCACCGGGTACGTAGTCGAAATGGATCCACTCACCGTCGGCAGGCACATATCCCTTGGCGCGGAGGATCGTGCCGTAGGTGCCGTCCTCCAGCGCGGCGAGGGCCTGACGGATCTCTTCTTCCGTATACTTGCGGGAAGTCTCAAAGCCCCAGCTCGCGAAGATTTCATCCGCGTCGTGGCCGTGATGATGGTGGTGGTGATGATGTTCATGCTCGTCATCGTCGTCATCGTGGTGATGATGGTGATGCTCGTCATCGTCGTCATCGTGGTGATGATGTTCATGCTCGTGCTCGTCATCGTCGTCATCGTGGTGATGGTGGTGATGCTCGTGTTCGTCATCATCGTCGTCATCGTAATCGTGATGGTGATGATGGCACTCGCACTCGGGATCATCGCACTCCTCGCCGTCGTGATGATGGTGATGATGATGGTGGCACTCACACTCGGGATCGTCGCACTCCTCGTCGTCGTCAAAGACCATCGCCGCGAGCAGCTCTTCCTCCAGCGAAGTCCCTGACAGCATGGCTTCCAGGATCTGCTTGCCGGACAGATCATCCCAGGGCGTGGTAATGATCGTAGCCTTAGGATTATGCTCGCGCAGCAGCGCCACGCAGGCCTCCACCTGGTCCTCGGAAACCTTCTGCGTGCGGGAGAGCACGATGGTGCCGGCGCTTTCGATCTGGTTATTGTAGAACTCGCCGAAATTCTTGATATACATGCGGCACTTGGTCACGTCCGCCACGGTCACGCTGCCGCCAAGCTTCACCTCGGGCATACGCTCCGTGATCTCATGCACGGCGCGCACGACATCCGACAGCTTGCCGACGCCCGAGGGCTCGATCAGGATGCGGTCGGGATGGTAGGTGTCGAGCACCTCCTGCAGCGCGCGGCCAAAATCGCCCACCAGGGTGCAGCAGATGCAGCCCTGGCTCATCTCGGTGATCTGGATGCCTGCATCCTTCAGGAAGCCGCCGTCGATCCCGATCTCGCCGAACTCGTTCTCGATCAGCACGACCTGCTCGCCCGCGAGCGCCTCTTTTAACAGTTTCTTGATCAGGGTCGTTTTACCCGCTCCAAGAAACCCGGAAATTACATCAATCGTTGTTGCCATTTAACTCTTCTTCCTTTCCATCTGCCGGTAAAGGCAGTATCTACAGCCATAAGGCCGATAATGCTTGCAAACGCACAGTTATTATTATATAATAATTTCGACAAAAGTAAAGACCCAATTTCAGGTTTTGGGCCTTTTCTCCCATAAAAAACCGCTTTAGGCGCCGCCGCGCCGGAAAGGAGCCCACCCATGAAAATACTGCTCACGGCTTTTGACCCCTTCGGGGGTGAGTCCTGCAACGCCTCAGCTGAAATTCTGGCGCGTCTGGAGGCGCCCGCTCCGGGGGTACAGCTTGTAAAGCAGATCCTGCCCACGCAGTTTGTCCTGGGCCCGCAGGTGCTCGAAGAAGCGATCCGTCTGCACCGGCCGGATCTGCTGCTGATGCTCGGTCAGGCCGGCGGACGTCCCGCCGTGACCTTTGAACGCGTCGCGATCAACTGCATGGATGCGCGCATTCCTGATAACGCGGGCTTTCAGCCGCGGGAGGAAGCGGTCGTGGCCGGCGGCCCGGCGGCTTATTTCCATACCATCCCGCTGGCCGATCTGGTGCAGCATCTCCGGGATCGGCGGCTGCCCGCCGCCATCTCCAACACAGCCGGCACCTTTGTCTGCAACGCACTTTTCTATCGGGCCAGGCATTATCTGGAAAGCTATCTGCCCGGCTGCCGCTGTGATTTCGTCCACATTCCTTATCTGGAGGACCAGGAGCGGCCGGTTGACTCCCCGGCACTATCCGCAGACATCTGCGCCGCGACCCTGCAGCGGGCCCTGGAGTATCTGTGCGGATCCGCAAGGCTACCAGAAAACGATTAGCATGCGTCTTGTGCCGGACAAAAAAAGTGGGAGCGAGGTTTCGTTAAAGAAGCCGTCTCTCCCGTAAAGTCCGTCATTTCTGGATCATATAGACCGTTACGTCGGCAGCGTTTACTATTTCAGCATACACTTCGACTTCCTTCGTTCCTTCACGGTCCCAATACAACGTGTAACCCGCGGTGCCGCGGTTTTGCAGGCTCTCACCAACGTTCACCGGACAGCGGTAGCTAAATTCGCTGCCCTTGCGGGGGATGACCACAACGGTCAAGGTACAGCTTCCGGTGGAGTCACGGCTCTCGGCGTCCGCCAGATCCTGCGCATGGGCCTGATAGAACTCTTCCGTTTCCTTCCCGCCCATGATCCTCCGTTCGGCGACCAGGATCTCCGTCCCGTCCGGCGTGATCACTTCCCGGCTGGCATAGACGAAGATTAGATCCTCCTGACGGAACAGGATCCGTATCCGTTGGAAAGAGCCCTCGGGATAGCTGTTAGAGGCGAAGTCACGGATGACCGTAAAGCACCAGCAAGGGACTCCGTTATATTCGGCCTGTTCCGGGGCCTCTTCGATCTCGTCGGCATAGGAATACAGGCTGCCGAATTTGTAAACGACCGCCAGGTCGGAATCTTTGTCGGAGTCGTGCAGCTTCTTCAATGGAAGATTGGGATAGTAAATATACGCGGTCGTCCAGCATTGCCCCTCGGAATGCAGAGAAACCTTGTGCACCTCTCCGCTCTCCCTGTCGCTTTCCACGCAATACTGCCGGTCGCTGAAATACAGAAAGGCCTGATCGTCATCGTACATAGGAAATGAAGTTTCCTCCAGAGAGCGGTCGAAGATGCCGTAAGCCCCCTCTTCCCCGTAATGAGCTTCCTCGCTGATTTTGGCCGCTTCCATATAGAGGTCGTACGGCCTTTTCTCAGCCGGTTCTTCTGCCTGGGATTCTGTGCTCTCCGTTTTTGAAGGCTCCGCCGGCTTCGACTCTTCCTTCGAGCTGTCGGTAGGCTTCTCCGTCCCCGAAGACACCTGCGCCTTCTGAGAAGAATCGTCCTGCGTTTTTCCGGAGCTTCCGGGCTGGCAGCCTGCGAAAAGGAGCAGCACAAGCAGGAACGCCGACATCTTGATCAAAGCATTTTTCATATTGATTACTCCCTACCGGAGGAGGCCCGGGGCCTCCTCCTTTTTGATACTCTTTTGTCGAATGTGTTTACAGCGTGAACTCGCCGCAGGTGCTGCCGCCCGCGGGAACCGTCACCGTCGTCACCGGCCGGCCCTCCCAGGTCTGAATATCCCAGGTCTTGGCGGTATTGGCGGAATTCACTGCCTCGTAGCAGTAGGTATTGCCCTCTTTCCACCACAGGCGGAAGCTGATCGCAGGATCCAGATACAGCTTGCCGTCGGTGACGTGCCGGAGGATCTCCTGCGGCATGCTGCCGCGGGTCGCCCACTCGCTGCAGCCCGTAATCGGCTGGAAGCCGTATTCCATCAGGAAACGGCCGCCCTGGCGGGTAAAGCTCCACGCGCACTGATGGAACTGGTCGTCCGCCTCGCAGACAGCGCCCATCTTGAGCAGCTCTTCATAAGCACGGGCGAGCCAGCGCGGGTCGCCGTCGTAGAAATGTGCCGCAAAGAAGACATTGGCCATGACCTGGTCGCCCTTCTTGTTCTCTTCGTCACAGGAGCGGGCCCAGGCCAGAACGCGGTCCCTGTACTTGGGCTCGCCCGTGATCTGGTGATAGCGGAGCGCCAAGCGGGCCAGATAGGTGCAATCGGTGACAAAGCCCCTGTCGCCTTCGCGGCCGGTTCCGTCCTGCACTCTCCACTCTCCGTCCTTATACTGGATGGCGGGACGCCCGTCGCGGCCATTCACCCAGAACTGCTCCATCATGGTCTCGGCCGCGCGCAGATAGCGGTCGCGCCCGGTCAGGCGGTAGGCGTCCAGCAGGCCGCTGACAATGTCGTACATGGTATTGTCCGCCACCGTCGAATAAAAGATCGTATACTGTGTCTCCTGGAAGACACCTGCACGGGACATTTCCTTGGCCTGCACCTGCTCGGGCAGAATCGAGCAGGGGATCGGGCCGCCGGCCGCGGCCAGGGTTTCGATGTGCTCGCACCAGCGGTCACAGTAATCCTTGACCAGGTCCAGATACTTTTCTTCGCCGGTGATCTTGTAGGCGCAGATCGCCTCATCGATAAAGCGGAAATGGTTGCCCTCCTGGTAATCATGCGGGGGATAATTCCTTACGCCGCGGGTGCCCAGATAATTGCTGACAAAGCCGTGCGTCTGCCAATTGTACCAGTCCGGCACGCCCTCTACCCAGTTGCCGGTGTGATGGGCTACGTCCACGATATTGCCAGCCGCGGTCTCCGCTCCGGGCAGACCGTAATAATACAGCGGATTCTGGAAGTAGATATAGGTCTCGATCTCATGATGTACCTCATGGCAGTCCACATAGCCGTGATACTGATTGGCATCGGTATAGGCCTTGCGGGTTTCCACGATATCCTTCATGTACTTTGCCAGCTTCTCATCGCTGCGGATGGTCTGGTAGGGGAAAGCGATGCGGAACTGCCCGCCCGCCTCATGCGAATCGATGTGGATCTCCAGGGGCTTCTGGATCTCTTTGTCCAGATAATCCTTGGTCATCCGGATAAAGGCCTTCTGCAGGCCCGCCCAGTCCTCGGTAAGCCCGGCTTTCCAGGCATCGTACATGGCCCGGTACTCGGGCGCCGCGATTGCCAGATACTGTTCATTCTGCTTCATATTCAGTGCCTCCCATTTTTTATCTTACGTGTTTTACCACGTCAAGTCCGATTTCACGCATGCCTTCCACCACCAGCTGCGCCATCTCCAGGGCGCCCCGGTAGCTGAAATGCGTATTGTCCTCGTTCCCCTCCGGGAACAGTTCCGTCACCCCGGGCGCGACCCAGGCAAAAAGGGCCTTGCTGTCCTCGGGTCCGTATTTCTCAAGCAGCGCCGTGGCTTTGCGGTTCAGGTCGATCAGCGGGATCCCATCCTCCGCCGCCAGCCTCCGCGCAGCCTCCGGATAATCTCCCAGACTATTGATGATATGTCCCGCCTCGTCAAAACGCCGCCTGGGCTGAGCAGTGACCAGCACCGGTGTGGCTCCGGCCGCGAGGACCTTGCGGCACCAGTAGCGAAGCGTATGTGTATAGGCCCCATACGCGGGCGCATAACGGTCCGTCCCCTCCTTCTGGTCATTGTGCGCAAACTGCATCATCACCAGATCGCCCGGCAGCAGCCGCTCCCGGATCGGCCCGAAAAGCTCGTCCCGGATAAAGCTCTGTGTGGAATATCCGCAGCGGGCATGATTGCTGACACAGATCTGCTCGTCAAAAAGCACCGGCAACAGCTCGCCCCAGCCCGCGTGATACGGGCTCTGCTCCTGGTCGCAGACCGTGGAATCGCCCATCAGATAGATGGTCCTGATCGAATCGTCCCGCGTCACCCGGTACCCGGTCACACCCGGATTCTCCCCCTCCACAAAGAGCTGCACGCGGCCGAAGCGCACGTCGAGCGCGAAGCGGAAGGTCTGCCGGGCTCCGGGCTCCACCGTGAAGGCCCCGAGCAAACGCCGCCCCGGGAAAGCCAGGACCTGCCGGACCGCGGCCCCGCCCGGCCCGCCAAAGGTGATTTCGACCAGATACTTGCCGTTTTCCGCCGGATAGTCGATCAGCATGCCCCGGCGGCCGCAGAGCCAGACCTCCTTCATATAGCCGAGGTACTCCCCGTTCATGATGATTTCCTTGGTTGCCGCCATCTCACACCTCTTTTTTGCGGATGATGAGCGCCCAGTCACTGTTGGGCATGTACTGCCTGGAAGGTGTGCGCAAGGTTCTGGCCTCGGTAAAGTCCACCGGCCCGGCATAGCTCATGACGCCGGTCATCGGATTCATCCAGTACATCTCCAGATCGCCCTCCATGGCTCCGGCCTTCAGCGAGACGGGCCGACCGGTATAGCTGTAGGCCACCAGATAATCGGGTCCGGCAAAGACGCTGATCCGCTCATACCGCTCGCCCTCGGGCTCCGCAAGCAGCTCCTGCGAGGGATGCCCCGCCGTGAAGTCCAGGCTCCGCATCAGCCCCGCCAGGTGCCCCACACTGTCGCTGCCCGGGTGATGAATGGCTTCCATCCATGTCTCCCAGCAGGCAAAATTCCCCATGCGGTCATTGGTCGCCCAGAACTGCATGATCGCATTGTGTCCGTAGGTAAAGCCGCAGGCCCCGGCAAGCACCGACCACCAGGCATAGCGCCGCACATCCTGATCGCGCCAGCAGGGCTCGGCTCCGCTGTGCAGCCCCTGCGGAATATTCTCGTACGAAGGCTCGCCGTCCAGCACCGGCATCGGCCCGTTCGGCCGGCCCGCCGTCAGGCGGTGCACCCTCTCCACATAGCGCCAGTTATCTTCGCCGAAACTGTATCCGTCCCGGTCATTGTCATCCCACGCCTTAAGCTGCACCTGATCATACCGGCGGTGCCCCGACTGGAACATATGCATGTCCAGCCAGTCTCCGTCCGGAAAATAGTCAATCGAAGTAGTCCGCCCGAAAGGATGGAAGGTGATCAGCTTGTCCGGATTCAGCCGGCGCAGTGTCTGTCCCATCCGCGTCCAGTATGCAAAAGCATCGCTGCCGCGCGTATCGCCGCCGACGATCCAGATCACATTGGGCGCGTCCGCGTAGCGCTTCGCCAGGAACTCCGCATAAGCCTCCGCCTGATCGAGGCTGTAGTCGCCCTTTCGGCCAAAGACGCCCCAGTGCGGCAGCAGGCCCATGTAAATACCGTAATTGGCCGCGATCCGCACGACTTTGTCCAGATAATCCCAGTAGCCGCTCTCCATGTCCGGCTTCGAAATATCCAGGTCCACAAACGGATTCTGCCCGTACACATTGGTGCCGGGCGCATGATGCAGAATGGTAGCCTGGATCACCGTAAAACCTTTTTCCGCGCGGTTACGCAAGTACAGATCCGCCTGCTCCAGCGTCAGCCGGTGAAGCATCAGCCAGGCCGTGTCGCCCAGCCAGAAAAAAGGCTTATCCCCGTTCACCAGATAGGGCCGGCCCGCCGCCGGACGCAGCGCGCCGAAATCCCAAGGTTTTTTGCCGTTCAATCCGATCCCCCCTGTTATAATTCTGTTTAATCCCATTATACAGGAAAATGCGGGAAAAGCAAGCACTTACAGCCTACTCCTCCGGCACATCCCCCAGATACTCCTCCAGCGTGAGGCCGTTGTCCATGATCTCGCGGGCGGCCTCCACGCCGACATAACGGAAATGCCAGGGCTCAAAGGCCGCGCCGGTGATATGCTCTTTGCCCTCGGGATAGCGCAGGATAAAGCCGTATTCGGCGCAGTGCTCCCGGAGCCAGGCGCGCACCTCTTCGCGGAAACGCCCCTCCGGGTCGCCGGTGGAAATATCCAGTGTCAGCCCCGTTTCGTGCTCACTGTAGCCGGGAGGCGCGACCCAGGACGCGGCCTCGCGTTCCGCCTCCTCGCGGGTAAGCCCTTTATCGATATTCTCGCGGATCCGTGCCTCCCAGAAAGAAGCCTGGCGCTCGCGGGAGCGGTAGGCGGAATCGACATAAAGGGAATAGCCTGCCTGTTCGATCGCAGCCCGCATCTCAAAATAGTGCTCGGCCGCGCGGACATCCAGCACTTCGTTATCGCCGATATCCACCATTTCGCCCGGCTCGAAGTCCTCCGGGAGCGGGTGGCGGCCGTTCACCAGGATCAGGCGCCAGTCTGTCAGGTCGGGGCCATGGGATTCCTCCTCCGACACCTCGGAAACCTCCTCCACGGATGACTCGGCGGCCTCAGAGGATTCTTCCTGCGAGTTCGCCTCGGGGACGGATTCCGTCCGGGACTCCGGGATGGATTCCTCTACACTCTCCTCTAGAGAGACCTCCTCACGTGAGGCCACCGCCTCCTCACGCGAACTCTCCTCCTGCGCACGGCGCTTCTGCCCTGAAACCACGATCAGCAGCACCAGCAGCACGACGATCACAGCCGCCAGAATGATATTCAGCCGGGTAAGCCCGGCCGTATTAGAATGCTTTGCCATAAAACACAACTTCCTTTATCAGATGCTCGGGAGGCGCTGGAATCCACCTAAAAAGCCGCCCCATCCCCCTCCCGGAGAGGGGGATGAAAGCGGCCTGAAACCTCCACTGCCGGCAGCGCCGGATGAATGATCTATTATTCGACGGTCTCGATCAGGCCATAGGTGCCTGCCTCGGTACGTTTATAAACAACGCAGACCTGCTGAGTCGCATTATTGCGGAAGACGAAGAAATCGTGTCCCAGAAGCTCCATCTGCAGAATCGCTTCCTCAGGATCCATGGGCTTGGCAGCCACCCTCTTCACACGGCGGATCACGGAGACCTCTTCTTCGGCATCAGCCGGAGCCGTCGCAAAGAAATTGGAGTCGAAGGTCTTGTCCGTCTTGCCCTTGGCCTGCAGCTTCTTGCGGTAGCGCACCACCTGGCGTTCCAGCTTGTCGCAGGAAAGATCCAGCGCCGTCAGTTTATCCTTATCGCGCACCTCTGAACGAATGGGTGACGATCCCTGAACGGGGATGGTGATCTCTACCACCGCATCACGGTTCTCTGTGCGGTATTTGACAAAGATCTTGGTATCGTCAGCAAAGTAGCGATCCAGACGGTCCAGCTTCTTCATCGAAATCTCTTTGAGCTGATCTGTGATCTCAATTCCACGACCGGTAAATTCGTACTTCATTCCTAACACCCCTTTTTATCAATCTATGAAACCATGCCGTTGCCGGAAAGGTAGGCTCCGGCACTTTCTATTTTTTATATTCGACACGGAGGGGGTGTATCCTTTTTTTGTCCGGCAAATTCTGCCGGGCAGGAAGCTGCATGATAAAATGCATTCTGCAGGAGGCGAACAGGGCGAACAGTTCCAGGTGCATGGTGCCCGGGGAATGTGGACAATGTGGATAACTTTGTGAATAACGTAAATATCCAAAAAAATCGGATTGTTACAATTGTGTTACAAACAACTTGTGCGAATTGTCTGAATTTTCGGAATGTTCGATCAATTTTGACAGTTGCAGACTTCTGCAGCCCAAAGCCGGATTTACGCTTGTAGAATATCGGTTTTTCGCTTATTTAAGCCATTTATCAAAAGCAGCGAACACTCGTTTCGTGTTCGCCGCTTTCATCCCGTTCTTCACAATTTGTTCGCCTTTTAAAGCGCATGCTGCTTGCCCGCCTGGTGTTTGTACTCAGGGTACTGTTTGAGCAGGTGCTCCACCGCCTTCATCACCTCGGTCATCTCCCGGGTGCGCAGCGAGTGCTTGCTCTCCTGCATTTCCACAAAGCTGCGGACTTTTTCCCCGCTGCCGGACAAGATATATTTATTTTCGTCATGCGGAACGTTTTCCACTTTATCGATCGACGTGTGGCTGCCGAAAACCACGACCGAGTAGATCGGAATGTCATGGAGCCAGAACCCGGGGCAAAGCGCCCTGAGTGCGTCCTGCAGCGACTGGATGCAGCTTTCATTCACGAGCAGAGGGTTGGTCAGGAAGCGGACACGTCCTGTCATGCTCTGCACCTTCCACTCTTCGTCCTCGCCATTGCCGCTTACCGTACCACTCAGGCCGCTCTGATTGATCACATAGATCGCCTTCTCCGTCACCAGCAGCAGGTCGATCACTGTCATCCCGCGGCGGCCCGGCATGATCATATAAGGCACCATATATCCCCGGTAGCTGCTGAAAGGCGAGCGCGGCAGCCTGGCACTGCGGTAGCAGAAAGGCTGAAACTCTTTCTGCAGGCGCACACAAATCTCGTACAAACTCTGCTGCACACGGTCCAGCTCCTCAAAATCTTTCTGCACCTGTGTATAAAAAGCCGTATTCCGGAAATAAATCCGGTCGACCGCCCGCTGATAACCATAACGGTAGCCCGCATAAAAGCCGACTCCCGCACCGATCAGCCCAAAGACCAAGAAAACCACCCACGGATGGGCAAACCCGCCAAAGACCGCCACGAGCAGCACCAGGACCCCTGCGAGCAGCAGCCCGCCCAGGACTCCAAGCACCGCAAACAGCAGCCCCGTCGTAATGTAATCGCGCGAAAACCTCGGCGCACGCGCCATCGGTTCCGCTTCGCCGATCGCCGGGCTCTTGCCCCGCTCCACCGTCTCGGGCTCGATCGCGCCATACTCCGGCGCGCGCACCTCGTCAGGCTCGTTCTCGCGCCGCTCTTCCTTGGAAAACTCCCACTCCCGGCGCGGCGCTTCCGCCTGCTCCCGGGCATAATGGCCCTCGTTGCGTACCAGATCGGGATCCTCTTCATAGCCACGGGAGCGCGCCGCGCTGATCCAGCGCTTGCCCTCCTCTTCCTGCACCGGAGTCCCGTACCCCGTCAGATAGCAGCGGCCGAGCCAATACTGAGCCTCAGGATCCCCCTGCTCGGCAGCCATCCGGTACATACGGATCGCTTCCTCCGGGTTTTCATCTGGATACGGCGCATACTGCGCACTCGTATACAGCAGCCCTAAAGCCTTCTGCGCGCGCAAATAACCGGATTCGGCGGCTACCCGCATCCACAGAAAACCCTGGCGCGGATTGTTATCCTCGCCGCTGTCCTTATATAATCTCAAAGCCAGCTGGTACTGTGCGGCCAAGTCCCCGGCCGCCGCATGCTGACGCAACTCATCCGTTACCATCCGTTAGCTCCTCGCTCCCTGATCTAAAAATCATATTATTATTGTGGAACCGCACATCGTCGGACACCTCGCGTCCGAACCACCCCGGCTTCACAAAGCGGGCGCAGGCCTCGCTGTCGGGAAACTCCACCTCGACCATCTTAAGCCCCTGCATATGCCCCTCAAAAACATCCGCTTCCGCCGTCAGCCCTTCTTCCAGCGGAAAACAGTACCTTGTCTTAGTAATCATTTTGCCGATGCAGCGTCCGCGAAGCCCCTCAAACTGCTCCTCGGAAAGCGCCATTTCCCACTCCTCGCGCTCGACCAGTCCGCGTCCCTTTACTGTCAGCACATAGTCCGTGCCCGCCTTGGTATGGCGGCGGCGAATGCGAATCACCGGGTCCGTGCAGATATAGCCCTGCTCGATCTGAAGCCAAAGCGCGGGCTCCTGCGGCGGAAGCGCCTCAAACAAAAACTTCCTCTCAATCTCCATGCTCGCGGCCCCCTTTCTGCATCATACCTTATTTTACCTTTAAGTGTCAAAAAGGTCAACCCCCTGGCAAAAAAAGTCCCGGACAAGTTCTCCGTCCCGCCATTGAAAAGGCACGTTCGCCATGCTATAATAGCCGCATTCCACCGGAAGGAGGCCTGTTATTGACTACCAATCATCATTTGCCGACTGTCCTCTATCACCTGGATGCGGCCCGTCATGCTTGCGCGAACTTCAGCATTTCGCCCCGCACCATCAAAGGCCACCAGTATTTCTACCGCCAATGGACGGAGAACGGCAAGCGCAAACAGAAAATCATCTCCAAAGAAAACCTGGAGGCCGATCTCGACGCCTTTACCCGCAAGAAAAAGATCAAATCCTGCTACCGCGAGGCCAAAGCCACGTTTCAGGCTCTGGAGAGCCATGAGCGGCGCCTTGTCCGTCAGAAAATCCGCCTGCTGGAGGCCCTCGACAAAATCCCCGACCGGGTCCACAAAAACCAGTATCTCGACGGATCCATCCTCGACTCCAAAAACGAGTTGATTATTTCCCTTCTAATGGATCTATTCGGCGTGAAATACGAGCATCACAACATTCTCGGGAGCCCGGACGAGTGGATGGAATCCGACTTTGGCGCTGAAAACCAGGACGGCAAAGTCCAATGGGAACATGCCGGCATGCTCGGCCTGAAAGCTTATCTGGCCCGTCTGTGCGAAAAGGTGAAGATCTACGACGGAATGGGCTATCGCGTGGGCAAAAACCTGATCATCTCCCGCGACTACACCTACCTCGACGGCAAAAACGTTATGCGCAATTATATCCGCCTGCCCAAGATCGCCTGGCTGATGGTTTCATATGATCTCGTGAAGCCAAATCGAATGCTTCGTTATGTTCAGCGTCACTAGTCGTCCGTCTGATCCGGGCAATCTAAATCTCATCTCCGTCCCACGGAGCTTTTTTATTGCTTTTTTGACGAGAATCTGACTTTTTTATCCAAAGACGCCGCTTTTGTTACATCAAAAGCCGCTGCCTTGACGGCGCCTGGGGCAAAACCAGAGAGAGTTATACTCAATCCGGCGCTTTGGCAACGCAAAGCCGGTGCTTTGAGTATAACGGTCCTTTAAGTTATACTCATTTATGGGATTTTCACCAGTATTTTCCCAGGATTGGGTATAACTCTTCCGGGAGTTATACTCAAATTCTGAAATTTATGACAACATTTCTTCTGGAATGCGTATAACTCCAGGGGGAGTTATACGCATTCTCATGAATTCGCGGAAAGAATTCCCTTAAAGTGAGTATAACGCTTTGAAGCGTTATACTCACTTTAAATATCTTCCCGCGCCATTCCTCGCGCTTTGGGTATAACATCTGTTGAGGTTATGCCCAAGGCCGATGTTTTTCCACTAAAATCGCCTTATCTGGGTGCATCAGCCCATTCAACTATCAGTTGAATGCGAAAGCGTTGACAGGATGACCTTTTTGTGGTTAAATACCAGTATACTCCATGTCAGGAAAGGAATTCCTTGAATCATGAATATTCTCGCAATCGGAAACAGCTTTTCTGAAGACGCCACTTACTATCTGCATTCTGTTCTGGATGCGGCCGGCGTCGAGTCCTACGTCGTCAACCTTTATATCGGCGGCTGTTCGCTTGAGCGCCACTGGCAGAATATCGAAAAGCAGGCTGCTGACTATCAGTTCCAGGAGAACGGCATCAAGACCGAGCGCCTGATCTCCATCCAGGAGGCGCTTTTGCTGAGAGACTGGGATGTTATCGTCACGCAGCAGGCGAGCCACGACAGCGGCTGGGCCGAAACATACGAACCTTTCCTGGGGCTTTTGGTCGAGTATATTCGGAAGGAAGCTCCGCGCGCCAAAATCTTTATGCAGAAGACCTGGGCGTATGAGCCGGACAGTCCGCATCCGAATTTCATGCGCTACCACCGGGATCAAGCGGAGATGATGCTTCGGCTGAGCAGCTGCTACCGGGAGGCGGCTGCCCGTTATGGGCTGCCTTTGATTCCTTGCGCAGATTTGATTCAGAAGCTGCGCGCGCTGCCGGTCTTCCGCTATCCGGACGGGCCGCTTCGCATCTGCCGCGATGGTTTTCACATGCACTATTTGTATGGCCGCTATGCTCTGGCCTGCATTTGGGCCCGGGCAATCGCGGGGATTCGGGTGTCCGGCCTTGCTTTGCCGCCTGCATCCGCGTTTCTCCCCGACGTGCCGGCTGACCCTGCCATCATCTCAACGATCCAGCAGACGGCTGATTCGCTGCTTTGCTGAGTTTTATATCATATAGGAGGATTTGTATTTATGTGTCAATCAGCTCTTCATACCGTTTATTCCGTTCTTAGTAAGGAACTGACTGTGGGCAGCCAGTATCCGTTTTCGCGTCTTGGTATTGTTATGTCCCAGCAGGGTTATACCCCGAAGCAGTTTGATAAAAAGAAGTGGTCTCAGGTCATGGCGGAGATGTCGGCTTTCCTGGATATTGCCCCGGACCCGTCCACGTTAAATGCATTTCTGGGGACGCTGCGCGAGTGGCCGGATTTTGACGCTTCGCAGGTGATTGCCCCCGAGAAGGAGGTGGCCGTGGCGAAGCCCGTCGAGGAACCCGCACCCACTGAGGAGCCCGCACCCACTGAGGAGCCCGCACCCACTGAGGAGCCCGCACCCGCTGAGGAGCCCACGCCGGAGTCCAAAGAAAATGTTTATGTCCCGACCCTCGACGAACTGCCCACCGAAATCGTGGAACAGATTTTCCTTCTGCCCAAAAGCCTGGCCCGCCTTAACCTGCTCGCAACCGGCAGCGAAGACAGCCCCGCTCCGGAACTGATTCAGGCCCTGATTAACGGATATGCCACGGCTCGCGCCAAGGGCAAAGTCACCATTAAGCCCAGCGGCGCCTGCATTTTCCCGACCGGCATTCTGACGGATGGCAAGCACCATGAAATCACATGCGGCTTCCGCAAGAACAAGGAAGTCAATAACCGTTTCCCCTGGGTGCTGCTTTCGGTCGGCACCATTCCGCTCAGCAAGTCCGAGCTCACGGCGGACCAGCCCGCGCCGGCAGAAATGCCCCAGATGGAGGTCTCTCCCCTTGCGGCGGGCGTCGCTGTTGCGGCCAAAGCCGCTGAGCCGGTCGACGTCGAGACTCTGGTTATGCCTCTCGATGACGACGACCGCAAGAACATCTATGATTTCCTGCTGGAGCAGTTCGTCACGGAAGAAGAATATCACATGGCCAAGGTCAGCAAGGCCTTGAACGACGGCGGCTTTCAGAAGGAGCGCTTTAATTACCATAAGATGCGCGACATGATGGACGACCTGAGCGAATTCCTTTCGACGCGTGAGGAGCTCATCAACGGTGTTCCCCAGGTGATGATTACGCTGCACCGGAGCGAGAAGTACAGCAACTACGTTATTACGCCGGAAGTTCCAGATACGTCCGAGTCCGCGGCGGACGAGCTGCCGGAGCATATGGACGGGCTGATTGACTTGCCATCCAAGACCCTGATTCTGCTGAACAAGTTCGTCACAGGCCGCGAGGTAACCCCGCCGGAAGATATGGTCAAGACACTCTGCGAGGATTATGACGCCGCGCGCGCCAGCCAGGCTTTTTCGCGGTATAAGGATAGTTTTGTGTTTAATTCCAGGCTCACTTCTCCGGAGGGAATTCCGATTTACGCGGCTGTCCGCCGTTCCGACCGGGCCGCCGGACTTCCCTGGTATCTGAGCTTTGTCGGCCTGAAGGAAAAGCCTATGTACGGGCGCGTGGCGCCGGGCAAGGAGCTGGAGCGTTTTGCATTCCTCGGCGATTGGTCCGATTTTCTGGAGACGCTGGCGAAGATGGCTCTGCCCGAGCTTTGGGATTTTAAGGCTTCTAACGATGGCGTCCCCCAGTATGCGATTCTGCGCAGCTACATTCAGTATACGTTTTACCGGCTTCAGCTGGAGGATAAAGTCTGCATTCACACGGATATGTCCGGGCGCGAGGACTTCGCGGCGTTCGATACCGGTCTGGTAACCAAGCATTATCACAATATTTACGCCTGCTTCGAGCCCAATATCGAGGGACAGGGGTCGCCCTGGCGCTTCGTCGCCTTCTGCGAAGAGGGTATCCGCCGTTACGGCAAGAAGCTGATTCAGTGCTTCAATCCGGTGCCTCGCCGCGCTTCTTATCTGGAGCAGAAGGAGCATCTGCTCTTCGACCTGGAGAAGGATTTGTACGTCGACTACGACCACATTATTCTGGACAACCTGCCCCGCCTGCCGATTCCTTTCCTGAAGGATGCCTGCCGCTGGAGCTCCGAGGCCCTTTCTCTGCTGCAGCAGATTGAGGCGGTGCCGGTCTGGCTGCAGAAGAAGAGCCCCCTGTATGATAATCTGCGCACCATCATCCGCGATGATGAGGACATTTTCAACGAAATCCAGGATGATATTTCCGCGGCCATCAACCTGGCCCGCGACCAGGTCCGCTGGAACTACAAGACGGCCATCCCCTGCTATTTCCCGGCCGGCAATTCCATGAGCCAGATGCTGCCCCTCTGCCTGCAGCGGGACGATGTCGCCGACGTGGCTCTGGTGGTGGAGCTGACGGAGTCCGGCAACTATCAGGGTCAGACGATTCTGACGCTGGAGATGGCATATGTGGACGCCCGCCTGCTCTGCCGGCCCAACAGCGAATGGCTGGACAACTCCAAAATCGTTTCGGAAGTGGACGAGGAGGACGAATGATCCTGCACGAAAAAAGCGCCCCGCGGGGCGCTTTTTTTACTTGGTTTTCTTCTGTTCCCGGGCGACAAAGCAGATCCGCTCGCTGTCCGGCCGTGGCGGCTCCAGCGTGAAAGCGTCATAGACCCCGAGGACTTTGAGTCCGGCCTGCTCCAGCAGGGCGGTGAGAGTCGCGGCCGGATAAGCCCGCTCATAATGCACTTCTTCGTCGCGGCGGTACAGCTCGCCTTCGCGGCGGAAAAAAGTCACCAGGTATTCATTGATCCTCTGCTCTTCATCGTAGCTGTTCTCCCAGATATAGGCCGCGTCCTCAAAGGTTTCGGCGCGGACCTGATCGGCGAGCACTTCACGGAATTTGTATTCGGTGTTGACGTCAAAGATAAAGAGTCCTTCCGGGTCCAGATAGTTGTCCGCGAGCCGGAAGACCCGCAGCAGCTCGTCTTCCTCCAGCAGATAGTTCAGGCTGTCACAGGTGCAGATAATCGAGCCGACGGTCCCGTAGAGCTCGAATTCGCGCATGTCCTGCTGCAGAAAAAGGATATCCGTCCCGTCCTCCCACGCCTTCGCGCGGGCCAGTTCCAGCATTTCCTCCGACTGGTCGGCGGCGATCATCTCATAGCCGCGCCGCGCGAGGATCCTTGTCAGGTTCCCGGTACCGCAGGCGAGATCGAGCACCAGTTCGGGGCGACACCCCCATGTCTCCCAGATTTTCTCAATATAATCGGCCCAGGCCTCGTACGGGACCTCCTGCATAAACTCATCATAGACGAAAGCAAATTCTTCGTACATCGCTCCAGCCCTCTCCTGCAAGATTTTGTCTTATTATACCCGATTCCGGGCCAAAATGCAACCCGCGGCGGCGGATTGACGAGCCGCGCGGCTTGTGTTAAAATAATGGAGTATTATGACAATAGGAGGGGTTGTCCATGCTTTTCAGTACGATTATCAGCGTCCAGTATGATACGCCTTTTTCGGCTTTTCCCGCGGCCGAGTGGGAGCGCGGCCTGGACTGGGTCCGCGCGTGCGGGCTGGACGCGGCCGAGCTGTGTATCAGCCATTATGAGGGCATTGATCTCCCCCGTATCCGCGAGGCGCTTGATCGCCGCGGCCTCGCGTGCTCCACGCTTTCCACCGGGCAGTCAAGGGGCCTGGAAGGCCTGTCGTTAAGCGGCGTCCCGCGGGAGATTCGCGAGCGCACCGTCGAGCGTTTCGAGCAGCATATCCGGGCTGCAGCCGCACTCGGCTCCAAAGTCACCATCGGCCTGCTGCGCGGGGCGGACGGGGCTTTGCCTGAGAGGCGCCGCGAGCTCTGCGAATCCATGCTGCCGCTAGTGGACTGCGCCGGCCGCCACGGCGTGACGCTGGTCCTGGAGCCCCTGAACCGCTACGAAACCTCCCTCTTAAATACCACTGCCGAAATGCTCGACTTTATCGAAAACGACCTCGGCGCGCCGGAGCATGTCGGCATCCTCTGGGATCTTTTCCACGCCAATATCGAGGATCCCGATTATGCCGAAGCCCTGCGTTTGATGGGCAGCCGCCTGCAGCACGTCCATGTCGCGGATTCCAACCGCTTTTTCCCGGGCTACGGCCATCTGGACCTGGAAGGGATCATGCGAATGATCCGGGATTCGGGCTACCGCGAATACATTTCGTTCGAGTGCTTTAATCTGCCCTCTGTAGAAGCCGTGCGGGCCGGGACGGCGGCCTGGGTGGCCCAAATGCGGCGTCTCGGCTGACGGCGTGATGTCCTGTGCAAGCAAAAACCCGCGTTCCGTAGAACGCGGGTTTTATCATATGCACCTGGAAGGATTCGAACCCTCGACGCGCGGCTCCGGAAGCCGCCGCTCTGTCCCCTGAGCTACAAGTGCAATCGAACGAACATAGTATAGCCCAAATCGGCCGAATTTGCAAGTGTTTTTTTGACGGATTCGGGGATTTTTGAAATGGCGAAGCAAAAATCCCTTCTTGACTGGCTCAGTATTTCGTAATAAGATATATACATAGATGAAAGTTCCCAAGGAGGCGGTTCCCTATGGTACATGAAGGCAATTTCCCGCGGCAAAACTCGGGTGAGGTGACCCTACCGCTGTCACCGGGCGGCTATGCGGGCCGCTGCTATTACAGCAAGCCTGTTTCGCACGGGCTGGGAAAAGGGCCCGTGGGCCTCAGTTTAGCCCTTAAGGATCCTTCGGGCGCGCTCCTCTACGGTAACGCTGCTGTCTGGGCTGCCTATGAGACCATCGTACGCCTTCCGGATGCGCGGCTCGGCGCCCTGCTGCAGCCCGACGAGGGCAGTTTTGTGATCGGCGTCCGCCTGCTGGAAAACACTTCGGCCCGCGAGCTGACCGTTCTCTGGAGCGCCTGGCGGACAGAGGATCCTCCGGTGACGGCTGAGGCCGCGGACGAGGAACCCTTTTATATCCTGGAAGTGCCGAATTATCTGCGGGCCGGCGAGCAGTTCGCTTTTACGGTGGTAAAACCGCAGGGTGGGCCTCCGGTGGTCTGGAGCATCACCGAGCCGCAGGGAGGCAGGATCCGCGAAGACGGCGTCTACACGGCGCCCGACCACGCGGGTGTGTTTGAAATCAAGGCTTCGTGGGGCGGCCGGACCGCTTCCGTCTATCTTATGATTAAGGACTCTGCATTATGATACGTTATTTATCCGCCATCGGCATGAGCCGGTGCATCACCGTCAAAGCGGCTTCGCGCCTGGTGCAGCATTTTCTGCAGCATCCGCAGAATGAGCCGGCTCTGGTGCGGGATCCCTCAAGCGGCGACCACCTGGTGGAGCTCGTCTGGTCGATGGATCATTTCGGGCTGGTGCTGCGCGGCCGCATCTCCGCACCGGGGCAGGTCGAGGTGCATGAGCTGATGCCGGCCATCCTCGATTTTGCCGAAGGGCAGCGCCTGGAGGACTGGGAAGTCGTATCGACCGACCGGCGCACCCCCGTGCTCTTTGCCGTGGACCCCACTTATGACTCCACCATCGACCTGATCATCCAGCGCCTCCAGCGGCTCCCGTCTGCCATGCCGCGCCCCGAAAGCATTGTTGTGGGTTCGGCCGCCCTCTCCGTTTCCGGCAAAATCCTTCTGGCCGTGACCCATACCGCCGAGGACGAAGCCGCCTGGAAAGAAGAAGACGCCCTGCGCCGCAGCCTGGCCCGGCGTCTGCGCCGGGGCGACCGCTCCGCCGAACGCGAACTCCGCGAAGAAGAGGATGCCCTGCAGGAAGACGTCCTGGACCGCCTGGATCAGGAAGACGTCTACACCATCCTGGAAGGACTCATGGATCCCATTGACGAAGCGACGCCTGCCTACTACCACGTCCTCGGTACCATCCGCCGCATCCGCAAGATCCTGAACCCCTTCTCCGAAGAATGGGTCTACCAGCTCTCCCTCGACGTCATGGGCAGCCCCTGCATCGTCTACATCAACCCTAAAGACCTCGCCGGCGAACCAGCCGTCGGCCGCCGCTTCCTCGGCCCCTGCCTGATGGTGGGGGACATCCTGAGTTGATCCGGCCTTCCCTTTCCCACAAAAAAACGGCCTTGCCGGGCCGCAAACACCGAAATAAGCAATGCCCCCGGACCCCTTTTGAAGCGATATTTGCGCACAGCGCAACCGATCGCTATAGAAGGAGTCCGGGGGCGTCACATTATACTTCCAGTCCTCCGGTGCCGATCAGCTTGCCGGACAGGCGGCTGAAGAGCATGATGCCGTTGTCGCGGAATCTGACATGGATCTTGCTGCCGATCTCGTAAGTGACGCCGCCGAAGACGACGCCGGTCAGCAGGAAGTTGCCGATGCGGACACGGACGGTGGTTTCCATACCGGTGGGCATGGCGCTGTAGACTTCGCCTTCGATGCCGCCCTCTTCGCAGATTTCAAGCATTTCGGGACGTACACCGATCACGTAGTTCTCGGAGGTAGGCTCGGTCTTTTCGCGTGTATCTTCGACCAGGGCAACAGGATAGTCAAAGACTTTGTCTTTGTTGCCTTTCTCCACGTGGTCTTTGTGCTTGGCACGCTCGGCCCTGACGGCGGCGAGCTCTTCGTCGGCACGGGTTTCGGCCTGGCGCCACTCCGTCATTTTGACGGGCTCGGTGAAGCGGAACTTCGCGTTCTTGCCGCCCAGCACCTTAAGCTCCATTGTGCCGTCTTCGGCCTGCTTGCCTTCGGCATCCACAAAATTGATGGAGGGGCTTCCGACAAAGTCGGCCACAAAGAGGTTATTGGGCTTTTCGTAGACGGTCAGCGGCGGATCGTACTGCTGCAGCACGCCGTTTTCGATCAGGCAGATCTTGGTGGCGAGGGTCATGGCCTCCATCTGGTCATGGGTTACATAGACGAAGGTGCGGCCGGTCGTCAGATGCAGCCGCTGCAGTTCGGAGCGCATTTCCAGACGGAGCTTGGCGTCCAGGTTGGACAGCGGCTCGTCCATAAAGATGACTTCGGGCTCGGGTGCCAGCGTACGCGCGATAGCGACACGTTGCTGCTGTCCGCCGGAAAGCTCGGAGGGATACCGGTCCAGGAACATTTCGATCTTCACGACTTTGGCCACGCGCTGCACGATCTCGTCGATCTCCTGCTTGGTGTATTTCTTCAGGTTCTTGAGGCCGAAGGAAATGTTCTGATAGACCGTCATGTTGGGCCACAACGCGTAGTTCTGGAACAGGAAGCCGACGTGGCGCTTGTTCGCGGGCACGTTGATGCCGCGCTCGCTGTCAAAGACGACCGTATCGCCGATCTCGATGCGGCCGGAGGTCGGGGTCTCCAGACCCGCGATCATGCGCAGGGTCGTGGTTTTGCCGCAGCCGGACGGTCCCAGCAGGGTTACAAAGGAACAATCTTCGATGACAAGATCCAGATGGTCAACGGCATAGAAGTCGCCCCACCGTTTGGTAATATCAGTTAAAGTAATTTTCGGCATATTATCCTCCTATGCCCTTGTCCAGGCTCGCGCCGGTGATCTTGTTTACAAGGGCGTTGCAGATCAGAATCGTTACAATCAGAATCAGGTTGATACCACTTGAGAACGCGTACAGGCCCATTTCGTCGAAGTAGTCGAGCTGTGTGCTCAGGATCAGGCCCTGGCCGCAGAGCAGCATGAACAGGGACAATTCACGCAGACAGGTCATGAACGGCAGCAGGAAGCCGCTGACGATCGAGGCCTTCTGAATGGGTACGATAATGCGTGTCATGCGTTTGCGCCAAGGAATATCCTGGATGATGGCTGCCTCTTCGATCTCGCCGGACAGCTGCAGCATCGAGTTGAGCGAGCTTCGGCTGGCAAAAGGTATGTACTTCACAGTACCGACGATAATCAGCAGCCAGTAGGTATTGTACAAATTGATCCCGCCCGAGAAGAGCTTGAAGAACGCGATACTGACGGCGATGGACGGCATCAGGTACGGCAGGAAAGCGACACTGTTCACATAGCCGGCCAGCTTGGAGCGGCGGTTCTTGGAAACGGCGTAGCCGATCAGCGTACCCAGCACACCGGCCGTCACAGCACAAACGACGGATACCAGCATGGTGCCGCCGAAGCCCTTCCAGATCATTTCATTAAAGAGCATACCCTTCTGGCCGTACATACCGTTCTCGGTCACATTTTCTGCGGTCAGCCACCATTTGGTGGTCAGATTGTCCGGATTCAGTGTCCTCAGGAAGCTGTAATCGCCGGGGTTGGGCAGGAAGGTCTCAAACGTGAACGAGATGATCGGGAAGATACTGGTAAAGAAGGTGATCACGATGAAAATTACCGCGATCAGGACCTTGCCGACCTTGCCCAGATTGATCTTGGACGTCTGTCCGGACTTGCCGGTGACCGTCGTATAGCTCTTGCGGCTTTTGAGCGAACGCTGGTTGAAATACATGATCGCGACGCCAAGCAGCATCATGATGACCGCCAGAATACTCGCCTGGCCCGTCCGGTTCGAATTAAGTTCGATGTACTTGGTGGACAGGGTGGTCAGCTTCAGGAAATGCGGTACGGGGTAGGAGCCCATGGAGCTGCCGAATACCAGCAGGATCGTCGAGAGAATGGCCGGCCGGATCAACGGAAGCGTGACATGCGTCATGATCTTCCACTTGGGCGTATTCAGGATCGTTGCCGCTTCCTCCAGGTTGGCGTCCATATTGCGGAAGATGCCGCCGATCAGGATATAAGCGAAGGGAGCATAGTGCAGGCCCAGTACCAGGATGCTGGGGAAAAGCCCCATACACCACCACTCAGGCATATGGATGCCGAAGAGGCCGGCCAGCAGACCGTCCTTGGTATGGGTTACCGCGATCGAGTCGAAAAGGTTCTTCCACACCGTTGCCAGTGTCCACTGGGGCATGATGTAAGGGAAGATAAAAATCGAACTCAGGTATTTCTTGCACGACAGATTGGTTCTGGTTACCAGGAATGCGAATATGCCGCCGTACAGGATCGCGACCGCGCAGGAGCCGACCGCCAGGATCAGCGTGTTCAGCAGCGGCGTCCACAGGTGGATTTTAGCGATATTGCTGGTAAACAGGTCAATATAGTTGATGAAAGAATATCCGGACGACAATCCGGTCAGATTCTGGTCTATGGTTCCGGGGTGAATCTTAATCGTATCTTCGAGGATTGCGACAATCGGCGCAAACGTAGTGAAGGTACAGATCAGCCCCATAAGGACAAGGATCGTATTCTGCGGCTTGGAAAAGAAGGTCGCGACCTTGTTCCGCATTACGGCTGCCCTGCTGACAGGCTTTGAATTATTGGTTTGCATATTCTCATCCTCTTAGTAAACCAAAGGCGTCTTATGAGGACGCCTTTGGTGATTGTCTCAGTGCCGGATTATCAGCCTTTGTACTTGTCCAGGGTTTCGATCCAGGAGCCGACCGTGAAAGCAACGCTGGCGCAGTATTCAGGATCTTCCAGAACCAGCTTGCCTTCGCCGACCCACCAGTCATAACCGCGGTCGTTCTTGGCCGGGAACGCATTGTTGCCGGCTTCGTCGTAGCCGCCCTTGGAGTGGTTGTGCTTCTCTTCGTTGGCTGCGTAGACCTTGGGATTGGAGGAATATCCGCCCATATCCTTGCCCCACGCCTCGAAGCCTTCCTGCGTGCAGGTCATGAAAGCGATGAACGCGCAGGCGGTCCAGGGCAGCGGGCTGTTGTCGGTCAGGAACAGATAATGGCAGTAGCCATAGCCGCCGATGCCCTCATAGCCGTCCTCGTAAGCCGCAACTTTGATATTGTTGACGGACTTGCCGTCGGACTCGGTGATGGAGCGAAGCTTGGAGTAAACCAGCAGGCCGAACTCGTCCGTAGCGGAAGCGTCCGTCAGGTTATTGCAGATGGGGCCGTCGTCCTCAACCGCGTTGTAGCTGCCGACCCAGAGCTTGATCCAGGCAAGCGCATACTTGCCGTTCTCGCCCAGGTTGTAATCCTTGGCGGTCTGCTCGACTTCGTCGATAGTGGGCTGCAGGTAGGCCTTTTCGGCATCGCTCAGCTTGTCAAACGCATCCTTCAGATACTTGGAATACTCAGCCTTGGTCAGCATGTACAGGAAATTCTTGCCGACGATTTCGCTGTTGATGTCCATGAACTGGCCATGGGCGCCTTCGGCTACGTAGTCCCAGCAGTTGTCGAAGGTCTTGTCGCCGGTGCAGTTGAACATAAAGACTTTATTCAGGGTCTGCAGAGGCAGATAGCCCTTGTACTCGGAGGCCTTCACACCCTTGGCCTCGGCCCATTCCTTGGGAATAAAGGTATCCAGAACGCCGGTCTTGACCATCTTGGACTCGATCTGGTTACCGTCCTGGATCAGCGTCATCGCGTAGGTACCGGTCCTTTTCTGGCCCTCAGCGGTCAGCTGATCGAAAATCTTGTTGTTCTTGGGCTGCTGCCAGTCGAATTCCATCGTGTAAGACGGATCGATGGTCTTAAGGTAATCGATGAATACGGGGAGCGCGCTCTTGCCGCGGCTGGAGTTACCGACGCCGTAGAAAGTCTTGCCCTTGGATTCTTCGATGGCCTTTTTCGCAAGCTCTTCCATGCTCATGTTCTGCGCCTGCTCGATGATCTTCTGGACTTCGCTCTTCTCTTTGCTGCCTCCACCCTGGCTTCCGCTACAGGATGTCAGTGCGGCCATAGCGAGCATCAGTACCGCCATCATCAGCGCCACATACTTTTTCATTTCAAATCCCTCACTTTGTGTAAAATAGTATCATAAACGCCCGCGGGGACGTTTATTTCGGTGTGATCTCTGTATGTATATCGTGACCCGTCTGATCTGTTGGTAAGCATATTGTACTCGCATTCATTATAATTGTCAACCATAAATTGGGAATATTGTCAAAAAATTATCACGAAAAAAGGCCGTCTCTTATGGAATACGGCCAAAATTGCGCCCGGTGCAGGCTGGACGAAAGGTGTCTCCCGGCCAAAGCTATGCCCCCGTGCCCCCTTTTGAAGCGATATTTGCGCAGCGCAACCGAGCGCTGAAAAAGGGGGGCCGGGGGTGTCTTTTTTTCTTCCGTTCCTCCGATGCCGATCACGTAGTTGTCGGGCGTGGGCTCGGTCTCTTCACAGACGTCTTCGATCAGAGTAACGGAACAATCAAAGACTTTGTCCTTGTTGCCTCTGCGTCGTATTTATCCTTGCTTTTTTTTGCAGTCCGATTTCTGTTCTTGCTGCCGGATCGAAGGGCAGGGCTGTAGAAGCCATTCCTGTTTCACAGAATTATAGTTATGATGACTATACTGTTAAACAGTTAAGTGATGGAACCTGGATTAGAATTGGGTATGATCTAATATATGATGGTACTGGCGAACATGTTGATCGATATCACATGGAAATAACCGATTATTCCAATGTTATGGGAGGATCGTCTCTGACGTTTTACAATCCTTCCAGCATTTATGTTTATGCCAACAACGGACGTTATTTTTCCTTTAGCTTTTCTGGCATTACAACCGCGACCGGTTCTTTGGAAGTATATTATGTTTCGTTTTATTACTGACGTCTTGTCGCGCTTGTTATCCCCCTTTTTTCGATTCCTCTAAGAAGTTCCCGGTATGAATAAAAACAGTTGTATTTGTCTTATATTGGCATTGTTATTTCTGTCAGGCTGCTCTTCCCCGCCCTCGTTAACCAATTCCACCAGTTCCTTCTCAAAAATCTACCAATACTCTCCCAGTGCTTTTTCTCCTTATGCCGATTGTGCAATGGATGGCAACGGCCTTTTCTTCTTTGTGGAGGATACTAATAACTTCAGGAACTTGACATTAACGTATCATGCAGATAGCTCGCAGGAGTATGTCCTGTGCTGGAACCCGGAATGTACACATGATCGAGAAGATTTCCCGGATTGCCCTGCTTTGTTCGACACATCTTCCACATTCATACTTAGCTGTACTGATGAAAGCGTTTATGTCCTTCAGGCAAACAGTGAGATGGCGCCAGTAGCTGGGCTGACGCAGCTTTATTATGGCTATGATTTATATGAAATCAATCTGAATGCCAAAACGAGGAATAAAATATGGGAATTCAAATATGATTTGGATCCCCTGCGAAATACCGGTCTGGAATTCTTTTGTTTGCGTAATCAAAAACTATATGTTTTTCGATCCGAAATGGATATGCCTAACTATGAATATGGTGAGTACGGCTCTCCCGACTCCATGCCACTTCCTGACACCTATGTAGAAGTTTTTGATTTCCACAGCAAAAAACAGCAGATACTTTATTCCATCCCTAACAAACTATGGGATCACTGGCCGATCGCTTTGACCGATCAATATCTGCTGCTGGAGGAATACGATAAAGAAACCACGAAACGCGAATATTGCCGTTATTCTCTTCAAGATTGGAGCCGTGAAGTCATTGTTTCTGGCGGACTCCGAAACGGCTGCGTTCTTCTCAGCGAATCTTCCGGCATCTTTTCGCAAACGGAAGCCGGCAAAACCCAGTTCTATTTGACTGATATCGACTCTCACCAAGAAGACCTGCTTGGCGAATTGCCCGGGGAATACATGATCCAGGTTTATACCAGCTATCAATTGGGTCTGTCGCGTGCTGGCTTTATCGCCATCATCCCCTGCGACAATTATATGGCTGCCCCCCTTATCTATGACTGGAAAACCGGAAAACTCTATCCGCTGAAAGCAGGCTACCACCTGAACGAAAAAGCCTATGACGATCAGTACTTCTGCTTCCAGTACGGTACTTACCTGGACTGGCAGCTTCACATTGTAAATGTTACTGACGCACACGATGCTATCGCGGCCTTGCTGGAGCGTGACGCTTCACAAGAATAACATCATTGAAAAAGAGTCGAGTACTGCCTTTTTTCTCCGTGTCCCCGTCAGCCTAATCTCTCGAAACAAGCAAAGCCCCCGTGTCCCCCTTCGAGACGATATTTTTGCGTTAGCAAAACCGAGCGTCGAGAAGGGGGACCGGGGGCGACACACTATAGCGTCCTCAGCATCAGTTTTTCGCCTTCCATGCCTTCCGCCTCCACATGCGTGATCAGGAGGACGGTGCGGCCGCGCAGCCGGTTCATCAGCCAGGCGGCTGTACGGTCCCGCGTCTCCGGATCCAGTCCGTTAAAAGGCTCATCCAGCAGATACAGCGGTCTGTCCACCGCGGCCGCGCGCAGGATCGCCGCGCGGCGGCTCTGCCCGCCCGAGAGCGTATCGGGATACTGATCGGCCACATCCGCGATCTCCAGTTCGGATAGCATCTCACGGAGCTCTTCCTCCGTCCTCTCCGGAGCGCAGAGCAGCAGATTCTGCAGCACATTCAGGTGCGGGAACAGCCGGTCATCCTGGAACAGGATCCCGGCGCCCTCCTCGGGAAAGCCGGTGATCGTCCCGGAATCGGGCTTGATCAGGCCCGCCGCAAGTCGGAAAAGCGTGGTTTTGCCGGAGCCTGAGGGCCCAGAGATCAGCGTCAGAAGCCGGTCAGGAAAGCGTGCGCTGAAGTGATCCAGTACGGTGCGTTTGGTCCCGTCTGGCTGCGTGTACGCAAAGCTGACATCGTCAAAGACCAGATCTTTCAGACGGTCCCGCTCGAGTGAAAGATCCGCCATCATCTGCACCATCCCGGGGCTTGTTCTGGGTTCACTTGGGTCCATGTGTCCTGACCTCCCTCCCGGGCAGCCTGTCAAGCAGCAGGCCGAATAGTTTTTCGAACAGGAAGGACAGCAGTATCACGACCGCCGTCCACGCGAACATATCCGCGGTGACCAGCGTCACCTTGGCGTCATAGAGCTTCTTGCCGATGAAGCCGATCGGAGTAACGATGACTTCCGCCGCGATGCCGGACTTCCAGGCGAAGCCGAGCGCCACGCGGCAGGCGGATTTCAGGAAGGGCGCGACGGCGGGCAGGTCCACGTGCCTGACCCGCTGCCAACGGCTCAGGCGATAGACTTTGGCCACCTCTGCGAGCCCCTGATCGATCTGGGAGAGTCCCTGATCCACGCCGGACCAGATGACCGGCAGTACCATCAGGAACGAGATAAAGATCGACAGATGCCGCGATTTGATCCACAGAAGCGTCAGAATGATAAACGAAGCGACCGGCGTCGCCTGCACGATGTGCATGGGAATCCGGACCAGATCGTACACGAATCCGTGCCGTCTGGTCAGAACACCCAGCAGAATCCCGCAAGTGACGCCGGCCGCGTAGCCGGTCAGGATCCCCAGACAAGAGCGTCCCACCGTCAGCCAGAAGTCGCCGGTCGTGATCAATTGGCCAAGCCGAACCAGGACCGTCCAGGGCGAGGACAGTATCAGGTCCTCTCCCACGATCCAGTACAGAATCTGCCAGACCAACAGCCAGATGAGCGCCGCGGCGACCCCGCGGACGGTTTTATTTTGCGCTGCTCTTGTAATAGAGACCTTCATCCGGAAGCTTTCCTCCTACCAGCGCGGGGTTGGCATCCGCAAGCACCTGCAGGAAACCGCCCGCGATCTTGATCATTTCATCGCCGTCGAGATAGACGATATTACAGGCCGGGAGCGCCTTCTGTGCGACCGCAGCCTTGATGATGTCGGCCTTCTCGATCAGAGCGGCTGCGTCAGCCAGGTTCTCGGCCTTAGTGATGTACTCTACCGAAGCCTTGTATTCCTTGAGGAAATCGGCCATGGCCTCGGGATGTGCCTCCACGAAAGCCTTCTGCACCACGATGCAGCCCATGCTCATATTGCTTTCGCCGTTCGTGAGCTTATCCCACTCGGCAGTCAGATCGACCGCCACTTTGGCCTTGTCGTTCTGCATCAGCACGCTCGTGACAAAGGGCTGGGGCAGTACGGCTACCTGCGCTTCGCCGCTCGCCAGCAGCGCGGCGATCTCGCTGTGTTCGCTTTTATACTCTACCATTACGTCGGTGCCCACAGTCAGCCCGTTCTTCTCGAGGATATAGTTGAACGCGATCTCGGGGATGGCGCCCTGTCCGGAAGAATAAACGGTGCGGCCCTTGAGGTCGGCAACGCTCTTCACCGAATCATCGGTGGTCACAACATACAGTACACCCAGGGTGTTCACGGCAGCCATCTGTACCTTGCCCTCGGTCTTGTTATACAGGATCGAAGCCACGTTGGTGGGGACGGCGGCGATGTCGAATTCGCCCTTGATAATGCTTGCCAGGATCTCGTCCGGAGAGGCTGCCATCGTGAACTCGTAATTGTTCGCGGCTTTCTCACTCGCGTCCTCGTCGATCAGCTTGGCCATACCCATACCGGTGGGGCCTTTCAGCACGGCAACCTTGACCACCGTCTTGTCGGCCTGTGCCTTGGATTCGTTTTTGGTTCCGGTGCAGCCGGCCAGCACACTGATGGCCAGGATCACCGCCAATACTGCAGATACTATCTTTCTCATTACAATCTCCTCCTGTCGGATGACACTACCGACTGCCCGCTTCAACTTAGTTAAATCTTTGACAATCAGCATTTATATTATACTCGCGGTGCAGGCAATAGTCAAGAGTTTTCTTATTATTATTTAAGGCAGATTTACGGCGCCGAGCGCCTCCCTGGCGGCGGACATCAGCAGGAAAAAAGCCTGGCCTTCGGGGGCCGTTCCCGGCCGGTTAAAATCAGGCACACCGCAGACATCCCGCACAAACCCGAAGCGGTCCACTTTTTTCAGCGCCGCGCGGTAGGCCCGCTCCGCCATCGGCAGATAATCTTTTGAAAGCCATCCTTCCTTCACGCCCCGGTATACGGTATACGCGGCCATCTGCCCGAAATTTACTTCGGAAAAGCTCCCCTCGTCGTCCAGTACATTGGGGAAACTGCCGTCCGCATGCTGGTAAGGCTTCGCGGAATCCAGCAGCAGCCGGATCCTCGCGGTCAGACGGTCCTTCTCCTCCGCCATCCGGTTCGGCAGCAGTGACCGGACCCTCGCCATGCCGGCCAGGGCCCAGCCGTTTCCGGCGCCCCAGGCATCCGCCCTCACATACCGTCCGCTCCCCTCATCATAGCGGTGCGCGAGCAGGCCTTTTTCGGGCAGAAAAAGCACCTCCCACCAGCCATCGATCTGGCGCATGGCTTCCTCGTAATAGCCGGCACGTGCCAGGAACGGGGGCAGCATGTAGAAAGAGTCCACCCAGTACTCCCGGCGGCCGCAAAGATGATAAACGATGCCCCCGGAGTTCCGTGGCGCCCCGTGAAGTGCCCAGTCCAGCAGGCCGTCCCGGGCCTTGATCAGCTCGGGGGCACCGGTTTTCTCGCAGGCATAGATCAGCACCTCTCCGACCGCGCAGGGATCCGTGGCCGATATTTCCTTTCCCAGATGGGCGGTCCGGCCGTCCGGCGCCTGGCGGTTCACCGCCTCGACTGCGAAAGCCACGGCCAGGTCCTCGTCCCCGGCCTCCAGAAAAGCCTGTGCCGCGACGCCCTGCTCCCAGTCATGCCGCTGGGTCGCAAGTGTCGCCCTGGCCGCCCGCTCCAGCGGCGTCAGAGCTCCGGTAAAAGGCTTTTTTCTCTTTAGGGGACGCGGCTCCTCCTGCGGCACGGGAGCCTCCCTCCACGCGCCGGGCGTCATGCCGTATTGTTTTTTGAAAGCCTTGATGAAATAGGCATTATCAGGATAGCCCACATAGGTGCCGATCTCGGCGATCGTATCATCCGTTTGCTTTAACAGCTTCGCCGCCTGCTCGCAGCGCAGCCCCCGCAGATACTCGGTGACGGTTTTCCCGACCTCCTCCTTAAACTGCCGCGACAGATAAGAAACATTATATCCGGCCACGCGGGCGACCTCCTCCAGCCGCACATCCTGACTGTAATTCAGCCTCAGAAAGCCTACGGCCTTCCGGATCGGCGGAGAGAGCCAGCCTTCCGTCAGCCTGTGCCTTTTTACCGCCTCCGTCAGGTCCAGAATCATCTCATGAATGATCTGCAGGATTCGCCTTTCACTGGCGACACCCTGCGCCGCCTGAACGGAATGCTGTGTGATCTCGTTGATCTCCACGGGAGAGGCCCCGCCGCGCTCGGCCGCCTTCCGGCTCAGAGCTCGTACCATCGCCATACTGGCTTCCGGAACCATGTAGGCAGCGCTGATATACCGCCGGCTGTTCATTTCAGAGATGCCCATCTGGTCAAAAGCGCCAAGGACATGTTCGGTGTCACCCTCCTCTATCTTCTGCAGAAAACGGTTCTCCAGTTCGTACCTTTTTTGTATGCTCTGATAGTCAAACCGCGCCCTGTATCCGGAAGCATCCGCCTCCCTGCTTCTTTCGGCCTCGGCCGTGGTCCGGTACTGGAAGCCGTATTCTTCCGCCTCAGGGCAGAGTACGCGGATCAGTCCCCTGATCGTCTGTACCACATCCTGATCCGCGGCCAGCGGAAAAGCGCTGTAGTACAGCTGCAGCGAAGGAATATAGGAGGCAGGCAGTTTATGCGCCATGATCACCTTGCGGATCCGGTTCTCCTGAAAAGCCTGTGTCACAAAAGGTCCGGCGATCCAGATCCGCCCATCCAGGCGGAAAACAAGGATCCGGATCCCGATGGCGTCCTGAATCTCCCAGATCATCTGGTCCGGCAGCGCACGCACCGTCCTCTCCATCACTTCCTGCGCAAAACACGCCTGCAGCACGGGATGATAATAATAAGTTTCCGAAAATTCATGAGGAGGCAGTTCTTCCTCCGGAAAAGACTGTGCCCCGATCGAATGCAGGCTTCTCAGTAAATTGGCAAACAATTCCGTGTCCATGGCGGCTCCTTTCGGCTTTTTCTTTCACAATTCTATCATATTCTGACAAAAAAGTCAAATAAATACTATTATTCGCAGAATTGTTCTACAGTGATTGCCCTTCTGCCTGCTATAATACAGTCAAAATCAGGGTGAAAACCTATTCAACAATCACAGGAGGAACTACCATGTCCGAACAAGTTACCTACAGACGGGCCAAGACCTGGCACATCGCGCTCAGCCAGATGACGGGCATCATGCAGATGATGTTCTACGTATTAACCATTGGCTATGCCATTTACATTGCCAACCTGGGCTTTGGCGTCACCATTGCTCTGGCCGGCGTACTTGCCACCGTTTCACGCGTTTTTGACAGCGTGACCGACCCGATCATTGCCGTCATCATCGAGAAATTCAATTCCAAATACGGAAAACTGCGCTTTTTCCTGATCGTGGGCTGGTTTCTGATGTCCCTCTCCACTCTGCTGCTGTGCAATCTTCTGGGCGGTAAATTCAGCTTCGGTGCGGATCAGACGACTTCCAATGTCACCGGAGTCATCGTCTTTACGCTCCTATTCTTCCTGTTCTATATCGGCTACACGTTTGCGAGCTGCATCGGCAATATGACCGGCAATATCCTGACGAATGACCCCAAACAGCGTCCTACCCTGGGCGTCTGGTCAACCGTTTATTCTTATCTTTCTCCCATGATCGGTGCAGCGATCATCACGACCATGCTGCTGCCCAAATACGGCGTTGCGACAGTTACAGCGCTAGGCGCCACGGACTATGACTGGACCATGGCCGTATTCTCGCACGCAAGCTTCATCATGATCGGCATCTCCTTTGTGGCTCTCATCCTTTGCTGCATCGGACTTACCCCCTACGACAAGCCGGAGAATTTCGTCGGCCTGAACAAGAACAACACCCCTTCCTTAAAGGAAATGATCTCGCTGCTCAAGGATAACAAAGAGCTCGGCCGCTATATCATTGCCGCGAGCTCCGATAAACTGGCTCAGACCGTCGGTGGTCAGTCCGTCATTACCACCCTGCTGTTCGGCGTCATTCTCGGAAGTATGGTGGGTTCCTCCATCGTCTCCCTGGTCGCCATGCTGCCTTCCATCATTTTCGCGATCATCGGTGCCAGAATGGCCGGCAAAGATGGAAACAAGAAGGTTATGGTTAAATGGACCTGGATCTGCATTTTCTGGAATGTCGCCTTCTCGCTGTTCATCCTATTCGTTCCCGGAAAGAGTGCCGGATCGATCGGCATTCCGTTCATCCTCTTCTTCCTGCTGATGCTGGGGAATAATGCGCTTAAGATGGTCGTTTCGACCGCGACATCCGCCATGCGTATGGATGTCGTCGACTATGAGCTCTACCGTTCCGGCAATTACCTGCCTGCCACGGTCAGCGCCGTCTATTCCTTCATCGATAAGATGATCAGCGCTCTTGCGCCTATGCTCGCGACGCTCCTGATCGGTGTGATCGGCTATACCGGTTCCCGTATTCCGATGGCTTCCGATCCGCTGACAATGGGTGTACGTATCGTCACCGCGGTTCTGTTCTGCGGTTTCCCGATCATTGGCTGGTTCTGCACGATCCTCTCCATGAAGAAATTCTCCCTGACCAAGGAGCGTATGGAAGAGATCCAGATCGAGATCGCGGATAAGAAGGCGGCCGCGGCGGCTGAAGAAAGCGCCGCTCAGCAGGAATAAAGGAGCCATCATTTATGCGAAAGATTACGGTTCTTACAGACGGCTGGCATTTTCTGAAGCATGATATGCCGGTTGAAGCCGCCATGCAGTACGCGTCACAGGGGGAAGTGGTCTCGCTTCCCCATACCTGGAACGCAGTGGACGGACAGGACGGCGGCAATGATTATTATCGCGGCCGCTGCTGGTATGTACGCTGCCTCTCCGCCGCGGAATGTGCCGGAGAAAAGCTTTTCCTTGAGATCAACGGCGCGGGGCATACCGCGGAAGTTTTCCTGAACGGAGAACTCCTCGCCCGGCACGAAGGAGGATACGCGACTTTCCGTGCGGAACTGTCCGTAGATCCGGCCGATAAAAATGTTCTCGCGATCGCTGTGGATAATTCCGACTCCGACCATGTCTATCCTCAAAAAGCAGACTTTACCTTCTACGGCGGCCTGTACCGTTCCGTCCATCTGATCTCGGTGCCGGCAGAGCATTTCGAGCTCATCAAGGATGGAACGCCCGGCATCAAGGTGACGCCTGTCGTTGATCCGGAAAGCCGTACGGCGCGCGTTACGGTCGAGACCTGGCAGAATGCCGGCCCCGTGACGATGGAAGTCGCCGGCATGACACAGACCGTGGAGACTGCGGACGGACACGCGGAAGCGGTTTTCGAGCTGGAAAATGTCCGTCTCTGGGACGGTCTGAATGACCCGTATTTATATACGGCGACAGCCAGGCTTGACAGCGGAGACGAAGTTTCGGCCCGCTTTGGCTGCCGCACCTTTGCCTATGACGCACAGCATGGCTTCCTGCTGAACGGCAGGCCCTATCCTCTGCACGGCGTGAGCCGCCATCAGGATCTTATAGGCAAGGGGAATGCACTGACGCGTGAGGATCATCAAGCCGACATGGCGATTATCCGCGAAATCGGTGCCAATACGCTCCGTCTGGCCCATTATCAGCATGCACAGGAGTTCTACGATCTCTGCGACGAAAACGGTATCGTAGTCTGGGCTGAGATCCCCTACATCACGATGCATATGCCGAAAGGCCGCGGGAACACGCTGTCGCAGATGCGCGAACTCATCACACAGTGTTACAACCATCCCTGCATCGCGGTCTGGGGCCTCAGTAACGAGATCACGGCGGCAAGCGCCGTCAATGATGATCTGCTGGAGAATCACCGCCTGCTCGACAGCCTCTGCCACCGGCTCGATCCGACGCGCAAAACCGTCATGGCCAATGTCTTTATGCTGGAAATCGACAGCCCGATTCTGGAAATCCCGGATCTCAACAGCTACAACCTGTATTTCGGGTGGTACCTGGGCGAGCTTTCGCAGACGGATGAATTCTTTGATGAATATCACGCGAAATACCCGGACCGTGTGATCGGTTTCTCCGAATACGGAGCCGATGCGAATCCGGTCTACCACAGCTCCCGTCCCGAACGGGGCGACTATACCGAAGAATACCAGACTCTCTATCATGAGCATATGCTGCACATGATCGAAGCGCGCCCCTGGCTCTGGGCCACACATGTCTGGAATCTCTTTGATTTCGCGGCGGACGGCCGCGACGAAGGCGGCAAGCACGGCGAAAACCAGAAAGGGCTGGTGACCTTCGACCGGCAGCTGCGCAAAGACGCCTTCTACCTCTACAAGGCGGCCTGGAACCGGACTGAGCCGTTCGTCCACCTTTGCGGCAGGCGATATGTGAACCGCTGCGAAGAGCGGACCGGGATCAAGGTCTATTCCAATCAGCCCGAGGTGCGCCTGTATGTGGACGGTGTGCCCGCAGGCGTTCAGGCCGGGAAAACGGTCTTCCGCTTTGAGATCCCGCTTTCCGGCGAGCATCAGATCCGTGCAGAAGCCAACGGATGTTCCGACGAAATGGTGATCCGCCGCGTGTCCGAGCAGGATCAAAGCTACGTCTTTAACAAAGCTGCCGCAGCCGTAATCAACTGGTTTGACGCGGACGACTATGATGCTTCATGCTTCTCGGTGGGCGATACACTGGCGGAACTGCGGGCCCATCCCCATGCCGGAGCGGTCATCAACGCGATGATAGAGAAAGCCTCCTCTTCACGCGGGGATGTCGCTGACGCCGTCAAAGATAATCCCGCCCTGCAGCGCATGATGGGCCGCATGACCGTGCTCAGTCTGTTAAAACAGGCAGGGACGGATGAAGAAAGCATCCGGCAGCTGAACCGGATTTTACAGGGGATTAAAAAATGAATGCCTATGTACAGCAGATCATGCTGGGCAGTGTGACCTCGACCGAGGCGCAGGCCCGCGAAACCTTGCGCAGGATCAAGGCCGCCGGATATGACGGCCTTGAACTTAACTCTTTTATGATTCATCCGAGCTCCCTGCTGGTGCG
Source organism: Bacillota bacterium (assembly GCA_017442535.1). Classification (GTDB taxonomy): domain Bacteria; phylum Bacillota; class Clostridia; order Lachnospirales; family Bianqueaceae; genus RUG12817. Next base: position 54,286 of record JAFRZL010000010.1, on the reverse strand, counting down.
GCTCCTGACCCGCGCGGCGGGAATGCCCACCGGCCGGGGCGGTAATCTCGACTGGAAAGCACTGCTCGCCGATGCAGGCCTGGGCGTTATCAGTCTGCATACGGATCTGGGCAGTCTGGAACGCGATCCCTCGGCGCAGGCGCAGGAAGCCATTTCACTGGGGACGGATACGCTTGTGATCACCGGCATGTACCGCTTTGATTATGGAGACGAGGCGGCCGTCAGATCCCTGGCCGCACGGCTGAATAAAGCCGGAGAGACTGTCGCTGCCGAAGGCTGCCGGCTCTTATACCATAATCATAACGTCGAACTGCGGCGGCTCGGAAGCGGGAAACGCGCCTACGATATCCTGCTTGACGAAACCGACCCCGAACTGGTTTCATTTGAGTTTGACAGCTTCTGGTTCGCGGAAAGCGGTGCGGATGCCCTGTTCTGGATGCGGAAGCTCGGCCGCCGTATGAAGCTCTGGCACATTACGGACCGGGGCAGCCGCGCAACCGGGCCCTCCATGACACCGATCCTGAAATCCGACTGCGTGGAGCTCGGCACCGGCAATATGAATCTGGACGGGCTGTTCGCTGCCGCGCGGGAAAACGGTGTCGACTCGCTCATACTGGAAAGTCACCGGAACTGGATCGGTAAGGATCCGGTTCAAAGCCTCGAGCTGAGCGCCGAATGGCTGAAAGGAAGAAAATAATGGATAACAGGCTCTCTCAGCGCCTCCCCGAAAAGTGGGAAGCGAAATGGATCGACCCCGAACTGCCGCACGACAAAAAGCTGCGCCAGCCTGCGAGTGTCCTGCGGCGGAGCTTTCAGGCCACCCGGGTATCGGAAGCCCGTCTCTATATCACCTGCCACGGTCTGTATGAAGCATATCTGAACGGCAGCCGCATAGGTGACTTTGTGCTCGCACCGGGTGTGGATGACTACCGGAAACGCCTGCAGGTGCAGGTTTATGATGTGGCGCCGCTCTTAAGAGAGGGTAAAAACGAACTGCTCGTCACCCTCGGTGACGGCTGGTACCGCGGCAATAACGGTATCGACGGGAGCCATGATCTGTTCGGCTCCGACCTCGCGCTGCTGTGCCAGCTGGAAGCGGACGGCAAGACGCTTCTGGCAAGTGACGAACAGTGGGAGGCATCGCAGGAAGGTCCCATCCGCCTGAATGATATGGAGCTCGGCGAACTCTACGACGCGCGGCGCGAAGCCATCACTTCCTGGCATCCCGTCACCGTCCGGAATTACGGCTTTAAGAATCTGGTGCCGACGGATACCGTTATTATCAAAGAGCAGGAGCGCTTCTCCGGGAAAATCCTGCACACGCCCAACGGTGAAACCGTGATCGATTACGGCCAGAATCTGGCCGGATATACCGAAATGCGCGTCATGGCCAAAGCCGGTCAGCGGATCGTGCTGTGGCACGGCGAGACGCTCGACGAAAACGGTAATTTCACCCAGTCCAATTATGACCCCGGCGCACGCAACAAGAACGGCGGCATCCCGCAGCGGCTCGAATACATCTGCAAGGACGGCCTGAATCTGTACAAGCCCCACTTCTCGATCTTCGGTTTCCGCTACGCGAAAGTCGAAACCGATATCGATCTTTCAAACGCTGAATTCACCTCGTTCGCCGTCTATTCCGACATGAAGCAGACCGGCTGGTTCGAGTGCGGGAATGCCGATGTCAATCAGCTTTTTCATAACAGTCTCTGGAGCATGCGGTCCAATTTCTGCGACATTCCCACAGACTGCCCCACCAGGGAGCGGGCCGGCTGGACCGGGGACGCGGGAGTTTTTGCCCCCACGGCCGTCTATCTGATGGACTGCTATCCGGTTCTGCGCAAATGGCTCGCCGAGTGCCGCCTGGCCCAGGAAAAAAACGGCAAAGTCGTCAATATCGCGCCGCCGAACAACAGCTCCGGCCTGATCGCGAAGATTATCAACGGCTCCGCCGGCTGGGGCGATGCCTGCGTACTGGTTCCCTGGGCACTGTACGAAGCTTACGGCCGTAAGGAAATTCTGGAAGAAAACTATGAAATGATGACCCGCTGGCTGGCCTTCTGCGAGCGCCGCGCCCGCAAGACCCGCCGCAAAAACCGGTCGAACCCCTATCACCGCTATCTGGTGGATAACGGATTCCACTTCGGCGAATGGCTGGAGCCGGATGTTCCCTCCATGGATGCCATGCGCCGCAGCATGAGCGAAGGCGCCCCCGAAGTGGCAACCGCCTATCTCTTCCGCTCCGCCTCCCTCGTCTCGCAAATCGCCGATATCCTGGGGAAACCTCAGGATGCCGCGAAATACGCTGCCCTGGCCGGGAACGCGCACAAAGCTTACCGGTATTCGCTCACGGATAACGGCGTCATTACCTCCGACCGTCAATGCGCCTATGTGCGGCCCATCGCTTTCGGGCTTCTGGAGGGGGACGAAGCACAGGCGGCCGCAGATGCCCTGGACGATCTGGTCCGGCAGAATCATTATCGCCTGAATACCGGTTTCCTCTCCACACCCGATCTGTGCCGGGTGCTGGCCGATCACGGACACGCGGATACGGCTTATAAACTGCTGCTGCAGGATACCTGCCCGGGCTGGCTCTACGCCGTGAAAAAAGGCGCGACCACCATCTGGGAGACCTGGGACGGCATCCGCGAAGACGGGACGGTCCATGATTCGCTGAACCATTATTCCTACGGCGCCATCGCCGGGTGGCTGTTTGCAGGCGTCTGCGGCATTCGTCTGAGTGCCGGGAAACTGACGATCCGTCCCTGCTGCGATCCCTCGCTCGGTTATGCCAAGGCTGTTTGGGATTCCCCCCGCGGACGCATCCAAAGCGCCTGGCGCTTCACAGACGGACGGCTCCTCTTTGACATCACGGTCCCGGAGAATCTGGAAGCGGTAATCTGCCTGCCGGATGGACGGACCGAACCGGTCGGAGCCGGCACTCACCATTTTGAATCATAAACACTGCCGGGGTGTCCCGGGAAAGGAGCTACAGAATGATTAAAAACACCGAATTCGGACGAATTGACATCTCGACCGTCCCGCTGCCCGCAGGTCTCGGTTCCAATGTTTCCGGAACCTATACCTGTTCCGGCCGGGTCCTGGTCTCCGCCAACCTGCCGGAAAAAGACAAAGACTGGTACAGGGTTTTTACCATGGAAGATGACGGAACGGGTATCCGTGAGGTTTTCGCAGGGATTATTCCACAGAAGCCCGGCGCGAACGGTATCCGCTGGATGTGTTTCTCGGACAACCGCCGGGTGTTGTTAGGCGACTATGTGCTGGAAGCATCTCCCGATCTGGACCATGCCGTATCCGCCTCCGTTGTGGATCTGTTCCTGCCGGAAGAAATCAGCCGGATCCCGGGTGTCTTCATGCGCTGGTCCGAACCGATCATTGCCCCGGATAATGAGCATATCGTTTTCTCCACGCTGACCGGAGGCAGTTCCTATAATGTTCTGGGGCGCCTGGTGCGCGATGCGGACGCCTATCGTGTGGAAGATGCCTGTCTGATCAGCTCCCTGGACAGCCTCTCTCCCGATCCCGACGAGCCGGGATGGTTCCGTCAGGGCGTACTGCGCGGCGGCGAGGTCAAGCAGTTTGTCCGCGGCGGGAGAGGCATTACCCTTGCCGGAGGCGGTAAAAGTGTGAGCGAAAGCGCGCTGCAGATGCTGGACAGTGAGGAATATGCCTTTATCACGGATACGCTGGGCTATGAAGAGACCGCGATCCTGTCCCCCGATGAAGTGCTTGCTATTTGCATGTCCCCCCGTTTTTCTCCCGCGACGGATATGGGTGTACTGGGTGTGGTGCCCCTCTCCGGAGATCTTCTGACCCGCGGAAGATACCTGAATGTCCTCTATCAGTATGCGATTTCGGGAATCCGGCATTTCCGGAGCGGCAATATCGGGCCCGCCCTGATCGATGTGGGGCGCTCCATGCGTGAAGGCCGGCAGTACCGGGGCGTCGATCTGAGTGATCCCGAAGACCGTTTTGTCTACTATTCACCGATGAGCTGGCATCCGGACTCCACCAGGGCAATGTGGAATGAGCGGACCCGTCTGAACGCGGGCCCCGTGGAATGCAGGCTTCGCGTCGCGCGGCTGCTGGATAGAGCCGCGGCCGAACCCGTTAAGCCGCAGCATACCCCGGACCGGGGAGAAATCCCTTACGCAGAGCCCCTCTCCCGGGCGCTGGAAGTCCACGCGCCGGTATTTCCTCTGCGCATCAAGGGTGCTGAGGGCTATGTGGAAAACGTGTGCCCGCAGCCGGGTACGACCGAAACCCGCTATCATCATTTCAGTGAAGACGGTCAGACCTATTATGACGGATTTATCCGGGTCACGGCTCCCGAGAATATGTTCCGCCCAGGCAAAACCGTGATCACCGGCGATATCAGCGTAACCGGCGCCCACACGGGCCGCATGGATCTGACTCTCTGTCTGCAGGCGGATGCGCGCTTCCAGATCCATCCGGTCATGACGCCCGGCGAGGATGGCCTGCCGCAGTGCAGAGGCTATGCGGAATATGACGGGCTGCGCCGTAACGTCAGCGATATTTCCCTGTAGAGTCAGAATTTAAGGAGGAAAAGCCATGTCATTACCTAAAGGTTTTCTGGTGGGCGCCGCGACGGCCGCGCACCAAGTAGAAGGAAATAATACCAACAGCGATTACTGGCTGCAGGAGCATATGCCCCATACCGGCTTTGCCGAGCCGAGCGGCACGGCCTGTGACCACTATCACCGCTACGAGGAGGACATTAAGCTGCTCGCGGACGCGGGGCTGAATACCTATCGTTTCTCGGTCGAATGGGCCCGTATCGAGCCGGAAGAAGGCCGTTATGACGAGCAGGAGATCGCGCATTACCGCGACGTTATCCGCTGCTGCAAGGATCACGGCGTGGAACCCATGGTGACCCTGCTGCATTTTACTTCTCCGGTGTGGCTGATCCGGAAGGGTGGCTGGGCCGCGGAGTCGACCATCGAAGATTTCCGCCGCTACGCTATCTATGTGACCAAGCAGCTCGGAAGCGAGCTGAAATACATCTGCACCATCAACGAGGCCAATATGGGGCTGCAGATCGCAGCCATCTCCAAACGCTACCAGCTGATGGCCGAGCAGGCCCGGAAAGCCGCCGGCAAGCAGTCCGAGGGCAAGGTCCAGGTCGGCATGAATTTCAGCAAAATGATGGAGAATGCGAAGTTCGCCGCCATGGAGAACATGCAGGCCTTCGGATCACCACAGCCGCCCTTGTTCATCTCCGCAAAAACCCCGGAGACTGACGCGCTGATCTTCCGGGCGCACCGTGCCGCGGCGGACGCGATCAAGGCCCTCTATCCTCAAATCAAGGTCGGTATCACGCTCTCGCTGCATGATTTGCAGGCGCTTCCCGGCGGTGAGCCTTACGTCCGGGCCGGCTGGGACGAAGAGTTCCGGCATTATCTGCCCTGGATTCAGAACGATGATTTCCTGGGCGTGCAGAATTATACCCGTACCCTCTACGGAGAGGGCGGCCAGCTGCCCGCTCCCGAAGGCGCCGAGCTCACGCAGATGAATTATGAATTCTATCCGGAGGCGCTGGAGCATGTGATCCGCCGGGTACACGAGGATTTCAGGGGCGACCTGATCGTCACGGAAAACGGTGTCGCCGTCGCGGACGATTCGCGCCGCGTCGAGTTCATTCACCGCGCCCTTGCCGGCGTGGAGCGCTGCCTGGCAGACGGTCTACCCGTCAAAGGCTACATGTACTGGAGCCTCCTGGACAATTTTGAATGGCAGAAAGGCTATTCCATGACCTTCGGCCTGATCGCCGTGGACCGTCAGACCTTCCGGCGCACTCCCAAAGAAAGCCTCTCCGTGCTGGGTGAGTATGCGCGTGAGACCGCGCTGTAAACGATTGCAAAATGGTTTCCGGGAAAATCCTTCGCAAGCCAAAAACACTGCCCCCTTGGGGGCAGTGTTTCTTTTCATGCATACAAACTGGTATTCAAAAGATAGTTCATGTCTCTGCCGGGAGCAGATAGGCAAAGGATTCGGTCCATTTTGTACCGGCTGTATCCGTGTATATGACTGTATACCGCACACAGATCCTGCCGTCATCCATGCGGATGAATCGTTCCCTGCACTCAAAAGACGCATATGCGCCGGCGGTCTTGTTAAAATTCTCCAGCACACTATCCGCAATGCTTCTTTGCTCATCTGTAATGTGTCCGGCATTGCAAGGCTCCAGGGAAAAGAGGATCGCCGTCCCGTCCTTTCCAAGAGAAAGATTGAGCTTATCGGAAACGCCGGGCTCCGTTTCTCTCGTAAGCACAAGCTCATAATAGCATTTTTGATCGCTTTGTTTAGTGACCTGATAATCCTGCAGATTAGGAAGGTAGTCCTGATATTCACTAACAAAGACCTCCAGGGCTTCTTCCAGGGGCAGTTCCTGCTCTAAAACAGCCGTCTCGTTAATCACATAGTCAAGCTGCAGGTCATCATTACTCATTCCAATTATCTGCTGAAAAGCATTCACTCTATATTCCGCTTTCTGTTCCGGAATATAGTATACCGAAACGGTCCGTGTGACTCCTCCTTTTATGACAAAACCCCAAGGTTTGATCCCCAGTATCTTCTGTCCTTAACATGTGCCGGACAAGTCTCTTCATCACATCCATACAGAGAATGAAAATCCTCACTCGCATGGCTCATAGAATATGAGTATCAATATTATTTCTTTTAATATAATAATACCTTCTCTTATTACAGCCGCAAGATCGTCATGTTTGAAATCTACTCTATCCTGCAAGCAGAATATCGATCAGTTCGCCTGTCTCAGCGTCAAGAATTACTCCGCCAGAACTTTCAAATGTAAGCTCTCCTATTCTGCGCTGATATGAGAACATGATCATGCGTACTAAACGTCCATCCATCTGGATGATCAACGTATTTTCAATCACATTGTCTTCTGTCAACTCACCTTCTACAGCAGAGTGTGGGCTGCTCACAAAATAATCAATCGCTTTCCAGACCGCCTCTTCCTCTGAGAGATTATTCTGATTTGAGGGGCGATTCACTTCAAAATTAGCCAGAAGAAGTGTCCCTGCATGCGAAATCAATACCATGGGGGCGCAAACTCCTGTCGGGATTCCGTCTATTGTCTCCCCTACTGTAACCAGATACCATCGCGTTCCCGAAACATCACATACCCTATCTGAATCCTCGGAAATAAAGTCTGCCAAATATTTTTCAAAAAGACCTTTTGCCATTTCTATGGCCTTTTCCGATGAAATAGTTTCATCCCCTGTATCGTTAACCAGTTCATCCCAATTTCGATCCTTGCCAAGGGATATTCGCATTACATACCCATCCTGATGATCCACGATGTATTCATACATTTCATCTGCAAACAGGTCATCCCCGGCATAGTCCGGGTTAATATCGGGTTCTTCCGGTTGGATTTCCCGCACAAACACAGCAGCGGTTTTCCCTTCACCATCCAGATATAGCGGATTTGAAGCCGAATCGAATTCCATCTCCTGGTTGTCATACAAGGAAGTAAACATTATTTCTTCGCCTCCGCCACGCCCCTCGGAAGTTGACGCCGTCGCTGGAACGCATGATGCGAATAATATAGCCAGTACTATAACGGTCGTCATTCCCAGCATAGCGGCACATCTTTTTTCCCTATTGTTTTTCTCCTTCCATTTCATATTGACATCTACCTTTCTGTGTTTCTTGCTTATCTGCTTATCATAAAACAAACAACTTGAAAAGCCACGCAGAATAACCATCTGGCATAAAAATAACCTCGTCTTTATGCCATTATACCATGCCAAAAAAATAAATGCAAGCAAATTTGCTGGCTTTTTTTACCTTTTTAAATCGTCCTCTGTCTGCTGCTATCAACTGAATTAATATGGTTTACAATTATGCATCTTACCTTCCGTAATAAGCATATCCTATATAAAACCCCCGTCCGCTTTCTATCTCCGGAAAAGTGGACGGGGGCTGATTGTATTGTAATATTCCGCGCTGAGAGATTTACTGCTCCAGCTTGGCCTGCAGTTTGGAGAACTTGCGGGACTTAGAAGCAACTTCGTCAAAGGAAGCCTCAGTGGGGATATCCTTGATGCCGGACTCCAGGTAGTTCCTGAGGACGCCTGTCAGAACCAGAGGCTTTACAAATACGGAATGCAAAACGCTCCAGACCACAATGCCCGCGATGACGGCGCAGACGATGATAAGCGTCGCCGGATTGGTCAGGATCGCGGGAATTTCGCGTTCAAGCCTCACCGCAGCCTCGCTGATCTCTGCAGCCAGATTGGTAAACGCGGCAGGGAACTGCTGGAACAATGCATAAAATCCGGCCGAAAAAGCACCGTCGATCAGCAGCAGGGAAACCAGCCCCATGCCAAAGATGCGGCCCATATTCTTGAAAAAGGTTTTGCCGTGCTTAAAGAACAGAACCGCTCCTTCGCAGGCCGCCTTGACCGCACCCTGTTGTTTGCGGAAAAAGACCCAGCCCAGGCAGCAGTCGCACAGGTAGTTGACCATCGTCTGAATACCGGCGGAAACAGCAGAGCCGATGGAACTGCCCGTATCGCCGCCGACGGCGTTGCCGAGCTTGGTAATGCCTCTGCCGAGCTCCGAGAAGATCGCTTTGACCGCGCTCGTAATCGCAAAGAACGCCGCCACTGTTGCAAAGCGCTCCTTCACGGCCTTCTTGCCCTCGCGATAGACATTATCGGGCAACTTGTCTTCCGTAATGCCCCTGGTCATCATGGCGATCTGCCCGGCCTTTAACGAATAGGAGACAAAACGGGAAAGAATGATTGCGACCACGATACCGACAACTAAGCCGATAAGCAGCCCGATCAGGCCTTTCTCGGTCATTTTGTCCGCAATCAGGAAGCCGCCGATGCAGCATCCCGCGAACAGGATCAGCGTCAGCAGGTCAAAGAAAAGCCTGCGGATCGAGAATCCCAGCGTCTTGCGGTAGATTTCCTTGTTTGTCATAATAAGAACTCTCCTTACAAGGTATTTTCTTCCGGGAGGCATCTTGCGAACCTCTCGGCAAAGCTTCGTAAATAATCGCGCCGCCATCGGTTGACGGTCTTTGCGCCGCGATGCGCGCCCTCAGCGTCCGCGTCACCCAGCCGGTCGGACCACCAGTGGGTAAGGTTGCCGCCGGACGTATGTCTGGCGGCCGCGGTCTCGGGCACCGCGATGAATTCGCCCCTGCGGCCTTCAAGCTCCGGGATCGGGCTGTGGATCACATACGGGAATCGGCCGACCTCCTTGGGGACAAACCGGATCCGGTACTCTCCGTTCCCGATATAATAGCCGTAGAAGCGCTGGCCTCCGGTCTCAAGCTCAAAAACCGGCGCCTCGGTGGGGTCGATGACCGGCCCGCGCAGGCGGATCTCCAGTAGCCCGAAGGCTTCCACCTCCGCCCTGTCCAGGGGCTCCTCATATTCGGCGTACGGCATATCTGTGACGCGCGTAAAGCTCCCGCCCCAACCTTCCGCTTCAGGATGTTCGGGATCTCCCGCGAGCAGCCAGGCCACCGTGGGCGTATCACCCATCTTGATCGTACCACCCAGGTGCGTCGTGAAATAATCGCCAAGCGCCCCATGTCCGGCAGCGTGGGCCGTGACAAAGCCGTGGTTGCCCAGGTCTCCCTCCATGTCACCGCCGTTAAACCAACCACGGTAGGTCGAATTGTTCTCGATCATCCAAAGGTCAGGGAAGTTCTCACGGATATAGGCGTAGGCGTTGGGGCCCCATTTCTTATTGGGCCCGCCGATGTAATGTACCCTCAGCCTGGGAAGGATATCCGGCGCGTCGTGCAGCGCCTGTGCCAGATCCTCCAGGAGGCCCCACATCAGCAAATAAAGCGGCCTTGGGTCAGGCCTGCGGGCACAACGGATGATCCATTCGGATGCCTCGGTCGGCTCGCTGTAACCCTTATAGGGCGCAAGGTCCACCGCTCCCTGGAACGTCATCGCACGCAGCGCATCGGGCTCCGGATAACGGTCCGAATAACGTCTGAGCGCGGGATAATCTTCTGCGTAGCGGTCGATCACGGTTAGAATATCCGATTTGCGGCCCTCTCCCCAAGGCGCGGAAATCAGCCCTTCGGTGTCAAAAAGGTCGCTGTAAAGCAGATAATGCACCATCGACTGGAAATCGTCCGGATCGCTCCCGCCGATATCCGTCGTCACGATCACGCGGTATCTGTCACCGTATAATGCCCCATGCATAGCCGTTGCCTCCTCAGCCATTGATCTTGCGGACGTCCTCGCGTGTGACGCCCTCCTCGGAATACCGGGCCTTCTCATAGATGTCGGAGAGGACCTCCAGGTCCTCCGAAGGCAGTTTGGTAAGGATCTCGCCGGGCGTATCGGATGGCTTCAGTTCGCCCTGCCGCATCGGGGTCTGCAGTCGTTTCCGGTAGATCCGCCGGACCCTTTTCTCCGGGCTGAGCCGGAGCCTCTCCAAGAGCGACACGCCGGGCGTTGCAAAGGCAGTACTTTTCTTCTCGATATAGGTACTGGTCTCCTCGTAGTCATCGGATGTAACCAGATCGGGTTTCCGGGAATAATACCATTTGTAGAAGCGGTACAGTCCGTAAATCACGCCCGCGACGGCAGCGATCACGACCGCCACAATCAGTACATACTCCAGGAAGAGCCAGAAATTCGACGCCTCGCCGGGCTCCAGATTCCAGTCCTCCTTCTCACCCGGGGTAAAGGATTCCTCGGGAAAACTTTCGCTCGAAGGTGCGTTCCCGGGCTCCGGAATCAGGCTGATCAGGAAACGGATCACTGCCAGGAGTCCCTGGAAAAAAGCAATGACCGCTTTATCCAGCCGGAAAATCACGGCCAGCGCGGCAATGACGGCCGTTCCCGCCAGAAAGACCCATAGGATGCGATTATTAAAGCGGCGGATTTTAACTTCCGGTTGGTTCAGCATCTCGTTCACATTGTCAAGCGTCTCGTCCACATTGGTAAAATGCATCTCGCCGAAATAGATCAAGAGTGCCGCGGCAGTCGCGCCGAACATATACGGCTTCAACACAGACCCCATTTGGATCAGTTCCAGATCCGAGGCAAAATACCCCGCCGCAAAGGCCGCACAGAGTACCAGAAGCGCACCGATGCTGATATTTTCGGACAGTCCGGCCAGCCGTCCGAAGAACGAATGGATGATCAGCACGACTTCCGCTGCTGTCATGATCACAAGGCCCCAGGCATCCGGAGCATTCAGGTATGCCAGAGACGGCAACAGTGCCAGCAGATGCAGAAAGATAAACAGGAACAGATTGCGCACCTTGAGCCGCAGCACGTACAGATAGGCGGGCACGATCATCAGAAGATGCATTTTTAACAGATGAACCGGTTCGTGACTGATGGCCGTCATGGCATAGGCGGCTACGGCGATCGCCAGATAGACCTGGAAATACACACGCAGCAGCCGGTGGACATGTTTGAAAAAGAGTCGTTTATTCATAGCGAGCCCTCCACATTCCACAGCGTGACATTCGGTTCGGCCGCGGCCAGATCCGCCCCCTTAAACTCACTGTCCGTCAGATCCGCACTCGTAACGGGCAGGATCCATTGCGTGGAAGGATGCACCTCCCACAGACGTTCATAGGCCTCGACACAGGGCCGCCCGAAAAAGGCCGAAATCAGCATATACATGGTATCGGGGTCCGTATTTTCCACGCCCCTTTGGATCTCGGGGCTGAAATCCTGCACCGCCAGATCCACCTCCAGGCGCGAGAGCGCTTCCATCAGGACTTCCAGATGGCCGCTGCCGCACCCGCTTTCCACACGGATGGGATCACCGGTCAGTACGTCGATCCCGTTGGTCACGAGCTCCACCGGAATGCCTTCCTGCTCAAAGGAGGCCGCGAGCGAAGCCGCCATCCGGATGCTGCTTTCGTACAGGCGCATATCATAATAGCGGTTTGCGCGGTCCATATTCATCAGAATCGTGACCTTCTGCGAAACCGTATAATCGAAGACATTGACAAGCCACTTGCCCTCACGGGCGGAGGCCTTGTAGTTGATGGACTTCATGCTGTCATAGGGCTGGTATTCGCGGATGCCGCGGAACATGAACGGATCCTCGATCATAAAGCGGCGCGTCACGATCTCGCCCATCATTTTCTGGAAGGGGATCCGGTATTCCTCCGCGTCGATCAGCCGGGGATAGACGGCCATCATCGCCTTATCCTCCAGTACTGTGACAAATTTACTGGTGATGAAAAGATTATTACTGATCAGATCAATTCCCTGAATCGTATAAACGCCCCGGCTTTCCGGCTTAAAGGGGATTCGGCGGCGGATCTGCTGGAAAAAGCGTATACTGAACAGATCGCTGCGGTAGTCATAGGCTTTACCGTTGCGATCAATTCTAAATTTAACATATACCCAGGGAAGGGGCAGAATTTTACCGTTGGACAGCGTCTCGACCAGCTCGGTCTTCTCCCCTTCATGTATGAAGCGGTCGGTATAATCCACCTCGGCGTGCAGGTTGCGAGCCCAGAAACGTCGATAGATCCGATCCTGCAGCAAATAGATCAAGCCGGCCACTGCCAGAATTATGACTATCGGCATGATCGGTGATTACCCCTCCAGTTTCCAGTCCTCCGTCGGCGCCGGGATGGTCTCCAGAATCGAGTGGACGATGTTTTCAATCTGTGTGGACCGGTTGCGCAGTCCGGTGCGGAGGATGATGCGGTGTCCCAGCACCGGCAGCGCCAGATCCTTGATATCTTCGGGCGTGACATAGCGGCGTCCGCGGATGGCGGCCAGGGCCTGCGCGGCGCGCAGATAGCTCAGCGCTCCACGGGGGCTTACCCCGAGCGCCACGTCGTCGCGGTCACGGGTTTTTTCGACAATATCGACCGTATAAGAAGAAATGTCCGGATGAATATAGACCTGCTTCACGGCCTGACGCATTTCCAGCAGCTCTTCGCGGCTGCAGACCGGCCCGATCTCCTGGTCCGGCGCCCCATTGACGAAGCGGTCCAGGATCGCGAGCGTTCCGGCCTTATCGGTATAGCCCATGGACAGCTGCATCAGGAAACGGTCCAGCTGCGCTTCGGGCAGGGGGAAGGTTCCGGCCGTCTCGACGGGGTTCTGCGTCGCGATGACAAAGAAAGGCTTCTCCAGCGGATACGTGGTGCCGTCCACCGTGATCTGCTTTTCCTCCATGCTCTCGAGCAGGCTCGACTGCGTACGCGGGGTGGCGCGGTTGATCTCGTCGGCCAGCAGGATATGCGTAAACAACGCTCCGCGGCGGAACTCAAACTCGCCCTGTTTCTGGTTATAGTAGTTGATGCCGATCAGATCGGAGGGCAGCAGGTCAGGCGTGAACTGAATCCGCTTGAATGTCATATCGATCGACCGCGCAAGCGACTTGGCCAGCATCGTTTTGCCGGTGCCCGGCACGTCTTCCAGCAGCACATGCCCGTCCGCGAGCAGCGCGGCCAGTACCAGCTCGATGACACGGCTTTTGCCGACGATCACTTTTTCCATGTTCTGGCGGATCCGGTCGGCAAGTTCCTTCAACTGCGTGAGTTCCATAATGATTCCCCCTTGTATAAATGATGCTTAAAGCAGTCCGCGTAGCACCTCCGCGAGGTGGATGGCCATGATCATATGGCCTTCGTCAGACGGATGCACCAGGTCGGCGGACAGTCCCGCGAAATCGTCCAGAATGGTCCGGCCGTCCACGATCGTGACCTCCGGATCCGGATACTCCTTCAGAATCTGCGTGAAATGATGATATCTGTTATATGTTTGGGCGGTCCGGTCCTTACGGTACCCCTCTCCCGCCATAAAAGGCGTGATCACGGCGACCTTTGTATCCGGCGCGGCCCGGCGGATCTTCCCGATCAGCCGGTAAGTCCGCTCTTTGAAAATCTCCTCGGTAAAACGGTGGATCATATTGATGCCGAGCTCCAGCGTCACCAGATCCATCTGCGGCGCGAGTTCCGCCAGGTAATCCGCAACCGTTTCGTCGCAGAAGCATGCCCCGGCGATGGCTTTGTTATACAGATCCAGGCCAAGGAGCCTCGCCGTCCGCATGGCATAGGCATTCAACGCCAGATGCGCGTCGCCGCCAAACGTGATCGAAGACCCGTAGGCCAGCCATTTCCTTGCAGGCACCTCACCGGAATGCGGCGGCCGCACTTCATGGCCCACAAAATCCGCCTCGTACCAGATGACGGCGGCCTCTTTATCCATCACGATCCGCCAGATATCCGACGAGAAACGGTGCCCGGAAAGCACCTCCGGCTCCACATCGGCAAAACGCGGCGGCTCCTCGATATGGAAAGTCCGGACCACTCCGGCCGGCAGCGCCAGCACCTGCATCAGAAAATCGCCCCGGAAGACAAAGATACGGGTGTCTTTCTCATATGCCATCAGCGAGATCCGGAAGAAATGCGCGTCCGTCACAAAGCGGATCTCGCACCCCACCGGCATCTGGCTGTAAAACCGGCCGCGGTCATGGTCCTGGTAGCCCAGTCCGTAACGTACCGGCTGTGTGAAGCGCTGCAGCACTTTGCCGCCCAGGCGGTCCTCCAGCGCCTCCACATTATGAAATTCCAGATTCTGATAAACCATGAGGATCAGTACCTCGGATCCCAGAGATCCTCTCCCCCGAGGACCCGGCTAAGGGAGTACCCGAGGGCTTCGTTCCTGTCGAGCTGACGGCTGAATTCGCAGCGCGTGTCAGGACTCGCGCCCGGACCCATGCTATTGTATTCAGCATAGCGGCAGTACAGATGATGCTGCTCGCGGCGCCATTTGGCCCAGCCGGCAGGATGGATATGCGCACCCATGCGGCAGTTCAGGAAGGTCACGGCACAGTGGTTTTTCCACGGGCGGCCCAGATAGACGCTGCCGGGGGCGGCGCTGCTGATCAGGTCGCAGTCCTGGAAGACGAATCCGATCTCTTCCTCCGTGCTGGAGGCGGCGGTCAGGTATCCGTTAAACGTCCCCTCGACATCCTCCACCGTGAAATTGTTGCCGCGGTCGATGGACTCGATGGTGCAATGCTCAAAGTAAATATTTCCCCCGCCGAAGATAAAGTCCACATCCCCGAGGATATAGCAATCCTTGTAATACTGGCGGTGTCCGAGGCCGCAGGTACCCACGTAAAGCGTATCCTGCGATCCCAGGAAGCGGCAGTTCAGCACGACGGCCCGGTCCGCTTCCAGCGCGGCGGCGATGGCCTGCCCGCAGAAACGGCCTTCATTGCGGCCGTAGCCGTAGTCGTTCTGAATCGTCAGATTCTCCAGACGCAGGCCGTCCCCCTCCACGTGAAGCGTGGCGGTACGCTGCGTCCCCATCGGCTGACCATTTTCATCCAGGACATCCGATCCGTCATTCCAGACGATGACGACCTCCTCCGGCGAAGTCCCGCGAAAGGTCACATTGGGACGGCTGAACCAGATCTTCTCTCTGTATGTCCCGGGAGCGATCTGAAAAATCACCCGCTCCTCTTCCGGGATGTCCGGTAAAGCATCGACAGCGGCCTGTATACTGCGATACATTCCGCTGCCGTCTGCTGCGATGGTCCAGATCCTGTCCATCAGGCGAAAGGATTCTCGGAAGGATACAGCATGCCCTTGGGCTGGTTAAACGCCACATCCTTTACACCGAGGAATTTGAAAGCCGCGAAGAGCGCCTTGCCCACATGGGCGAAAGCGACCGCGCCGTGATGCGGGTAACGCTTCTGGATCAGGACATGACGGTAGAAGCGTCCCATTTCGGGAATCGCGAAGACACCGATGCCGCCAAAGGAACGGGTGGCCACGGGCAGGACTTCGCCCTCCGCGATATAGGAGCGGAGATTGCCTTCAGAGTCACACTGCAGGCGGTAGAAGGTGATCTCGCTGGGCGCAATATCGCCTTCCAGCGTGCCGCGTGTGAAGTCGGGATCGGAACCTGCGGGCTCCAGCAGACGGTGCTGGATCAGCTGATACTTGATCGCGCGGTTCGAGCACATCTTGCACTCGGGCGTATTGCCGCAGTGGAAGCCCATGAAGGTATCGGTCAGCTTATAGTCATATTTGCCCTTGATGTCCTCGTCATAAATGTACTGAGGTACGGAATTATTGATATCCAGCAGGGTCACCGCGTCAGCCGTAACACAGGCGCCAATGTATTCGCTGAGCGCACCGTAAATATCCACTTCGCAGGATACCGGAATGCCGCGGCTCGCCAGACGTGAATTCACATAGCAGGGCTCAAATCCGAACTGGCTTGGGAAAGCGGGCCAGCACTTATCAGCGAAAGCCACATACTTGCGGGCTCCCTTATGCGCCTCGGCCCAGTCAAGCAGCGTCAGCTCGAACTGCGCCATGCGGGCGTTCAGCTCTTCGTAATAGGCACCTTCGCCCATCTCCTCGGCCATTTCCTTGCAGAGGGCCGGGATACGCGGATCATTCTCGTGCTCCTTAAAGGAAACCAGCAGATCCAGCTCGGAATTCTCTTCGATCTCAACACCCAGCTCATACAGGCCCTTGATCGGCGCGTTGCAGGCAAAGAAATCCTGCGGACGGGGTCCGAAGGTAATGATTTTAAGGTTGCGTACACCGATAACGGCACGGGCGACCGGAACAAAATCCGCGATCATCCCGGCGATATCCTCGGCCGTTCCGACCGGGTATTCGGGAATATAGCCGTCCAGATGACGCATGCCCAGATTGTAGGAGCAGTTCAGCATACCGCAGTAAGCGTCGCCGCGTCCGTTGATCATGTCGCCGTCACCTTCAGCAGCCGCCACAAACATGCAGGGACCGTCGAAATACTTGGCGATCAGGGTCTCGGGCGTCTCAGGTCCGAAATTGCCCAGGAAGACGACCAGCGCGTTGCATCCGGCCTTCTTGACATCTTCCACCGCGGCGAGCATATCCTTCTCGCTCTCGACGGTGACGGGGCACTCATACAGATCCTCACCACGGTAAGCGGCCACGATATTCTTGCGGCGCTGATTGGACAGCGTGATGGGGAAGCAGTCGCGGCTGACAGCGATCAGTCCGAGCTTAACGACAGGAATGTTGTTCATGATGTTTTCCTCCATATTAATGATGATTGATGGTATTAAAATCAGTTTCTGACGTCGGGGTTGGGTCCTTTAAGACCGACATAGGCGCCCCTTGTCGCCTCGGGCGCTTCGGGATGGGCCAGGAGCCATTTATTGCGTGCGAAAAGCCACTGGTCCTCCAGGCACTGTGGAGTGATCTCGGGCATTTCGGTATTGGTGCCGCGCGGCAGAACCACGATCACGCGGAAGCCGTCGCTGCCTTCGGTCGTGCAGGGAGCGTAATGCAGTGAAGTCGCGTAGACTTCGACACCCATCCCGGCCGGCACCAGAAAAGCCTCGACCTTATTCGTATCGTATTCACCGTCGATCACGTCCTTCATCAGGCCCAGCACCAGGATCGCGTCATCCGCCGCGACATTGATCTCGGAATCCCGATGATATTCCAGACAATTCAATACATAATTATTACCATTGCAGTAACCGATCTGGATCGGCATGCCGCCATACGCACGGTCCCGCAGCTCCTGCATGATGGGCAGCTCCTCAAGAGCCGCGTCCGAAGGAACATAAAGCGTCCGGTTCGCGGGTTTATCGCTGACCTCACGTAATTTATCAAGCAGTTCTGTAAAATCATACCCCTCCATCACCTTGCCATACGGACGGAAGGCGGGATCCGTTACACGATGAATCTTCATTCATCCTACCTCCTTTACACGAGTTACTTATACTATACTTTTTTTTTACTCAAATGTCAATTGAAACTGTTGCAACTTACCGACTTTTTGTGGTATAGTATAGGTACTATTCTACAAGGCGACTGTTTATTTGTCCACCTTTTGTGGATAAGTCTGTGGACTATGCTGTGAATATCCTGTGGATACATAGTTGACAACGCCCGTAAATAAGGATTTAAGCACATTTTTACTGTGGATAACGATAAATCAACCGATGTGCATAGATGGAGGCAATCAAGATGGACCCTAAGATCGTTTATTCCGAAGTTCAGCAGCTCCTGCGTAAGGAGATGCAACCCATTACGTTCAACTCGTGGTTTCCCGAGATGGAAGCGGTGGAAATTGTGGAAAAAGAAGACAGCAATGTGCTGATTCTGATGACTTCCAATACTCTGGCCAAGGATATTGTTCCTTCCCGCTTCGGTCCGGTGATCAGTAAATGTTTTGACATGCTCGGCTATCCCAATTTCACCTATGAGATCCGGATGCGCGGCGAGGAGCCCGCTCCTCAGGCCGACACTCCCAATCTGGAGGCTGTCAAGATCCGGGCCAATCTGAATCCCCGCTATACATTTGATTCGTTTGTTGAGGGTAATCATAACAAGCTTGCCTATCATTCCTGCCTGGCCGTTGCGGATTTTCCCGGCAATACCTATAATCCCCTCTTTATCTGGGGCGATTCCGGCCTTGGCAAGACCCATCTGCTGCATGCGATCGGCAACCATGTACTGACCAATAATCCTAACAAGAACGTCCTCTACGTGCCTTCCGAGACCTTTATGAACGAGCTGATCAATTCCATCAGTTCCGGCAAGAGTGATTCTTTCCGTGAGAAATACCGCCAGATCGACGTTCTGCTGATCGATGATATCCAGTTTCTCGGCAATAAAGAGGCGACGCAGGACGAGTTTTTCCACACATTTAATACGCTCTACAACAGCAATAAGCAGATCGTCATCTGTTCCGACCGTCCGCCGGAAGATATCGAGCATCTGGCTGAACGTATCCGTTCCCGCTTCAAATGGGGCCTGACGGTGGATATCCAGTCCCCCGATTACGAGACGCGTATCGCGATCCTTAAGAAAAAGGTCGAACAGGCCAATATGGATGTGGATATGGAGGTCCTGAGCTATATTGCGGATCATATCAATTCCAATATCCGTGATCTGGAGGGAGCGCTGACCCGCGTCGAGGCCTACAGCAATCTGCTGAGCCCGGGCACCAAGATCACCATCGACATCGCTTCCCACGCCCTTAAAGATTACGCGGGCAATGATCTGAAGAGAACCATCACCTGTCCCCGTATTATTGAAGCTGTCAGCGAGTACTACGGCATCACCGTCGAGGATATCAAATCCAAGAAAAAGCCTCAGAATATCGTCTATCCCAGGCAGATCGCCATGTATCTGTGCCGCAAACTTACCACGGATCCTCTTAAATCCATCGGTGCGGCACTGGGCGGCCGGGATCATACGACCATCATGCACGGCGCGGACAAGATCACCGAGGATCTGAAGGACCTTCGCAATAACGAAGAGCTTTCCCGGGCCCTCAACGATATTGAACGCAGTCTGACCGGTGAATAATCATCCTGAAATTCTTCACTTATCCACATTGTCCACTAAAATAATTGTGGACAGTTGGTGAATTATAGTGTATAATGGTGGAAATCGATAGAACGTTTTCCCTTAATTCTTGGGAGACCGGACAACGGACAGTCCTGCCGTCAATCTTCTCTGTGGACAGCGTGGATAATCAGCCGCTTTATCCCGTCACTTTCCACCGCATTTTCAACAGCAGTTTTTGGCTTATCCAAGCCATCTGAAGGGCATTTCCCCAAATCCACACCCCCTACTACTATTACTACTATATTCAATAATTCTTATCTATTCCTTTACGCATCCGCGCAAAATTTCCAAGGAGGCAGTACCATGAATATCATCTGTAACAAGAATTCCCTGATCAAGAGCGTGAATACGGTCATCCGTGCGGTTTCGCAGAAGACGACTATGCCGATTCTGCAGTGTATTCTGCTTAAGGCGGAGAACGGTGTGTTCTCGCTGACCGGTAATGATCTGGAACTTGGCGTCTATTGCACTTCGGCCGCGACCGTCCGTAAGGAAGGCAGCGTTGCCGTGAATGCGAAGATCTTCTCCGAGATCATCCGCCGTCTGCCGGAGGATGAGGTCATCATCGACTCTGACGACAAGGATAATATTACCATCACAAGCGGTAAGTCCAAGTTCAATATTCCCGGACAGAGAGGCGCGGATTTCCCGCTGCTGCCCGAGGTGCAGAGTGAGAATCAGATGGTTCTGCCGCAGAATGAATTCCGTCAGATGGTTCAGAAGACGATTTTCTCGATCGCGCAGGAAGATTCGGGCCGTCCGGTGCTGACCGGTGAGCTGATCGATGTGCGTGACGGTTATCTGTACATCGTCGCGGTGGACGGTTTCCGCATCTCCATGCAGCGGACCGATATTTCCGGCGACAAGCGCTTTAAGATGACAGTTCCCGGCAAGGCTCTGAACGAACTGGTCAAGATTCTGTCCAGTGAGGAAGACGCGCTGATGAATGTGACCTTTACCGGACGTCATATTCTGTTCAAGATGGATGATACGCTGCTGGTCAGCCGCCTGCTGGAAGGTGAGTTCCTGAATTATGAGAGGAATCTCAGCATCAGCTTCAGCACGCGCGCACTGGTGGATAAGAAGAATCTGCTTGACAGCATCGACCGTGCGGCCCTGATTTCCAAGGAAGGCAAGAACAGTCCGGTACGCTTCGATATCCGTACGGACAAGATCGTCATCACCTCCAATACCGAAGCCGGAAGCGCCTACGAAGAAGTGCCGATCCGTCTGGACGGCGAGGGTATGGTTACGGCCTTCAATCCGAAATATTATATGGACGCGCTCCGCGCGATCGATGATGATACGGTCTGCATTCTGTATTCGTCTTCGCTGTCGCCCTGCATTATCCAGAGCGCGAGCGGCGAGGATTATAAGTACTTTATCCTGCCCATCCGTCTGAACTAAAGGAGATCTCAAAATGCAGGAAAGTCAGATCACAGGCGAATTTATCAAGCTGAACCAGTGGCTCAAGAAGGAAGATCTGGCGGCCACGGGCGGAGAGGCCAAGTTTTTGATCGAGGAAGGCCGTGTGCAGGTTAACGGTCAGGTCGCTTCCGAGATCCGCAAGAAGCTGTATGACGGTGATGTGGTCAGTGTGGACGGAGAGTCCTATCGGATTCAGGTGGTATCTTGATTATTGAGAAAATCGAACTGCGGGATTTCCGCAATTATGAGAAGCTGGAGCTGGAGCTGGAACCGGGTGTCAATGTTTTGATGGGCCGCAATGCCCAGGGCAAAACCAATTTGCTCGAAGCCATCGGTTACTGCTCCACCGGCCGCTCTCACCGGACTTCATATGACCGGGAATGCATCCGGATGGGAACATCGGATGCATTTATTAAGCTCATTTTTCATAATGAGAATGAGATGCTGCGGCCCGGCGCGAAACCCCGTTCGGACAGTGTGGAGCTGCATCTGCGGCGTAATGGCAGTAAATCAGCGGCGATCAACCGCGTACCCGTGCAGAAAATCAATGATCTTTTCGGCTGCATCCGGACGGTGCTTTTTTCTCCGGAGGATCTTGGACTGATCAAGGAAGGCCCTTCGCGGCGCCGGCGTTTCATGGATATGGAGATCTGCCAGGTGGACAAGGTCTATCTGCATTATCTGCAGCAATACCAGATTGTGCTGCGCCAGCGTAACCAGTTGCTGAAAGAACTGGTCAAAGCCGCCAAAGGGGTGCCGTCCCAGGTGGACCGGACACTGGTGGAAGTCTATGATGACCAGTTTGCGGATTTTGCCTGCCGGCTGATCGCAAGGCGCCGGGTATTTCTGGAAAAGCTCGGGACGCTAGCGCCGGTGATCCATTCGCAGATCTCGGGTGCGTCAGAGGAAATCCGATTTACGTATGAAATGAATGTGGCGGACAATCGGGAAATGATGATCCATAAGCTCGCGGACAGTTTTGAATCGGATCTGAAGCAGGGTTCCACGTCCGTCGGGCCGCACCGTGATGATATCGGTATCCACATCAACGGGATCGACGTGCGTACCTATGGTTCACAGGGACAGAAGCGCACGGCTGCCCTCTCCATGAAGCTTGCCGAAGTCGAGATGATGGAGAAAGAGACCGGTACTTCCCCCGTGCTGCTCCTGGATGACGTGATGAGTGAACTGGACGAGAGCCGTCAGCGTTTCCTGGTCCAAAGCATCGAGAAACATCAGACAATCATTACCTGTACCGGCGTGGAAGACAGTATCCGCCGCATGCAGAATGCGCGAGTTTTTAAGGTTGAGGAAGGAACAATAACCATATGAAGTATCATTTTTTCGCTTACATGGCCCGTATGAAGCATATCAAGCGCTGGGGCCTGATGAATAACGATAAAGAAGAGAATATTCAGGAGCATAGCCTGCAGGTCGCGATGATCGCCCACGCGCTGGCCCTGATCACCAACCGGATCTATGGCGGAGGAGTCGACGCGGAGCACATTATGGCCATCGCCGTATATCATGAAACTTCGGAGGTGCTGACGGGCGATCTGTCCACCCCGATCAAGTACTATAATCCCAAAATCAAAACCGCCTATAAAGAAATCGAGCGGATCGCTGACGAAAAGCTCCTGGGCATGATTCCCGAGGAACTGCGTCCGGACTACGAAGAGCTGATCATCGGCCACACCGATGAAGAATACCGCCTGGTCAAAGCCGCCGACAAAATCTGCGCCTACCTCAAATGCGTGGAAGAATTAAAGACCGGCAATCTGGAATTCAAGCAGGCCAAAGCCTCGATTCTTGCCGAAATCGAGCGTATGAACATCCCCGCGGTCGGCTATTTCATGGAAAAATTCGAGCCAAGCTTCGGATTGACGCTGGATGAATTAAATTAAGCGCTCCCGGGCCCACTTTTGCTTCACCCGATTGCGCTTCGCGCAAAGGGTTCCGCAAAAGGAGACACGGGAGCTTAGCTGGTTGTGATGGGGACGGCTGAGCGGGAAACAACAGGTTGCAGGTTCATGTGATAATAAGATTATGCATGGAGGTTCTGCGTCCCCGGTGTATCGCGTCTGGGCAAACGCTATGCACGTGCATAGCCAATCCTGGCAAACGCTATGCACGTGCATAGACATCTCCGGCAAACGCTATGCACGTGCATAGCCAATCCTGGCAAACGCTATGCACGTGCATAGACAATCCCGGCAAACGCTATGCACGTGCATAGACATCCCCGGCAAACCCTATGCACGTGCATAGATAATCCTGGCAAACCCTATGCACATGCATAGACAATCCCGGCAAACACTATGCACGTGCATAGATATCCCCGGCAAACCCTATGCACGTGCATAGATAATCCCGGCAAACCCTATGCACGCGCATAGCAGGTCCCCGGGAAAGTCTATTTTAACGGAAACTGTTTAGACAAATCAATAAAATACAGGAGGGGTCAGTTATGTCTTTGGAAAGTAATTTGAGTGCGGTGAAGCGGCATGTGGATCAGGTGCTGGAGTACGCGGGGGATCATTACCGTGAACCGGCAACGCCGCTGGTGGCGGATTTTATTAGTCTGCAGACGAATGAGCCGCCGGAAATGAAGCCCGTATACGGGGATGATTTGGTAGTGAGCAGCGATTTGTCGCATCAGCAGAACCTGCTGAGGGCGATGGTGCTTTTGTCGAGGCTTACGGGTGACGAGGCGTATTATGAGAGAGCGCGGGCAATGTACCGCTACCATTTTGATCATCTGGTGCTGCCGAACGGGCTGCTGCAGTGGGGAGGGCATCATTATATCGATTTGCTGACGCTGCAGGATAATGGTGAGAAGGGAAAGGTTCATGAGCTCAAGAATGACTTCCCCTACTACGATCTGATGTTTGAGGCGGATGAGCAGGCGGCGGAGAAATTTGTCAAGGCGTTCTGGAATTACCACATTTACAGCTGGGATAATTTCGAGCTGGGGCGGCACAGTCAGGACAATGATTATTCACTGGATGAGGTCTGGGATCATCCGTACCGTGAGATTGAGCCTTTTGAGCCGCGTAAGGGGTTGTCTTTCCTGAATACGGGGAATGATCTGATGTTTGCAGCTTTGAGTTTGTATAACCATACCGGGGATCCGGGGGCGCTGAAATGGGGTGCGAAGCTCTTTGACATCTATATGATGTGCCGGAATCCGGAGACGAAGCTGGGCGTCTACCAGTTCTCGCAGGCGATGAAGCGGATGGAGACGGATGATGATACGATCACTCTCTCTTTCTACGGGGACCGGGCGAAGCGGCAGCTGGGGCCGGAGATGGGTGAGCACGCGCTCGAAGCGAACATGCTGCTGAGGGAACAAGCGAATACGATTTATGGCCTGAATCCGCAGATCGTGGCGTATTTTGTGCAGAGCGGCGTGCCGCAGGCGGAGCATATGCTGGAGACGGTGGCGGAAAATCTGCGTGCGTATGCACATTATGCTTATATGCAGGAGACTAACCAGTTCAGACCAATGCTGGCGGATGGCCAGGATTTGACAGGTTTTGTGCCGAAGCGTCCGGGCTATTATGGGAATGGGTCGCGTTTTGTTCCCTTTGCGGCGAATGGGCGGTTCCTGCTGGCCTATGTCAAGATTGCGCTGCTGGCAGGGGATGCGGTATTGTGGCAGACGGCTTGTCAGATCGCAAAGGGTCTGGGTCTGGGTGAGCTGGGCGCGATCGACGGATCCGGCGCAAAGCTGAATATGGAGACGGATTGTGCAGACGGAGCCGCAATCATGGCGGTGCTTGAGACGTATCATAAGCTTGGAGGCGATTATCTGAAGCTTGCGGAGCGCATGGCAGACAACCTGGTTGCGACCGGTACGGACAAAGGATATTTTACCAATATGCCCCTGGCGGCGGGCTATCGCCACAGTGCGGACGGCATCAGCGTCGACAGCCAGGATCCACTTTGCGTACTGGCCGTCCAGGCGACTGCAGAAGGTAAATTTGAGGAAATTCCGTTTGCGGTGTATTGAGAAGTTGAGATTTACATAAAACCTTCCGCATGGAAGGTTTTAATTTTTTTAGCAATTATATTGACAAAAGATGGAAAAGTGTATAAAAAATGCGGGATAAGGAGTATCCTTTTTTCAAAAGCATTGAATAATGGAGGAATCATTATGAAACGTATTTGGAAAAAGTGTATGGTTTTGATTGCGGCCATGGTGATGGTCGTTTATGGATAGGAGACTAGTGATGAGAAAAGCAAAAGTCATTTTGCTGATTTCGATATTCTTCCTTTTTCTTATCTCTTGCACCATAGGCCCAGATAATTCGGTCAATTATGAAAGCCATCTATCAGAGACGCAGAAGGAGCAACTGAACGATGAGCGTTTCCGGCCGCCTCTGCGGGAAACCGGAATGCGCAGCAGATCCTTACGACATATTACGTCAATGGAGAGCGAAAAGGTATTCTTGGCACCTCTACCCGGGGATAATCTGCCAGCAGAACCGTTTTATAGTCCATTCCGGTGCACGGAATGGACTTTTTTTGCGCGCGGCAGAAAAAAAGCTTGACGAAAAGCGCTTCATTCACTATAATTGTATGGTGCTCTATTTTCATTTGTAGCCGGATAACCGGCATCCGCGGGAACCTTTTTCGACCCGCGACCGATCAGAGAGAATCAAAGGAGGTGTACATCCGTGAATCAGACTTATAATCCCAAGACCAAGCAGCGCAAGAGAGAGCATGGCTTTATGAAGAGAATGGCGACCGCTAACGGCCGCAAGGTTCTGTCCAGAAGGAGAGCGAAGGGCCGCAAGGTTCTGACCGCTTAATCAGGCGTTCGTATGATCCCGTCATTCAATAATCAACAGTTCCGTTATATCTACGCCAATGGGCGGTCGCGGTCGGACCGCTATATGGTTATGTACGTATGCCCCAACGGACTCGAAATGAACCGGCTGGGAATCACTGTGAGTAAGCGTAACGGCAACGCGGTGACTCGCAACCGGCTGAAAAGGATCATCAAAGAAGCGTATCGTTTACAGCAGCATAATCTGCATACAGGATATGATATCGTAATTATCGCACGCAATCCCGCGATCGGCTGTAAGAGCACCCTGTTGGAGGAGTCGGTCAGGAGGCTTGCGGATCGTTTTCATTTACTCAAAAAGGCGGATGATGACAATGGCTAAGAAGGTCGCTGCCCGGGCGCTGCTCGGCATGATTCATTTCTATCAGCAGGCCATTTCGCCGTACAAGAAGCCCTGCTGCCGCTTCTACCCCACCTGCTCCAACTATGCCGCGCAGGCGGTCGAGAAGTACGGAGCCCGCAAGGGCGCTTATCTGGCGGTGCGCCGGCTGCTCAAATGCCATCCGTTCCACGAAGGCGGATACGATCCTGTACCATGATTGTGTCATGACTTGAGAGGAGTATAATTAAGTTGGAGTTTATCCTTTTACAGCCGACTAACACTTTCATCTTAAAACAGCTCGCATGGCTGTTCAGCTATGTGATTACTTTGATTTACAATGGCGTCGTCGCGATGACAACGACCAACGCCATGGGTATCACGATCATCCTCTTTACACTGATCGTAAGGGTTTTGCTGTTCCCTCTGTCGCTGAAGCAGCAGCGGTCCACCCGTCTGATGCAGAGGCTGCAGCCCAAGATCCAGAGAATTCAGGATAAATACAAGAATACGACCGATCCCGATTCCCAGCGGATGATGCAGATGGAGATGAACGAGATCTACCGCGAGAACAAGACCAGCCCCTTAAGCGGCTGTCTTCCGCTGATTATCCAGCTCCCCATTCTGTTTGCGCTTTTCGAAATCCTGAGGAATCTGGCTTTTTATGTAACAGGTTTCGGCAGCTACTTCGATACGATGACGACGCAGGTGATGGCGCTGCCCAATTATCAGACGCTGATTACGGATAATTTCGCTCAAGTCATCAAGGGCCTGCAGAAATTCGACGTGACGACGTTTAACTCTGTCAAGGATCTGCTGGCGCATTTCACGACTGACAACTGGAAGGCGTTCTATGAGCTGGCGCCGACGATCGGGCAGAATGCCGAATTTACCCGGCTTGTCGATCTGACGCAGCAGCTGAACTCATTCCTGGGCTTCAACCTGACGGAGGGCGCGGGTCTTGGCTGGCCCGGTATCATATGGCCTGTTCTGGCCGGCGGTACGACCTGGCTGCAGACCTGGCTGATGACCAAGGCCAACGACAAGCGGACCATCGCGGCCGGCGGCAATCCCAAGGCCAACCAGAACGGTATGATGAAGGGCATGAACTATATCTTCCCCTTCATGACCGCTTTCTTTGTCATCTCGATGCCTCTCGGCCTCGGCCTGTACTGGGTTGCCGGTAATATCTTCAGCATGCTGCAGCAGCTGCTGGTCGACAAGATAGTTGACGGCGAGGAGTACAAGCAGGCATTGCAGCATAAGCAGGAACTGGAAGAGAAGCGCCGCCTGAAAGAAGTCACCAAATCCAATATCGATCAGAAGACCGGACGCCGTATCGGAACCGCGGATAACGCGATCAACCGCAGCAGCATGGCAGGCAACAAGATGGCGGCTGCCAACAAGCGTCTGGAGCAGAAACTGGAGAAGCCCGCAGAGGCTGATTCATCGGTAATCGATAATCCGATGGATGTTAAATGAGGAGGAAAACCATGAGATTTGTGGAAACCAGCGGTAAAACGGTAGATGAGGCCATTACCGCTGCTCTGCTGCAGCTGGGGCTGCCCAGTGAGCAGGTTGAAATAGAGATTTTGCAGGAAGGATCCAAGGGCGTCCTGGGCATTTTCGGTGCCAAGGAAGCGCGGATCCGCGCGACAGCCAAGGGTGCTTCCGTTGAGGAAGAGCTTTTCGGCGAGATCAAGGCCGAGGTGAAGACCGAGGTTAAACCTGAGGTCAAGCCTGCTGTACGTCCCGAGGTCAAGAAGCCCGAGCCCAGAAAGCCTGAGGTCAAGAAACCTGAAGTCAAGAAGCCGGAAGCGCCGAAGCCCGAGCAGAAGCCATATGTAATGGATACGCTGGTGGAGGACCGTCTGGCGGCGGCCCGCGCCAAGGCCGAAGAAGCCAACAAGCCCAAGGAACCCGTTTCTTACAGCGAGGATGCCAAGATCGCGGAGGCTGCGGCGACGGAATTCCTGATGCCGGTACTGGCCAAGATGGGGATCGAGGAAGCTTCCATCGAAGGATCGATGGAGGAAGAAGACGTGCTCTGCCTGAATATTAAGGGCAAGGAGCTCGGCGTCATCATCGGCAAGCGCGGCAATACCCTGGATTCGCTGCAGTATTTGACGGCCTTGGTCGCCAATAAGAAGACCGAAGGCCATATCAAGATTAAACTGGACGCGGAAAATTACCGCGCCAAGCGTAAGGAGACGCTCGAGAAGCTCGCGGTCAATCTGGCCAAGAAGGCCAAGAAGACCAACCGCCGCGTTTCTTTGGAGCCGATGAATCCCTACGAGAGACGGATCATTCATTCGGTACTGCAGGATTTTAACGGTGTGGAGACGCACAGCGAAGGTGAGGAGCCTTTCCGTAAGGTGGTTATCACCCCGGTGAGAGGCAATTATCACCATAAGTAAGCAGGATCCGATCATCAGGAGCCGGACAAATCGGGAAGGATTTGTCCGGCTGTTTTGAATCAGGAGGCAGTATGGCAGACTGGCAGGATACGATCGCGGCGCTTGCAACGCCCGTGGGCAGCAGCGGGATCGGAATCATCAGATTATCGGGTGAGGGTGCGGTACGGACGGCGGACCGCGTTTTTCGCATGCCTTCGGGGCGCAGACTTGCCGACTGCTCCACTCATACGATCCATTACGGGTGGATCGTCGACCCGCTGACGGACAAGCGCGTGGATGAGGTGCTGGTCATGCTGATGCTCGCACCGCGTTCTTTTACGACGGAGAATACGGTGGAGATCAACTGCCATGGCGGGCCGTACGTCCTGCGGCGCGTGCTGGAGCTGGTGCTCGCGAATGGGGCGAGGATGGCGGAGCCCGGGGAATTTACAAAACGGGCTTTTCTGAACGGGCGGATCGACCTGAGCCAGGCCGAATCGGTGATGGATATCATCGGGGCGCGCACGGATCTGTCGCTTGAAGCGGCGGGGACCAGGCTTTCGGGACGGCTCGCGGAGCGGATCAATGCTTACCGCGAGCGCCTGATGGATCTGCTCGTGCTGCTCGAAGTGGATATCGATTATCCGGAATACGAGATCGAAGAAGTCCGCATGACGGATATGGAGGCCGAACTGTCGGCGCTTAAGGACGCGCTCGCGGCGCTCTACCGGACCGCGGATACGGGACGGATGCTCTCGGAGGGGATGCGTACCGCGATCATCGGCCGTCCCAATATGGGCAAATCCACGCTGCTGAACGCATTGCTGCAGGAAGACCGGGCCATTGTGACGGATATCCCCGGAACGACGAGGGATACGCTCGAGGAGAGCCTTAATCTGGACGGCGTTCCGCTGAGGCTGATCGATACGGCCGGCCTGCGCCGGACGGACGATCCGGTCGAGAAACTCGGTGTGGAGAGGTCGCGCAGGGCGCTTGAGGCCTGTGACGTGGTCCTGCTGCTGCTTGCGTCGGACGAAGATCCTTCCGAGGAAGATATCCGGGAGCTTAATTCACTGCGCACGGCCGGACGCCGGGTCATTGCGGTCCGGACCAAATCGGACCTCGGCCGGAGCGGCAGAGAGCTTGATCCGGAGGAAATCCACCTGTCGGCCGCGTCCGGAGACGGCATGGATGTGCTGAAGGAGCAGCTGAAAAACCTGGCACTTAGCGGCGCCGCGGAGGCATCGGATGGCGTATATCTGGCCAATCTGCGGCAGAAAGAGGCCGTGCGTGAGGCCCTGGAGGCCGTCGGTGAGGCTCTGGACGTGCTTACAGGAGGCCTGGGGACGGATATGGCTGCCACCGCGCTGCAGACCGCCTACGGGCGCCTGGGCGAGGTTACGGGGCATAGTGTGCAGGAAGACCTGATCGATACGATTTTCGCACGTTTTTGTCTGGGAAAGTGAGGGGGATTATGTACCGGGAAGAGGCTGTTGACGTAGCGGTTATCGGCGCCGGTCACGCGGGATGCGAGGCGGCGCTTGCCGCGGCCCGCATGGGCATGAAGACGGTGATTTTTGCCGTCAATCTGGACAGTATCGCGATGATGCCCTGCAATCCCAGTATTGGAGGCACGTCCAAAGGGCATCTGGTGCGTGAAGTGGACGCACTTGGCGGCGAGATGGGCAAGGTGATCGACCGGACCTTTCTGCAGTCGCGCATGCTGAATACGGCAAAGGGCCCCGCGGTGCATTCGCTGCGGGCGCAGGCGGATAAATTCCGCTACAAAGAAACCATGAAGCAGGTGCTGGAGCACACGCCTAATCTGCGGATCCGCCAGGCGGAGATCGCGGATCTGGATGTACAGGACGGCGTGCTGAAGGGTGTTGTGACGGCTGCGGGTGCGTATTATCCCTGCAAAGCCGCGATTCTGGCCACCGGCACCTATCTGCAGGCGGCGGTGATCCACGGCGAATGCAGGAGGCATTCCGGGCCTAACGGAATGGCTTCGGCGGATCTGCTTTCCGCGAAGCTTGAGGCACTCGGGATCAGTCTGCGCCGTTTCAAGACCGGGACACCCGCCCGCGTAGACGGACGGACCATTGACTTTGACAAAATGGAGGAGCAGAAGGGCGACGCCGAACTGATCCCCTTCTCCTTTACCAATACGGCCGAAAAGATCGCGAGGCCGCAGCTTTCCTGTTATCTGACATATACGACCGAGCGTACGCACGAAATCATACGGGCGAACCTCCACCGCTCTCCCCTCTTCTCCGGCGATATCAAGGGAACGGGCCCCCGTTACTGCCCGTCCATCGAGGACAAGGTGGTACGTTTTGCGGACAAGCCCAGGCACCAGATTTTTCTGGAGCCTGAGGGCGAATTTACGAACGAATACTATGTGCAGGGCATGAGTTCGTCACTCCCCGAGGATGTGCAGCGCGATATGCTGCGCACGCTGATCGGGATGGAGCATGTGGAAGTCATGCGGACGGGCTATGCGATCGAATATGACTGTCTGGATCCGCAGCAGCTCGAGCTGAGTCTGCATATCAAGGGGATCGAGGGCCTGTACGCGGCCGGACAGATCAACGGCAGCTCCGGCTATGAGGAGGCTGCGGCACAGGGCATTATGGCCGGCATCAATGCCGCGCTCCACATCCGGGGCGGGGAACCGTTTATCCTGGACCGCAGCGAGGCCTATATCGGCGTCCTGATCGACGACCTGGTGACCAAAGGGACGAATGAGCCCTACCGGATGATGACTTCGCGCGCGGAATACCGTCTGCTGCTTCGCCAGGATAACGCGGACCTGCGCCTGACCGAGAAGGGCTACCGTCTGGGACTGATCGATGAGGAACGTTATCAGACATTTTTACGCAAAAAACAGGCGATCCGGGACGAGCTGGACCGGTGGGAACATCTGACGCTCGGCGGAAACGATGCCGTCAACCGGATTTTGACTGCCAAAGGCACGAGCCCTCTCAAAATGGGGGAATCCATGGCGGATCTGCTGAAGCGGCCCGAACTTGATTACGAGGATCTGGCACCGGTGGATCCGGACCGTCCGGCACTGGACCCGATGGTCATCCAGGAAGTCATGATCCAGAACCGGTACCGCGGCTATATCGAAAAACAGATCCAGGAGGCCGAAAAATTCAGGCGGATGGAGAGCCGCAGGCTCCCCGCAGATCTGCCCTACGCTTCGATCCGCGGGCTGCGGATCGAGGCCGCGCAGAAGCTCGAAAAACTAAAGCCCGCCTCGCTCGGGCAGGCGTCCCGGATATCGGGCGTTTCGCCCGCCGATATTGCCGTCTTGCTGGTATATCTGAAACAGGAGGCGCATCATGAAGGATAAATGGCTGGAAGAACTGCGGGATAAGGCCGCGCGGCTGCGGATCGACGGCTCCCCTGCTCCGCTTACGATCTCCGACGCGCAGGCGGAGGGGCTCTACCGCTATATGGAGCTGCTCCTGGAATGGAATGAACGCATGAATCTGACGGCGGTGACGGAGCCCGGAGAGATCATGGTGCGGCATTTCCTGGACAGTGCGGCGGGCCTGCCGATCCTGCGCGAGCTGCCGGCGGACGCTCGGATCGCCGACGTGGGGACCGGCGCGGGTTTTCCGGGCATGGTCCTTAGCATTCTGGCACCCGAATACCGTTTTGTACTGATGGACGCGCTGCAGAAGCGCCTGACGTTCCTGGGAGCGGTCAGAGAGGAACTGGCGCTTGATAACTGCGAACTGGTGCATGAGCGTGCCGAGGAAGCCGGGCAGAAAGCGCCTTACCGCGAACAGATGGATGCCGTGGCGGCACGCGCGGTGGCGGCGCTGCCCGTCCTGTTGGAATACTGCCTTCCCTTTGTACGGGTGGGCGGGCTTTTCCTGGCTTATAAAGGCCCCGCCCTGCAGGAAGAGCTGCCTCAGTCCGCGCATGCCCTGCAGGTACTGGGCGGCAAGGTCGAAAAAGTCGCCTCCGTCACCGTGGACGGAGAGGATTTTGAACATTATATCGCGATCATCCGCAAAGTCCGGAGCACGCCGGGGACCTACCCCCGCCGCCAGGGCAAAATCGCGAAAAGTCATTTGTAAGGAGGTTTCTCATGATCGAGGCCATCTGGAAAAAAGGAACGGACGACCTGACGGACGCATTCAGTCTGCGCCGCGAGGTGTTTATCGGGGAGCAGGGCATTCCGGAAGAACTGGAATTTGAGGGAGACGATGTAGAATACCGCCATCTGGTGGTATATGACGACGGTGAGCCCGCCGCATCCGGACGCATGCGTTTTCTAACGAATGAGGAAGCGAAGATCGGCCGCATATGCGTACGCAAAGCAAGCCGGGGCAAGCAGATCGGGTATTTCCTGGTAAAAGTGATGATGGAAAAAGCTTTTGACGAGGGCGCGCTTACGATGGTGGTGGACGCTCAGGTACAGGCCGAGCCTTTCTACCGGATCTGCGGATTCAAGCGTGTCTGTGAGATTGAAGATCCGACCGGTATCCCCCACTGCCGGATGCAGGCTGATCTGATCCGGATTTTTACCGGTGAATAACGGCCGCTTTACAAAAAGCTCAAAACCGATTATAATGTTCATGAGGAATAATGAAAGGATGAGATGCATGACGATCAAAGAATTTACCGCCGGAAAGCTACAGGCCGTTCTGCCCGCGCTTGATCCGGAGACCGTGCAGACGATACTTGAGACCCCGCCGGACAAGAAGATGGCGGATTATGCCTTTCCATGTTTCCGCTTGGCCAAGGTGATGCGCAAGGCGCCGGCGATGATCGCGGCGGATGTGGCCGGGAAACTGCAGGGGACCGAGGGCTTTGAGTCCGTGCAGGCGGTCGGGCCTTACGTCAATATCTTTATCGATAAGCGTAAAATCGCGCAACTTGTTGCGGACGCCTTTGACTCGCAGAAGCCCTATGGATCTTCGAACGAGGGTGCCGGCAAGACGATCGTGCTCGACTACTCTTCTATTAATATCGCAAAGCCGTTCCATATCGGCCACCTGCGCACCACCGTGATCGGCAACTCGATCCACAAGATTTACCGGTTCCTGGGATATGATACGGTCCGGATCAACTACCTGGGCGATTACGGGACGCAGTTCGGCAAACTCGTGGTGGCATACCGCAAATGGGGCAATCGCGAGTTGGTGGAACAAAACGGGATCCAGGGACTCCTGGACCTCTACGTCCGCTTCCACCGTGAAGCCAAAGAAGATCCGTCCCTGGATGACGAGGCCCGCGCCACCTTTACCGCGCTGGAGAACGGCGATGAAGAGATCCGCGCCATCTGGCAGTGGTTTGTGCAGCTCAGCCTGAAGGAAGTCGCCAAAGTCTATGAGCTGCTGGATGTGCAGTTCGATTCCTACAACGGTGAGAGCTTCTTTATGGACAAGACCGATGCCGTGATCGAAGAGCTGAAGGCCAAGGGACTGCTGCAGGAAAGTGACGGCGCGCAGATCGTGGACCTGTCCGACGATAATATGCCGCCCGCGCTGGTGCTTAAATCGGATGGCAGTTCGCTGTATACCACCAGGGATCTTGCCGCTGCGATCTGGCGCAAGAAGACGTATGATTTTTATAAATGTTTGTACGTAACGGCATTTGATCAGGGACTCCATTTCGCACAGTTCTTTAAAATTCTCGAAAAGATGGGCTATGACTGGGCGAAAGATCTGGTTCATATCCCCTACGGACTCGTCTCGCTTGACGGAGCTAAGCTCAGCACCCGCGAGGGCCAGGTCATTTTCCTGCAGGATCTGCTGGATGAAGCCATCGCCAAAACGCGCAGCATCATTCAGGAAAAGAATCCCGATCTGGAAAACATCGACGAAGTCGCCAGACAGGTCGGCGTCGGTGCGGTGGTCTTTAATGACCTGTTCAATAACCGCATCAAGGACGAGGTCTTCAAGTGGGAAGAGGTTCTGAATTTTGACGGCGAGACCGGACCTTATGTACAGTATACCTTTGCCAGGGCTTCCAGCATCCTGCGTAAGGCCGGATACGGCGAATTCAACCGCAGCGATCTGCATGAAGAAGACCTGTGTGACGAATACGCGCAGGACATCCTGAAAATCATTGAGGACTTCCCGGCACGCGTCAAAGAGGCAGCCGAACGCTATGAACCTTATCTGATCACCCGCTATACGGTGGCCCTCGCCTCCGCTTTCAACAAATTCTATCATGAAAACAGCATTCTGACGGCTGAGAACGAATCCTTGCGTCAGAGCCGTGTGGCCCTCACCCGGATGGTGACCGTGGTCCTGAAACAGGCCCTGTCACTGATCGGCGTACAGGCCCCCGAACAGATGTAAAGCTATGGACAGCGAAAAAGACATACTCCTCCTCTACAATCCCAAAGCCGGCGACACTTTCTTCCGCTTCGAGATCGAGCGTTTTCTGGAAACCTTCGGAGAAACGCACAGCACGATCCGGATCTACCGCAGCGAATCGCCCGGTGATATGGCCAAATGCCTGTCCCGGATCCGTATGGAAGAACTGGGCCTGATCGTTGTAGCAGGCGGAGACGGCACCGTGAATGAAGTACTGCAGGCGATGATGGAAAGACAGGCCACGGTGCCGGTCGGCGTCATCCCCGCGGGAACATCCAACGATGTAGCCCATTATCTGGGAATGCCGACGGATTATTCCCAGTGTATCGAGGTCATTTCCAGACTGAACATTACCAAGATGAATGTGGGCGAGGTCAACGGACGTTATTTCCTGAACCGATGCGGCTACGGGAATCTGGTCAGCATCTACCACTCCACCAGCCAGGAAATGAAAAACACCTTCGGACGGCTGGCCTACTACGCCAACGGCATGAGGACCGTCCCCAAAACCCAGCCATTCCGGCTGAAGATCACAACGCCGGACCAGGTGATCGAAGATGAATTTATCATGTTTCTGGTCGTCAACGGCGAAGGTGCCCAGATCGAAAACCGCGCTTTTGCAGTGCAGGCTGAGGACCAGAAGGAGGGGCTGCAATTCATCGGCATCAAGAACGGATCCAATCTTGCGAACCGGATCATGCTGATGAAATCGATTCGAAAGCTCCCCAAAAATCAGAAATCGATCGTACGCTTCAGCGCCGACGAGTTCAAAATCGAACTGCCCGACAACGAAATCCTTAACGACGGAAGTGTTATCGATGGAGAATTGGGTCCCACTCCTCCCTTCACCTACAAGCTGCACCGTGAGGCCCTCCACGTAATTACCAATCCCTAATGTTCCACGTAGAACAATTTGCTTATCACCGAGGAAAGACTTGACTTTCCATCCGGTTCAAGGTAAAATGTTCCACGTGGAACATTTTATTTTTGCCGACTTGGCTGCGGATTGTTCCACGTGGAACAATAAAGGAGCGATTATGGGTAAAATCATTGCGGTTGCCAACCAAAAAGGCGGTGTCGGCAAGACGACGACAGCGATCAATCTATCGGCATGTCTCGCAGAGCTGGGAGATCATGTTTTGCTTGTCGATTTTGATCCTCAGGGCA
This sequence comes from Bacillota bacterium, assembly GCA_017442535.1. Classification (GTDB taxonomy): domain Bacteria; phylum Bacillota; class Clostridia; order Lachnospirales; family Bianqueaceae; genus RUG12817. Next base: position 18,366 of record JAFRZL010000010.1, on the reverse strand, counting down.
ATTCCACCAGCGGACTGGGCTGCGATAAAGAACAGATCCAATACGGCAGTTACGAAATGCTGATGCACGAGGCTAATCCCGAAGACTGTATTGTGCATACGCAGTTTCGGGTCGATCTGATCCCGACGAATGTGGATCTGTCCGGAGCTGAGGTGGAATTGATCGGTGTCGATAAGCGGGAGTTTATTCTGAGTCAGCAGCTTCAGAAGATCTCGGATCGCTACGATTATGTGATTATCGACTGCCCACCCTCGCTCAGTCAGCTTACGATCAATGCATTGTGTGCCTCTGATGGGGTTCTCGTGCCGATCCAATGTGAATACTATGCGCTGGAGGGCCTGAGCCTCCTGATCAATGCTGTCAATATCGTTAAACGTCGGCTTAATCCTCAGATCGAGATCCTGGGAATCGTGTTTACGATGTATGATGCCAGGACCAATCTGAGCGCCGAAGTGGTCGATGAGGTTCGCAAGTATTTGCCGGATAAGTGCTTTCAGACGATAATTCCGCGTAATATCAGACTCAGCGAAGCACCCAGTTTCGGAGAGCCCATCATTCAGTACGATAAATCATCCCGCGGAGCCGAGAGCTATCGTGCGCTCGCGCGGGAATTAAGGGATAAAATGACGGAGAAAGGAGCATGAATCTCATGAAAAAAGGCAGATTGGGGAAAGGTCTGGACGCTTTGTTCAGTTCCGAGGAAACATTAGAGAGATCTCCGTCTGAACTTCAGGTCGGTACGGAAGAACAGCCGGCAGCTGCTCCGGCCGAAACGGAACAGCATAACGGGCAGGAAGTCCGTATGCTGGACATTTATTCGGTGGAACCGGACCGCGCACAGCCGCGCAAGAGCTTTGACGCTGAAAAGCTGCAGGAACTGGCGGACTCGATCAAGCAGTACGGTGTGCTGCAGCCGATCCTGGTCCAGAAAGAAAAGGATTATTACCGGATCATCGCCGGAGAAAGACGCTGGCGCGCGGCAAGGCTTGCGGGCCTGACGCAGATCCCGGCTGTTGTGCGTGAATTTGAGCCATTGGATGCCATGGCTGTATCGCTGATCGAAAATCTGCAGCGTCAGGAGCTTAATCCGATGGAGGAGTGCGCAGCCTATCAGCAGCTGATGGATCAGTATCAGCTGACCCAGGAGGAGATCGCGGACAGAATCGGCCGCAGCCGTTCATCCATCGCGAATTCCCTACGACTGCGCAATCTTCCGGAACCGGTGCAGCAGAGCCTTGCCGAGGGGCTGATTTCCTTCGGACATGCCAAGGTGCTGTTGGGACTTGACGATTCCGCCCTGCAGACGAGGCTGGCGGCCCGTGTGATCGGCGATTCGCTCAGTGTCCGCGACTTGGAAAAACTGGTCGCTCAGCAGAAAAAGGCACCCGCCAGACGCAGTGCCCCGCCCGAAAAAGCGCTCCCGCTGCAGCTTGCCGAGGAAAAGCTGACCGAGCTTCTGGGCACCCGCGTCACGGTCAATTCCGGCGCGCGCAAAGGCAAAATCGAAATCGAGTATTATTCGGCGGACGATCTGGACAGGATCCTGTCCATTCTGGAGCGCTGATCAAAGGAGGAGCCATCGATGAACCAGTTTTTTGCGAATCATATTGCCGTATTTATGATCCTGATCATTTTGCTGCTGATCTTTGCCATCCTGATCGTTTCGTATATGATCCAGAAGCAGCTGGAGATGCAGAAGAAATTCCGCGAAGCATCCCGCGAGGGTGCAGCGAAGCCCGATGAGGCGGCAGACAAAGTGCGTATATACCAGCGCGCCGAAGGGCAGAAAGCGGCCGCGCCGGAAGAAGCGGGGGATCATTCGAATGATTTCCTGTACAGCGATTTTGCAGGCGGCGAGGGCGAGATGCCCGAGTATACGGGGCTGCATCATTATGCCGAAGAGGATGAACTGGCGGCGGTCCGCCGCGAAGTCCGCGAAGAATATGAGAAGTATGCCGCTTCACTGGCGCTGATGAACGAACAGAGTAAGCAGATCTCCGATTACATGCATAAGGATTTGGGGCACCGGATCGACCAGGCTATCACCAAGACAAAAATGGTCCGGTATAATGCCTTTGAGGGGCTGGGCGGCGAATTGTCCTTTATCTGGGTGCTTCTCGATTCGCATAACAGTGGATATCTGCTGCATAATATTTATAACCGCGAGGGTTCCAGCTGCATGTATGCCCGAATCATCGAAAACGGTGTCAGTAAGACGCGTCTGTCTGCGGAGGAATCCCGTGTACTTGATGAATTGATCAGGAGCTGAAATTAAATATACAAAAAAAGAGGCAACCATGATTAAGCTGATTGCGATCGATTTGGACGGAACTTTACTTAAAGATGATAAGACGATCTCTCCGGAGGACAAGGAGGCCGTCGCCTGGGCACGCGCACAGGGTGTCCGCGTTGTGCTGGCATCCGGGCGCACGCTTCACGGCATGATCCGTTTTGCGCGGGCGCTGGACCTGGACTGTGACGGTGAGTTTTTTGTGGTCTCAAACGGTGCCGGTATCTATGAGGGCGGCAGCCTGAAACCGCTTTTCCGGGCCTTTCTGTCTCCGGAAGCGATCCGCTTCATGATGGACACGGCTTCGGAGTACCGGGAAGAGCTGAATCTGCAGATCTATGTGGGCGACCGTATTCTGGTGGACCGGTATCTGCCGAGCACGGCGCTTTACGCGAAGCTTGCCGGAACGCCCGTGACGGAAGTGGAGAGTCTGGAGCCGTATGCGGAGGCAGAAATGCTCAAAGCCGTGCTGGTCAGCAGTGTTCCCGAGGAAAGGATGAAGGCCATCCAGCATTCCCTTGCGCCGCGGATGCCGGAAGATCTCAAGATGTTCCAGTCGGCGGAGTTCCTGCTGGAATGTGTCAGCACGGAGAGCGGCAAGTGGACGAGTGTTCAAAAGGTTGCGAATATTCTGAATATTCAGACAGATGAAATCCTCTGTATCGGCGACAATGAAAATGACGCGGAAATGGTATGCCGGGCAGGTGTGGGAGCCTGTCCGTCCAATGCCAATCCCGCGGTCATCGAAGTGGCTGATTATGTGGCTGTACGTGACAATAATCACGGTGGAGTAGCGGAAATCATTAACCGGATGCTGAACCGTCCTGCGGCCGGGTAGCTTCGTAGAGGAATTCCTCGATCTGGCGCATCACGGTGGGATCCTCCTCGGTCATGGCCCGGAAATCAGCGGAAGCGGTAAATTCTTCGCGGACTCCGCGGGGCGGCTGGCCGTCATAGCGGGCATTCAGTGCGGTGAGTTCCGCGAAAAAGCGCTGCATCTCGCGCTCGGCACGCTCGGTAACATAGACATTATGGCCTTTTCCGGGCAGCAGCTGTACGGTGATATGCGGATTACCCATGAAGAAATCCTTGTAGGCCAGTGGGCTGAGCGATAACGGAACCATGGTGTCTGCGTCGCCGTGCATCAGCAGGACGGGGCAGGAAGCCTTCTGCAGAGAATAGGAAGGCCTGTAGAGCGCGGCCCGGCCGTAATCGATCACGTTGCAGAGCAGGAAAAAGGGCTTCAGGAAACGGAGGTTTTTGCCGGTCTCGCGCCGGACCAGCTCGACCATGACATCGGGGACGGATTCAAACGGGGAGAGCGCCACGATGCCGGCGACACTCTTACGCAGTTCGATGAAATTGCAGACCGTAAAGGCTCCCCAGGAATGCCCGACCAGCGTGATCGGGAGCTGCCATGCGCGGTTCGCGCTCCAGGCGAAATCATAAGCCGCTGACAGGTCCGAAAGCGCCTGATTCAGCCCGTAGAGCTCGGGGCCGTCCGAAAGCATGGTGCCGGTATTGTCATAGGCAAGCACCCGGTATCCGGCCCGGGCCAAGGCGTTGATCTCGGTCGTATAGGCGGTGTGGCCGCCGCCCATGCCATGTACAAAAATAACAATGCCGCGGCAATCGCTATAGCAGGAATACCAGTATCCGCGCAGCCTGGCTTTGTCAGAAGCGAACGAAACAGGCTCGGCATTTAAGCCGGGAAAATCCTCTGCATGAAAATATTTAACCCCGGGCGCGCCCTCCTGACGGCTGCCGAAAGCTTTGCGCAGAATGGAGCGGGCCAACAGATACAGGATCCCGGCCGCCAGAGCCACTACCAGAAAAATAATCAGAAAAACCATCTCTATCACCCTTGCCTATCTGGACTACAGAAGTAATTATACCAAAAACCGCCTCATTTGCAAGCGGATTTTGCAAAAAATATGGGGTTATTTACAGATCAAATCATTTGGCCCCAACGGGCTTACAGGAGGTACATCATGAAAGACGAACTGAAAACCATGCTGCAGGAGGTCTACGGACCCTCTGACAAAGAGACGCGGGTGTATTTCGCGCCGGGCCGGGTCAATCTGATCGGGGAGCATACGGATTATAACGGGGGACATGTTTTCCCCTGTGCACTCACTATCGGCACCTATGCCGCGGTCAGGCCCAATGATCAGAAGGTGCTCCGGCTGTATTCGGCGAATTATCCCGGTGCGGGGATCAGCGTCCTGCCGCTCGGAGCCATGCGGTATGACCCCGCGGACGGTTGGTGCAATTATCCGAAGGGCGTGATCAAGGTCTTTGCCGACCGCGGTATGGAAATGACGCAGGGACTGGATATTATCATCGAAGGCACGATCCCGAACGGCTCCGGCCTTTCATCCTCGGCTTCGCTGGAGGTGCTCATCGGGACGATTCTGCTGGACCAGTTCGGCTGGCAGATGGACGGCGTCACGCTGTCGCTCGCGGCGCAGGAAGCCGAAAACAAATTTGTCGGCGTCAACTGCGGCATCATGGACCAGTTCGCGATCGCGATGGGCCTTAAGGACCACGCGATTTTCCTGGACACGGCCGATCTGACATACCAATATGTACCGCTCGCGCTGGAGGAGCAGGGGCTGAAACTCGTGATCGCCTGCAGCAATAAAAAGCGCGGCCTCGCGGATTCCAAATACAACGAGAGACGCGCGGAGTGCGAAGCGGCGCTCGAAGCGATCCAAACGGTGCGTGACGTCAGAAGCCTGGGCGAACTTTCCAACGAAGAATTCGAGCAGGTGGCCTCCGTCATCGGAGATCCCGTCCGGATCCGCCGCGCGCGTCATGCCGTGACCGAGAACCGGCGGACCATCAGCGCGGTCAAAGCCCTGCAGCAGGGCGATCTTAAGCAGTTCGGCGAGCTGATGAACGCGTCCCATGTTTCGCTGAGGGATGATTACGAGGTGACGGGGATCGAGCTGGATACCCTGGTGGAAGCGGCCTGGCAGCAGCCGGGCGTTCTGGGATCCCGCATGACCGGTGCGGGCTTCGGCGGATGCACGGTGAGCCTGGTGCGGGAAGAGGCGGTTGAGGCTTTTGTGAAAGCCGTCGGCGCGAAATACCGCGAAACCATCGGATATGCGGCGGACTTTTATGTGGTCAGCGTGGGTTCCGGCCCGAGCCGGATCGGCTGAATAACGCCCTGAACAGACAATTCAAAACGGCCCGGGTCTTCCTTGCGAAGGACGCCGGGCCGCTGTTTTTGTGCGGTTTGGCGGGCCGAACACGTCAGCGGCGGTACTTTTCCGGGGCGGTTCGGTACAGATTCTCTCCGTAGCAGTCGATCACGACCGTGGCGGGAAAATCTTCGACATAGAGGCGGCGGACAGCTTCCGTGCCCAGGTCCTCATAGGCAATGACTTCGCTCTGTTTGATGCAGTGGGAGAGGAGGGCGCCCGCGCCGCCGGTGGCGGCCAGATAGACGGCGGTATGGGCCTTCATGGCTTCGATGACCGAGGGCAGGCGTTCGCCTTTTCCAATCATGCCGGAGAGGCCTTCCGCCATCAGGGTGGGGGCGTAGGCATCCATGCGGCCGCTGGTAGTGGGACCGGCCGCGCCGATCACCTGCCCGGGTCTGGGCGGCGTGGGGCCGACATAATAGATGACCGCGCCCGCAAGGTCAAAGGGCAGGGGAGTGCCGGCGGCAATGGCTTCGCAGATGCGCTTATGTGCCGCGTCGCGGGCCGTATAGATGGTTCCGGTGATCCGTACGGTATCCCCCGCGTGCAGGCTCCGGACGGTTTCTTTATCAAAAGGTGCTGTGATGTTTTTCATATCCATCCCTCCCTGCATCAAAGGCTGACGGTTTCATGCCGGGCCACGTGGCAGTTGATATTGACGGCCACCGGCAGCCCGCCGATATGTGTGGGATAGGTCTCGATTGCAAGGCCTAGCGCCGTGACGCGGCCTCCGAGCCCCTGCGGGCCGATGCCGAGATCATTTACGGCGTTAAGCAGATCACGCTCCATGGCAGCCCAGGCCGGATCGGGTGAGGGCTCGCCCAGGGGGCGCAGCAGCGCACGCTTGGCGAGAAGGGCACATTTCTCAAAATTGCCGCCGACGCCGACGCCGATGACGAGCGGCGGACAGGCGTTGCTTCCCGCTTCGCGCACGGTCTGCAGCACGGCCTGGCGGATCCCCTCCGCGCCCTGTGAAGGCTTCAGCATGTACAGGCGGCTCATATTTTCGCTGCCGATGCCTTTGGGGGCGACGGTAATCGTCAGCTCATCCCCGGGCACGATCTCGTAATGGATGATGGCCGGGGTATTATCTTTGGTATTAATACGGTCGAGCGGGTCACGAACCACGGATTTACGCAGATATCCGTCGGTATAACCCTTCGCGACGCCCTGGTTGACGGCGTCCTCCAGCGATCCGCCCGTGAGGTGCACATCCTGGCCTACCCGCACGAAAACCACCGCGAGCCCGGTGTCCTGGCAGATGGGCGTGGCCGTGGCGCGCGCGATCTCTGCGTTCTGCAGCAGCTGATCCAGGATCTCGCGGCCGACAGGCGACTCCTCCCGCTGCCGTGCCGTTTTAAGCGCCTCTTCCACCCGGGCATCGACCACTGTATTGGCCTTGACGGCCAGAGCGGCCACCGCGTCGCGGATCAGATCCACCGAAATTTCACGCATGTTCACACCTTCCTTCCGGACTGATTATTCTTCGATCAATCTATCTCAGTATACCACAGTTTTCCGGGACTGAAAAGAGATAAACCCGTCATCGGCCTCTGTTTTTTCCCGCTTGCCCGTACTAATTTAAAAAACCTATTGACAAAACGGGGTAGGAAAGCATATTATTATATTAGCCAATTATTCTATGAATGAAAGATCGGAGGATGTAAAATGGCTCAGAAGATTGTTCGCGCCAACGGTGAAAAGACCGAGGCCAAGAAGACCACTAAGGCCGCAGCGACCAAGAAGGCTGCTGAAGAGGCCAAGAAGGAAGTGGAGGAAGTCGCTGAGACTGAGGCCAAGAAGCCTCAGATCAAAGATGCGAAACCCACCGGCGGCAGCTCCATCGGCTACCGTATCGGCGCCGTTGTACTTTGGATCCTGGCCATCGCCTGCGAAGTGCTCGCCATCATGGTTCTGCTGAATGCCATGTATGTGGGCAACAAAGCACTGTGGCTGATTATCTTTATCGTGGCCGATCTGGTATTTGCCATCATTGCCGCACAGCTTTGGAAGAAGGCCAACCGTATCAAACCCATGTCCAAGAAGAACAAATTCCTGTTCTATCTTTGGAGCGAGCTGGGCGTTATCATGGCGGCCATCTGCTTTATCCCGCTGATTATCCTGCTTCTCAAGGATAAGGATCTGGACAAGAAGACCAAGACGCTGGTCACCATCGTAGCTTGCGCCGCGCTGCTGATCACGGGTGCCGCCTCCGCCGACTATGATCCGATTTCCGCCGAGGAAAAGGCGGCTGCCGAGCAGGAGATCACAAGCGATGTTTACTGGACCACCTTCGGCCGCAAGTATCATATCGATCAGGATTGCCAGGCGATCACGAATTCTTCTACGCTGTATCAGGGCACCGTTACCGAGGCGATCGAGAACGGCCGCGCTTCCCTGTGCGCCTTCTGTGCCGCAAAACATCCCGAAATCGCGGCTGACGTCAAGACCGAGAACGCTGACTAATCAGCAAATCCAATATTATTTGAGAGGTAACGATTATGGCAGGTTATGATATCAATTCGATTGCGGAACTTCTGCGCGGCAAGGGGCTGTCTCAGATCAGCCAGTCCGTAGGCGCCGACGAGAAGTCCGTTGCCAATGTACTGGGCTACGCGCTGCCGACGCTGGTTACCAGCATGCAGCAGAACGCCTCCACCGAGGAGGGCGCCGCTTCTCTGAGCCATGCGCTCGAACAGCACAGCGGCGTGGATCTGAGTGATGTGGCTGCCTTCCTGAACGAAGCGGATCAGGAGGACGGAGACAAGATCATCGGCCACATTCTGGGCGACAATAAAGAAGCGACCACCGAAGAGCTTGCGAGAGGCAGCGGCCTTTCCGGCTCCGCCGTTTCTTCGATTCTGTCACTGGTCGCGCCTTTGCTGCTGTCCTCTCTGGGCAATCAGCAGGCGGCGAATACCAGCAATAATACCGGTATCAATCTGGGAAGCCTTCTGGGCGGCATGCTGGGCGGCGGAATGACCCAGCAGGCGGCTCCTGCGAGCACGGGTCTTCTCGGCGGTCTGCTTGGCGGCGCGGCGGCGCCTCAGCAGCAGACGACGCAGAATGCAGGCGGACTGCTTGGCGGCCTCTTCGGCGGCGCCCAGCAGCAGGCACAGCCTGTTCAGCAGCAGGCTCCCGCTTTTAACAACGCATCCCTGATCAGCAGCCTGCTTGGCGGTCTGTTCACCGATGACGGAGCAGAGGCTTCCGGCGGCCTGCAGCTTGATACCGAAGCCACTGCGGCGGCGCAGCAGGCACAGCAGACGGTACAGCAGGAGGAAGAAAAAGAAGAGGGCAACAGCCTTCTCGGCAGTTTCTTCAATCTGTTCCGCTGATCTCAGCATCTTTTCGGAATTATACGGGGCGGCCCTGAAGGGCCGCCTTTTTTTGGCTCTGAACGGCATTCTTATCAAGAAAATTCCGCCTTTCCTCTTGCCAAAGAAAGCCCTTTGGGGTATACTGATAAAAACCGGAAATTCCGGAAACAGGGCGCTTGTTTGGGCCGAAAGAAACTGAGGAGGTTACGTTCAAATGGCATCAAAGACATTATGGGAAACTTATACAGAGGAGCAGAAACAGGCGATGGAGCCTTTCTGTGAGGAATATCGTCAGTTTTTGTCCCGCTGCAAGACAGAGAGAGAATGCGTGACCGAGATGATCGAGATGGCAAAGGCCCACGGCTACCGCGATCTCGGCGAGATCATGGCGCGCGGCGAGAGGCTGCAGCCCGGCGACAAGGTATATGCCAATAATCGCGGCAAAATGCTGGCGCTCGCGCAGATCGGCACCCGCCCGTTTTCACATGGCCTGAATATTCTGGGTGCGCATATTGATTCCCCGCGCCTGGACCTTAAGCCCAATCCGCTGTATGAGGATTCCGGCCTTGCGCTGCTCAAGACGCATTATTACGGCGGCATCAAAAAGTATCAGTGGGTAACGCTTCCGCTCGCGCTGCACGGCGTGGTTGCCAAGAAGGACGGCACCGTACAGAAGGTCGTTCTGGGCGAGGATCCCTCCGATCCGGTCGTCGGCATCAGCGATATCCTGCCGCATCTGGGCAAGGATCAGGCCACGAAGCCCCTTGGCGAAGCCATTCCCGCCGAGAGCCTGAATGTCTGCATCGGCAGCATTCCTCTGGCGGACGAAAAGGAAGAGCCCATTAAGAAAAACGTTCTGCGTCTGCTGGAAGAAAAGTACGGCATGACCGAAGACGATTTCCACTCAGCGGAAATCGAGGTCGTTCCCGCAGGTCCCGCCCGCCATTACGGGCTTGACAGCAGCATGCTGCTCGGCTATGGACATGATGACCGCATCTGCGCCTACACATCGCTCAAAGCGCAGCTGGACTGCCCCGATGCCGAGACGACCGCGATCACCCTGGTCGTGGATAAGGAAGAGATCGGCAGCGTCGGCGCGACTGGTATGCATTCCCACTATTTTGAGAATTTCGTCGCGGATATTCTGGACGCGATGGGCCAGTATTCCGACCTGACGCTCCGCCGGACGCTTGCGGCCTCGCGGATGCTCAGCTCCGATGTTTCCGTAGCGTTTGACCCCAATTTCCCGGAGGTCTGTGAGCGGATGAATTCCCAGTTCTTCGCGCACGGCCCTGTGCTGCACAAGTATACCGGATCCCGCGGCAAGTCGGGCTCCAACGATGCGACGGCCGAATATATTGCGTCCCTCCGTCATATTTTCGACGAGGATGATGTGAAGTACCAGATGGGAGAGCTCGGCAAGGTCGACCAGGGCGGCGGCGGAACGATCGCCTACATTCTGGCGGCATATGCCATGGACGTGATCGACGTGGGCATTCCGCTGCACAGCATGCATGCGCCCTACGAAGTCGCTTCCAAGCCCGATATCTACGAGACTTACAGAGCCTATAAGGTATTCCTTCAGAAGATGTAAGTCCGCCTCCCGGACATCCGGAATCAGGCACAGAAGGGGGGATCTGAGATGCCGGAGTCGAGATATCCCTATGAATATCTGGGGACAACGCTGGAAGGGCTGAAGGTCGGTTTTGCCAAGCGCAGTGATTCCTACACCATGCCGGTAGAGCATTTTCACAACTATTATGAAATCTACTACCTGCGGGAGGGGAGCCGGTACTTCTTTATCCGGGACAACACGTATTATATTAAAGCCGGAGAGCTGGTGCTGGTGGACCGGCGGGAGATGCACAGGACCCTTGAGACACTCGAGAAATACCATGACCGTGTTGTTTTTGACGTATACGAGAACCTGATCGAGGAACCGCAGGGGCAGTTTGCCGCGCTGCTGCACGAGCTGTTTAAGGACGGCAGCCGGATCCTGTCCTTTACCGGGGCTGACAAGGACTACGTGGACAGCCTGATGGGCAGGATCTATAACGAGATCAGCCAGCGGCGGGCCGGCTACGAGCTGATGGTGAGAGTTTACGTGCTGCAGATCCTTGTCTTCGCGAACCGTAATATGACCCGCCTCAGCAAGGACGCCGAGGAGTCGCTCCGCCACGCGAACAAGCGGATTTTTGAGGTGCTGAACTATATCAATACGCACTATATGGAATCGCTCAAGCTGGAGGCGGTGGCGCAGCAGTTCTTTATCAACAAATATTATCTGAGCCATACCTTTAAAGAGGTTACGGGCTTTACCTTTACCGAATATCTGAGCAATGTCCGCATTAAAGAGGCCGAGCGCCTCCTGGTCAAGACCGATACGCCGGTGACGGAGATCGCAGGCATGCTTGGATTCCAATCGGTGACGCATTTCGGAAGGGTCTTTCATAAGGTGGCCGGGACCTCGCCGCTGAATTACCGCCGCGACGAGGCCAGACGGCGTTCCGAGGGATATATGACCTATCACAAAGGCGAAGTATCCTCCGAACCGGAGGAGAATGCCCGGGAACGGGACACCTGGGGCCGCGGCTGGGAGGACCGGCCGAAGGAGGCCGCAGAGGACCGGGCCGGAATGACGAAGGAGGAAACGAAATGAATCAGCAGGACCTTGCCTGGATGAAGCGGCTGTCCGAGGCCTTTGGCCCCTCCGGCTTTGAAGATGAGGTCGCGGCGGTGGCCAGAGCCTATGCCGAGCCCTTCGCGGATGTGGAGGAGGACAATATCCGCAACCTCTATATCCGGCGCAGGCAGAATACCGGCGGCAAGCCGGTGGTACTGCTCGACGCGCATTCGGACGAGGTCGGGTTCATGGTTCAGTTTATCCAGCCGAACGGGACGCTGCAGTTCGTGCAGCTCGGCAGCTGGAACGAGTCTTCGGTGCCCGGGACCCGCGTCTGGGTGCTGAACGATCGGGGCGAGAAGATCCCCGGGATCGTAGCCGCCAAGCCGGTGCACTTTATGAAGAGCGGCGAGAAGGATGTCGCCCTGCATACATCGGATATGGTGATCGACGTGGGCGCGGTCAGCGACACGGATGTGCGCGAGACCTTCGGCATCCGCGTCGGAGCGCCGGTGACGCCGGCGGTGGACTTTGCCGCGGATGAAGCACGGGGCATTATGATCGGCAAGGCATTTGACTGCCGTGTGGGCTGCATGGCACTCCTGATGGCCATGAAAGAGCTCGCCGGTATGGATCTCGCGGTGGATGTCGTCGGTGTGCTCTCCACACAGGAAGAGGTCGGAGGCCGCGGTGCCCCGGTGGCGGCGCGTACCGTGGATCCGGCCGTCACGATCGACTTTGAAGGCTGCCCGGCGGACGATACGTTCACGCCGGCGTACGCGGTACAGTCCGCGATCAAAAAAGGCCTGATGATCCGGCTCTTTGACGTGGGCATGATCACACACCCACGGTTCGCACGCTTTACGCTCGACTTGTGCGAGCAGTCGGGCATCCCCGTACAGGTGGCGGTCCGCTCGGGCGGCGGCACCAACGGCGGGATCTATCACAAGATGCAGAAGGGTATTCCATCCGTCGTCGTATCGGTCGTCAGCCGTTACGCGCACACACCGCAGGGATTTGCGGCGATGCAGGATGTGGATCTGGCCGCACAGGCGGCCGTAGAAATGGTTCGGGCACTGACACCGGATGTCATCCGGCAGTTCTGAACACATAAGGACATAAAGCTATTCGCAGTGAGGTTTTAGCAATGGCAGAGGAAAAGCGTTTTACCAAAGCATCATGGGAAATCATGGAGCAGCTTCTGGAAGTCGACAATCTCGAAGAAGCTCTCGCAGGCAGTCTGGAAATCATCGTGCGCACACTGAACAGTGAAGCCGGCGCGATCTGGTTCCTGGACCCGAACACGGACCGGCTGAGCCCGCTCTTTCACGTAGGCCCGGCGGATATATCCAATATCACCATCGAGAACGGGCAGGGGATCGAAGGCGTGGTGACCAAGTCCGGTAAATCCGTCCTGATCGCGGACGCGGCGAATGACCCGCGCTTCGACGGCACGGTTTTTGACGATAATGGGCTGGTGACCAAGTCCATGATCTGTGTGCCGCTTGACAATCTTCACGAGGTGATCGGCTGTGTTCAGATCATCAACAAGCAGGACGGCTCGATATATGATCAGGAGGAGCTGGTGCTGTGCGAGCGCATGGCGTCGCTCGCCGCCATCACCATCGAAGAAAAAGGCCTGACCATCGACCTGGGCGAAAAGAAAGAGGTCCTGGTCCGCCTGACGGATGTGACCAAGGAGTTCGCCGTCGGCGACAATGTTCTGCAGGTCCTTAAGGGCATCAACCTCGAGATCTACAAGAATGAATTCGTGGTCGTCCTGGGCGAATCGGGCTGCGGCAAATCCACCATGATGAATATCGTCGGAGGCATGGACTTTCTGACTACCGGAACGCTTACCATCGAGGGCAGAGATTTCTCACATCCCTCCGAGGCCGAGCTTACCAAATACCGCCGCGACTATATCGGCTTTATTTTCCAGGCCTATAACCTGATGCCCAACCTGACGGCGCTTGAAAACGTCCAGTTCATCGCGGAACTGGTGGAGGATCCGCTGCCGGCGGAGGAGGCCATCGCGCGCGTCAAGCTTTCGGAACGCGCCAACAATTTCCCCGGACAGATGTCCGGCGGACAGCAGCAGCGCGTCTCCATCGCGCGTGCGATCGTGAAAAAGCCCCGCCTGATCCTGGCGGACGAACCCACGGCGGCCCTCGATTATACGACCAGTATCGAGGTCCTGTCCGTAATTGAAGATATTGTGAATACACAGGGGACCACCGTCATGATGGTCACTCATAACGTGGAGATTGCCAAGATGGCTAACCGCGTGGTTAAGGTGCGTAACGGCCGCATCGCTTCGATCAAGAGGAATCTGCATCCGCTGCACGCGACGGATCTGGTGTGGTAAGCGGCAATGAAACATACGCAGTTGACTGATGCGCTGCGGAATATCCGCAAGCAGATCGTATCTTATCTTTCGATTATACTGATTGCCTTCCTGGGCGTCGCGACCTACCTCGGCATTACATTTTCGGCGGCTGCGCTGAAGCAGAACGCCTCCAGGATGTATAACAATGTCAATTATCACGATATTGAGATCATCTCCACGATGCTGATGACCGAGGATGATTTGGGGTTTGTGCGTAAGATCAAGGGCGTTACCGATGTCGAACCGCTCTGGTATATTTCCGCCAAGGCGCGGACCGGGACTGAGTGCACGGACGTCTATGTGATCTCGATCATGGAGCGGATCAACCGGACCGAACTCCTGGAAGGACGTATGCCCGAAAATGTCGGCGAATGTGCCCTGGAACAGCGCCTGATGAAGCAAATGGGCTGGAACCTGGGCGACGAGATCATCGTAGAAAATGACGAGGGCAAAACCCCCGATTATTTGCTGTACCAAAAATACACCGTGGTCGGTATGCTGCAGCATCCCGACCATGTCTCCCGTGTGACGCCCGAGACATACTATGTCGTGGTGCCGCGTGATGCCTTTGACATGGAGGCGCTGGACGGCGGCTTTATGCGGGCGGAAGTCGTGATCCAGAAGGACCCTGACGAGGACCGCTTCGAAAAAGCCTACGAGGGAAAGGTCTCAGATGTGATGGAGCGCCTGGACGTCGTGGCCGAGCTGCTCGCCGCCAACCGCACCAAGTCCATCCATGACAAATACCAGATCGAGATCGACCGGAATCAGGAAAAGCTTGACGAGGGCTGGGCCGAACTGCAGGAGGCCAGAGCCAAACTCGATCAGGGCTGGAAAGACCTTACGGCCGGCGAAAAAGAGCTTGCCGACAACAAGAAAAAGCTCGAGGACGCGCAGGCCGAGCTCGACGACGCCTGGAATCAGCTGACCGATGCCGAGAAGGAGATCGCCGACGGCGAAGCCCAGCTTGAAGACGGACGGAAGAAGCTCGCGGATGCCGAGCGGCAGCTAGCCGCAGGCAAACGCCAGCTCGACGAAGCGCGCAAGAAGGTGGTCAACGGTTATAATCAGCTTGAGGATGTGGAAGAACAGATCCGTGACAAGATCAAGATCGGTCTCAGCCGCGTATTCGATCCGGGAGATGTTTTCGGTCAGATCCAATGGGCCGGCCGCAGGAGACCGGACGTGGATACCAATAATCTTTCGGCTGCGTCCTTCCCGCTCACCGCGGGCGTCTCGGTCATTCTGGACCCGAACATCATGCTGACCGTCGAGCAGGTCTACCACAACCTGCTGTATTCCGAGGATATCCCGGAGAAAGTGCTGATCCGGGCCTATCAGATCCTGAAAGGCATTGAAGAATGGCAGAATCCCTCGGAAGAGGAAGAGGAGCCGTCAGGTTCCGAAGAGCCCGAATACGATATGGAGGAAGTCCGCCAGACGCTTCTCGCTGCCGTGCTGGAAAAGACGGAGGATTTCGTGGAGCCCTACAGCGAGCTGGCCAACGGCGCGGCCCAGTGGGACGAAGGACACCGGCAGTATATCAAGGGCAGGGACACCTATTACGCCCAGAAAAGAAAGTATGACGAGGGCCTCGCGGCCTTCAAAAAAGCCGAGGCGGAGTACCTGAGCGGCAAAGAAGAGTACGAGAACGGCCTGAGCCGCTACTGGGCGGGCCTTGACGAATACAACGCCGGCAAAAAGCTATACGACGAGGGCCTGGCCAAGGTTGCCGATGCCCGCGCGGAGCTGGAGAAAGGCGAAGCCGACTATGCCGACGGCCTGGAGAAGTACTACGACGGCGTGGCGCAGCTGGACGAAGCCAAAGAAAAGCTCGCCGCGGTCGACCCCTGCCGCTGGATCGTCTTTGACGGCAACGGCGTCAGCAGCTTTGTCCAGGTCGGAGTCGCCAGCGACAACCTGTCCAATCTGCGCTCCACCTTCTCGCTCATGTTTATCCTGGTCGGCGCTTTGGTCATCTATGCCACCATCAGCAAGATGGTGGACGAGCAGCGCAACCTGGTCGGAGCCATGAAGGCCTTGGGTTTCTTCAATAAAGAGATCTTTATCAAGTACCTGATCTTCGGAGTGAGCGGCACGGTACTGGGCGTCCTGCTCGGCATAGCCGCGGCATATTTCCTCCTGTGCAACCTGATCCTGAACGGATATCAGCTGAATTTCCTCTTCCGGACGATGCCGCCCATCGTGGAGCTCGTGCCGACACTGGTCGTGCTGTTTGCGGGCGGAATGCTGGCCGTCAGTGCGATCTGGCTCGCCTGCACGCGTCTGCTGCGCTCCACGGCGATTTCGCTGATGCAGCAAAAGGTTCCCGCCGGCCAGAAAAAAGAGGCCAAATCCGGCAAACACATCTTTTCACTCTTCTCGCGCCTGATCTTCCGCAATATCCGGACTGATCTGCGCCGCGTCGCCGTTACGGTGGTGAGCGTCGCGGGCTGCTGCGCTCTGATCGTCATCGGTATTACGCTCAGAGAGTCTGTTTTCGGCTCGCTCAGGCATCAGTATAACGACATCACGACCTTTGACCAGAAGGTCCGCTTTGACAGCCTGGCGCATCCGGACGCCGAAGCCGAGATCCGGCAGATCCTGCAGGAGTCCGGGACCGAGAGCGCCGTCCTCTATGATCAGTTCATTACCTACCGGATCAATAATAATGAGGCCGGCGAACTGCTCTGCGGCGACCTGGAAGCGATCGGCGGGCTCTTCCGCCTGATGGACTGGAAGACGGGCAAGCCGATTCTGTCCGCGGATGACGGTATCCTGATCCAGAGGCGTATGGCGGAGACACATGATCTGGATGTCGGCAGCGAATTCGAGATCGCGATCGGCGGCATCAAAACCGCGACCGTCCGCGTGGCCGGCATCTATGAGAACTATATTGGCCGCGCCATGGCGATGACGGAAGCCTATTACCGGAAGATTTATCACCAGGATCCGGACCACAATATGTTCTTTGTCCGCCTGAACGGCGCTGACATGGAAACGCTCCGGCCGCGCCTGATGGCTGTCAGCGGCTTTGAGAATGTGGAACGTGCCGACAGTGACCGCGCCCTCTTTGACTCCGCGACCAATGTTCTGAACGCGATCGTCGGTCTGCTGATTCTGATGGCGGCTCTCCTTGCGGGCGTCGTTCTCATGAACCTGACCAACATTTACTTCCTGGAGAAAAAACGCGAACTCACGATCATGCGCGTCAACGGCTTTACCATCGGCAAAGTCATCTCCTATGTCTGCCGCGAGACCCTGGTGACGACGCTGATGGGTATCGCCCTCGGCATTGGCACGGGCACCTTCATCTCGTACCGGATCATCCGGACGCTGGAACAGTCGTTCCTGCAGCTCGAACGCTCCCCCAGCCCCCTTGCATGGCTGATCGGAGCCGGCATGACCATTGTCTTTACCGTCATCATCAATGCGATCGTCCTCCGGAAGGTCAGAACTATGAAATTAACAGATGTAGCTTAATCATAACCCCGGACGCCTCCCAAGGTGCCCGGGGGTAAAACTGTCTGACTAAATTGACCGCAACTAAACAGGCCGGCTGCTCTATGTGAACAGCCGGCCTGTTTATGTTATATAGGGGATTCGATTACAGCTTTTTGCAGGTGAAACCGTCATATATCAGGCAACCCTCGTCAAACGTGAGCCTGATCATACCGCCTTTTCTTCCGAACTCGTTCTCTCCGATGGGATAGAGACGGAATTCCAGCTCATCGTCGTCATCAATGGCCTTGGCGTACAGTTTGCCGTCTTTCATGTATACTGTATCGACGATGAAACCGGCATCTTCGGGATGTTCGTACTTGCCGCAGAAGCCCTCCCACTTCGACTTGTCGGGATCCTTGACTGCGATATCCTCGATGGAGATGATGGGATTGGGTTCATTGTCCCTTACGATTGCCTCCATGCCATCCCAGTAGCCCATATATGCCCGGACGTCCCTGTAATCCCGGCAGCTGAGGATCACAAGAACTCTGTCCGCGTCAATGAAACGCTCAAACCAGGTAGAGACGCCCGGCATGCCGCCGCTGTGGCTGACGACGAGCCCAAGCTCTTCGTCACGGCCGACGGCCCAGCCGAAACCGTAGCCCAGCCCATCACCCTCATCGTATACGGCATCATCGCCGTTGACTAGCTTTGCGGGGGTGTACATGAGCTGCTGCTCTTCAAGAGTGAGCACTTTGCCCTCGCGCAGTGCCCTGTCCCACTTAAACATGTCAAAGATGTTGGTGTACACGTAGTCGTCGCCGTTCAGGCCGTCAAAGGCGACCACGTCGCCGTCCTCGGCGGAGTCGACGTCAGCCACGCATCTTCCGTCATCATACACCGTCGCCTGTGAATAATTCTCAAACGGAACGCCGTCCCTGCGGATATGGCAGCAGCGGGTAGAAGTCATGCCGGCAGGCTCAAAGATATTCTGCTGCAGGAACGCTTCAAAAGGAACGCCGGAGAGCCGCTCCACCAGCAGTGCAAGCAGATTAAAACCGGTGTTGGAGTAATGCAGGCCTTCCCCC
>JAFRZL010000009.1 GCA_017442535.1 Bacillota bacterium | reverse complement strand
GTTGTCTTCGCGTTTTGCGCGCGCCAAGTGGGAATATCGGAGCGGAATCCTCGTGCGGGCCTTGCTGTTTTCCTCCTCCGCTCCGATATTCCGATGTTGTCTCCGAGTTTTGCGCGCGCTGAGTGGGAATATCGGAGCGGAATCCTCGTGCGGGCCTTGCTGTTTTTCTCCCCCCGCTCCGATATTCCGATGTTGTCTCCGCGTTTTGCGCGCGCCAAGCGGGAATATCGGAGCGGGAATAGCGGGAAAAGGAATCAAACCAGTATGCGCACAAAAAAAGCGCAGCCAAGCTGCGCGGAGGGGTTATTTGTGATAGGGCTCGCCGCGGATGATGCGGAAGCTGCGGTAGATTTGTTCGGCGAGGATGACGCGCATGAGCTGGTGGGGAAAGGTGAGTTTGGAGAAGCTCATGCGTTCCTGGCAGTGGTTGATGACGGCGGGGGCAAGGCCGACGGAGCCGCCGATGACGAAGACGAGATGAGAGTCGCCCTGGTCCATGCGGGTTTTGAGCCAGTCGGCCAGTTGCAGGGAGGAGCGTTCTTTGCCGTCGATGCAGAGGGCGACGGCGTAGGCGTGCTCCGGGAAGCGGGCCAGGAGGCGCTGGCCTTCTTTGTCCAGGATTTGGGGTTCCTGGCCGGCGAGGTTTTTTTCGTCGGGGACTTCGATGATTTCAAATGTGCAGTAACCAAGAAGACGCTTGGCATATTCTGCCAAAGCGTCCTGGTAAAAGGCCTCTTTGATTTTGCCGACGCAGAGGATGGTGATTTTCATCCGACGCGGCCCTCGACGATGATGGGATCGGCGGCGGCGCCTTCCAGACGGATGTCGGCGCCCAGTTGGACGAGTTTCTGCACCATGGCCTCGTAGCCGCGGGAGATGTACTTGACGTTGGTAATAACGGTGGTGCCGCGGGCAGCCAGTCCGGCAAGGACCATGGCGGCGCCGGCGCGGAGATCGGTGGCTTCGACTTCGCAGCCGTCGAGGTGATCCACGCCTTTGACGACGGCGACGCGGCCGTCAACACTGATGTCGGCACCCAGTTTATGGAGCTGGGTGACATACTGGAAGCGGTTGTCCCAGACATTCTCGGTGATGATGCTGGTGCCTCTGACGACGGACATCAGGGTCATGAACTGGGGCTGCATGTCGGTCGGAAAGCCGGGATACGGAGCGGTCTTGATGACGGTATCCTTGAGGGGCTCGGGGGCACAGACGCGGATCGCGTCGTCAAATTCCTCGATAAAGGCGCCCATGTCCAGAAGCTTGGCGCTGATGGAATCCATGTGCTTCGGAATGATGTTGCGGACGGTGATGTCTCCGCCGGTGATGGCGGCCGCGACCATGTAGGTGCCGGCCTCAATCTGGTCCGGAATAATCTGGTAAGTGGTGCCATGAAGGCGGCGGACGCCGCGGATAACGATGCGGTCGGTTCCTGCGCCGGAAATATTGGCTCCCATGCTGTTCAGGAAATTGGCCGTATCGACGACATGGGGCTCTTTGGCGGCGTTGCTGATGACGGTCGTTCCGTCAGCCAGGACGGCGGCGAGCATGATATTGATGGTTGCTCCGACGCTGACGACATCCAGGAAAATGTTGGCGCCATGCAGATGCTCCGCGCGGACCTGGATTCTGTCTTTGGCTTCGACCGTTGCTCCGAGGGACTCAAAGCCTTTCAGGTGAAGGTCGATGGGACGGATACCGAAATTGCAGCCGCCGGGGAAAACAACATCAGCGCTGCCGAATCGGCCCAGGAGAACACCCAGAAGATAATAAGAAGCACGCATTTTGCGAACGCCCTCGCTATCAGCGGGCCGGTTGACAAGGCCGCGGCTGTCAATGCGGAGCGTATGCTCGTCCAGATAATGGATGCTGACACCCAGATCCTTAAGGACACTAACCATGCTGGAAATATCGGCAATATGCGGAACGTTTTCAAGCTCGACCACATCATCTGCCAGCAAAGCTGCCGGAATCAGAGCGACTGCCGCGTTCTTGGCCCCGCTGATTTCAACCTTTCCATGCAGGCGGTTTCCGCCGTTGATATATATTCTCTCCATAAAGATAATCCTCAATATCTCTTTCTAATTATACTCAAATGATGCCGCATACTACGGCAACTATATTGTAGCACATCCGTCAAAGAGTTGCAACCCCTAAATCTGGTTTTTCTGTCCCTCTTTCACCACTATCCGTTGGGATTCAGAACTTCATTCGTAAAAGCGTTCACCCGGACCGTTCTCCCGCCTGCCAGGACAAATTCAAGGCAATAGGCGGATTCGCTCCGATCATTGCTGTCATACCCGTACCTTAGTTCCTCCACCACGCGGTTTTCCGGAGCGCAGCGCTGCAGAATGGTTTTCATGGCGCCGTACATCAATTCGTCCAGAGGGCGGATCTCCTGCGCTCCGGCTTCAAAGCCTTCCGGCTCATAGTATTGCAGAAAGATACGGAGCGTCCCGTCGGGATGGAGTCTTACGATCATGTGATTGAAGTAGAGATACAGGCCGTTTGTGTATTGGGTAAAGATGAACTCTGCCAAAGCTTCGTCCACCTGATACTCCGTGCACACCCATTCGGAGCCGACGGTCCGCTCCACCCAGCTTTGGGCGATGGACATAAGGTTCCGGGACTGCCATCGGAGCGGTTCGCCGCTGCTTTGCAGGGTCAGCAGGTGGTTGTCGGGATCCAGGCGGAGCATGGCCGTATCTGTGGTATAGCGGCTCTGCCGGGCGGTCATGTAGGCGGTCTGGTATTCGCTGCCAAGGAAGCGTTCGATCATCTGCCGGTTAAAGAGCGAGGCCTCCCCCATCCTGTACAGGGGTTTGGGATAGCCTTCTCGGTTCAGAATGCATTGGATCGAAATGCCGTTTTCTTTATACAGTTCCAGGATTCTCTCCATGTTTTCTTCTTTGGCGGTATAACGCTGGTCGCGGACTACCCGGGTAGCCCAGAAAAGAACAATATTCAGTATGATCAGCCCGATCAGGAATCCGGTTCGTATAGTTCTCCAGCTCATGTCGCGGCCCTCTCATATCTTTTCCGGCCTTTATAGCTGAATTGCCAGTATAACACAGCCTCTCCGTTTTCAATGCGGTAAACGGGGAGGATCTGATCCCATTCGAGTGCTTTCCACTCGTTGATAATGCGGATTTCGGAATTCTGCAGGACGCGGATGCGGATCTCGCTGCTTTCGACATCGAAGCGCCAGCGGCGGTAGCGGTAGACCTGGCTGCCGCGTACTTCGATCTGCAGGGCGCTTTTCATGTCGTTTTCCTGTAAGAGGGTTTCATCCGGCTGGACGGGCCGCCCGTCCTTCATATAATTCCAATAAAAGACATAGCCTTTGGGGGTCTGTTCAACCTGACTCAGGTAGTATTCCAGAGGAGTCGGGTCGATCCGCAGATCCCGCTTCAGGTATTCCATGGCTATTTCGTAGGCTTCTCCGATACCGAGCGTGGTGCCGGTGGGCACGGAAGTGCGGACGCAGTCCACGATCCCCGTGGCGGACAGCCGGACACTGACGCGGTCATCTGTGAAAATCCAGCTGTCTTCACCGTATTTTTCGGCATGGATCAGCTCAGTGTAATCAAAGAAATGTGCCGCGGCGGACAGGCCTTCCGCCTGGTCGGTGATGGGGATGGTCCGGACGCGCCAGGGGGTCACCGTCTCGGGCTTGTCCTGATCACGCAGGTATAAGTGTGTCGTAAAGCGTCCCGGGAAGGCGTAAGCCGAGTCCAGGTAGGGATCGCCAAGCGCATCACAGATTTCAAGCAGCTTCTGATCCAGCGTATCGGAAATCTCGGTTAGATCCATGTCCGTCTGAATATGCAGGACGCGGCTCTGTCCGGCTTCCGTAAGACAGATGGCGGGAGATGTCCGGAGCCCGCCCGAGGGACGGATACGGATCTCTCGGAAGGAGAAGGGTTCGCCTTCCCAGTCCAGGATGCCTTCCGTCAACCCGCACGCCGCTTCCAGCATCCGGGTATTCCGGTCGGATTCATAGGCATAGCGGCAAAAGAGGTTTCCATCCTCCGCTTCCGCATAAGTGATGCAGTCGATCTGCAGGCTGCCTGCAGAAAGCAGTTCGCGGAGCAGCTTCCATGATGCGTCGTAGGCCTCCTGATAAAAGGCTGTCTGCGTGGTAACGAGGCTCACGCGGCCCTGTCTGCGGCCGGAGGATGCCACCATGTAGAGCGGCTGCATCCACTCGGAGGAATCATATTCCTGCGAGGTCCGGGTATAGGTCTGCTCGCGGTCCATCAGCGTCCAGGTATTGATAAAAGTAATAAATTGCCATGCAGCCATTGCGAGCAGGAGCAGCAGGACGATCCAGTACAGAAAATTCAGAACCTTTACGCGTTTCATGGTGCATATTCCTCATAAAGGTTCAGACGCAGGCGCAGAAGATTCTGCTCAAGGGATTCGCTTTTGCGGGTGATGGCGTAGACACGGCCCTCCAGCCGGCCGTTGACTTCGAGGATGATGACCAGATAATTGACGCCGATCCTGGGAAGCGTGAGACGTTCCTGAAATAGCCCGCCGGATGTCATTTCCGCCGTGCTCCGCTCCCACAGATTCAGGGAGCCTTTTTCCTGAATGAAGGTCCCCATGTAAAGCTTGCAGGCCGAACCGGCGTAACCCATCAGATCCAGTTCGCCCGCAAAGGTGTAGTTCATTTCACGCGGGTCGCTGCCGCCAAAGTGAAGCGTCGGAGGAAGAGGGTCGCTGCGCTTGCCCCAGAGGATTTCGCCTTGTACGCCCAGGGCGTCGCCCAATTCCTGCAGCATGCCTTCGCCATGCACTTTCACCGAGCTGAGGAGGCCGGTTGAGAGCACCAGCAGCACTAACAGGATGCACTTAAATCTCTTCATCTTCCGCCTCCTCTCCGTCCATAAGCGGCAGAATCAGATGGAAAGTGCTTCCCTTGCCGGGAACGCTGTCCAGTTCGATGCGGCCATGATGCATTTCCATCATTTCTTTAGCGATCGCGAGGCCGAGGCCCGTCCCGC
Organism: Bacillota bacterium; assembly: GCA_017442535.1. GTDB lineage: Bacteria > Bacillota > Clostridia > Lachnospirales > Bianqueaceae > RUG12817. The sequence goes on along the minus strand of JAFRZL010000009.1, from coordinate 45,578 downwards.
CCGAGGAGCGGGATCTGGCTTTGTCAATGCGGTAAAAGCGCTCGAATATGCGCCTCTGCTCTTTATAGGGGATCCCCATGCCGGTATCCTGAATGTGGAGGGCGCCTTCGTGTGCCTCCGGATTCAGGGTGCTCCAGGCGGTGATGACCGCTCCGTCGGCGCTGTAGTTGATGGCATTGATCAGGATATTGCCGATCACCTGCTCCATGCGGGCGCGGTCGCACCTGACAGGAAGAGCCGGGCAGTCTGCGCCCATGATCAGCTGCTGATGTTTTTTATCCGCGTGGATGCGGTAGCGCCGTACGCAGTCCGCCAGCACTTCGGTCAGGTTCTCCCTCTTCATGGCAAGCTGTACCTGGCGGTTATCGATGCGGGAAAGCTCCAGCAATTCTGCAATGAGGGCGGTCATCCGGTCGGATTCCTGATCGATGACCTGCAGGAAGCCGGTCAGCGTCTCTTCCTCACGGATTTCGCCTTCAAGGATGGTTTCAACATAGCTTTTGACAGTGGTGATGGGAGTACGGAGCTCATGTGAGACGTTGGCCACGAATTCACGCTGCATTTCTTCCACATGATGCTGCTCCGTGACATCCTGGAGCACCACGATCAGGCCTTCCGCCTCGCCGACTTCGTTGGCATAAGCTGCGAATTCGGCGCGGATGGACTGTCCGTCCAGCTCGAGAGTCCTCTGCCTGATCCGTCCCTCGGGGGCATGCAGGAACTCCTCAAAGGACTCCTCCGGAAAAATATCGCCGAACGACAGGCCGTGGATGCCCTTACCGATCAGTTCGGTGGCGGCAGGGTTGCACTGGGCCACTTTGCCGTCATAATCAAACACCATCAGACCGTCTGCCATGTGGTGGAAAATCGTTTCGAGTTTGTTCTTCTCACTGCTTGCTTCCGAGAGCATGCGCTTCAGCTCGCCGGCCATATAGCTGAAATTCGTTTCAAGCTCTTCGATTTCGTCGGAGGAACCGCTCTTCTCCGTCATCTCCTCAGCCGCGTCCAGATTGCCGCGTGCCATCTCCTGTGTGCGCCGGGTAAGCCTTTCAAGCGGATGGGCGATGCCCACGGCGAGCAGATAGGCGAGCAACGAGGAAATAGCGATCGCGATCAGCGAAGCCATCAGGATGATCAGGGCGTTGCTTCGGATCGTGCCCTGGATGTCGGACAGCGACTGTCGGAGCATCAGAATATACCAGATCTCACTGCCGCGGAAGACCGGCAGCGCATAATCGCCCACGATGCGTGTCTCTTCATCATAAACCGCTTCGTGGACATAGAGTTCGGCGCTCTCCTGCCCGTTAACCGCACCAAGGATCGTGCGGGACGAGAGATCCGCCGGTGACAGGCTTCCTTCGCGGCTGTAGAGCATCTCTCCCTGCGGTGAAAGCAGATACAAAAGCAGGCCTTCCCGATTGCCGCTCTCGGTCAGAATACCGGTCACGACCTTGGTGAAGACCTCTGTCAGATCCTGCTCCCCCGCCCCATAGGCAAGCTCAACCGTGTCCGAAATACGGCCCGCGGTGTACTGCATCTCCTGATAACGGGACTGGTAGAGATTTCTGCGAATTTTGCCGATCATGTAGATACCGATCACGATGATAACAATCACGACCAGTACCGCGTACAGAAGCATCAGCTTCCACTTGATACTGCCCCTGGAACCTTTCATGACGGATCTTTATCTGTAAAATAATAGCCGACGCCGCGCTTGGTAAGGATGTATTCGGGCGCGGAGGGATTGTTTTCGATTTTCTCGCGAAGGCGGCGGATCGTGACATCCACTGTGCGGGCGTCTCCGTAGTACTCATATCCCCAAACCTTGGCGAGGAGATATTCGCGTGAGAAGATCTGGCCCCGCTGGTACATGAAGAATTTGAGCAGTTCGAGCTCACGGAGCGTCAGTTCCAGCACTTTGCCGGCCTTGGTTGCCTCGTAGCGTTCCGGGTCAAGCGTGATCAGGCCGCACCTCAGGGTTTCCTGAGGGCCGTCACTCGTACTCTGCACAACGCTCCGCCGCAGATTGGCACGGACGCGGGCCATCAGTTCACGAATGCCGAAGGGCTTGGTCACATAATCATCGGCGCCGAGTTCCAGGCCCAGTACCTTGTCCACCTCTTCGGTGCGCGCTGTCAGCATGATGATCGGAACCATGCTTTTCTCACGGATTTTGCGGCAGACATCATAGCCGGAGATCCGCGGCATCATGACGTCCAGCAAAATCAGATCGGGCTGGCAGGATTCAAACAAATCGAGTGCCTCCTGGCCGTCCGACCCGGTAAAAACCTGGTATCCGTCCCGCAGCAGATTGTATTTCAGGATTTCTACAATACTGCGTTCATCGTCAACGACTAAAATCTTTTCGTTCATGGGTTTCTTCCTTAAAATGAAGCCGACGGGCGTGACCCGCCGGCTTATGGTTCAATGGGTACCAATGATCAGAGGGATTCAAATCTGGCAGTGCCTCGGCGGCGCAGCCATAGGAGCAGCAGAATATTCAGCACCAGCCCGACGGCGCCTATGATGCACAGGTAAATGATGGGCTCCATCACATAGAATGCCCAAAGGAAACCGACGAGCGCGACAACGCCCGCGAAGGCCATGGATAGAAGCATGGTAAAGAGCACGCTCTTACTCTGCTTGATGACGGCGGTCTCGTTCGTCCAGTCCATAGAAGGCATCAGCAGGTTAAAGAACAGGCCCATTTCTGCCTGCAGGGCACAGTAAATCAGCGTAAGCGCAAGGAGCAGCAGCGCATCCCACACACCGAGCTGCAGTACCAGGCTGAGGCCCGCTACCGCGATGATGACGGGGCCGAGGCAAAGATACCACTGAAGCTTCAGTTTGGCAAGCAGGATGTTCCAGGTCGGAATCGGCATGCTTTGCAGCTGCCAGATCGTCCGGCCCTCGAGTGAAATGCTCGGCGCCGTAATATCTACGGTGGAAGTGATGAAATAGATAATGGCCCACGCGGCAAATACAAGCAGGCTGCCGACGCCGATCGCGTTGCGTATCTGCATGAGGGTATCTTTCCCGATGAAGGCATAGACCGCGATCCCGATCAGGAAGAACAGTCCGAGGCCGCAGTTCAATATGTACATGGGATTATTGATGAAATGCCTCCACTCGCGATCCAAAAGGGCCTTGTTCTGGGAGCGGACCGATGCTTTACGCTCCACATAGACTGCTTTTTTGGAACCTTTGTGGGTGGTGGTGATACGAAGGAAGCTGCGGGCCATGATCAGCCATACCAGACTGAATGCCGCCAGAACGACCAGCACATAGATCAGATACCAGAGCGGTTCCTTCGCCAGGCCGCGCCCGAGCGCGTAGAACGGAAAACCGTAGTATTCCATTCCTTTCATGGCAAGGGCGTTCGCATCGAGGTCCTGGCCGATCCCGCCGGAGATCAGTTTGGGATAGAAGACCATATAAACGCCGACAAAGACGAGTGTCAGCACCACCGTCAGAGCTTTTTTGAACTTGTCGCCCAGCTGTGCCGCGATCAGACTGATCAGGTAGGCCAGCAGGCAGGTGATGACGATCGTCAGCAGCGGCAGCAGCAGTGTGCCCACAACATAGAGAATGATGTAGAGAGGGCTGAGCATCTGCTGCATGATGGCCACGATCAATACAGGCACCATGATCATCAGCTGCATAAACAATGTCAGAATATAGAGTCCCAGCATGCGGGCCAGCAGGATCATGCGCGGCGGGATGGGCATGGCAAGCAGGGTATCATTGTCCTTGGCACGGAACAGATGCCCGTAAGCCATGCTGACACTGCCCAGGACTCCCCAGCCGAAAGCGATCAGTGCGAAGATCGCAAAAAACTTCCAGGTTTGATTGACGGAGATCAGCAGCTGCGCAAAGACCGTCGCGATCTGATACATAAAGAAGCCCATGCTGCCGAATACAATCAGGAAGAGGATGGCCATCAGAATCGCCTGACTCGCGAAACTCCTCTTCTGTTTGCGGGAACCGCTGAATCCGGTGAGCAGCTCCATCATTTCCTTTCGCAGAAGCGCCTTAAACATGGACATCCTCCAGTTCCAGGAAGACTTCCTCAAGCGATTCGTCTCCCTTGACCTCCTCCATCGTGCCTGAACGAATCAGACGGCCCTTCTTGAGGATAGCGACCTGGTCGCAGAGCTTCTCGGCGACTTCCAGGACATGGGTGGAGAAAAAGATCGCGCTGCCGTTATCGCAGATTTCACGCATCACCTGTTTGACCTCGTAGGCGGCCTTGGGGTCGAGCCCGACAAAGGGTTCGTCCATGATGATCAGTTTGGGATCGTGCAGGAGCGCACCGATCAGAGCGAGTTTCTGCTTCATGCCGTGTGAATAGGCGCTGATCGGCTGAGCCAGATCGGAGGTCAACTCGAACATGTCGGCATACCGACGGATCCTTTCCGCTCTATCCTCCGCACTGACTTCGAAGATATCCGCGACAAAGTTCAGATAACGGATGCCCGTCATATATTCATACAGATCCGGATTGTCCGGTACATAGGCGATTTTGCGCTTGCAGCCGATCGGATCGTCCTTGATGGAAACGCCGTCGATATAGATCTCACCGGCTTCAAACTGCAGAATGCCGCAGCAGGCTTTGATCGTCGTAGTCTTACCGGCGCCGTTGTGACCGATAAAGCCGTAGATCTGGCCGGGAAGAATGTGCAGGGTCAGATCGTCCACTGCTTTGACATTGCCATAGGACTTGGTTAGATGCTCAATCCGTAACATACAATAACTCCTTCATGATATAGAATGGTTGAAAAGAAAAGAGGGGTACGTTCCCGTCTGAGAACGCACCCCTTTAGCTTTGAAATCAATTCAGCTCGCTGCGCGGCGGGATCTGAAGCTGCTGGCCGATCTGGATCGGATCCTCAGGCTTGATTCCATTGTACTTACAGAAGCTGTTCAGGAGTTCATCCGAGAACTCGTCATAGTACTGCATCAGAATTGCATACAGCGTATCGCCTTCAGCAACACGGTAAGTCGCGACTTCAGACTGGCTGTACTCCTCCTGCTTGGAGCTCTCCTCCTTGGAGCTTTCCTGCCTGGAACTCTCTTCCCTGGAGCTTTCCTGCTTGGAGCTCTCTTCTTTGGAGCTCTCCTCCTTGGAGCTCTCTTCCTTGGAGCTCTCCTCCTTGGAGCTCTCCTCCTTGGAGCTTTCCTGCTTGGAACTCTCCTGCTTGGAGCTCTCCTGCTTGGAGGACTCCTGCTTGGAGCTTTCCTGCTTGGAGGTATCGGGCTTGCTGGGCTCGACAATTGCACTGGACTCGACAGCGGGCTTGCTGGATTCGTTGCCGCCCTTGCAGCCCTTGGCCAGCGAGGACAGCAGCAGCGCCATCAGTACGATGATGATGACAATGCCCAGGATCGCGAAGATCAGTTTGGGATTGCCGAAGATCCGGTCAAGGAGCGTCAGCTCTTCCTCGTCTTCTTCATCTTCCTCTTCATCCTGATCCTTCTTGGAGAACATGGCGGCGAGGCCTGCAAAGAATCCGGGCTTCTCTTCACCCTCTTCTCCCTCATCACCATCATTATCCTGCGTCTCAGGCTTGGCAGCGGCATTCGCCTTGTCGTCGGAACTGCCGTCGACCTTGGAGGCGATCGCGGCGATCGAAGCACCGAGGCCCGTCTTCTTGGCGCCATCGGTTTCGGGCTTGGCAGCGGGAGCCTTGGCAGCGGCGGCGTCGCCGTTTACTTCTTCGACTTCCAGAACGATGATGGACTTGTCATCGTCGTTCTTGTCACGGGCCATCTGCAGCAGCTGCTGCGCGATGACTTCCTTGGGCGAATCCTTGGCCTGGCGTACTACGCTCTCGATCTCGGCATTGCTGACGGAATCGGTGATGCCGTCCGTGCAGATGATGAAGATATCACCGGGATAGAAGATGAAATACTTGGAGAATACCAGGGACTCCGCGTCCTCGATATCATACATGCCAAGCGTCGCGGTGGGCCGGCTGTTCAGCTTGTGAACCTCGGCCTGCTCCTGCGTCAGGACACCGTATTTGTAAAGATCCGTCGCCTCCAGATGATCCTCGGTGATCTGCAGCATGCGTCCGCCGCGGATGACATAAATGCGGCTGTCGCCCAGATGCACGGCAAGACCGCGGTTCTTATGCAGGAAGAGCCCGGCAAAGGAACTCGTGATCCCTTCGGAGCCGACCTGCGCCTGATACTCGCGCAGTTTGCCATTGGTTTCATAGAGGAAGTTCCAGATCTTCTCACGGGAAATCGCTCCGTCTATGCTCAGAACGGACTGCAGCTGCTGCATGCGCTGCATAACGATCACGGAAGGAGACGTGCGAATCGCTACATCCTCTGCATTTTCTCCATCGCAGACGCCATACATCTGAAAATCAACACTGGAAGTTTTAGTAAACAGTGCCTGCGGTTCATTGTTGTCCTGAGCGAGGTAGCGGCCGTTGACATAAATATTGTCAAGGTTCATCCCCTTGCCTTTAGCGGAAATAGCTACCGCAGAAACCTTTAAAGTATTCTCCATATTGCACCATCCTTATATGAATAGATTCCTTGCAAATCATTATACAGCAACCTGCCGAATATTACAAGGGTAAAAATGCCGAATTTCGTAAAATATTTGTTGGTTATTTTCGGCTCTTATCTGAAGTATTCCACGCCGGAAACGAAGATCTGCTGATCCTTGCAGCCGGGAATGTTCTTGGCGACTTCCTCGCCGCGGCGTTCGCTGTGGCCCATTTTGCCGAGCACGCGTCCGTCCGGGGACAGGATGCCTTCGATGGCCCAGAGGGACCCGTTCGGGTTGTAGCGGATATCCATGGTGGGATTGCCCGCGGGATCCACATACTGCGTCGCAATCTGGTTGTTCGCGGCCAGGCTCTTCAGGACTTCTTCATTCGCAAGGAAGCGTCCTTCGCCGTGTGATACCGCGACCGTATGGATGTCGCCCGGCTTGACATTCGCAAGCCACGGCGAGCGGTTGGTCACGATCCTGGTCTGCACCATGCGTGAAATATGGCGTCCGAGCGTGTTATAAGTCAGGGTCGGCGCATCGGCGGTGAGTTCGCGGATCTCGCCGAAAGGCACCAGCCCGAGCTTGATCAGCGCCTGGAAACCGTTGCAGATACCGAGTGCCAGGCCGTCGCGCCGGTTCAGCAGGTCCATGACCGCCTCACGCAGCTTCTCATTGGAGAAAACAGTGGCAATGAATTTGCCCGATCCCTCAGGCTCATCACCCGCGGAGAAGCCTCCGGGGATCATCAGGATCTGTGAGTTGCGGATCCTCTTCTCAATCTCATCCACCGAAGCCAGAATATCCGCGCCGGTCAGGTTCCGCAGCACGAAGACATCCGGCTCGGCCCCGGCCATGCGGAAAGCTCTGGCGGTATCGTATTCGCAGTTGGTTCCCGGGAATACGGGGATGAAGACGCGCGGTTTCGCGGCAAGCGGATCACCTGTATAGACATGGGGCTTCTCGTCGAAGAGCGTAGTCTCTCCGATCGGCAGACGCTCCAGTTCGGGTGCGGGATGCGTCCGGTAGACTTTCTCAAGCCGTCCCTGATAGGCCTCGAGCACTTCGTCGAAAGTAATCATTCCGGTGCCCAGGCGGAAAATGGGTTCGGCCGTGGGCATGCCCAGGAAAGTACCGTAGACATCGGCGAGCGTTCCGGGAGCCATTTCCAGGACAAGGCTGCCGTAGACGGGCTTTGCGGTAAGCAGGTCTTTATGGTGCTCGTCAAAGCGGAAGCCCATGTGCGAGCCGAGGCACATCTTGACCACGGCCTCGATCACGCCGCCGTCATCGATGGCATAGGCGGACACGATCCGCCCGTCGCGGATGCCCTTGACCACCAGGTCGTAGAGCTGCATGGCGCGTTTGAAGTCATAGACGCCGTACTCATCAACCGGCATCTGCATCAGGACGACGGCGCTGCCGGCGCGCTTGAATTCGGGCGTAATGATCTCGGAAGTACGGGCCGCGGCGACGGCCAGGCTGATCAGCGTCGGCGGAACATGCATCGCGTCAAAGGAGCCGGACATGGAATCCTTGCCGCCGATCGAGGCCAGGCCCAGTTCGCGCTGGGCTCTGTAGGCGCCGAGCAGCGCGGCAAAAGGCTTGCCCCAGGTACGGGCTTCGCCCATGCGCTCAAAGTATTCCTGGAAGGTGAAATGAATCTTGTGATAATCGCCGCCGGCCGCCACAATGCGGGAGACGGACTCCATCACGGCTGCCATGGCGCCGTGGTAGGGGCTCCAGCTGGAGAGATAGGGGTCATAACCGTAGGCCATGAGGGACGCTGTGGTCGTCTCGCCCTCCACCGGGATCTTGGCCGCCATCGTCTGGATCGGAGTCAGCTGTTCGCGGCCGCTGTAAGGCATCAGTACGGTGGAGGCACCGATCGAGGAGTCGAACATCTCGACCAGGCCCATCTGGCTGGCCACGTTCAGGTCGGACATAATGCCTTTGACCTGGTCCTTAAAGGAAGCTCCGGCCATGCGTTCGGGCAGGGACGGATCGGGCTTGGCCGCGGGGGCCTCAACCAAGACATTGGTATAACTCGCCGCGCCGTTGGTCCCGATAAAGGCGCGGGACAGATTAACGATCGTCTGGCCTCTCCAGTGCATCACCAGACGGGGATCTTCGGTCACGACAGCCACCTGGATGGCATTGAGGTTTTCCTCTGCAGCGAGCCGCAGGAAATGCTCCGCGTCCTCTGCGGCCACAACGACTGCCATACGTTCCTGGGATTCGGAGATTGCAAGCTCGGTCCCGTCCAGACCGGCGTATTTCTTGGGCACCAGATCCAGCTGGATGTCCAGCCCGTCCGCCAGTTCGCCGATGGCGACGCAGACGCCGCCCGCGCCGAAGTCATTGCAGACCTTGATCAGAGTACTGGCCTCGGGGTTGCGGAAAAGCCGCTGGATCTTGCGCTCGGTGGGAGGATTGCCCTTCTGCACCTCAGCGCCGCAGGTATGGATGGATTCCTCGGTATGCGCCTTGGAAGAACCGGTCGCTCCGCCGATGCCGTCACGTCCGGTCGCGCCGCCAAGCAATATCACGACATCGCCGGGCTCCGCGTTGCCGCGGATGACGTTACGGCGGGGGGCCGCCGCGATGACCGCGCCGAGCTCCATGTGCTTCGCCATGTAGCCGGGATGGTAGATTTCATGGACATAACCGGTCGACAAGCCGATCTGGTTACCGTAGGAGCTGTAGCCGTGAGCCGCCTGACGTGCGAGTTTGCGCTGCGGGAGCTTGCCGGGGATCGTTTCGGATACCGGCACCGTTGGATCCGCCCCACCGGTGATGCGCATGGCCTGATAGACATACGAACGGCCGGAGAGCGGGTCGCGGATCGCGCCGCCCAGGCACGTGGCCGCGCCGCCGAAAGGCTCGATCTCGGTCGGATGGTTATGGGTCTCGTTCTTGAACATCAGCAGCCATTCTTCCTCATGACCGTCCACGTCCACGGGGAGAACGATACTGCAGGCATTGATTTCGTTGGATTCCTCCAGGTCGTTCAGGCGGCCCTCTTTGCGGAGGCGGCGCATCGCGGCAAGCGCAATATCCATCAGACACTGAGGCTTGTCTTCACGGCCCAGGTATTTACGGGTCTCCAGATAATCCTGATAGTCCGCCCTGACCGGTGCAAGCAGTGGGCTGTTCGCGAATTCGACTTTCTGGAGCACGGTGCCGAAGGTCGTATGACGGCAGTGGTCGGACCAGTAGGTATCGAGTACCCGGATCTCGGTCACCGTCGGGTCGCGGTGCTCCTCTTCACGGTAATAGCGCTGTGTATGCAGCAGATCGGCTTTGCTCATGGCAAGGCCCATATCCTTCACCATCGCGGCGATTCCGGCTTCGTCCAGTTCGCGGAATCCGCCAAGCACCGCCACATCATCGGGGGTGCCGTACTGCACGTCCAGCGTCTCGGGTTTATCGAGCGACGCCTCGCGTGAATCCACCGCGTTGATGCAGTATTCCCGCACCGCCTGCTTCTCGGCCTCCGTGAATTCACCGTGCAGCACATAGACCTTGGCATAGCTTACCTTGGGCTCCTCATCCGCCGCCAGCAGCTCAATGCACTGCACAGCAGAATCGGCACGCTGGTCATACTGTCCCGGCAGATACTCCACCGCGAACACAAAATCCGCCGGATCCAGCTCCACAGTCTCCTCGTATACATCATCCACCGGCGCCTCGGACAGGATCCGCCGCACGGCTTTCTGATAGGTTTCTTCCGTAATACTCTCGATATCATAACGGTGCAGGATCCGAACGGATTCGAGCGTCCGCAGATGCAGGTTGTCCCTCAAATCATTCAGCAGCCCTGTGGCTTCCACACGGAAAGCCGGTTTCTTACTGACAAATACTCTTCTAACCGCCATCATTGCTCCTCCTCATCGGTATAATAAGGCACTATAGCAGTATAGCATATAATCGGAGCGTTTTCAATCAGTTTTTTGAGGAATGGGGGCACAAAAAGTCCCGGATCATATGCCATCCGATGCGTTACGCATATGGATTGGCATTTGATTCAGGACTATGAACACAGAAACGAAGGATCATCATTCTAGCATGCCAATGATCTCCACCTCATCCATCTTCTCGGCGTCGGCCACGGGAGTCAGGCGATATACTGCATACTTGACATGTTCTCTTTCCCCATCAAAAACAGCATGTTTCACTTGAACAAATACCGCATCGCCGTCGGTGCCCATAAATGTACCATCCGGTCCCAGCACTTCTCCTTCAGACTCCGGAGTCAGGTCATAGAACCCAACCTGTCTGCCTTCATGGTCAAAGATATAAAAACACTCGACTCCTCCGCTGGTGATCACATATTTCTCAGAGACATCCAGATTCAGAAATTCTTCTCCAATATAAATGGGGGCTTCGAATTCTTTTTTCCCTATGTCAAAAGTCAGAATCATGTCCCGCTCCTGCTCCCAATCAAGCACTCCACATATCAGCTTGCCATCTTTGGGCCAAAAGCTTTCGAGCTGGCCGTTTCCCGGCAGGGCTCCCTGCCACAGCAGTTCCCATTCTTTACTGCTGACATGATAATTCCAAAGCTCGGTCAGCCTTGTATAATCCGCTCCATCTGCCATTTCATCCAGATATGATATAGAGAAGTATAATTCATCATCCACAAACAGAAAATGATTCCGGTCAATAAACATTGCTTCTTTGGCGAAAATCAGTTCCGGTTTCTCTGTCCCGATCTTCTGACAATAGAATGTGAAATGACCGGCAGGTTTCCCATTAATGACTTCCTGGTTCGTTTTGCTCACATATATAGCATCCTGATGTAATGCAATTAATCCATTCCACCCCGTAGGATCCGGTATAGTGCACACCCTTTCCCTGATGGCACCATCGGTACTGATTCGAAAGAGAACATGTTCTTCTTTTTCATAATTGACATTATAAATCCAACCATCGTAAGCTGCCAGGAAGTTCTCTGTCTCCAGAACCGCATTGCAAGTCTTTGGATCCGTATGATCGCATTCCGGCTTCCCGCACAAGAAGTCGTGGATTCCTGTCTTGGTATCATAGAAGTGCATGAAATTGTGAAGAGAATAATAATAAATATTCCCTATTTTGCACATTACTGACCCATTCCACGCAAAAAACTCCACTTGTTGGTTTTCGAAGTATTTATCAGCAGAATTCTCCATCGGCAATGATGTCTCAATCGATTCAGGGACATAACAACCGGTTAGCCATAAAAAAGCAAACAGAAAAAACAACCATGTTTTCTTCATTGCGTATAGCCTGTTTAATTCCAAGTATTAATTATATACGCTAAGGATACAGACAAAGGAACCTTCCGAAGAGAAGGAACAATCCAGCCTTGTTGCGCTTCATTTAAATTACCCCCCCCTGTGCTCATAAGATTTGTTTTTATTATACCATGCTTTTGAAAGCTGTCAAGCGCTTTATTATTTTTCTATATGTAAACCAGTCGTTCGATTTTCGCTTATTTAGGCCGTTTTTAGTGGTTTACATATATCTCTCTTTTGTCTTTCAAAAAAAAGTTCGCAAATTCTGCTTTTATGTTGAAAAGTCATAATAAAATTCCTGTTTCGAGTCCTCAGAAAGCCCTGAGATCCCTAAAACAGGAATTGTGAAAGATGCTTTATTATTTCTTTTTGCCCTTCCGAAGCGAATCCAGTCTGGCCTGAAGCTTCTCGCGGAGGGTAAGCTTCCTGGGCGGCTGCTCGGGCTTCTTCTCACCCTTCTTGGAGGTGTTGTAGCCCAGGATGTAGGCGCCGGAGACCTCGAGCTTGAGGTTCTTCTTGGTGGGCAGGTCTTTGAAGACTTTGCCGTCCACCAGCATCGTCAGGATCTGGGGGCCGATTTTGACCTTGGCCATGGGGAGCTTGCGGTTCTTAAGGTACCACGGCAGCTGTCCCATAGCGGCCTTGGGGAAATTCGCCTCTGACATCTTGAGCTTTTTCTTGTCGATCACATAGGCTTGAACGACCTGACGGTTCTGATTGATCATCTTTTGAGATTCGTCCTGCTTCTTCTGCAGATGGCGTCCCAGGAAATACAGGCCGACCAGAACGGCCGCGACCGACAGTACTACGATGAAAATAATGCCTAAAGTATCCATAATTGCCTCCCTGAAAGGTTGAAGTTGAATTGCCGGAGCGATCGGCCGCCCCGAATGCCTTATACCAGCCGGATGTCGCGGTGGCCCTTGGTATCCTGTACCTTGATGACCACTTCGTGTTCGCCGGAATACTGATTGTTGATATCAAGTGCGTAATTGACCTTGATATGCCAGTTATGCTCCTCCAGCTTCATCTGGAGATCCTGGGTCGTTACGCCCATCTCCATCACGCCGAAGGGAGTCTCGAAATAGCTCTGGCTGCGGCGGCCTGCCTCAAACTGCAGGTGGCCGGCCATGTCGCCGGAGCGCGACACCGTCAGTGCCCCGTCCTCGATCTTGACCAGGGCTTTGACCGGATTGTCGTTCACGCCGAACTGCTCGGTATAGGATACGCACTGCAGCCCGTTGCGCTTGTAATAGTGACCGGTACTCACCATCTCGATCTCATGGTCGTTGCCGTCCATGTCCTCGACCTGGTGCAGTCCCTTGATCGAAATATATACATCATGATCCATAAGATATTTCCCTTTCCATTGCGCTCTGCACGAGCCTCGCGACCTGCTCATGCAGCTCCAGTCCCCGCTCCTTCCAGAGCATGGGCCACATGCTGATGGACGTAAACCCGGGGAAGGTATTGATTTCATTGAAGATCACACGGCCGTCGCTCTCGCGGATGAAGAAATCCACCCGGGCCAGGCCCCAGCCGTCCACACCGTGAAAGATCGCTTTGGCATATTCGCGGATCTGCTCACGGGTCTGTACATCCATCTCGGCCGGAACGACCGTGCGGGACGCGGCATTTACATATTTGGCATCGAAGCTGTAGAAAGTGTCCGCGGCAAGGATCTCTCCCACCAGGCTGGCTTCGGCATCCCAGTCGCCGAGGACGGCGCACTCCACTTCACGTCCGACTATCGTCTCCTCGACCAGCACGCGGCGGTCCTCCTTAGAAGCCGTCTGCAGAGCGGTAAAAAGCTCGTCACGGTTGGCCGCCTGAGATACGCCGACGGACGAACCCGCGCGCGAAGGCTTGACAAACACAGGATAGGCGAGCTTAGCCTCCACTCTGTCCGCACAGCCGGACGGATCACGCTGGATATCCCGTCTGGTCAGATCCACATATTCTGCCTGGGGAATACCCAGGTCCTTAACGATCAGCTTGGTAAAGACTTTATCCATCGAGACGGCGGAGGCCAGCACGCCGCAGCCCACATAGGGGATACGGGCCAGTTCCAGCAGCCCCTGGACGGTACCGTCCTCACCGTTAAGCCCGTGCAGCACGGGGATCACCACATCGGCCTCAAGCGTCAGCGGGCCGTCCTCGGCCTGCGCCACAAAAGACTCGCGGCCGCCTCCGGGGATCACACTGACCTGTACCGCGTATTCACACCAGGGCGCATGAGCCAGGTCATTCACATCCCCCTCGTACAGAAACCACCGTCCGGAACGGTCGATATAGACCGGATAAACCGTATAATCATCAGCCAGCAGGGCTGTCATAAATGTCTGCGCGGATTTGCACGAGATCACGTGCTCAGAAGAAACGCCGCCAAACAGCAGAATCACAGATTGCATTACGTAAGAAAACTCCTTCCATCTGCCCGGCCCCCCGGACCGGACTCTTTCGGCAACCTAGTTGCCAGCTTATCTATCATACTCTAAAAGGGCAAAAAAATCAATCCCCCATTTGATAAAATAATCGCTGTGAGGGATTCTCCCATGATGCCGGCACCGCAAGGCCTCGCTAATCCGTCCGGACGCGGCTTGCGGAGAGCAGTTTGCGGTCGCAGGCTTCGACAACGTCCGGGTCCGCCGCCAGGATATAGAAGTACACGCTGACCCCTTTATCTTCCAAGTAGTGGCCGTAAAGCCTGCCGTAGAATGTGGCAGGGGCAAGCGGCTTGGGCGCGGGATACAGCGGATAACCGTACTGCAGGTACGAGAGGACGCCGGGCATGCCCTCATGAGCGGGCCCGTTCATGGTAATCACCGCATCCATCCTTGTCACTTTGCTCATGCCGCCCCACTCTGCGAGCTCCTCGGTACCGGTCAGGTCCCATTCGAAAACGCGCTGATCCTCTCTCAGGCCGAAATCGTCGAGCACCAGTTCAAACAGGTCGAAACGCATGATTTTGACGACCTCTTCCGGCACCGGATGGCCGGTTGCGTCCATCCCGGTCTCTTCCCCGGAGACCACGTAAGCTCCGTAGAAGGCCATGTAATAAGGCGAATCCGGGTCATAAAGCCTTGAGCAGCCCCTGAGCGGGTCGAAAGAGGCGAAGCTGTAATAGATATTGAGAGAGGTTTGGGTTCCGGTCTGCCAGGCATACTCGTCACTTGTGTCGTAGAAAAGCATCAGCGGATACCACCCGTTTGCGAGCGCCTTAACCCCCGCCGGGATGCTGACACGGAAGCCCCGCTCCGACTCGATACTGCCTGCGCGGAAAGTCGAGGAATAAACGCTCATTATCGCCATGCTCCGGAGCATCGCAAAAGGAGGGGCCGCGATCATGGCCGCCACGGCCACCAGGATCAGGATAAACCGTATCCATTTCTTCATGACTCCGCCTCCTCTCCGCGTGAACATGCCGTTAAACAGAAAGATCCTGCCGCGCGGGCAGGATCTTACGGGTTATCACAAATTACAGATGCAGGCTCTCGAACAGGCCCTCAGCGGTCTTCTTGGCATATTCGATCGCGCCGTTCAGTTCTTCCTCAGTCAGCTTGGAGCCGAAGAAGCCCTTCTTAACGCCTACATTATAGGGCTCAACTACATTGACGCCCAGGCCGCGGCTGATGTCAGCCAGCACATCCGTGTCCTTGCCGAAAACGGAGATATAAGCGATATTGGCGGTCTTGTCAGGGTCCAGACTGGAGATATACTCTTTGAGCTTCTTATCAGCCTTCTCAAAGATGATGAAGACCAGCTTTTCCTTGTTGCAGGCATATGCCGGAGGAATCTGATCGCTCTTGCTCTTAAGCAGGGAGGACAGCCGATCGGAGATCAGCAGCGGAATGTCGGACTTTGATACCTGGAATTCGATTTGCAGTTTGGCAGCCATGTTATTACACTCGCTTTCTGTATGATAATTATGGGGGTTTTAACCAACAAAGAAGATTATAACATACTTTTTACGTCAAGTCAAAAGAATTTGTTAAGAATCAGCGAATTCTTTTTGTCAATCCGGTAAATTCTACACCAGTGCCAGCACACCGCCTCTGAGCGGATATTCCACACCATCCAGGACGACACGGGTATCTTCATCGAAACCGTGTGCGACGACATGCAGTGCTTCCTCATCGCAGTAAGCCTTTACCGATGCGATCTCGCGGCCGCCGCGGTCGTAGCACCTGGCCTCAAGCCCCTCGAGCGGGATGTCATAGAGGCAGATCCTGGCTCCGAGGCGGTCGTCATAATCCGCGCTGCCATCGGACCGTCCGCGGATGATCACACTCCCTCCGCGGACAAAGACGGGCAGACTGTACGCGTCATAGGTTTCGGTATACCACTGGCCGCCGATATAGGGCTTACCGCTCAGCAGATGCGTCCAGGTCCCCTGGGGCAGATAGTAGTGGGCCAGCCCTTCCTCATTGAAAATCGGAGCCACCAGGAGGCTTTCGCCCAGCATATATTGTTTGTCAAGATACCGGCACATCTCGTCTGCGGGGAATTCCAGCAGCATCGGCCGCATCAGCGGCAGGCCGCTTCGCACGGATTCCACCGTCTGCGCCCACAGATAGGGCATGAGCGAAAGCTTCAGCGCGGTGAATTCCCGGCTAACCCGCACGGCTTCCTCGCCGTAGAGCCAGGGGGCTTTGTAGCGGCGGCTGGAATGGTACCGGCTGTGGGTGGACAGCAGTCCGAACTGCGTCCAGCGGCGGTACAGATCGGGGTTGCAGGCGTCGTCCTCAAATCCACCGATATCGTGACTCCAGAAAGCCAGGCCCGAGAGCATCAGCGACAGGCCGCCGCGCAGGGATTCGGCCATGGACCGGTACGAGCTCTCCGAATCACCGCCCCAGTGCACCGGATAGCATTGGCTCCCGGTCGTCGCGGAGCGTGCGAAAACAACCGCGTCCTCTTCACCTTTCACTTCCCGCAGAAGTTCATAGACCGTCTGATTGTAGTACAGCGTATACATATTATGCATCCGCAGCGGGTCGGAGCCGTCGAACCAGGCAGCGTCCCTGATCGGGATCCTCTCGCCGAAATCCGTCTTAAAGCAGTCCACGCCCATGTCAAGCAGGGTGCGGAGCTTGTCCCGGTACCACTTGCGGGCCTCCGGATTGGTGAAGTCCACGATCCCCATGCCCGCCTGCCACAAATCGGTCTGCCAGATGCTTCCGTCAGGGCGTTTCAGCAGATAGTCGGCCTCTCCCGCTTCGCGGAAAAGAGGGGATTTCTGCGCGATATAGGGATTGATCCAGACGCAGACGCGGATCCCCCTCTCATGGATCCTCCTGAGCATCCCTTCGGGATCGGGGAAGCAGTCATCCCGCCAGGTGAAATTACACCACTCGAACTCCTTCATCCAGCAGCAGTCATAGTGAAAGACCTCGACCGGGATCCCGTACGACTCCATCCCGTCCAGCATGGACATCACCGTCTGCTCATCATAATCGGTCACAAAAGAGGTCGAGAGCCAGAGCCCGAAGGACCAGCGCGGCGGCAGGGCGGCAGCGCCGGTGAGTGCCGTGTAGCGGGCCAGAACGCCTTTATACGGGTTGCTTTCGCAGCCACTCCCGATCAGGCAGTAGCGGATCTCTTCCCCCTCGACGGAGAACTGCACGCGCTCGACTTTTTCGGAGGCGACTTCCACCGAGACCGGGGCGGGTGTGTCGATCCAGACGCCGTAGCCGGCACTCGACAGGTAAAAGGGGATGTTTTTGTAGGTCTGTTCGCTCGCGGTGCCTCCGTCCTCGTTGATCAGATCCACGCTCTGCCCGTTTTTGACAAAGGCGGTGAACCGCTCGCCAAGGCCGTAGATATTCTCGTCCACGCCAAGCGAGAGCTCTTCCTTCATACGGGCTTTGCCATCCGGAAGGGTGACATAGGCAAGACTGCGCCCCTCGGATTCGGTGAGCAGCCGTGAGCCTTCGTAATAACGGATGCGGAAGGGTTTGAGGCTTATTTCGGCGCGGAGTGTCCCGGCGGTCAGGATCAGCCTGTTCTCCCGCTCCGTCAGCTCCGCGGCCTGCTCAGCAGGGCTGTGGCTGAATTCGGGTCTCGGATCCCGCAGCGCCATATGGTGAAATGCATGTACCATCAGTGTGTCCCGGCCGGCCGCTTCCATGCGGACCGTCAGGAGCGGCGCGTTCACCGTCGCATTGCGGGCCTCCACGGGACGGACCGCACAGTAAAGCGTGAGGACGCCGTCCCCGAAATGGTAATCACACACCTGCGTGGCAGCCAGTTCGGCAACACCCTCGCGCATCAGCCAATAACCGTTTTTAAATTTCATCGTATCGCTCCTTTTCGTTTATGCAAAGGCATTTCGGCCCCATCGGCGGGGAGTCTTCGCCAGACCGTCAGCATCATGGTGGTAAAGCAGGCCAGGCCGCCCAGCCAGTTGGAAATCGGTTCCGCCAGAAAGACACCGTTCACTCCCAGCCCGGCAATGTGCGGCAGCAGCAGCGTCAGGGGGACGACAATAATGACTTTACGGAAGATGGAGAAAAAGATCGCGTTTTTGGAACGTCCCAGTGCCACAAAGACGGCCTGCCCCGTCTGCTGCAGGCTCTGCATAAAGAACCCGAAGAAATAGATGGTCATGGATTGAACGCCTTTTTCCACCAGCTCGGGATCGTTATTGAACAGGCTGATAAAGAACCTCGGGAAGACCAGCATCAGCACCCAGATAGCTGTCATATAGCCGATACCCACCGAAGTCATGAATTTGATGCCCTCTTTAACGCGGCTGTAGCTTTTGGCACCGTAATTGTAGCCGATGACGGGCTGGGCCGCGCTTGTGATACCGGATACGGGCATTTGAGCGACTTCCCGGATCGACGCGATAACCGTCATTATACCGATGTACATGTCGCCGCCGAACTGCTGCAGTGTCGAATTGCAGAAGATCTGCACCAGGCTGTTGGTGACAGCCATCACAAAGCCGGAGAGTCCGAGCGGCAGGATCTCGCCCAGCAGCTTCCAGTTGATCCCCAGCTTCTTCAGAGAGAGCGGAATGACCATGCGCGGGGAAGTCATGGTATGCACGACCCAGAGTGCCGATACGGTCTGGCTGATCACCGTGGCAAGCGCCGCGCCACGGACACCCATATGGAATACATAGATGAAAATCGGGTCAAGAATGATATTCAGAATCGCGCCTATGGCTACCGTCATCATTCCCAGCCGGCCGAACCCCTGTGCATTGATAAAGCTGTTCATGCCCAGGCTGATCATCACCATGGGGCTGCCGAGCAGATAGATGGAGAGATACTGATCCGCAAAGGGGAAGGACCGGTCGCTCGCCCCGAACAGATACAGAACGGGCTTCTTGATGATAAAGAAAACCACGGTGAGAATAATGCCGATCGCGAGCAGCGTCGTAAACGAAGTGGTCTGCAGTGCCTCGGCTTTATCCCGGTTTCCCTGCCCTCTCGCGATCGAGAACAGGGGCGCCCCGCCGTGACTGAATAAATTGGAAAAGGCTGTGATCATCGTAATGATCGGAAACGTCAGCCCCAGCCCCGTGAGCGCCAGCGTCGCGTCCTCCGGCAGATGCCCGATAAACATTCTGTCTATAATATTGTATAACAGATGGATCAGCTGCGCGAGCGTCATGGGAATCGCGAGGCGCATGATATTGCTGCGGACGCTTCCCTGACTGAAATCACTTCGCTCTGCCATCCAAATCCCCCCTTTTTATATATAAGAGGCCTGCCCGTTCTGCCGGGCAGGCCCATCAGACAGGTCTATTCTATGATAGACCGATTTGCTTAGATTGTCAAGCGGGATCAACGTGCGGAAAAGCCGCCTTATACGCGGTTTTCGTTGATATAATCCCAGTTGAAGTCGTAGCCCAGTCCCGGAAGCTGCGGGACGGCGACATAGCCCTGGCTGTCCATCTGATCCACAGGGGTGTTCAGCCACGGCGGCAGCGCATCGTATTCCAGGAACGGGTGCAGCATGCCGCGTTCGTAATAGCGTCCGGGAACCATCATCGCCGCCATCAGGTGCAGGCTCGCGGCACCCTTGCCGTGAATCTCCAGCGGTACGCCAAAGGATTCGCAGGTATGAATGGTCTTCAGCACAGGCGTGATGCCGCCCATGTCGCCCACACCGGCGCGGGAAATGTCGCAGATATGATTGGCCATCCACTCCGCGCGGGTCCAGTACTTGCCCTTGGCGACCTCGGGTCCGATGATCATGATGTCCAGCTTGGATTTAAGCCACTTATAGGCTTCGACATTGTACTCCTCCATGGGCTCCTCGTACCACAGATAATCAAGGTCCTGGAGTGCGCGGCCGAGCTTAAGCGCGTCATACCGGTCATAGTAGTGGAAGCAATCCACCATCAGCTCGATATCGGGGCCGACAGCCTCGCGGACAGCCTTGCAGCAGGCGATATCCAGATCCACATCGGGGTGGCCGATCACATGATCGCCCGACCAGTCGTCATCCGCCCAGGTGTGCAGCTTGACGGCACGGTAGCCCTCCTCGACACACTGCTTTGCGAATGCGGCATAGTCCTCGGGACTGCTGAGTCCGCCGGGAAAGTGGTCGCCCACCATGGTGCTGGCATAGGCGCTGACTTGCTTGCGGTGCCCGCCCATCAGCTGATAGACCGGCAGGCCGCAGTAGCGTCCGAAGAGATCCCAGAGCGCACAGTCGATTCTGCTGAGAATACTATCGGTCAGACCCGCGTTATTATTGCTGCGCTGCATCTTGTACAGCATGTGGAAGATCTTCTCACGCTCAAAAGGATTCTCGCCCACGATCACAGGCCGGATCTTGTTCAGAATGATATTGTGGGCGGCATTGGTCGTATTCTGCAGCGCCACGGGCGGCAGATCCTTCAGAGACTGGCTGATCGCCGTCTCAGGGATCACCACGCCGGGTTTCACATTGTAAATCACCTCAGAGGACAGGTGATAACCCGTTACACCCGCATCGGTCTCGATTGCCAGGAGCGATACATTGGAAGGCCTCGGCATACAGGGATGCTGGTGCCCGATATGATCCGCTTTGGTACATGAATGGCTCTTGAACTGAATGATTTTGATGTCTGTAATCTTCATCGTCGGACCTCCTGATTATTCCGGTTACGGTTTCTCTTCAAATTTACGGGGAATATAGCGTCTCAGTGCTTTGACGATCCGCTCGTCGGGCTCAAAGATCAGCTTATAGGTTTTGTCTCTGTAGGTGACGACGCCAATATAGCTGTCGTCATTCAGGCCGCCCCTGCCGGCATCCAGTGTTTTGTCATAAGAGGCGTCCATCTGTGCGCGGAACTGTCCGCCCTTGCACCAGGAAATGAACTGGAACTCCTTGGCGTCGGCACTCAGCAATCTCTTGCGGGAAGACCGTCCATAGATGACATCAATATCGATCACGCCATCCGTATAGATATATTCGTATTCACGGTCGATCCGCCTCCAGAAGAAAAAGATCAGCAGAACCGTCACCAGCAGCACGATGGAGAAAAAGTTGGGGATCAGTACAAAAGCCACCGCGTTTACCGCCAGAGCCAGTGCGCCGAAGCCCACCTTTTTGACGATCCGCATCGTCTTATCGTCCCGCTTAACCATGCATTCAATAAATGTATTGTCCATTCTATAATCCTCCCGTTTTACTTAGAGCACTTTTATCATAACACATTTCGTGCGAAAAATAAATGTATTCTCTGTAAATTCCCGGTTAATTTTGTTTCTGCTCCTCCTGCGGATGCTCACAGGCCGCGGCAATGGGGCAGCGCCCGCATTCCGGACGGCGCGCGTGGCAGCAGCGCCTCCCGTGAAAGATCAACAGATGGTGCATCATGGACCAGATTTCGGGATCCAGTACCTCCATCAGCTGCCGCTCGGTCTGGACCACGTCCGAAGCATGTGCCAGCCCGATGCGGTTGGAAACGCGGAATACATGTGTATCGACCGCGATCGCGGGCACGCCGAACGCATTCGAGAGCACAACATTGGCCGTCTTGCGTCCGACCCCCGGAAGCTTTACCAGTTCCTCCATCGTACGCGGCACCTCGCCGTCATAACGCTCCGCGATCATCCTCCACATCAGGTACAGGTTGCGTGCCTTGGTGTGGTAGAAGCCGATCGAATGGATTTCATCCTCGATCTGCTCCACCGACAGTGTCAGCAGATCATCGAGTGTGGGATAATCCCGGAAAAAGTGTTCGGTCACCTTATTGACCTGGCGGTCCGTCGTCTGAGCACTCATCACGGTCGCGGTGAGCAGCTGCAGCGGTGTTCCGAAATTCAGCTCGCAGCGCACATCCGGATAGGCTTCTTTAAGGGATTCGTAGATTCCCCGTGCCTTTTCGGTCATCAGCCTCACTCCTTTCCCGCGGCAGACGGATCCAGCACTGCCTGCCAGGCCGCCATCAGCTGGGGATCATCCTCGTCCGCAAGTTCCTGATTGATCAGCTCCTCCGGCATCTCCACCACGATATGGGGTTCGATCCCGATCCCGTGGATTTCATTGCCCGAAGGCGTATAGTATTTCGCAGTCGTCATCTTAAAGGCAGAGCCGTCCGTATTGGACCAGGTCGTCTGGACAATGCCTTTGCCGTAAGTCGTGGTGCCGACGATGGTCGCGGCGCCGCGGTCTTTCAGCGCGCCCGACAGCAGTTCGGAAGCGCTGGCAGACTGACCGTTTACCACAACGGCGATCGGGTGGGGGAAACCATCCCCGTCCGCGTAATAATTCTCCACCTGACCGTTTTTATCTTCCAGGTATGTGATCAGGCCGGAAGGCAGGAGGCGCTCCGCAACGTGCAGCACCGTACCCAGGCCGCCGCCGGGATTATCCCGCAGGTCGATCACCAGGCCCTGAAGGTTTTCCTCCTTCATGATCTCTTCCATCGCGTCGTCAAACTGCTGTTTGGTCACATCGTCAAACGCCGTCAGCTTCAGGTAGGCGACTCCATCCTTCATCATGTGGAAATAAACCGTCTGGGTCACTACTTCAGCCAGGGTCACCGTGACTTCATAGGTCTCGCCTGTGGAGGGACGCAGAAGCTTTATCGTCTTGACATCTCCGATCTTGCCGCGGAGGAGCAGGATATACTCTTCCTGCTTCATTCCGGTGATGTCCCGGCCTTCCGCTCCGATGATAATGTCCCCGCTCTTGATCCCAGCCGCGGCGGCTGGACTGTTCTCATAAACCTTTACGATCTCGCGGTCCGTCGTCACAGAGATCCCGATACCGCCGAAGGAGCCGCGCGAGGATCTCTTGATCTCCTCGTACTCTTCAGCCGTATAATAAGCGGCATAACGGTCGGAAAGCGTCCCCATGATGCCCTGGTAGATCCCTTCGATCAACTTTTCGTGCGGAATATCCTCCAGAATATACTCATCCTGAATCTTACCGATCATTTCGCCGGACTTGCGGATGACCGCCGCCGCTTCCTCCTGCGTCAGCCCTCTTTCTCCGAAAACGGATGTCGGCAGGATGACGGGCTTAAAGTAGTACCACAGGCCCGCGGCGACCAGAATCATACAGAGCACTCCGAGAAGGAATCCGTATATCAATGGTCTGACAGTACCCGCATTATCTCTCTCGATATCAATCATTGCCGTATCTCCTCTGTCATATTATCTGATATTACAAAGGCTGCAACCGAAAGGTCACAGCCTTGAATCTGTTAAACAAGCGGATCGTACGATGCCCGATCAATGGAAGAACTGCATCGGATCCACGGGGCTTCCCCCGATACGCACCTCAAAGTGGCAGTGTACGCCGGTGGAGTCACCGGTGGAACCTGCTTTGGCGATGACCTGTCCGGCCTTCACCTGCTGTCCCTCATAGACCAGCAGCGAGCTGTTGTGCGCGTACAGCGTGATATATCCGGTGGTGGGA
The DNA here is from genome assembly GCA_017442535.1 of Bacillota bacterium. Taxonomy (GTDB): domain Bacteria; phylum Bacillota; class Clostridia; order Lachnospirales; family Bianqueaceae; genus RUG12817. Next base: position 21,923 of record JAFRZL010000009.1, on the reverse strand, counting down.
TGATAGATCATGACAAAGTAGCCATAGGAATAATGGTAGTACGCATAAATGACGGTGCCGTCGGCGGCCGCCAGAATATTATCCCCGTAATGGCAGCTGATATCGGTACCTGCATGCAGACGGTAGTCGCCCCAGATGGGATGCAGACGGTATCCGTACGGAGAAGCGATCCGGGTATAGGTCGGTACCGGCCACACGAACACATTGCTCTTATACTGATAATTCGTGATCTGGGATCCGCTGCTGCCTGAACCGGAGCCGGAGCTGTCCGAACTAGAACTGCCTGAACCTGAACTTGAGCCGGAGCTTTCTTCCGCTTTACGGGATTCCTCCGCTTTGCGGGATTCCTCCGCCTTACGGGATTCCTCCGCCTTGCGGGATTCCTCAGCCTTGCGGGATTCCTCAGCCTTACGGGACTCCTCGGCCTTGCGGGATTCCTCGGCTCTGCGAGATTCCTCCGCCTTGCGCTCTTCTTCCAGCCGCTTGGCTTCCTTGGCCGCGCGAAGCCTGTCTTCCGCGGTCGTAATCTCTTTCTCCTTCTGGGCGATCTGCGCCCAGAGGTTGTTTTCTACATTGACCAGATAGCCGAGATAAGCCTGATACTTCTCGCGGGAAGTCTCCAGGCGGGCATACGCGGCCTGCTTCTCTTTCTGAGCGGCCTCGAGATCGGCCTTGTCCGTATTGAGCTTCTGATGATAAACCGTCAGCTGCAGCTCTGTCTGCTCCTGGCGCGCCTCAATCTCCTGGATCTTGCGGCGGTCCTCCTCCAGATTGCTCTGGATCTTCTCATCGTGCTGCGCCATCTCGTTGATGTACTCGATCCGGCTGAAAAAGTCCGACAGATTCTTGGAGCCGAACAGCAGCTCCAGATAATTCACGTCGCCATATTCATACATGACCTGCAGACGCACCTTGAGCTCCTCATAATGCGCCTGTTCCTGCTCTTTGGCTTCAGCCAATTCCTGATTGGTCTGTTCCAGCAGCAGCTCATGCTCCGCGATATTATCCTCCAGCGCCATGATCTCGTTCTGCAGGGCGAGAATCTCGTCATCCAGCTTCTTGATCTCTGCATAGACCTGCTCCATCTCCTGGGTGACCGCGGAAATCTGCGCACTGGTAGCCCTCTCCTGAGCCTTGGTCTGATTGACTTCATTCTCGTACTGCTTTTTCTCGTTCTCCAGCTCGTTCAGATCACCCTGAGCATCGTCGATCGCATCATCGTACTCATCGGCGAATACCGGCGCGATCGCGGAAAAAAGCAGCAGCGCGGCGAGCAAAAAGGCCACCGCGACACGGATCCACTTGGCCTTCCTGCTTCTGGAACCATTCATAGAACTCTTCTTCATAAAACCTCCTGCAACCATGCCGGAAACCGTCCCGGCCCTGACTTAAACCTTGAGATACCTTTGCATCGAGAAGAGACTTCCCAATACACCGACCACGATGCCCACGCCCAGGAAAATCGGCGCGAGACCGAGCATGATGGACTTGGTGTCCATAAAATGAATCATATGAGAGAATGAGGTGGTAAACTGCTGGACGATCAACGCCAGAAGCGCCTCATAAGTGAAATAGATCAGGAGCGCGGGCAGAATCGCGCCGAGGATGCCGATGATGATGCCCTCCACCACGAAAGGCGTCCGGACAAAAGCATCGGTCGCTCCGATGTATTTCATGATTTCGACCTCGTTGCGGCGGACATAGACCGACAGCTTGATCGTATTGGAAATCAGCAGAATCGCGATTCCTACCAGCAGCAGGATCAGGACCAGACCGCCCATCGTGATGACCCGGCTGATATTGGCCATGACCTCGGCCGTTTCAGCCGCGTAGCGGATGCGCCGGAACTGCGGCAGCGTCTTAAGATGATTGACAAAGGCCGACTGGTTCGCCGCGTCATACAGATAAATCTGGAACGATGCCGAATTGGCCAGTGGATTATCACGGTCCAGCTGCTCGATCGCGTCCTTGCCGAACTGCTCGGAGAAGCCCATGGACTCTTTGAAATTCTGCCAAGCCTCCTCCGCAGAGACATAAACGACTTCTTTGACCCCCTCCATCTGCTCCACCTGAGCCTTGAGGGTCGGGATACTGTCTTCGGAAACATTTTCCGAAAGAAATGCTACAATGCCCAGATTGTCATCCAGTTCGTCGGCGATCGCCTGCACGTTAATGACGATGCAGTAAACGATGCCCAGGATAAACAAACAGGCCGAAACCGTAAGTACGGAGGCCACAACCATCCATCGGTTGCGGTGGATGCCCTGCAGGCCCTGCCGGACGGCGACGCCGTAGGAATGGAGCTTCATATCGCGTAGCCCCCCTTCGCGTCCTTGACCACATGGCCGTTCACCAGGTGGATGACCCGCTTCTGCATCCGGTCCACCACATCCTGGTCGTGGGTCGCGATGATCACCGTCGTCCCCTTACTGTTGATGTACTCCATCAGCTCCATGATTTCATCGGAATTACGGGGATCCAGGTTGCCGGTCGGCTCATCCGCCAGGATAAAGGTCGGATTATTGGCTAATGCTCTGGCGATCGCAGTGCGCTGCTGCTCACCGCCGGAGATCTCGTTGGGAAAGTTTTTGCTCTTATTGGCCAGCCCCACCATGTTAAGCACACGCGGGACATTGCGGCGGATGCGTCGCTTGGTCTCCTCGATCGCTTCCATCGCAAAAGCCACATTCTCATAGACCGTCTTTTTGGGAAGAAGCCGGTAATCCTGGAAGACAATGCCCATCTTGCGGCGCAGCTTGGCCGTCTTGCCGCGGCCGAGCCTGGTCACGTTCTGATTGTCGATAAAGATCTCGCCCGACGTGGGATTGACCTCCTTCATCAGAAGCTTCAACATCGTACTCTTGCCGGATCCGCTCTCGCCCACCAGGAAAACAAATTCCCCGTGCTCGATCTTGAGCGAAACATTCTCAACGCCTACGACGTTGCCGTCATAGATCTTGGTAACATCTTTCAGTTCAATCAAAACTACTTACTCCTGATTACTCGGGCGGCGGCTCAGAAGCCGTTTTTTTCTTTATAGGCCATATATTTGGCGACCATCAGCGCAATTTTGAAAGTAATGGCGTCATCAAAGACCCGGATATCGAGGCCCGTATTTTTCTGCAGCTTGTCCAGCCGGTAGACCAAGGTATTACGGTGGATGTACAGCTGCCGGGATGTCTCGGAAACATTCAGACTGTTCTCGAAGAACTTGTTGATCGTATTAAGCGTCTCATCGTCGAAATCCTCGATACGGATATCCTTGAAGATCTCCTCGATATACATCTTGCAGAGGGACACCGGAAGCTGATAGATCAGACGTCCGATCCCGAGACGGTTATAATCGATCACGAATTTGTCTTCGTAGAAAATCTTGCCGACGTCCAGTGCCATCTTGGCCTCTTTATAGGACTTGGAGATGTCCTTGAGGTCATAGACCAGCGAACCGGAAGCCACTCTGACCCTGCCGAGCGTCTCGCTGTTAAGTGTGTCCAGAACGGTATGCGTTACATGGGAAACCGCGTCTTCGGAAGTGCCCTCCTCGGACAGATCCTTGACCAGAATGATATTATTCTCGTCAACAGCCGTGATAAAATCTTTGCTCTTGACCGGGAACAGATTGCGGATCACATCCATGGCCGCCGAATTGGTATCGCTGTCATTATTGGATTCGATCAGGCAGACCACACGGGGAACATTATTGTCTACGTGAAGCTTGCCCGCGCGCATATAGATATCCACCAGCAGCATATTGTCGAGAAGCAGATTCTTGATAAAATTATCGCGGTCGAACCGCTCCCGGTAAGCCTGCAGCAGTCCCTGAAGCTGCAGTACCATGATCTTACCCAGGCGGTAATTGCTCTCATCCTGTCCGTAAAGCGCGATGACATATTCCACACTGCCTTCATCAAAGGCTTTGAAATACTGCCACTCCATGCTGCTCATACTCTCCGCCTTGGAATCGACGAAATCGACAATGACCGAATCGGGCACCTGATTGGTGCGTGTCCCGCAGGAAGCCAGAATATTGCCTTCGATATCGTAGACGAATACCGGCACCTTTGAAATACTGTACAAGCCATCAATCGTTTCCTTCAGAATCTGATTCGATAACAACTGCATCACTCCTCTCTCATCCATGGTGGCGTTTACATAGGAATTCACCCTGTATTATAACGCATTTCAGCCAAAAAAGGAAGAGCAAAATGAAAAAAAACGACCATTTCTTTTAAAAAAATCGTTAACATTGTCACATTTTCGTAATAATTTGGCGAAAATTATGGCTGCATGCCCTCAAACGAGACGCGGGCGGCTTCGATATCCATGTTGCAGCCCAACTTATACAGGTTCACGCTGTGCCCGATCTGATCGATCAACTGCATGCTCCGAAGCAGCATTTCCGGCTGCCTCGGCCTGTAACTCTGCTGTGTCAGCATGGGCAGAACCTCGGCATAATCGCTCCGTTCGATATGGTTATAGGTATCCCTTTCCAGTACGCAAATCCCTTTTAGCGGAGCACTCCCCGGGCGGCCCAGGCGGTGTTTGCCGTTCCAGGGTGTTCCCCAGACAAGAACACCTTCCGGGGTCCACTGCAGAAGCGGCTTATCATCATTGATCATAGCCGCCCGCTCACCAAAAAACTGTCGCCACAGAGCAGTATGTGTGGATTTACCCGTTCCGCTTTTTGCCGTAAACAGATAGCCCCGGCCGTCCACCTCGATGGCGGAACCGTGAAACAGAATCGTGTCATGCACCGGAGCTGTCTCGGAAATCTGCCGATAGACCGCAAGTGTTTCGAGATACGCGTCCGAATAACTGTGGTCAGGGCGTCCTTCATAAGCTGCGGACGATTCAGACCGTTCTCGCTCATACTTTATATCTTCGGGAACGATCTCAATGGATACAGCGTCCTTGGCAGGTTCCGTCAGGTATCCCCGGCAGTACTCACGGACAAATCCATATAGGGGGACGATTCGATACGTCACCCCTGCAAGAGCTAAATAAAACATTTCCTGATTCGCCATTTTTCTCCTCTGCTCCCTATTTCGCGGGAACGATCCCCATGATCCTGCGCGTTTCGTCCGGCGTCGCTGTTTCGAGTCCCATGGCTTGGATCAGCTGCACCAGCCGCTCCACCACCTGGTAATTGAAACGCGCGTCCGTACCCGGCGCAAGGTACGCACTGTCCTCGAAGCCGATGCGCACGATGGAGGCGCCCATGGCCATGGCTGCCGCCAGGAATTCCCAGTTGTCCCGGCCGTAATGGGTCACGCCCCATTTCGCCTCTGCGGGGACCGCGGAGCGAAAAGCCTGCAGACATGTCATATCCGCCTGCATCCCGCCCTTATGTCCGAACACCAGATTGTAAAATATTGGCCGGCGGTAAGGCGTCCTCGCGGCGCTCCGCTCCACATTGTAAATCATGCCGATGTCAAAGACCTCCACCTCGGGGATGATGCCCCGTTCATAACAGGCTTTGGCGCAGTAATCGATATCCGAATCCAGATTCACATACAGCCCGCCGTTCAGGTTGGTGCTTCCGCCGTTCAGGGAAGCACTTTCAACCCGCGGATAATCGAGTGGCCGGCAGCGCTCCGATATCGTCATTTCAGAGATGCCTCCGGTGGATGCCTGGACCACTATATCGGAGCGTTTCAGAATTTCTTCAAAGGTCGCGATAAAGTCCGTGGTGTCCGGCGTGAGCGCTCCGTCCGGGCGGCGGCAGTGCAGGTGGCACATCCCGGCGCCCAGCTCCGCACAGCGGGCTACGTCCTCCGCGAGAGCAGCCTTGTCGATCGCATCTCCGGAGCGGACAGGCGCAAGCGAAATAATGATTTTGCGTGGCATTTGGGTTCCTCCTTATGTCTTTATACAAGCTTTTGCACGATATCGCGGAGCGTCTCCCGGGAGCCGACATTCCCCGGGAAGATAATATATGACAGGCCGGGAAAACGGCTCTCCGGTCCGGTTTTCCAGACGGGGATGCCGGGGGCGGCCTGGCCGGCGACGAGTGCCCGTCGGACGCCAAGCGCCTTGACACCGATTTCGCTCGAGGTAATGCCGCCTTTTGCAATCAGAAAGCGCGGGCGGAAGCTCAGTTCCTGCACGATGCGGGTCACCGCGTCCGCGATCCGAACCGAGATTCGGAGCATTTCCTCGGGCGTAGCGCCCTCGGGAGCCACCAGTTCACGGCTTGTATAGACGACAGCGGTGCGGCCCGCGGCCATCGCCTGCTCCGCCCGGGTCCTGACGCGCAGGCTTTCCTGTTCAAGCGTCTCCTCAAGCTGCCAGCCGTCCACCCGGAACTCGATCATCTCGAGCGGCAGGCCGGATGCGGCAAGGCATTCCAGCTGCTCCGTAGATTTGCGAACATGGGATCCTACGACGACGAGTCCGCCCCCTTCTGCGGAGCGTTCCAGCATTTCTTCCCGTCCGAGGAGCGGACGGTCCTGCACATGGCCCCAGACCTTGGGCACGGCTGCGGCACTCCGGAAGATATAGGGAAAGCCCCTCTTCATCAGGCGCATCAACACGATGGCCAGAGCCTGTACATCCGCCTCCTCCAATGCGTCAGCAACGATATAGCGGAATCCCTCCGCCCGCATGAGTTTTTGCTCCATTTCCTGCCAGCAGAGCCCCCGCAGTTCGCGGAGCGTGACTTCGATCACCTGCTCCGCGCTCGTGCGTCCCCCTGTTTTTTCTTCGATATAGTCCGCGATCCGCGAGTGATGGTAGCCGAATGTACGATCCGCGGCAAATTCAGTGCGGGCGGCCGGCACGAGCCACTCGCCTTCCTGCACATAGTGGACGCCGTTCAGGGTAAAGCGGCCTCCCTCGCGGAAAAACGGACAGAGCACCTCCCCCGCAAAGGGCGGGTGCCCATTCTCCTGCATGACCCTGCGGAGCGTCTCGGTCTCCAGCGGAAAATGCCCCCGCAGCGTGGAGTCGCTCCGCGAGACCAGGAGCACCGGCCTGCCGGTCCTGCGCGAAGCAAGACTAAGACCGGCGGCAATCTCTTCATGCACCCGCTGTGTCCGCTCCGAAGAAAAGCTCCGGGAGTTCGTCAGCACGAAAAACAGCCTTTTCTTCGGAGCGAGCATTTCTTCCAGCAAGGGTTCTTCCCAGGCGGTCACGACATCGATATCGTGTACCGTCTGCACCCCGGTAGGGTCGTCATCCAGCGCCACTACGCAGCTGTCAAAACTCCGATACTCCTGTTCAAACAGCCGACGGATCTCGCTGCGGGCGTCCGGGCTCTTCCAGAGTTTTTCCGCCTCTGCAAATGTCTTTTCCGCTCCGATCGGGAGCAGGCTGCGTTCATCAATCATACTGCAAATCCTTTATTTCGGAGCGCTTTGGCAAGTTCGGCCGCTCCGAAGCGCGGGCTCGAGAGTGTCGGCCGACCCACTACCTTCTCAATGTCCTGCTCCACATAAGCCATGGATCCCTGGGCCAGAACGATCACGTCCACGCGCGGGGCCAGAACTTCAGCCGCTCCGACAAGGAGTTTGCGGAACTGATCCCGGTCCATGCCGAAAGCTTCTACCAATCCGTCCTCCAGTTCGACATGGCGGCCCATCTCCCGGGCCACGCGGCGGATCGTGCCCTTGGTCGGCTCAAGCGTCGTGGGGAGCGTCGCAAGCACGCCTATGCGGCTGCCCCTGCGCACAGCCTCCCGGCACATTTCTTCATCGATCCGGACCACCGGCACTCCGATATAACGTGCCGCAGGCTGGAAGGCATCCGCCACTTCACCCACCGAGGAACAGATATTCAGGATCGCGTCCGCGCCGTCCGCCACCGCCTTGGTATACATAGACATAAGCCTCGCGGCCGCTGTGGGCGTCACATAGCCCGCGTCCCGCGTCTCCGCAAGGATCGATGGATCCTGCATACTGAGAAGCTCTGCTTCCGCTCCGATATTCTTTCTGACTTCACGCTCGACCAGCTCGATCAGCTCCGGCGTGGTACTGGTATAAATCAGTGCTGCTTTCATCTTGTCGTCTCCTTTAGAATCCTTTTTGCCGATCAGGCCTTTTCAAGCCTGATCACATATGCCTCCTCAAAAGGCAGCTGTTCCGGGAGGCGCAGCATGAGCGCTCCGCTGTCCCTTTGCATTTCGATCTCTGCACCGCTCCCGAGCATCACAGCGGAGCGGAGCGCCCCCGCCGCACCCGATCTGAGCGCGGCAAGACGCAGTGTACGGTCCTCGGGCATGCCAAAACCGATCACATAAATGGCGGAATCCGTCTGCGTGTACCGAACGTCGTTCCCGGTCAGACGGTACTGCCCGCTTTCCAGTGCGAGCCCGTCCTTCATCTGCTGCCGCAGCCTCTCCGCGTTATAATCCTCTTCGTCAGAGACTGTCACGCCCTCCCCCGCTACGCTGAATGGCTCAGTGCCGTAGATGGCTTCCCCGTTTACGGCAAGCCAATCACCCACTCTTGTGAGCTGCCTAACCGCTTCCGGATGAAAAGTCCCGTCCGCCCTCGGCCCCACATTCAGGAGCAGCGCGCCGTTCTTGGCCGTCACATCCGCAAGCTGCTGAATGATCCGGCCGGCGGGTTTGTACCGGGGTTCCTGCACGATGCACCAGGTAACCTTATCCTCCAGCCTGTCATCCGTCTGCCAGAAAAATTCCTGAACCCCGGTAAATCTGCCGCATTCCACATCACGGAGCCCGATCCCTTCGGGCAGATCCCGCTGCTTATAGGTAATAATGCCCTCCGGCACCGCTTCATAGTAAGCGGAAACCGCCTGATATAAAACCTCTTCCGGCAGGATCATCAGTCTCCCGTCAAAGTACAGCACATCCGGCCGGTACTGCCGCACCACCTCTTTGACCTTTTCAAGCCAAATCCTGCAAAAAGCCGCGTCCGGCAGACGGTAAGGCTGATACCGGTTGGTTTCGAGCGGCAGAGCCGGCCCATAATAGACCTCATTGACAGGATCATAGACGTCCGCGTCGGGATCCGTCGACATAAACCAGCCCCAAAGCCACTGGTGGTGAAAGGTCGTCAGATAACGGATGCCTCTGCGGCAGAAAGCTTTCTCACACTCACCGACGATATCCCGCCGGGGCCCGGTTCTGACGGAATTGACCGGATTGATCCGGCTGTTCCACATCGAATAATTGTCCGCATGTTCCGCAACCGGGCCCGCGTATTTGGCACCGCTCTTAACCACCAGGTCCGCCCATGCGTCGGGGTCAAAACACTCTGCTTTGAATGCAGGGATCAGATCTTTGTAGCCGAACCGGCTGATCGAACCGTAACGGCGTTCGTGTTCCAGATTCTGCCGGCTGCCCTTCAGATAAATATTACGTGAATACCACTCGTTTTCACATGCCGGGACACTGTATACGCCCCAGTGAAAAAAGAGCCCGAACTTGTCTCTTTTAAGCCATCCGGGCGCTTCCCTGCGCATCCGGGTCCAGTCAGGCCGCTCTGACAAGCTATCACCTCCGTCTCTATCCTGTCATAATCTTATCATATCTTAGCGTTTTTTTCAAGGGTGCCGCTCTGAATCCTGCGGTCATAGGCAGGCAGCCGGATTCGGAGCGGGCAGCACAAACAATTCTCCGTACTTTTTTCGAATTTGCTCTTGTTTCCGCGCGGAGGATGTATTATAATCTAACATAGGCTCTTTTGCCGTTTTAAATTGCTCAGGAAAGGGGTTTCGTGATGAAATCTGTTTTATTAAAGGATCTTTTGAAGGACGATCTGGCGCTCGCGCGTGAGCTTGCCGGGACCGAGATTACAGTCAGCGGGTGGATCCGCTCGATTCGTGATTCCAAAGCGCTTGGCTTTATGGTGCTGCATGACGGGAGTTGTTTCCCGACGCTGCAGATCGTTTATGAAGACGGCAAAGTCAATTCCTATATGGATCAGAACGGACAGGTATCCGAGGGGACGGAGGCCTTTAAGGCCATCAGCCGTCTGCTGGTCGGCGCCGCTGTGATCGTTACGGGTACTCTGGTGCTGACGCCGGAGGCCAAGCAGCCTTTTGAGCTTCACGCGACGACCGTGGTGCTGGAAGGCCCCTCCACTGCTGATTTCCCGATGCAGAAGAAGCGTCATTCCATGGAATTCCTGCGGACGATGGCGCATCTGCGTCCCCGTACCAATACTTTCCAGGCTGTTTTCCGCGTGCGTTCTCTGGCAGCCTATGCGATCCACCGCTTCTTCCAAGAGCAGGGCTTTGTCTATGTGCATACTCCGATCATTACCGGAAGCGATGCGGAGGGCGCCGGTGAGATGTTCCGTGTGACGACGCTGCCCCTTGGCGAGATGCCGCTGGATGAGCAGGGCAAGCCTGATTTTTCCAAGGACTTCTTCGGCAAATCCGCCAACCTGACCGTGAGCGGCCAGCTGAACGTCGAGACCTATTGTGCGGCTTTCCGTAATGTCTATACCTTTGGTCCGACCTTCCGCGCCGAGAACAGCAATACGCCCCGGCACGCGGCCGAATTCTGGATGATCGAGCCTGAGATCGCTTTCGCGGATCTGTCCGATGATATGGATCTTGCCGAGGCCATGATCAAATACATCGTTAACTATCTGCTGGAGAACGCGCCGGCCGAGATCGAATTCTTCAACTCCTTTGTGGACAAGACGCTGCTGGAGCGCCTGAACTCCATTATCAGCAACGACTTCGCACGCTGCTCCTACACCGACGCCATCAAGCTGCTCGAAGAAAGCGGCCACGATTTTGAATTCAAGCCTTACTGGGGCTGCGATCTGCAGACCGAACATGAGCGTTATCTGACCGAAGTGATCTTCAAGAAGCCCGTCTTTGTGACGGACTATCCCAAGGAGATCAAGGCCTTCTACATGAAGCAGAATCCGGACGGCAGGACCGTTGCCGCCTCGGATATGCTGGTGCCCGGTATCGGCGAACTGATCGGCGGCAGCCAGCGTGAGGATGATTATGATAAGCTGCTTGCGCGCATCCATGAGCTGGGTCTGAAGGAAGAGGATTACAGCTGGTATCTGGATCTGCGCAAATACGGCAGCAACCGCCACGCCGGTTTTGGCCTGGGCTTCGAGCGCCTGATCATGTATGTTACCGGGATGGGCAACATCCGCGACGTGATTCCCTATCCCCGCACGGCAAAGAATCTGGAATTCTAAACCGCCGAGGCGGTCTGGCCACGATTTGATTGATGAGGACTTATCTACATGGCTGACTTTGATTTTGCGAGGCCGGAGGACTTTCCGGCCCTTTCCGTCTTGTGGCAGCAGAGCCTGGGACAGACCGCGGAGGATGCGCTCTTCTATCTCAAGAACCGCTACCGTCCCGGTGAATTGATTGTGATTCGCGACCGCAACGGCGCTCCTGTTTCCATGATGACCCTGATCCCCGCTCGTCTGAACGATGTGCCTGGCTCCTTCCTCTACGCAGTAGGGACCCGGCCCGATCGTCAGGGCGAAGGTCTGATGCATTCGCTGCATCAGCAGGCTCTGGATTATCTGGAATCGCAGGGGATGCGTTTTGTTTGCCTTGCGCCGGGCAGCTCCGCCCTCTTTGCTTCTTATGCGGAGATGGGCTACGTGACCCGTTTCTACCGCTCCGAGCGCAAATATGTCAATTTCAGCCCCTGTCCTTTCCTGGATCTGGAGATCCCTTCCGAAGTCGAATTTACGCTGATGCGCGCCGCCTACCTGCAGAGTACGAATTACCGGCTGCGCCTGATGTGCCCCGAATTCCTGCTGCAGGAGCTCAGGCATTTCGGAGGCGACGTGGTCAGTTATGAACGCGGTGACCGCAAGAATTACGCGGCCTACACGCTGCGGGGCGACCTGCTCCACATCCGGGAACTGAGCGAACCTTTCTCGGCAGATCTCGGCGCGACGCTGCTGGCCTACACCGGCTGCCGCCAGATTCTGGTGGATTCTCCGCGCAAAAGCATTCCGGTCGGCATGTACCGGCCGCTTGGCAAGGATCCCTTCCCCCGCGGCTTTACCGGCGCGATGACCCTGTGTCTGGATCAGTGAACCATTCTTCTCACCAAAAAAACAGGAGTGAACAACCTGAGTCACTCCTGTTTTTGCTTTCAGGGTATTACTAGAACAGATGGTCGACACGCACCTCGAAGGTCCTTTCCATGCTCCACAGCTGGAAAACATCGTCCTTTCTTTCAACCAGCCTCTTTACAGTCGGCAATCCCATTCCCATATGCTTTCCCCGTTTGGAAGTTGATCCGATATGAATAAGGCTTTCTTTTGAAATGGTGGTTGAATCCCATGGATTCGTAATTTGCAGGGCTTGCCGGAATTCATCTTCTTCCAGGCGCAATTTAATCCAGCGCCGTTCAGGTTCCAGTTCCTTCACTGCTTCGATTGCATTGTCCATAAGATTCCCTACGATCGTAAGCATCTCCGTTTCTGTGTAAGGCCAGTCATTAAGGATGCCGCTGCATTCCAACTGCAGTTTGATGTCTGCTTTTTGCAACTCTTCCAAATAGCCCAGAACAATCCATTTGATGCTGTCCGGCAAGCGGCTTATCGTTTCATAATCCTCTGATTGCATAACCAGGTCCTGCAAAAAGCCGTTGTCCCGGTCGACGGAAAGCTGTTTTAGAGCTCTGCGTGTTTCGTGGACATAGGTCTGGTCAAATTGTTGGTTGATCATCATACCCTGAATTCTTGTTTGCATGTCTCTGATCTGTCTGGATTTTTTAGTGCTGTCGGAAATCCAGATAATCAATATGAATGCAACAGTAAAAATGCCAAATGACGCAACCAATAGGATGGATTGTGTGTAGAAATGCTCGATGCCGGGCCGTATCATATAATAGAAGCATAACAAGGTGGCACAGAAGCCGAGAAGTGCCAGCCGAAACGGCCTGTTATCTTTAAGCCAGGCAAAGGAAATATGCCGTCTTCTCAATATAAATGTAATCCCAAGAACAATCAGCAGTTTAGAAATAGATGTGATTTCTTCTTGCGTAAGGCCATACTTCCATAACTTGTCCCAACTCTGCACCGGCAGCAGTATTGCAATCAATACTTCAACCAACCTAAGCATTCCAAATGTAACAAGTGCAATCTGGAATGGTATGCGCGGCGATTTATCTTTATAGATAAACATCAAAACAGGAATCCACAGGAACAATCTCCACGGACCTATTATCATGAAAAAATGCCTGCGATTGATAATTGTCAGAATTGCACGATATGTCCAGAAGACAAGCTCCCAGATAATCAGTCTTTTTCTGTTCGGGAAGCTCCCCATCAGGAATACCGCTACCCATAAAAAACAAAAATGATTGATGATCCTCATGATCTCGTCAGAAACGAGGTACATGACGACAATGCTTTCATCCCCTGGGTAATAAAAGAAAATGCCGTTCAGGATCTCTGTCAGTATGTCAATCATCCCTCGGCTCCTCTTTCTCTTCCCAGATAGCCCTGATCTGATCAGCCGTCATTTTGCTCATATATAAGTCCAGTTCAACTGTGTCATGCTCGGATTCCATATTCATCCATTCGATGGTCATAAAATTCACCCTGTTATCCCGCCAGTAATCGGATTGCCAAATATGGTATTCGCCGCGGTATTGGCTGCCATTTTCGTTAATAATGTAGGGATCCGTATATTGACGATGATAACTGGAGGGCCCATATAAACGGATCAATTCGGGGAGCAGCGTCTTATAAGCCTTTTCAGGCCTGCCCACTTCCCCGTAATGAAAGCGTGAATCGAAATTATCTGAATGGGAGGAGAAAGAAATAATAATATTAGTAAGGCCGCCTGCGGAAAAAATAAAGTGCACTGTTCCTTCCATATCCTGCCATGACAGCGTAAGCAGCTGACCATTGTTTACAGGAGCTAAGCCTATGGAGAAATAATGATAGTCATGACGATAATCGAATCCGGCAGGCATATCATCTCCCGGGCCATTCTTTTCATCAAACAGCTGTCCGCTCCGGGGAAGTGTTTCGGATAATTCGGCGTCCAGCAGCTTTTCCACTTCTTCAATCGTCATTCCATATTCTAAGCCCATCAAGCTATAGGAGCCGTTTGGCTGCTTTAAATCTTCCAGGACAAGCGGCACTGTCCTCTGACGGCAGCCTGCCATAAGAAAACAGCAACAGCAGAGACATATGCAGAGGAATAAGCGAAAGTATTTCATCATCTAGATTTCCTTTATGGCAGATAGGGACATACGTGTTCTATCCCTTTATTGCAGTTCAAATGCTCAAGCCAGCAGTTATGATAGCCAATGTCTGCCGTATATCCGCAGAATCGGCAGCTTTTTCGGGCCCGGCTGCGGTAATGCAGGACTATGCAAGACCCCGTTTCGCAATCATGCATGGATGTCACATTCTGATCCCATTCATGCAAGCAGGTAAACATTAAGTTGTTGCCACAGTTTGGGCACTCGTTAGAGTCAGTCCGAGAATGGTTCTCACTGTCACAGGATGGTTGTTCAATTTCTGGTGCATATGCAAAAACAATGTCCTGAACAGATTCTGCTTCTGCGATTTGCTCAACATTGTTCACACTACCCATTCCTGCCAAAGTGTTTGCCAGAATAATAGCTGTGAGCATTTTAACTATCCATTCTATCCATGCTTCCTTCATTTTAATCCCGCTCCTTTTCTATGTGGTTGTTAGTTTCAGCTTTTCGAGAAGCTGAGAATACACTTTACGATTCACTTGGATGGGCTCATTATTATGATAGCCCGCCATGGTAATGACGCCTCCATTCTCTGCAGCAGAGATCGATATAAGTTGATGCGTATTGATAATAAGATCTCTGGAGACCATCTCAAATTCATGAAATCCTTTATCATATAGCAGATTAAGGACCCTGGGCAGGCTTTGATTCTCATTCAGCCTGTATGGTATCACATTGCCATCTTCATTGGTCTGATAATAAAGCATATACGCTCTTCGATGGCTTGAGGATTCTTTCCCGCTCTTAGGCATTGACGCAATCGCAATAATATAATCCACTTTAAATGATTGATCGCTTCCTGTACCGGTCTGAAATTGAATTTTCCGGAAATCATCCTGCTCAGATTTAGGGGATAATAGATCTGTCAAATCATTTTTCAATTGATGATAACCGGCCTCGGTTTTAGAATAAAACCGCTGAACTGATAAAAACTGCCGTACAGCCGCATCCAAATGTGAATAATGGCTTAAAACCCAAATAATCGGCGGCCTGGGATCCGCATTATGCGCATGTTGATATTGGGCAAACAGTTCCCAGGTATTGATGCTCCCCTTCTCGTTTAGACGAAGATCAATAATCCAGAGAGGATACTCCCCATGGTTTGCCTGATAAAATGCATCCATAGTACAAACCCAGCAAACATCACAGTCGGCTAAAGCCTGAACCAAGGAAGTATTGTCATCTATATCGTCCTTCATTTGTAAACCATTTAGCGCAGTGTTATCTCCTAATTCATTTCGCACTTGCTGAATTAGATTCAGGAATTCTCTGGCATCTGCAGGATCATCTTCCAGCAATAGTATTTTCACCACATCCCCTCCTTGTTCCAAATTATCATTTAATATATTATAGCATAATCATACTAAATTGGTCAATTCTATTTTAAATTTGGGGGTCTAAATATGCTTTTTATCGTTTCGACCCCCATTTCTTCAAAAAGTATTGACTATTTTATTCTCATATGTTTTCATATTATTGAAAAAGAGAACCTCCAATAATTGTTATGATCTTTATGCTATTATTGCTGGGCAGAAAACAGAGGTGATGATCTTAAGAACCAGGAAAAGCTATTGAAATGGACAACTGCAACCTTTTTCTAAGGTGTTGCAAATTTGGTTTCTGGTCTTGTCATGTTGGATAATGAAATCCCTCGCCTGTTGATCGAAGGCTGCAAAAAAGGGAAATACTATTGAGAAAGAAGGTAAAGATTTATGGAAAATGTTAGAAGGATGCTAATCGGAGCCCATTGTATCACATTCACGTTTACAATTAATTCCGTTTCCTATTCTCATACAGTCAAATTGATAGGATTCTAAGTGAATACCTAGCACAACAATAACGTAAATCTGTCATTAGAAAGGAGCATGACATAATATGAAAAGAAGAATTGTGGCATGTATGCTTATTGCATGTCTTCTCAGCCTCATTACTGGTTGCGTAAAAGCCAGTAATACAGCTAAATCCAACCCGATAGACCATGTGGAAGAACTGTACGGAAAGTCCAGAATTGAGGCTCTCACAATACTTGGGTTGACAGCAGATGATTTGCTGCAATCGCGCCAGGAACGAGTAAGGGATTTTACTTACCAGCGAGCGGATTATCTGACAGATGATCTGTATCTTAATCTAAACTTTACGGAGGATCAAGAAGAGAAAGTCTTGGCATACACCGTGGCCGTCGCTTTTAAGACAATTGAAGAAAGAACAGTGGCCTATGATAATCTCCTGAAGAGCCTACAGGGGAAATACCCGGAACTATCACAGCCTGGGCAGTTTTCTCTTCCTGATAACGCTGAAATCTGGTTGATGACCAGTGATGAGTTGCCTAATCCCGCGGCTGCCGGGAATGAGAGCAGAGTCATCGAGACAAAGTACTGTGTATATTATCAAGTTCGTTTAAGCCCTGCTTATTTTTCTTAATCTCTTCTGACCATATCAGATGAATTTTCCTGATGTCATTCATCGTGGAGAGATTTTGTGTTCAAGGTGCAAGTTGTGTTGTAGGCTTTACCGGATATGGTACAGCCGCAAATTTTAATGGATTTGCAGAAAGATTTACTGATCTGGCAGTCGATGATCATTATACCATTGCTTCTGCAGCATTAAACTGTCAACTCTACTCAGATTCATCTGCTGCAGCTGCAATGTGTGTAGTTGGAGGAAGCGGCAACCTTGAGTTGCCGTAATAAAGACAAGGAGGATGAAGTATGAAAAAGATGTGTTTAATTATCGTGGCACTGCTTCTGCTGGGAGGATGCGGAACATCTAAAACCACATTATCTTCCACCGGATCAGCCGGTAATAGTATGACTGAACCGATTGTTTGGGCTTATGATTATCAGGTCAGAAGCGAAGCCAGTATGGAGGAATCTCTATCCAAGGAAGGCGTCAACTCCGAAGAGATATCTCCTGATGATGGCTATCACGCATATCTCTACGGGAGCGCGGACTGGAACGAAGACAGTCCGGTGTCAGATGGAACGGAGTCCCCCGAGAGAGAAATATCTTTCGATGGACAAACCATCAAAGCCCTGTTTGTAAAAACTCGTTGTGTTGATTTTGAGCCTGATGCCGTTGAGGTCTATAAATATCAGACTTATGACGAATCCAAGGAGTTTGAATTCAATCGCCGAACAGGCAAATTGGTTGGCTTTAAAGTCATGTACCGCGATGTGTCCCAGAGTCAAAATGAATTACCCCTGGTCATTCCTGATGAAGAAACCGCTGTTCTGAAGGCGAAAGAAGCCGTTCTTAAGTACTTTGATGTTGATCTGGACAATTATACCGTTGATACTGTAATGTATTACGGAGAGAACAAAGATCTTGATAAAAATTTCGGAAACTATTTTGTCTATTTCACCAGACTCCTGCAGGGAATGGCGACTTGCGACAAACTTGTTGTCAGTATTTCAGATCGTGGAACAGTTTTTGAAATCACAGCGCATAATCAGCATCTATTTGACGACATGTCATCTGAAGAAGCTGCTGAATTAGCCGAAATTGATCTGGCTGCCAAAATTGAGGAATATGCGGCGGAGTATAATCGCTCTCAAGATATGCTCAAAATACGTTCAATTAGTATTGACAGCGGAGCCGTCCCGCCATTCATCACCTATACGCCCGATCATCAAAAAGTGATTATCGTCCAAGTTCATTTAGTGATGGAACGCATAGGGCAATTCTTAGAAGATGGAACGCCATGGATCTATGAAGATGCAATTAATCTCGTGATCAAATAATAATCTCCTGAATCAAAAAGCCATTCCCGGTTCTCTCATGAGAGCGCCGGAAACGGCTTTTTTGTTTATAAAATCTTGAAGAAATATAGTTTGTTTTTACTCCTCCGCTTCTCCGACCACCGTGCCGTCGTTCAGGTGCATGATCAGACGGCCCGTGCCTTTGGCATTCTGGTGCTGACCGTTCTGCAGCGCTTCTTCTATCGGCTCGCCTTCAAAATCGAATTTGAGGAAGGCATGTGTCGGCTGGTCATACTCCACTTCCAGGCCTTTGGAGAGCTGATAGAACTCGGTGTGGGCACCGGCGAGGGCTTCGTCGCGCAGCATGCGGAGCAGCCCGTGTTTGAGCCGGGCGCCGGTCCAGTACAACATATGCACCGCATCATCTTTAGGACTTGTCGAATTAGATGCAGGAATTCTCTGGCATCTGCAGGATCATCTTCCAGCAACAGAACTTTCACTACATTCCCTCCTTGCAAGCAATTCTTATTTATTATATCATAACTATTCTATTTGGGGCAAGTTATTCTTAAAATGGGGGGGCGAAATTGTTTTTTTATCGTTTCGGCCCCTTATTTTTCCAGAGAAATTGACTTTTCCATGCTTTCATGTTATACTATGATCATAAAAAAGCAAAACGCTGCATGGCTGCTGATAGTATGTCTGCTCTGTCATATAATAAACAGCAGAAATCAAGAAGAAGATGATATCAATGTGTTGAAATAAAGCAGTATAGCTAGCAGTATAGTTAATAGTTAAGCACGCGGGGACGTAGTACAAAAAATAATAATAGGAGGTCTAATGTTATGAAAAAGAACCGTATACTCATTCTTATTCTTGTTGATCTTTTAATTCTTGCGATCTTAGCGGCGCTCTTTGTCCCTGCTTTATGGAACTATAATATGCACAGATATCTGACGCGTGGCGGAAACACCTATAACGCAGATATCCCGGCAGAGAAGCAGGAATACTACAAAGAAGCAATCAAAGGATTGAAGCAAGGGAAAGATGATGGCGTTTTTCACTGGGCCGTTGCCGCTGGTGGAACCAGTAATGTGCTGAATGCGGTTCAGATTCCCTTTGATATAAGCTATTATTCTGAGCCGGGCGACAAGGAACCAGCCTATGTTGTCCACACGGGAGAGACGGTCTATTTTTCCGTACCGGAGGATTATACGGACGCCTCCCAGCTTCAAACAGCTTTCATGCTGTATAGCGGCATGTGGGGGTATGGGTTAAATACCTGGCCCACCGCCGAGAAAGGCTGGAGACTCGTAAGGCCTTTTGTCTCCGCAGAGAGGCCGGAATTACAAGGATACTATTATGTAAAGATGGAGGCATTGCAAGCTCTGCAGCAATTCAGATATAAAGCCGATGCCGAGCCTGCGTCGGAAGATGCCGTTACCTATTCATTTCTGGTCAAAGGCTTTAGCAAAAGGTATAGGCAGTCGGAATCTTTCTACATGAAGGCGGAGCTGCTGTTTAACGACATGTCATTGCTTCATAATGAGACATATAAATCGCCGGATCTTTTCAAGGCTGCTATTCCGCTGTGGGCAGTTATCGCGCTGGCAGGAGCATGCGTACTGGCAAATATTCTACTGGTAGTGAAAGGATTCCGTAAGGGAACACATTTACAGTCGTAAAAAAAGCTGTGTTGCAATGGTCATTCGTATTCTCACGAAAGGAGTTATAAAGTATATGGACTGGGAATTCAATTTTAAAAAGATCTTTATGACTAGTATGGCTGTTTTACTCGCGGCGATACTGTTATGCTCATGTAAGGGACAGACTTCGGAAGCCAGTGTTGCTTCGGATAAGCCGTTTCTGGAGCAAATTGTGTCGGTCAAGAACGGTACTCTGGAGCCGGTGCCGGTATCTTATGGGATGACCATTAGTGAGGTGGCCGCTAAACTAGGGTTGAAAGAAGAGGAATATGACTCACAGCTTAACCGGTTGATCGGTCACTTTGAACATCCTTCGCTCACGGAACCGGCCAGTCTGGATATCCGCTTCCTGGATGGGAAGGTGGTTACGCTGATTGTCAACGTAGTCCATCAGAAGGACATGGAAGCCTTTCAGAAAGAACTGTATCAGCAGACAGAGAATTATATTCCTAAGGAGTGGCTGGCAACAGGTGAAAACGCTGTCGCGAAAAAGGATGCAGTGACTGCCTGGAAAGACCCCGGGAGCAATGGCATGTCCATTTGGGAAGGAAGCGCCGGTGAAGACGGTCGGGCACTTGCCATCCAGCTGAGTATGAATGTGGAGCCGAGATAAGAGCTCCTTGAAAAGAACTTTCACTACATCCCCTCCTTGCAAGCAATTATAATTAATTATATCGCAATTATATTTTACAGTCAATTCTTTTTAATTTTGGGGTCGAAATTGGATTTTTATCATTTCTACCCCCTTTTTATTACGGAGGGATTTACTTATTCATGGTTTCATGTTATTCTATGATCATAAAAAAGAAAATTTGTATCTGGCAATTGTGATGGATCTGTTCAGAAAGTTTTTTCGCAACAGCGAAAAGAGAGTGTATTTATCTAAAGAAGTATGCTACAATAGAAGAGGTAAAGGCGGATATCTTCGAATACGTGGAGCTGTTTTACAACAGAAAACGTATGCATTCGTATCTGGACTATATGAGTCCGGCGGAATACAGACTGGCGCACAATGCCTGAAAAGGAAGGAAGAGGTATCCATATGAACGAATAAAAGGCAGTGTCAGAAAATAGACGCAGTCCAATGTAGGATTTTCGCCCAAACTAAACTAAAGGAGGTTGTGACTCATGAAACGCTTAATAAAGCCTCTGCTTATTGTATTATGCATCGGCCTTCTGGCCGTGTTAACTTTCCTCTTTGAGCCGGCATTTGCGAATCTGCAGATGCAGAAATGGGTTTTCCGCGACATGTCAAAGGAGCTGGTCGACCATACCGGGACCGAGGAGGCGGCCACTGAACTCGAAACGTTCTACACACAGGTCGATAAGATCCGGGCGGGAGAGACCGATATTCGGGACGCTTTCCCGCAGACGTCGGATCTGATGTTCAAACCGACGCTGAACAATCAGATGCAGGCACCCTTTGACCTGAAGTATTATGCGTCGCCCAAGGACTCACAGCCGGCCTATGTCATCCCCAAGGGAACCACGATCTATCTGGAGGAAAACGCATCGCTCGCCACGGCCTCCAAGAACGACATTTACTGCTACGGCTTGGTCTCGCTGCCTACTCGCGAGAAAGGGTGGAGGCTGGTGGTTCCGTTCCTGGTTGAGGGACAAAAATCCAATGATACGGCATATTACGTGCGCCTGAACGATCTGGTACGGCTTCAGCAGATCCGTTATCGCACAGAAAAAACGCAGTCGGGAACAGCTTTGTCCCTGAAAGCCTATGTAAAAGAAAACAGCGAATTCCGCAAGATGCCGCAAGTAGTCAGCTTCTACCAGACACTTCTGCGTGTGGACATGGATCTGGCGCGGTCGGAATCACCCAAACTGACGCAGGATCTGTATCGCCCGGCCCTGCCGCTGTGGGCAGTTATCGCGCTGGCAGGAGCATGCGTACTGGCAAATATTCTACTGGTGGTGAAAGGATTCCGTAAGAGAACACATTTACAACTTTAAAAAGCTTTGTTGAGAAAAAACAGCCTCGTATGTATGTTCCTTAAGCAAGGCTTTTTTAATCACCTGGAATAGATATAAAACAAGGAGGGTTAAAATGAAAAAAATAGGTGCAATCATTTTCTTGCTCGCAGTATTGGCATTAGTAGGATGCGCTTCGAATGAAGGAAAGCCATCCTATAATAGAATCGGAAAAACAACAGCTGAAGGATCGCTTGAAACACGCTATACACTGGTCAGTGCATCAGAAGAAGCAGAATTGATCGCAGTAATTCAAGTTGAGCAATGGTTGTCTGAAGATCCCAACCAGATGTGTACTTTTTTTCAGTGCACGGTAAAGGAAGTTCTTGGCGGAGAATTGAATGCGGATTC
>JAFRZL010000008.1 GCA_017442535.1 Bacillota bacterium | reverse complement strand
GACTGCTACTAATCGGTCGAGGGCTTATTCAAAAGGAAGACGTCAAAGAAACGGATAGGAAACGGTGTTGTAAAGGATCTACAGTTTATATGCAATCTTCAGGGTGCAATGAGGCCCAGTGGCTCAGTTGGTTAGAGCGCCGCCCTGTCACGGCGGAGGCCAGGGGTTCGAGTCCCCTCTGGGTCGTATTTGAATATCGACGATGAACATGGATTCTTAGCTCAGCTGGGAGAGCACCTGCCTTACAAGCAGGGGGTCACAGGTTCGAGCCCTGTAGGCCCCATGTTTTACTTTTAAGGGTAAATCAGCGTGCCGATGTGGCTCAATGTAAGCGAGTGATTCTCCGAATCACGAGAGCAGAGCAGCGATTACATATCAGCTGCTCGTGAAAATTGAAATGCCTGCCGATGTGGCTCAATGGCAGAGCAGCTGATTTGTAATCAGCAGGTTGAGGGTTCGAGTCCCCCCATCGGCTTCTGCACATAGTTGCATTGCAAATCATATTAACGCGGGGTAGAGCAGTCTGGAAGCTCGTCGGGCTCATAACCCGGAGGTCGGAGGTTCAAATCCTCCCCCCGCTACTATTTCAGGAGGTCAGTCTTGACCTCCTCTTTTTTTCGGCAACTCGCCGTTCAGCTCGTGACCCTGCGGTATATATGGCAAAATCCCCCACCGCCTAATAAATGCGATGAGGGATTTTGTATTCCGCTCTTTTCTATTATTTCTTGCTGAAAGTGTAATTATGACTCGTCAGAGGTGAGGAAGTGATAATGATCGTATTCTCTAAGTATAGATTCACAGTAAAGTTATCTACATAATAAACCGTATTGTCTTCCCGGTCACTGAAAGGAACCAGCTTTAGAAAGGGATACTGTTAATAGTACGCTGCACTTCACCCCCCTTTATAACGATTCTTTATTATTAAAATAGCGCTGTCAAAGGGTAGTGTCAATTTATTTAAACCATCGGTTCGCGGTGGGGTCCCTGCGCTGTGATCCGGCATCATCTGGATGAAGCCGCCTGTATAAGCATCTATCATTATTCCGGATTTTCTGATAATATATTAACAGAATAAGCCCGCTGTGCGTTATCGGTGCTAAGAAGGGGTGAGCCATGAAAGCATTACAAAAAACAACATTTTATGATCTTACAACAGGGAAGGTCTCCTTTGAAGAGAAAGAACTTTTGGTCGAGCGGGAATCCGAGATTGGAAAAGCCGTGGAATCCCATGTCGTCGGCATTTATCCGGATTATACCTTCCAGACCTTTGAGGGTTTTGGCTGTGCAATGACGGAGACTTCCTGCTGGCTGCTGAGCCAGATGAGCCCGGAGACCCGGACGGAGGCGCTGAAGGCCTGGTTCGGACCGGACGGTATGGACGCGCGTTTTGTCCGCATGCACATCGACTCCTGTGACTATTCCCTGGAAGAGTACCAGGCGGTCGCGGACCCGATCGCGGATCCGGAGCTTGAGACCTTTTCGATCGCACGGGACCTGAAGTGGAATATTCCCGTGATGAAAGAGGCGATGGCGATCGCCGGCCGTCCGATCAACGTGCTCTTAAGCCCCTGGTCTCCCCCGTACCAGTGGAAGACGCCGCCGGAACTGACGCAGAATGATGCGGCGGTCTACGGCGGACGCGGGATCCAGGTCGATCTTACGAAGCCGGGAAGGTGCTTCGGCGGCCGTCTGAAGCCGGAATACTATGCCTCGTGGGCGAAATACCTGGTGAAGTTCATCCAGGCCTATCTTGCGGAAGGCATCCCGGTAACGATGCTTTCCATTCAGAACGAAGCCGCGGCGGCGACCAACTGGGACAGCTGCCTGTGGAGCGGTGAGGAAGAAAGGACCTTCCTGAAGGAGCACCTGTATCCGCAGATGAAGGCGGCAGGACTGACCGAAAAAGTGGAGATCTTCATCTGGGACCACAATAAAGAGCGGGCGATCGAGCACATCGATGCCTTCATGAACGATCCGGAAGCGGCGGAAGAGATCAGCGGCTTTGCCTATCACTGGTATTCCGGCGATCATTTTGACGCGCTGTCGCTGCTGCACGGAAGGTATCCGGAAAAGGTCCTGATGCATTCGGAGAGCTGCCCGCTGCATATCCCGGGAAAAGCCTTCGCATTCGATATCCCCAAAGAAGTGCTGGAAAAGATGGATCCGGACCGGAGGGCGATGTTCGCCAGCAAAGACCCGAAGGCGGTCGATCTCCAGGATGCAGTGGATTATGCACACGATATCATCGGCGATCTGAACCATGGCATGCAGCGCTGGATCGACTGGAACATGATCGTCGACCGTACGGGAGGACCGCGGCACGTCCCGGGCGGTTTCGCGGCGTCGCTGGTCTATGAAGAAGACGGAAGCTATACAAAAACGCCAGCTTATGAATACCTGCGGCAGATCGCAGGCGCTGTGCAGGCCGGGGCAGTCGTGCTGGGAAAGAGCGTCTATGGAAACGAGGTCGAAGCGGCGGCCGTAAAGAATCCGGACGGAACGATCGGCGTGCTGTTATTAAACCAGACCCCGGGCGACGTCAATGTCAATATCCGCCTGTGCGGCTGCATTATTCAGCAGGTGAAGCTGCCGGCAAAGACCATGAATACGATCCTGATCGCGGAATAAGCGGCACAGCGGAGGCACCACCATGACGGAAGACAGACCGTTTGGCTTTTTGCAGGATTATCATATCCACACATTTCTCTCGTCCTGCTCCGCGGATCCGGAGCAGACGCCGGAGCGGATCCTTCAGTACGCGCACGATGAGGGCCTGAAGGAGGTCTGCATCACCGACCATCTGTGGGATGCGGCGGTCCCGGGGGCGAGCGACTGGTATGCGCCGCAGGACATTGCGCACGTGAAGGAAAGCCTGCCGCTTCCGGAGGATCCGGAAGTGCGGATGTATTTCGGCTGTGAGACCGATATGGACAAAGATTTCCGGCTCGGACTTGCGGAAGAACATTTTGACGTATTTGATTTTATCATCGTTCCGACGACGCATCTGCATATGCTGGGCTTTACGATCAGCGATGAGGACTGGGGAGATCTTTCCCGGCGGCGTACGCTGGTCGTCGAGCGACTGGACCAGCTGCTCGAAGGGAACTATCCTTTCCACAAGATGGGGCTCGCGCATATGACCTGTTCGCTGGCGGCCGGTTATGACAATTCGTGGGAAAACCACATCAAGCTGTTCCAGGAGATCCCGGACCGGGTCTATGAGGACCAGTTTAAGCGGGCGGCCAAGGTCGGCATCGGCATCGAGCTGAATACGCCGATCAACAAATATACGGATGAGGAACGGGAACTGATCCTGCGGCCTTACCGGATCGCAAAAGACTGCGGCTGCAGATTCTACTACGGATCCGACGCCCATCACCCGAAGAGCTTCCTGAACGCGGCCTCGGAGCATGCGACCTGGGTGCGGGAACTCTGTCTGACAGAAAAGGACCGCTTCCGGCCGTTTGGATCGTAAAAAAGGATGAAAAAACACAAGGACCCCTGCCGACAGTGCGTGCGGCAGGGGCCTTTTGTGTATGAATATCAATTTGATTCAAGTTTCCTTACAAGTGCCATGTGTTCTGCATCATACAGCAGTTTATTTCCCTGTAAGGAGATACGCACCAGCGGCTCTTTCAAGATCGTATTCCAGATTCCCTCCTGTATTTCGGAAGAATCTCCGAGAAGTGCCTGCTTCACCTGGTCCTGCATGGTGTCCGGCAGATCCCCGACACTTGTGTTTTCCCAGATGTAGATGTTTCCATCTTTCCGAACAGGTTCTCCATATTCTTTTTTCATATGTTGAACCAGTTTTTCTTCGTTAAGCTCCGGAAAAGTAATGCCGGCATAGAATAAACCGTTGTCTGCTGCCGTATCAAAGCGCAGCAGCAAGGATGCTTTTTCATTCCAGATACGCGTATCTGACCACAGGAGTTGTGTCAGGCCTTCCTGCGTGATCTCCTCTTTCGCTGTTCCCAAGGCTTTCACCGCATCTTCCTGAGAACTGCCCCATTTAATCGCCTTGATCGGCAGATCCAGATCAGCCTTCCCTGTTTTTCCACATCCGATCAGAAGCATAAATGATAAAGATATAATTAGAAAAACGGCTCTGATATAGGAATCGGTCTTGCTCATATTTATCACCACCAAATCATTTTTTTTGTGTGCAAAATTATTATATAGCAAGCCCGTGATTATGTAAATATTTCTACGGCAGTTTTTTACGACCCTTCATTCAGCCGCAGGCTGATGTCCCAGAGGTGGCGGTAGAGGCCGTTCTGTTCCATCAGTTCGCGGTGGGTCCCCTGCTCGGCGATCCGGCCGTCTTCGAGGACGATGATGCGGTCGGCCCGCATGACGGTGGAGAGCCGGTGTGCGATCACCAGCATCGTGCGGGAGCCTGCCAGGCGTTCGATGGCGTCCTGGATCTGGGCTTCAGTTTCGGTATCGACGGCGGAGGTCGCTTCGTCTAAGATCAGGATCGGTGAATTGCGAAGAACGGCGCGGGCGATCG
>JAFRZL010000052.1 GCA_017442535.1 Bacillota bacterium | reverse complement strand
GATGATGACGATGACGGCGGAGATGATGATGGCGGTTCTGAGGACGGCGGCGGGGAGTAATTCCCTGCCGGACATGTGAATCCGCCGCAGCTTCTACATTCTTTCACACAGCAAAAATGCCTCCGGATCAATTGATCCGGAGGCATTTTTTACTGTATTGATGCCTATTGCAGCAGTTCTGTGAGGGCCTTCCCGCATTCTTCCGTCGTTGCGGTTCCTCCCTGGTCGGGTGTCAGATTACGCCGTTCGACCAGCATTCTTTCGATCGCGTCGATGATTTTTTTACCCCAGTCTTCATAGCCGAAGAAATCGAGCAGCTGCGAGGCGGCCCAGATACTGGCCAGAGGGTTCGCGATGCCGCGGCCTGCGATATCCGGTGCGGAACCGTGGATCGGTTCAAACATGGAGGGATAAGTCCTCTCGGGATTAAGATTCGCACCCGCCGCGAGACCCATGCCTCCCGCGATGGCCGCACCGAGATCCGTCAGAATATCGCCGAAGAGGTTAGACGTGACGACCACGCCAAAGCGTGCGGGATCTTTAACCATAAACATACTGGCCGCGTCAACCAGCAGCTTATACGTTTTGACATCGGGATAATCCCGGCCCACTTCCTCGAAAACCCGGTCCCAGAAAACCATGGAATAATTGAGTGCATTGCCTTTGGAGACACTGGTCAGCGACTTCTTTTCCTTGCGGGCGAGTTCATAGGCATACCGGATCACCCTCTCGCAGCCTTTGCGGGAGAAAACACCGTTCTGGATCACTACTTCCTGTGGAGAATCCGGATAGAGCCACGCGCCGCTTCCGGAGTATTCGCCCTCGCTGTTCTCCCTGACAAAAATCATATCCACGTCGGCGGGCTCCACATCTTTAAGCGGACAGGGGGCGCCTTTTAAGAGCTTGACTGGCCTGAGATTGACATACTCATCAAAGTCATGGCGGATCTTCAGCAGCAGATCCCTCAGGGAAATATGGTCCGGCACTCCCGGGTAGCCGACCGCACCGAGCAGGATCGCATCGTAATCCTTCAGGATCCCGATACCGTCATCCGGCATCATCTTTCCGTTTTCCAGATAATACTTGCATCCCCACGGATAGGTTGTAAACTCGAATCCGAAGGATCCGTCCAGTTCGGATACCCTCTCCAGCACCCGGACGGCTTCCCGCATAACTTCCGGCCCGATCCCGTCGCCCGGGATAACCGCGATTTTATACTGTTTCATTTTTATCCTCGATTCCTGATGATCCAAAGCAGCTTACTCCGCGTGATGCACGTACATTCTCGACATCTCCCCGTCGCTTCCCCGGACCCCGCAGTAAAACTCCCAGCCATATCTCTCATAGAAGCCGGTATGGTCAGTCAGGAGATACAGTGTCGTAAAGCCCATCCGGGCCATATCCTTGCAAACATACTGGAGCAGATAGCCTGCGATCCCCTGATTACGGTATTCCTCGTCCACATAAACAGCGCACACATTCGGAGTAAGGTCCTTCCGCTCATGGAAATCATTCTCGATCACGCCGCAGCCGGCGATGATCTTACTTCCACGGACGACAACGTACCACTGCGGCACAGAATCTTCTTCGCACAGGCACGCTGAAATGCTTTTTTGATAAGCCTCCAGAGGAACCCCCCATCTCTCGTGGAACCATTCGGCGATCTCCACTTTTGCTTCCGGCCAGTCGCGCACGGGGAAACAGGCCTCCGGACGCAGCATCTCGATCTCCTCGACGAGGCTCCCGTAAACAATGAAGTTCTCGACTTCCTCGGTGACGCCGTCTTCCACCAGAGTTCCTCTGATCTTCAGACCTTCTTCATTCACACCCAATTCGTACTCTACAAAATCCGGTGAACAATACTCGCATTCTCCGGTAAAAACGCTCCCGAATGTGGTCCGTAGCCGCACCACTGTATTATTGTATTTTGCATACTTTTCCATCTCGCACCCCTCCAACGGTCATTTATTCCGCCCGGTCAGCCGCGGCCTGTCCGTCAGACCTTTCCGCCGGTCTCGCGGAAATGTATCATCATTTCATTGGTCAGGCTGAAATCATCGGGCTGACCGATGATCTCGCCGCTCTCGGTCCAGATAGCGCTTGCGAGCTCGCCATCGTCCAGATGCACAGCCGGATCACCGTCAACATCGCAGTAAAAGCCTGCCAGCAGGTCATCCACCATGCCCCAGGGCTGGGATTTGTAGTAGCGGATGTTTTTTACGCTAAGCCCCACTTCTTCCCTGACTTCGCGGGCGACGGTCTGCTCCAGCGTCTCTCCGATCTCGGTAAAACCGGCCACCAGCGCGTTATGGACAAAGGGCCTGTTCGCATAGCGGGTGATCAGCAGTTTGGAGCCATTCGTCACGCCGACGATGACCGCGGGCACGATCCTCGGATAGATCCTCCGCCCGCACTGCGGACAGATGATCGCACGCTCATCCGTGGCAAGCTCTGTCAGAGTGCCGCACCGTCCGCAGAAACGGTTGTCCTGGTACCAGTGCGCAAGCTGAATCCCCGTATTTGCCGCGAAAATCATATACCTTGGGCCACGGCTGTTGCTGCGGAGACCGCGGAGCGTCTCCATGACGAACTCCCCGGGGATCTCCGTCTTCTGCCGCAGCAGAAAGAAATCCTCCTGATCCACTGAGAAGAGGTAGACTGGCTCCTCCTCCGTCACAAGATCCTTCCACCGCGGGAAAAGGATCTGCCCGTCCGTCCCTCCGACAGCGAGCTTATTCCCTTCGAAATACAGGATCCAGCTGTCCGGTCCGACCTTCTGCCCCGGTCTGTATTGGTTATCCAGATGCCGCGGCGCGATATCCTGAATCATATTAATAACCTGCCTTTCTGTCCACCGTACGCAGGAGCGGCTGCCCCTGGCAGTACCGGTCCAGATCTTCCACAAATAGTTCCACGCAGCGTTTCACCGTATAGGGGAGTGCCATATTGCCCGAGATATGGGGCGTCATGATCAGGCCCGGCATCTCCCACAGAGGGCTGTCCTGCGGCACGGGCTCCTGTTCAAAGACATCCAGCGCCGCGCCCGCGATCCTTCCTTCCTGCAGAGCCTGAACCAGGGCCTCCTGATCGATCGTCATGCCCCGTCCGACATTGATCACAATGGCCTGAGGCGGCAGCAGTCCGATCAGCCCGGCATCCAGATAATGCCGCGTATAGGGCGTTCCCGGAAGACTCATCACCAGGATATCCGTCTGCGGGAGCCAATCCTCCAGGTCCTCCCTCGTCCCGATCCGGTCGAAGCAATCCTCTTCGCACCTGCCCGAACGGTTGATACCGCGGATCAGTGCCGGTTCAAAGCCCCTGAACCTCCGCGCGGCCTCGATCCCGATATCACCGGTACCCAGGATCAGGATCCTGCTTCCCTTAATCGAACGGAAAGGAAGATTCCGGACCCATTGCCTCTCCTGCATGATCCTCCGGTAACCTTCCTGATTCCTGAGCAGCTCCAGCGTAACCATCATGACATGCTCCGCGATGGACACACCAAAAGCACCGGCGGAATTCGTGAAGAGCACGTCCGCGGGCACCACATCCGCGCGCAGATAATGCTCCACCCCGGCTGTCATACTGCAGAACCACCGGAGCTTAGGGGCATGACGGATCAGTTCCGTGCCCGAGCCCAGAATCACTTCGGCTTCGGCCAGATGCGGCAGCGCCTCGGCATTGCTCAGGAAAAAACTGACTTCAAAGCCATTACGCCGCGCGGCCTCCAGAAGGGGGCCGCGCTGGTCTTCCCGCAGATACGGGATAACGACTGTCAGATATCTCGGCATCGAATTATTCTTGGGTGGAATCTTCGTCCGGAACATCGTCCGCCTTTTCATCCATGTAATTCTTGATGCCTTCCTTGGCCTCGCGGGCTTTGTCCGCAGCCTTGTCAAGTACGCGGTTGACCTTGTCGTCACGGTCCGCATTCTCGCTGCGCAGGCGGTACCTCAAGCCCAGGAACAGGCCGGCAACCAGCACGATCAGCACCAGCCAGAAGGCAAAAACCGTAATCACCGCCAGGATGGTGAGCGGAATGCTGATGAAGATCTTGTCATCGCGGGTAACATCCAGATAGACCTTCATGCCCTTTTTGATCATGCCGGTAATGACCGTGAAGACCTCTTTCAGCGTGTCCAGAAAGGTCCCCTTTTCTTCTTCATACTGATCCATTTGAATACCTCCTATAATTGATTAGTCCGGGTCCTTGACTCCGGTAATAGTGACATTCTGCAGACGGGTCACCGCGGGAATCACCGCGGAATTATACTGCACCGTCTCTTCAGAGATATACATCTCTTTGAGATAATCCTTAAGAGACCCCGAAACGGAGCCCCCCGATACCACATCGACCTTTCCGTCATGGTGCCAGTAGCCCAGGCGGATTTCACCGGCGATATCACCCGTCATCGGGTCCGCCTGGAAATCCGAGAACTCCAGAAGCTCCAGATAATCGCCTTTGCGGAGGTCTGCCGCGCTGCGGCTCCCGCCGCTCACCACAAAATTATGGACGATAAAGCTTTCTTCCAGGCCCAGATATTGGCTGAACTGCCGGGGACCCCAGAAACTCCGGGGAATATTGCCGGTCAGCAGATATTTGTCCGTGATACGCGCGCCCTCTTCATCGAAAAGCCTGTTTTCGGAGGAATTAGGCAATTCGGTCACCGCGCGGATCGTGATTCTGTCTCCGATGACATCCTCAGCGATCGGCCGGTCGAGCTCCCATGTGGAAAGCCCGCGCAGCTTCAGCATCGCGTGCATCTGATACAGGAAATACTCATAGAGTGAAACGGCTGCCTCGGTGGACAGGATCACTGTCGCCGTGCCGAGTTTGGGGGTCGGACCCGCCTCCAGTTTGTCCCTGCCGCAGCGGAGTGTCTCGGTCAGATCCCGCACCAGTTTATCGCTGTCACAGGTCCCGGATTTATAATTGCGGTACAGTTCGATCTCGTGTCCATCTCGCCTTGCGTTGGCAACGACCTCGATCATGGAGGAAGGTCTGCGGCTGCGGATCCGGATGCCTTCGGAATTGCGGAACGTCGTGGTCAGTTCATTGACAAAGATTTCGTAAGAATTGATGTCCTCGGCCGCGGTCTCGGGGACCTGTTTCATGGCGCGGATATAGCTTCCGGCGATCTCTGCCAGATCGATCGGCTCGCTTTCCTGTGGAGCAGGTGCACACGAATCCGGCTGATTCAGCGAATATACAGGGTTCCGCACAAGCGTTGCCTGGAAAAGCAGATCCTGCAGCGCCTTCAGTATCTCGTCCCTGCCGAGCCCCTCGGGGATCTCACCTGTGGCGCTCCCCAGGAACTGCCCATCCTCCGACTTTTTATACAGTGTGATCTCCAGCCGGTCCACATCTTTGACACGGTTTTGATCCAGCTCGTGGCGAATAAAGTAGAATTCCCAGCCCCTGGTATGCTCGTCGGTAATTTCGTATCCGTCCTGATCCAGGCCGCGGATCATCGATTCGATCTGATCCAGATATGCTTGTCTGTCCATTACCCAAGCCTCGCTTTCATCTTGAGGTAGGGGCCTCCGTCAGCCACTTTGACCCACTCCTTATAGCCTTTGCCGCAGGCGCCGTTGCCGTCGACGCGGCGGTCACGGCTCGCCATGGAGATCGATCCCAACAGGTCGGGCACATAGCCCGTCATGATGACAGGGGCAACCACTTTACCCGTCAGTTTGCCATGCTCGATCTCGTACCCGCGCGCCATAATGCACTGGATGCCCCAGTGCTTCGGATCTTCCATTCCGCTCTCCGTCCCCTCGAGGAGGTATCCGTAATCGATCGAAGCGATCATATCCTCCAGTGAGTCCTCGCCGGAATCAAAGACCGTATTGGTCATGCGGGTATACGCTTTATGTGCAAAATTCTCGCGCTTGCCGTTGCCTGTCGGCCGGATCCCCAGACGGACGGCGCTTAGCGCATCGCAGATACCGGTCTTCAGGATCCCGTGGTCGATCTCGGTCACGTCGCCCGCGAGCGTCCCCTCGTCATCAAAAGCAAAGGCCGTGACACTGTCCGCGCAGAGCGCTCCCTCATGCATGGTCACCAGATCGGAGCCTACACGCTTCCCGATATAGTCTTTGCCAAGGGCACGGTTCTTCACAAACATATCCATCTCGACGCCGTGCCCGAAGGCCTCGTGCGCGATCAGGCCGCTGATGCCCGGATCGGTAATGATATCGTATTCGCCGGGAACTACATGGCCTGCTTCCATCACCTTGCGTGTTTTTTCATTGATCTCCAGCCCTTTATCCAGCAGGCCTTCAAAGATCTCGGGGCCGGCGCAGGCGGAAATCCCCTCATAAACCATGCGGTTTTCGCCGTCCTGATTCGCCGCAGCGTTCATGATCGAAGCCTCCGAATACACATAGCTCTGCCGCATGTCGCGGTTCGCCGTCAGAAACATCTTGGAAATATGTGTGGAGCGTGCATTGACCGAGCACTCCAGCATGCCCGGATCCGCCTGCATACCCTGGTCGGAAACGCGTGTCAGCAGATCGATCAGGCCCTGAATATCCGCTTTTTCGGGCAGGGTCCCCGTTTCCTTTTCTACAAAAAGCGTGATCGGATCATCCTGCACCGGACCCGTGCTGTAGACCCCGGACCCGGTCTGCTCCAGCAAAGCCATCTGCGCCTCCAATGCTCTGCGGATCTGATCCGCCATCCGGTCCGCCTGATCCGGCTGCACCTGATTGAAAGCATATTCACTGTAGAGGCCGTTGCGGCGGACGCGGACCACATTGCCCCTCTCCGTCGTCATATTGGAATTGGAAACCGCCTTATTATGCTGTGAGATCACTACGGTAAAGCCGACCGAATCCGTGGACAATACGCTGACATAGTCATAATCCCGGCCAAGGTCGTTCACCAGCTGCTTCATGCAGGGCGCGATCCCCGCAAGATAAGGGGAAAACGGTGCTTTCATACTATCTCTCCTCCCATCAGATCAATCCTATCATACCAAAAATACGATCAATATACAAGTCCCTGCGGCGTAATTCTAGCCTTTCCATCCGGGCAGGTACATCAGCCCGAGGATCCATGATTTCATCCGGTCGGGGACCAGACGCAGGATAAACATCAGGAGCTTGTATTCAAAGCCGATCGCGACTCTGACGGGTGGATTGCGGCGCATACTCATGCGCAGTGCCACGTCGGAGGCGGATTCAGGCGGACGGCCGTTCTGCTCGTCCTTTTCCATGCGGGCGACGCTGGTGCGGCAGATCCCGGCATAGGGAGAATCCTCGCGAACATTGCTCTGACGGCTCGCAGTAAAGCCCGTTTTGGTATCCCCCGGTTCCAGCAGCACCGCGCGCACGCCAAAGGGCTTCATCTCCATCCTGACGGCCTCGACATAGGCCTCCAGTGCGTATTTGCTGGAAGAATAATGACACTGCATCGGGATCGGGACTTTGCCTGCGATGGAGCTCATGACCATGAAGAGGCCCTTCCCCTGCTCGCGCATGCGCGGCAGGATCTCGGAGGCCACCTGCAGCACGCCGAAATAATTGACCTCCATCTGCAGCCGGGCCAGATCCATGGGAAGCTCCTCCGCAGGCCCGGCCACACCCATTCCGGCACAGAGCACGGCGATATCGACCTGTTCCATCCCGGATACGACCCGATGCACCGCCTCGGCATCCGTCACATCCATCGGCATGGTCCGCAGAGATCCGCCGCCCTCAAAGAGGCGTTCATCCTCTTCGATATGCCGCGATACACCGACCACATGAAAGCCCGCCGCCGCGAAAGCCTCGGCGCAAGCTTTGCCGATGCCGCTCGACGCACCCGTCACAAAAACATTCTTCCCGTACGGGCTTCTGTCCGCTGTCATTTTCTTCATAACTCAACACCTCTGTTATTCTGTTCTGAGCGCCGCCACCGGATCGCTCTTGGCCGCCTTGCGCGAAGGAATCAGTCCGCCGATCAGGGTCAGTATGATGCTGAGCACGACCAGGATCGCGGCCGAATCGACGGGCAGGAAGGCATAAATATCCGCACGCCCCGTCAGGGACTGCAGCAGCTGGTTGCCGGGGATCAGAATCAGCAACGTTACACCGACGCCGATCAGACCCGCAAGCAGCCCGATGATAAAGGTCTCCGCGTTAAATACGTTGGAGATATTATGTTTGGAAGCACCGATCGCGCGGAGAATACCGATCTCCTTGCGGCGCTCCAGTACACTGATATAAGTGATGACGCCGATCATGATCGAGGAAACGACCAGTGAAATCGCGACAAAGACGATCAGCACAATGCTGATGGCATTGACGATCTCGGTCACGGAGGACATCAGCGTCCCGACCGCATCCGTGTAGCGGATGACTTTTTCTTTCTGGTCCTCCGCCTCCATCCGCGCGTTATAGGCATCCAGCCAGGCTTTCAGCTCGTTCTTGCTCTCGAAATTGCGCGGATAGATGTCGATTTCGTAGGGGACTTCCAGATCACCGTAGCCGAGCTTCTTGAGGTTGTTCTCGTAGGTCGTGATCTGCGAAGACGTCAGCGAAGTCAGCAGCTCCTGCAGATCCTTCTCATTCATCGTCAGACTGATAGCGTCGGCAAAGCTGTCGGCATCGAATTGGAAGGCCTTATCCATCTGCGAGATGATGGACTCCATCGCGGAGCCAAACGCTCCCTGCACGGTCTCGGCAAGCCGCTCCGTCATGGAAGTCATCATGGAGGAAATCGTGCTCGCGATCGTTTTCCCGTACCTGTAGAACATTGTATTCATCCCGGAAGCCATTTGCTTCTCGATCTCATCCAGGTTGACCACATCTTCCAGCCCGTCCTGGATGAGTTTCCTGCCCTCGTCCGTCTGCAGATACTCGCGAAAAGATTCCGAAATCTTGGACGGCTCGGGCAGGCCGTTCTCCGCCGCATACCGGTCGTATCCGTCGGAAAGGTTCTGCAGCACCGCCCTGATCTGTTCATCCGTGATATCCACCTTGGAAAGCTCCTCAGTCAGGTGGTCGATCTCCTGCTGCATCAGCGCACGTCCCTCGGGTGTATCCAGATAGGTCTGCAGCTCTGTGCCGAACTCCTCAGGAGAGATCCCGTTCGCTTCGGCATAAGCCTGATAGCCTTCCAGAATGTGCTGCACCATGTCGCGGATAAGCGGCTCGGTCAGCTGCTCCAGATTGCTCTCCCGCACCAGCTGCTCCAGGTCTTTACGCAGGAGCGCCCTCGCCTCGTCCGTCTGCAGATAGGTCTGCACCGATTCGCCCAATTTGGAATAATCCGTGGAAGGATCCTTGGCCGCGTAATCCATGTACCCCTCCATGACCTGCTGGAAGAGCTTGCCCAGATTCTCTGTGGAAACCTCCACCTTAATGCCGTTAAGCAGATTGGACAGCTCCTGTGCGGAGATCGACGGCATCGCGGCGCTGATCCCGGACGTATCCAC
This sequence comes from Bacillota bacterium, assembly GCA_017442535.1. GTDB lineage: Bacteria > Bacillota > Clostridia > Lachnospirales > Bianqueaceae > RUG12817. The sequence continues at coordinate 24,336 of JAFRZL010000052.1, read as the reverse complement.
CAGATCGCTCATGTCGAGATCATCCGGATCCAGGAAGTCGGACGTATCCACGTCCAGCTGATCCGTATCAAAGGAAAATGCCTTGGCAAGCGCCTCTTCGTCCACCTTAAACAGGGTCTCCATATTCAGCCCCTGTCTCTCCGACTCATCCCCGAAGGGCTTCTGCGTAAATACATTGACGGTCGGATCATCCAGCTGCTGCCGGATAATTTCACTGTCGGCAGTCTCCTGAATGATATCCCGTACCAGCGATGCCGGATAACCGATCCCGGATAAAAGCATCGCCGCGGAGGCATCCTCCCGGGGCATCACAACGCCAACGATCGTCAGCGTCTCACCGTTAAGCACGAGTTTCTTCATGTAAGCGGGATCGTCGGATTTATCCGTCCAGACATGATACTCCGAGTCATACAGGTAGCAGTCGGACTGGCGGATCCGCTTGAACTCGATCCCCAGGAAGTCTTCGAATTTATATTCGCCGAGCGGCGTATTGCTGACCTCAGTATTCTGCCCAGCTGCGAAATTTTTGACCAGTTCATCCAGCTCGGCCGCATCTTTCAGGCCAAGCGTATAGAGTACCAAATCACTGATCCGCCCGGAACCCGAAACGATCAGAACGCACTCGTTTGAGTTCTGCGGCCAGTGCCCCGCCTTGACGTCATACTGATTGACATACATATTTTCGTCTTCCGGCAGCACGTTAAAGATATCGGTCGCCATCGCGGTCGAAAAAATCGACGTCGAATTGCCAAAGCCGAGCGCCTGGAAAGTCAGATCCGGATTGACCTGCCGGATCGAGTTCCCCTCCCGGCGGTAGATCAGCGGAACCACCTGGTAGCGGTATTCTATCGCGTTCGCGTAGCGCATGATCTGCTCTTTATCCGCTTCGATCGCTCTCCGGAGCGCCGCGAGGTCGTTCGCGCTCATGCGTGAAAACAGGTTGGTCGCCATCCTCCTCTCGAGGACATCCGTCCCCTCGCTGCGTTCATACGACGCGTTCTCCTGTGCCGATTCCATCATCGCCAGAAAATTAAAACTGGCACTCGTGATCTGCATCGGATACTCCGAGAGCGTCTCTTCTTCTATGGATTGAATATACAGGTTCACCCCGTTGGACAATGACAGAATGCACGCGATACCGATGATGCCGATCGAACCCGCAAAAGCCACCAGGATCGTCCTGGTAAATTTTGTCCTCAGGTTATTAAAACTGAGCGCCAGCGCCGTCAGGAACGACATCGAGGCCCGGCCCATCTTGCGGTGCACGGCCTCCTCCACATCAGCCGGCAGGTACGGATCACTGTCAGACGTGATCTTCCCGTCCCGCAGACGCACCGTCCGCGTCGCGTAACGTTCCGCCAGTTCCGGATTATGCGTGACCATGACGACCAGACGGTCTTTGGCAACTTCCTTGAGCAGCTCCATGACCTGCACGCTGGTTTCACTGTCAAGCGCGCCCGTCGGCTCATCCGCGAGCAGAATATCCGGGTCATTCACCAGCGCACGCGCAATCGCCACCCGCTGCATCTGTCCGCCGGACATCTGGCTGGGCCTCTTGTGCATCTGATCCCCCAGCCCGACCTGTCTGAGCGCCTCCTGCGCCTTGCGCCGCCTCTCCCCCTTGGAAATGCCGCCGATCGTGAGCGCCAGCTCCACATTGGAAAGCACCGTCTGGTGCGGAATCAGATTATAGCTCTGGAACACAAAACCGATGGTATGGTTGCGGTACGCATCCCAGTCCCGGTCCTTGTACTGCTTGGTTGAAGTCCCGTTGATCACCAGATCGCCGCTGTCATAGCGGTCCAGCCCTCCGATGATATTTAAGAGCGTGGTTTTGCCGGAGCCGCTCGGCCCCAGTATCGCCACAAACTCGTTATCCCGCAGATTCAGACTGACGCCGTCCAGGGCTTTCTGGACCAGTCCGCCGGTCTTGTACTGCTTATGAATATCTTTGATCTGAAGCATTTATCTCTCCTCTGGATCCTGTTTGTTGTTCTATTTGCATACATATGAATGAACGGATCTGTGCATGATCCTGAATAAACTGCACCAGTTTTATTATGACACAAAACGGTGGTAAATGCAAGGTTTTTCTGGTAATCCCATTTCTTGGCCAGTCCATGTTCTGCTGATCACGAATACCCCAATCAAACAATTCAGGATTTCCAAAAAAACTGTTGACAACCTCTGTCACCTATGGTATAATACGTTTTGTCCTTGGGGGTATAGCGCAGTTGGGAGCGCGTCTGAATGGCATTCAGAAGGTCAGGGGTTCGAATCCCCTTATCTCCACGTTAATCCTTACCGGTATCCGGTAAGGATTTTTTGTTGTGCTGCAGAGAAAAAGGGCAGGAGCCTGCGCAGGCCCCTGCCCTTCCGATACAGTGGTTTTCAATTGTCCGTGCTGAGCGACGTATCATACCAGCGCGGCGAACTCAGGATGCCCTGGGCGATCGGCTGGTATTCATCGTTCCAGAGGTCACCGGTCGAACGCCAGCAGTCAGGCCCCTGCGAGAAAGGTATCGTGCCCAGATGGTGCAGTGCGGCGAACGTGTTATAGCGGGTCGCGTACAGCGTCAGGTCAAAGCGGTGCGTACCGGGCTGCAAGCCGTCGATCAGCATGGCATAGGGCGAATAAATGATCGGGCCGCGGTCGGTTCCGTCCACGCTGACGCGGACCAGCGCTCCGCGATACTGCGGGATACGGAGGACGGCGGATCGGCCCGTCTCCATCTCGGTGTGATAGGTCAGCTTGCCGCCATAGAAAGGCAGGCCCTGGTGCACCCAGCTGCCGAAGGCCAGCTCGCGCACGGGTTCGGTCAGGGTTTTGCTTACACCCCTGAGTTCAACGCCGAAATCGCCCAGCAGATAAAGGTATTCGAGCTTTGTATTCAAGCCGAGCGGGAAGGTCATCTCCAGACAGTGCTTCCCGGGCGTGATTTCAGGCAGAGACGTAGTCTGAATGACAGGATCAACGTACCAGCCTTCCGGATGGAGCGGAATCGTCCGGCCGTCCCAGAGGGCGGTGGCTTCTGTCATACTCTCCATACCGAGCTTTGCACCGCTCACATAGACGCGGCTTTCCACCGTAAAACGCACTCTTATACGGTGCTCGGCTGGACGGATCGGTATCTGATAGGGCTGGCGCATCGCGCGTTTGCGGATCGGGAGGCCGCACTGCGCGCGGCAGATGTTTTCTGCGGAGAGCAGCTCCGACAGAGGCTGCCATGGACCGTCATCGAGGGCATATTCTGCCATATCCAGCAGACAGACATTTGGCTCGTCAAGGGTGACCGGGACCGCCTTCTGCAGGCGTCTGCCCCGCTCGCTCTCAAAAGGCGTATTACGCAGATATTCGCGTTTCCACGCATCCGGGTCGGCCGGTACCAGCCCCTGCTCGCTGCAGGGAATCATCCGCAGCAACAGACTGTCATGCATGAACCAGCGTCGGCTCCAGACTGTCCAACCGTTCCGGGACTCGGCCTGCAGCGGATGAATCTCGCCGGTCAGTGTGTCCCACTCCTCCAGGCGGTATTCTCCGCGCAGGGCAAAGCGCAGCGTCTCGGTCTGATACAGCTGGCCGACATTGTACTTGATACCCTGGTTCGGGATGTCCACATCGGGACTCGGGAGCGTTTTGATCCCTGCGATAAAGATCCAGTCCCCGTCCGCATCGCGGCGTTGCTGATGGATCAGGCTGTCCACAGGCATTCCGCTCGGACGGCTTACCTTAAGCGGCCGCAGGTCATCCAGTGCCGCAAGGAGCTCTTCCAGATCGTCCGCGATTACCGTGGAGCGTTCATAGAGCGGACGCACGGCATCGGAAGGAACCGCATCCACATAGGCCGGACAAGCGCCCATGAAAATCAGGCGGCCGCCCCCTTCGACAAAGCGCTCCAGCCTCCGGAGCGTATCCGAACGCATGGTTTCAAGCGCGGGAACCACCACAGTCCGGTAGGCCATCGCGCCGACCTGCAGCGGATAACCTCCTTCCGGGCAGAGTCCGGGGAGCCTCGATTCGCTGATAAAATCAAAGTCCAGGAAGTTCTGGTGCAGGGTCCGGATCAGGCCTTCGAACTGACGCTGCCGCCGCTGGATGACTGCTCCGGAGCGGTCCGAGGGGCCGAGATGCAGCCAGGTCGTCTCGATCGGATGCAGGACGCCGATCGTGACCACAGGATCGGCCTGGGCAAAGACCGCGTTGATCCGCGCAAAATGGTCCTCGATCAGTGGATACTGGTCATACCAGCAGTCCTGATAAGAAATCGAGGCCGGATAATCGCGCTTGGATTCTCCGTTAAAGGTATAATGCGCATGGTGGGGAACACGAAGCGTCACGCCCATCGCGGCCTGCCAGTCCCCTTGCGTCTTGTGCCCGCGGAAATCATATTCCCAGCCGGCTACTCCGTAGAGCTCGCTCATCAGCCCGTCCGAATGCTGCTGGCGCACGGCCGACTGACACTGTTTCAGCGTCGTCATCTCCAGCTTGTGCGCGCCGAGTACATCCACACCCGGGATATCGTAGGCACGGTAATTGCGCATCATTTCACCGGCGACGGTCGCCTGCCCGTCCAGCAGGCCCTCCCCCATCAGGTGCCCGGTAAACTTAAGGCCGTTCGCGCGGCACCACGCGCCGATCGTATCGCTGAAGGAGGAAGCGAACCGCTCCGCCAGATAATCATAATAATGATAGCGGGCCGAAGAAACCCTGCCGTCCGGCAGATTCCAGACCAGCTCGGGCAGATGATCCAGTATATCAAATCCTTTGGCCTCGCGGAAGCCTTCCGCGAACCCGTCCGTCCAGGGAATAACAACTTCGCCCCGCTCTCTGGCAAAGGGCAGACGTGTCCCCCGCGCGTACTGCGGCTCATCCGTAAAAATCCCCGGGGAGATATTGCCGAAGAATTCCCCGACCGTCTCTTTATACCGCTCATGGGTAATCTGCAGGAAGGCCTTGATCGCTTCGGGGTTCAGCGTATCGACATAGGTCTGCTGCTCGTCCGTCGTGGCTGGCTGTTTCTCGTAATACGCGTGCCAGGTCCCACAGCCGGACGCCCCAGGCAGACGGCTGTAGGCCGCCAGGTCGCCTGAGCTGTCCAGCTGCACATCGTAATCGGCCAGGATCTCCAGCGGCAGGGCTTCTGGCGAAAAGCGGATGAAACGCCTCGTATAAGCGGGATTACGCGTCACCAGGCCGCCCGCCGGGCCGGAAGGATACCGGTCCTCATCATAGAGCCAGGCCTTCATGCCTTTCTGCCCGGCTTTGAGGCAGCAGTCCCTCACGCTCTGCATAAATTCATCGCTCAAATATTTCGTGATCAGGCCCGCACGGGCATGCATAAAGAAGCCTCCGAAACCCATCTGTTCAAATACATCGATCTGTCTCTCCAGTTCCTCTTTGCGCAGATCTCCGTTCCAGGCCCAGAAAGGGGCGCCGCGGTACCCGGCCCCCGGATTTTTGAATTGTTCACGATCCATAGCATGACCTCCTTTGTCTCTTTTATTCATCATACCATAACGCCCCGGCTTTTTCAATGCCCTGCCGGTGCAGAGGCTTAAAACCTTCCGGAATGCATTGTAATTTTGCGTACGGGTCTTTCCAAACCGGAGAAACTATGATATAATCTGTTCGATTATACTTTAGTATAGGAGAGATTGTCATGTCGTCAGAGCAGGCATTGTGCGTTTATTGTCGGCAGCCGGTGCGGGTGGAGAGTTCCCGCTATACCGATATTTGTCCTCACTGTCACAAAGCTTTTGTGGTGCTGGACGCGATCAACCACTATCGTGCCGTGAATGGGCAGAAAATGCTCACGCCCGAGGAGATTTCCGGTGAGGAAGCCAATTCCATGTTCCGCAGGATTTCTTCTTTGATTGCATATGGGGATAATGACCGGGCGCTGGAGGCGATCGTCCAGATGGTGAATCAGTTTCCGAACGATCACCGGCCTGTTCAGCAGTATTTCCGGCTGTGGCTGCAGAAATGCAAGCAGGGGCAGTATGTGCCGGACATCCCTCTGGCCCGCAAGATGATCCAGACGGCTATCTCCACTAATAATACCGAAGCGCTCCGTACGCTGGATGATGTCATTGCCATGATCTGCGCCGCCATCCGCTCCGGCAGAGTCAGTAATACCTCCGCCCTCTCTCAGCTGAATATTGAAAGGATCGATGACGCGATCTACCAGCGGAGCCGGTCTTCCGCGGCCGGAATGGGTTCTGCAGGCTATTCGCGTTCCGGCAATACCGGCTATGCCAATTCTTCCACGGCTGACATGGGCTCCTCTTCCCGTCTCGGAGTGGAGAACGCGCATTATTATAACCGCTGCTACTCCGCCGCCTATCAGAAGCTCGTCCGTTATGACCAGGACGGTGAATTATCGGTCAAATTCCACAGGCATCTGGCCAGACTCCTGACGGGTGACCCGCAGGTTCCCTCCTATCTGCTCTTCTCGCCTGTCGAAATCATCGGGAACCGCTTCGTCACCAATGCGGGGAGCCATCCGAACGGAGGTCCGCGCCAGGTGAATGTTCTGCAGCTTCGCTTCCCCTATACGCGCGAGCGCATGGACAAAGTCTTTTTCGAGCTGGAATACGAGATGGTGAACCACCTCTGCCCCTTCTGCGGACGCGGCCGCTGGGTCAAAGGCTTCCTCTCCACACACTGCACCCGCTGCGGCTGGCGCGAGTGATCCGGTAACAGTGCATGTTAAAAGGGAATCGTTTCACGATTCCCTTTTTTGTCGTTGGCCGGAAGCGTTTTTCAGTCACCCAGGCCCTGATATTCAAAATAATCCCAGTCCGCCGTTGTCCCCTCGCCGCAGGCATATAATCCGATATAGGCTCCGCTAAAGCCTCCGGCGGCCTCTTTGCACAGGTGCGACCCGTCCGCTGACGGAGCGGCGTCAAGCCATTCTCCGGGCGTGAGGGCATAGCGGAACTGATACCGGGTATGATCCGCCTGAACCATCAGTCCTACGGGAGCGTCAGGGATCTTTGTCTCGGCTAACACCGTATCCGTCCCCGCAAAACGGCGGATCACCGAAAGGATCCTTCCGCCTTCTTTTGCCTTCAGCTCCAGCCTGAGGTGATAGCTCTCATTCATCCAGGCGGTGATACCCGCACATCCTCCCGCAGCAATCTCTGCCTCCAGCTGCGTCCGTGCGCAAAAAGACATATGCTGCTGACGGCGCATGATCATGGCGGGATTCGCCTGCTCGCAGACCGTCTCCCGCTTGCCGTGCAGCCTCAGCCAGCCGGGACGCTCCGCAAGCGACCAGTAGGGCTGCCGCGGTGTCCGCAGATGATTCCAGACCATGTCCAATTCGGGCCTGTCAAAATGGTCGCATGCTGCTGCCGGTACATAGGGATGCAGCGGCAGATCCGGTGCAGGATAACGGAATTCGACCCTACCCGTATGTGGACTGTAAACAGGCCAGTCATCCTCCCAGATCACGGGCACGGCAAAAGTCTCGCGCCCCAGGATCCGGTGATCGCCTCCGTCCGGGCGGGAAGCCAGCATCACGGCCCACCATTCTCCGTTCGCAAGCCGCACCAGATCAGAATGACCGACACTGTTGATATCGGAATCCCTCCCCATCATCCGGTGCGTCATGATCGGATTGCGCGGATTGACCTCATAAGGCCCAAAGAGTTCGCGGCTGCGGAAGATGCTGATCGCGTGGTCATGGCTGGTGCCTCCTTCAGCGATCAGCAGGTAATACCATCCGTTGATATGATACAGATGAGGCCCTTCCGGCGCATGAGCCCCGTAAACCGCCCCGTCCGTGCGCAGGATATGCGGTTCGTCCAGGAGTTTACCGGTAGGAAGATCCAATTTCTGCAGCCAGATATGTCTGGATGAGCAGGGCCTGTCCGTCACCGGGCGGAGGTTGCCCAGATAATAGGCCGTCCCGTCATCATCCCAGAAAAGTGTCGGATCGATCCCCTGCGCTCCCTCGATCACCACGGGTTCCGACCAGGGTCCGGCCGGATCGGCGGCCGTCACGTAGAAATTGACATTTCCCCAATAGGGCGGATCCTGCACCAGCGTCGTCACCATGTAGAAAAGACCGTCATGCCAGCGGATCGTGGACGCGTAAATGCCCTGCGAGGCCCGCACATGATCGAGCGGGAGCTGGGAAGGTCTGGTCAGGCAATGTCCGATCTGCTCCCAGTGCACCAGATCCTCCGAGTGAAAAACCGGTACGCCCGGGAAGTATTCAAATGTCGAGGTCACCATATAATAGTGGCCGTTATGCTCACATACCGAAGGGTCCGGGTAAAAACCGGGCAGCAGAGGATTGATCAGTTCAGCCATCTTCCGCCACCTTAGGAAACGATGGGCTTGATCACATCCGCCACCTTGGGCAGCGCCATCACGTCCTCCGGAATATCGGCCAGGTACAGCTGGCAGTAGCCGGTCACATTGCTGTTATAAAGGACCTGGCGGGCGCCGGGCATCATGCGGGGATGCGGATGGCAGAACTGATGGAAGAAGCTGCCGTCATGCATGGCCAGGACACGCGCGTCGTCAAATCTGTCTCCCAGATTCTTATACAGCTTGATCGCGCGGCCGGAGTCGCTCACGATCAGGTTGAAGTCCACGGAATGCACATGATCCGGACTTGGGAACGGTACGCACATCGCCTCCTGCTCATGGCTGCCATCATAATTGATCACGCCGAAGAAGGATCCCACGCCGGGCTGATGTGCCTGATAGCCGACCCTCAGGCCATCTTCAAACCAGTATTCATGGCCGACGCCCTCTCCCTCCACCTTGCGGGGCCGGAGCATCACGGGCTTGCAGTCACGGGTATCCATGAACCACAGTCTCTGATCCACCAGATGCCAGGGGCCTTCATGACAGAAAGTCATCAGTGTGGGCTGCGTGGGTGACGGATTCACATGTCCGATCCAGCAGTTTTCCTGCCACAATTCCTCCGCTTTGCCGGTCTCGGTATCGATCCGGACGATTCTGCAGTCGGGATGCGCCTCAAATGTCTCGGCAAATCCGATATAGCTGGCCCCCATATCCGTGTAAATTCTGGAGGACAGATCCTCCTGCAGCGTAATGTACGTATATTTGCCGTCCGCTCCGACCAGACCGCCGTGCAGATGGAATCCTTCGGGCGCCTGATACAGGAAACGGGTTTCCAGATCCGTCAGATCGTAGGCATAGATACGGTCATTCTCATAGCAGTACACCTCCGGCCGCACCGGGTTGATATCGTTGGCAAAATAGATGCCTCTGTGCTCGCCGGGCTTATAATCCGTCAGCCGGTTGATCTCTCCGCTCTCCAGATTGATCGTAAACAGATTAGTTGCATTGCCTCGGTCGGAAATAAAAAGATACTCCCTGCCATTCTGCCACAATCCGTTATTCGTAAAATACTCGTGATAACTGTTGCACAGAAAGCTGGTGAGCTGCGTCACTTTAATTCCCGAAATGCGGTCCGTATAGACGCGTTTCTCGGACGGATAGGTCTCAAATGATTTCATCGTGTAACCTCCTGAATATAGAATTGTATTTATACTGCGCCTTCCGGCGCTTAGAGCCTTGAATTATCATATTACTTTCCCCGCAGAAAAGCAATACTCCGGTATATCCGCTCTATGGTTGGGCAGGTTCATCCGTTTCGATAATCTCGATATCAAGCGATGTAAAGCGGATCGGTTCCACAAAATGATCCTGATGGAAGGATGTTTTACCGTACCTTTCCATATCGCGCGTATGCGTCTGAAGCCAGATCGGCCTGGCAAGGTCGAACCGCCTGCATATCTCCATCAGGCAGTCCTCGATCCTGGCCGCAGGATCCCGTCCGGAATCCGTGTTCTCGATCACCGTATCTTCCAGGATCTTGCCGTTACGCATGATTTTGCCCCATATTCTAAGCATCTGTACCCCCTTCCGGCCCGTCTGGCGGGCAGATGGATTCTGAACATCTCCGCCAATCATTCTAATATATGCCGGACCGTCTGTCAATCGTTTTTTGGATTCACAGATTCATTTTCCTCACAAGTGCTTGACAGCCGCGCATAAAAAGAGTATGATAGGATAAAATCGATCAGGAGGTAACTAACATGTCAATATTAACCGTTTTGGATCATCCGCTGCTGCAGCATAAGCTGAGTATTCTGCGCGACAAGCGTACCGGAACCCGTGAATTCCGCGATATCGCCCGTGAGATCGGCATGCTGATGACGTATGAAATCACCCGTGACTTTCCTCTTATGCCCATCGAGATCGAAACCCCCATCGCCAAAATGACTACCAATATTCTGGCTGGCAAAAAGGTCGCCATCGTTCCGATCCTTCGCGCCGGACTTGGCATGGTTGACGGCGTACTGGATGTCATCCCCTCTGCCAAAGTCGGCCACATCGGCCTTTACCGTAATGAAGAGACTCTCGAGCCCGTCAAATACTATTTCAAGATGCCCAAGGACATCGACAAGCGTACCGTCATCATCACCGAGCCGATGCTCGCGACCGGCGGATCCCTGATTGCCGCCGTCTCCATGCTGAAGGCCGAGGGCGTCAAGGACATCAAGATCATGAGCCTCGTCGTTGCAGAGCCCGGCTTAAAGGCTCTCGAAGCGGTCCATCCCGACATTCACGTCTTCTGCGTCGGCTATGACAAGGAGCTGAATGAGAACGGCTATATCACCCCGGGTCTTGGCGACGCCGGCGACCGCCTCTTCGGCACCAAATAATCCATCCCTCCGTTCAGAAAGGATCGGCCCTGCCGGTCCTTTTTTTGTGTTTTCCGGCTGCACGGTTCATGCAAAATGCGGCATGCACAGTGCTTACAGGGGGACGCAGACTCATTTTTCACGAATTTAGTAAAAAAAACTTGACTTTCGCGAAAGCCTGTGATATGATAGAGAACGTCGTAAGACATGCAGTTGTGGCGGAATTGGTATACGCGTTAGACTAAGGATCTAATGTCCACTAGCGACTTGCGGGTTCGAGTCCCGCCAACTGCATACGAAGCGGAGCCCGCATAAATTGCGGGCTCCGTTGTTTTTTGCTTGTCTGCGTCCTGAATTAAGGCCTTACAATATACAGATTGCATTTTCCGTCCCGGTCGGAGGTGTAGAGGATCTGGTCATTGCTCCAGCTCCAGGTCGGATGGCAGTGCGTGATCTGTCCGTCCCAGGAGGTGCCGTGGTGACAGAGAACGCTGAGCTCTGCCCGGGGCCCGGTCAGGTCGATCAGCACAAGGTCATCGACTTCGTCGCCGACCAGTTTGGTATTGTCATTATTGGCATGATAGTGGTTGCAGTAGAAAGGCAGCTCCACTGTCCGGACGACTTCGCCGTGCTTATCAGCGAGACCGACATAGGGGATCTGGCCTTCTTTATGCAGGCTTTCAGAAGCGACGGCCTGTTTGCGCGAGACCGTGATGGTCCCGTCATGTCCCGACATGCGGTTATCAAAGAAAATCATTCCGTCGCGGGTCCAGAATTCATGACCCACACTGTCGTCCTCGGCCTGCCGGAAACAGGGGATCACTTCTCCCTTGACGATATCGAGAAGCCATATGCGCTGCTGCACCATATTCCAGGGGCCTTCGTGGCAGAAAGAAGCGATCGTATTATCATCGGGCGAGAACTGGAAATGTCCCAGCCAATGTGTATCGGTAAAAACATCTCTGGCGCCGGAGCCGTCCATATAGGCAATCGTTACTGCGGCGCGCTTGATCGCGTACATGGTCTCCTTAAAGCCGGAATAATTCTTGCCGTAGACGACATCCACCTTTTCATTGCGGGTGAATCCGACAAACTTTTTGTCGCAGCTGATAAAGGGCTGGTCGATCCCGAAATCACCGGTCTCGCGGTACAGGATCTTTGTCTCGCCGGTAAGGGTATTCAGGTTTTTCAATGTCTTTCCCTGATCCGTCATATAGACCAGCCATTCACTGTCAGGTGTCTTGGTATGGCCTCCGACGATCCCGCCGGGTTCGTCCGTCACCTGCGTGATGATGCCCGTCGTAAGATCCATTTTGAAGAAGTTAAAGACATTCGATTCCGGATCGGGCCGGTTGGACAGGAAATAGATCTCCCGGTCGCCCAGTGTGAACGAATTGTCCGTAAAATACAAATGATAATTCTGATACTGCGTCGTCAGCTGCATCACCTCGCGTCCGGTCTTCTCATCCGTATAGCGGCGCATCTCGGAAGGATACTGTCTGCCGATAAATCCCTTTGTCATGTCAAAGCCCCCTTTTTACTATATCCGGCTCAAATTCTACCGAATAACAGGGCTTTTGTCAAGCATTCATGCGCATGGCTTTCAGTTTTTCCACAACTTTCTCCAAAGAAGTGAACTGTTTTTGTTCGGCATCATAATAATACAGTTCATCCGACAGATACTCGTTTCGGGGTGTATCCGTCCTGGCAATATCTATGAACTCGTTAATCTTCAGCAACAGTTCAGGATCCAGGGCGAGTGAGAATGCCAGGCCGTCATTGACTGTCGGCAGCAGGATGATATAGCTTCCTTTCAGGCATTCCGCGATCCTCTCCATTACACCCGGATAGAATAATGCAGGGGCTCCCTCATGATACCAGCTGTTCGTAATATTGATCACATCGGCGACCCGTTCCTCGCCCTCCAGCGGATGCGGATGGGTAAACAGGTTTTCTTCTTCAACGTTTTTGTAATTTTTCCGGTGATAAACCGATGCCAGGCGCGGCGGCAGAATCCGCATCGAGTTCTCCATGGCATCCGCGAACAGCTGCTCTTCGGTAATGCCATATTCCTGAAGCAATTGATGATTCACAATGGCAGCTCCGTATTCCTTCCCGCCGGGCAGTTCAAACCGGACATGGACGGTAAAAAGCAAATCTTCCTTCACCCGATAGGGACATTCCCGCTTCAGCTCTTCTTTGTCCACGTCCCGGCTGATCCGGATGACCAGCAGTTCTCTTGCCCTGGCATAATCGTCCGCCCAGCTGTAATCCAGTTCAGGGGCCTTCATCACCAGCACTTCCGCCATTCTCTGAAGCACCTCCTTCATCGGCACTCCCTTCCGGTACATATCGTAAAACAGGTCCAGATTGACAATCGCGGCTGAGATCTCGCCTTTCCGGCGGAGGGATATCCCCGTGTAGCTGCCCGAAGTTTTCCGGTACACAGACATTTCAATGGGGAACTCGCGCAGATCCTCGGGCAGGAGTTTACGCACTTCCCTCCCGGATCTCTCAACAAAATTCTTAAAGCTCATTACTCTCATGATATTATTCCTTTCGTTTGATCAAAGCACGGCAAAAAGCACTTGAAGTTTTGGCCTTTTGGGCTTATACTTGGTATAGATGAATCGTGGTTCCGGCGGCGGAACCATCTGGCAAAACAAGGAGGATCCTTTGATGAAATACGATTTTACCACGCTGGTCAACCGTACCGGTGCCGGATCCGGAAAATGGGATCAAATGCGCCGGGAATGTCCGGACATTCCCGAAGATATCGTACCGCTGTCCGTAGCGGATATGGAGCTTCGGAATGCGCCCGAGCTGATCGAGGGGCTGAAAGAGTACCTGGATCAGACGATTCTCGGCTATACTCATGAAACGGATGCCTATTACGAGGCCGTCATCCGATGGATGCAGCGCCGCCATGGCTTTACACCGGAGCGTGAGTGGTTCGTGATCGTGCCGGGCATTGTTCCCGCGCTTTACCAGATGGTAAAGGCTTATACCGCGCCCGGTGACAGTATCCTGATTACACCGCCCGTATACGGGCCTTTCTACAGTGCGGTAACCGAGAACGGCCGGCATCTGGTGGAGAGCCCTCTGATTCTGCATGAACAGCGTTACGATATCGACTGGGAGGATCTGGAGGCCAAGGCTGCGGATCCCGGTGTTACACTGATGATCCTCTGCAGCCCGCACAACCCGATCGGACGCATCTGGACACGGGAGGAGCTGCTTCGGTTAAGCGAAATCTGTCTGCGCCACCATGTTTATCTGATCTCGGACGAGATCCATCACGACCTGATCATGCCCGGAGAAAGCTTTGTGTCTGTCGGTACGCTTCCAGAAGCGTACCGGATGAATGCTTCGATCTGCACCGCGCCAAGCAAAACCTTTAACCTGGCCGGGCTCCAGGCGTCCAATCTTTTCGTCCCCGATCCCGTGAAGCGCGGGCTCCTGGAAAGTGCACAGGGATACAGCTCGCTGAATATCTTTGGCTACAAGGCCTGCGAACTGGCATACAACCGCTGTGAGGCCTGGCTGGATGAACTGCTGCTGCACGTAGCGGCCAACCGTGACTATGTGCGTGAATATGTAGCGGAGCATCTGCCGATGATTCAGGCTTATCCGATGCAGGCGACTTATCTCCTGTGGCTGGATTTCAGGGCGCTCGGCATGGATGCGGATGCGCTCCGGACTTTCCTCCATCAGAAAGCGTACTGTTTCCTGACGGACGGCACCTTTTTCGGCAAGGAAGGTGCGGGATTCGGTCGCATGAATCTGGCCTGCCCGCGTTTTGTACTGGAAAATACCCTGGAGCGGCTCACGGCAGCAATCCGTGCACTCTCCTGATCATTCATTCATTCGGAGGTTATCATGGCTATTATTTATCATGAATCGTCACAGACCTTTCACCTGACCAATGGCTGCATCAGCTATATCTTTACCGTGCTTAAGGACGGGCACCTCGGCCAGATCTATTTCGGAGCGGCTCTGCGCGACCGCCCGGACCTGACGCATCTGCTCGAATATCAGTCCAGCAACCAGTCCCCCTACTACTATGTGGACGGGGTCGAAGATTACCGGTTCTCGCCGAATCAGCTCAAGCAGGAATATCCCTCTTTCGGCCTGGGCGATCTGCGTCAGGGTGCTATAGAGGTGCTGCAGGTAAACGGCAGCCGGTATACGGATTTCCGGTATGTCTCTCACCGGGTTCTTAACGGGAAGCCCACGCTTGAAGGCCTGCCGGCGACTTATACGGAAGCGGATGACGAGGCCGAAACGCTTGAGATCACGCTGACCGACCCCGTCATTCACACTGATCTGGTCCTCTTATACACGATTTTCCGCGATCAGCCGGCCATTGCGCGCAGCGCACGGCTGGTCTGCCGCAATCCGGAAGGCATTGTGCTGCAGAAAGCCATGAGTGCCTCGATCGACCTGCCGGACGCCGATTTTGAAATGCTGGAGCTCGCCGGTGCCTGGGCGCGCGAATTCCACATGCATACACGGCCGCTCAGGCCCGGCATCCAGTCCGTTTACAGCCTGCGCGGCCACTCAAGCAGTCAGTTTAATCCCTTTATGGCATTGCTGCGGCCCGGCGCTGATGAAAACCATGGTGAAGTCTACGGCTTCTCCCTGGTCTACAGCGGCAATTTCCTGGTACAGGCCGACGTCGATTTTATGAATGTCACCCGTGTCATGCTGGGGATCCATCCGGAAGGTTTCTCCTGGCCGCTCGCCGGGGGAGAATCCTTCCAGACGCCGGAAGCCGTCCTGGTGTATTCGGACAAAGGCCTGTCCGGTATGAGCCGCGCCTATCATAAGCTCTATTCCACCCGTCTGGTCCGCGGCTACTGGCGCGATCACGAGCGTCCGATTCTGCTGAATAACTGGGAGGCCACCACTTTTGCCATCACTGAAGAAAAAATGCTGCAGATCGCCGGCAAAGCGCATGAACTGGGCATCGACCTCTTCGTCATGGACGACGGGTGGTTCGGCGCCCGCAATCACGACCATGCCGGGCTGGGCGACTGGACGCCCAATTATGAGAAGCTGCCGAGTGGGGTCAAGGGGCTGGCCGAAAAAGTCGAAGCCATGGGCATGCGCTTCGGACTGTGGTTCGAGCCCGAAATGGTGAATGAGGACTCTGATCTGTTCCGCACGCATCCTGACTGGATTCTTCATGTACCAGAGCGTCCGGGCCACCTGATCCGCCATCAGTATGTGCTGGACTTCAGCCGCCGCGACGTGATGGAGAATCTGTACCGGCAGATGTCGGCGATCCTGAGAGAAGCCCCGATCTCCTATGTCAAATGGGATATGAACAGGAGTATGTCCGAGGTCTACTCCGCCGCGCTGCCTCCGGAGCAGCAGGGAACGGTTTATCACCGCTTTATTCTGAATGTATATGCGCTCTACGAGCGGCTCCGCAATGAATTCCCCGGGATACTCTTTGAGTCCTGCGCCGGCGGCGGCTCGCGCTTCGATCCCGGCATGCTCTACTACGCACCGCAGGCCTGGACCAGTGATGATACCGATGCGATGGAAAGAGTCCGCATCCAGTACGGTGCTTCGGTCGTTTATCCTCTTTCCAGCCTGGGTGCGCATGTATCGGCCGTGCCTAACCACCAGCTGCACCGGATCACTTCGATCAAGGCCCGTGCGGATGTGGCTTATTTCGGCACCTTCGGCTACGAGCTGGATCCGAATCTGCTGTCCGGTGAAGAGCAGGAAGCCATCCGTCACCAGGTCGCTTTCATGAAGCGCTGGCGCCGTCTGATCCATCAGGGCGATCTGTACCGCCTGATCAATCCTTATGACCATGACGGGGAGGGCGCCTGGATGGTGGTCGGTGCAGACCGCCGTGAGGCCATAGTCGCCTACTACCGTTTCCGCCAGCATGTCTCAGCGCCTCTGACCCGTCTGCCTCTGCAGGGTCTTGATCCCGGTCTGGATTACCATATTCTCTATTCGGGTGAGACCGAGCTGCCCGAGCCGATGGGCGGCGATGAGCTGATGCACTACGGTCTGATCACTTCGGACTACCCGAGCGAGATCGCGAATCCTGCCTACGAGCCCGGCGAGGGTGATTATCTGTCCCGCATTTACATTCTGAAGGCGGATTAAGGTGCGTCCCGGACCGGGATACCGGAGATCACCGTCTGCCGCCGCTCCGCTTCTTATCCTGTGTAACGACGGCCGCAAAGCCAAGTCCTCCGGTCAGCAGGCAGCCGCAGTAAAAGATGATCCCTCTCTGATCGCCCGTCGGGACATTGCAGTCCACCACAAAAAGCTGGGGAATGTCCTCGAGGTCTTCATGCAGGATCGTGCCTGCCGGTTCCTCCGTCCGGTCCGGAGACGGTGTTCCTCCTTCTAACGGAGTCACCTGCTCAAAAATCACATAACGGGCACTCCCTACAATCTCGGTTTCGCCGAGTTCGACCAGCCATTCTCCGCTGCCTTCGGTGCTGCTCTGCATCTGAGTCGTGGAGGACATGATCTCGCGGGCTTCACCGTCCACGATCCGCATCAATCTGGTTTTGACTTCATATGCCGTGCCGGGGATCAGATTCTGATATTGAATCAGATCCCCCACGGTTATTTTTTGTCCTTTTTCAAGGCCGGTGACACGGAGGGGCTTATCCTCGCGTCCGTTCTCCCCGTTAACCCGGACGGTTGTCCGGATCCTGGGTACAAGGATCTGAACCGTCTGTCCCTCATCCGTCAGATCCGCGTGGATAGCCGCTTCCAGGCCGCTTTCCGCTTCTGTGAGTGTCTCAAAAGCCACGAGCGTGAGGTCTTCCGTCACCCATGCACCGGGGAAAGTGAAGGTCATTTCCAGACGTCCGTTCGGCGTGATCGGTACAAAATCCATGACTGCACGGACGGGCTCTCCCTCCGGTGTCCATACTTCCCCTGTGCTTCTGTCCATCAGGACGCCGGTCAGGCGGTACATCCGGCCATCCGTCCTGAGGCCCCTGTAATTCACCAGATCCTTCAGCTGAATGTCCTCGGTTACGGGCAGGATTTTGCCTCCGGCATCCAGTGAAGTACCGGCTGCGTTCAGGGTCGTTCCGATGCGAATGCGGTTGTTGATGATCACTTCTCCGTTCCGGATGCAAAGGCGCAGACACTCCTCTCCCTCTGCCCAGGACGTCTCCAGATCGTATTCCATGGACGCCAGACAGTAGTGGCTGTCCGATTCCAGTTCCCTGACATAGAGGTGTGCATCTGTCGGCACATCCGCCTTAAAGACCAGCTGACCGGAGGCTCCGGGCACGGCAGTCTCAAGCAGACCATCCGCGGGGATCGAACTGCCATCTGCCGCCACGATTGGTTCACGCGCATACAGGCCAAAGGAAACCCGGCTGAGATCACCTTCGCCCTCCAGGACTTTCCACAGACTGATCTCGACATGCTGGCGCGAATTGATCAGGCTGATGTCACGGATGACGACTTCCTCGGTCTGCGTGCCTGGGGAAACCATTACCGGATAAGGCTCCGGATCGGGAACCATGCCGCGGGGTGTTTCGATCTCCACGAGCAGATACTGTCCGGGAAACAACAGAATAGATTCGGCATAACCATCCTCACCGGTACTTACGATATCCACGACGGTTCCGGCACTTTGCCGCATTGTTCCTTCCGGGGTGCGGATATCCTCGGCGGCAATGATTTCAAAGGTTGCGCCCGCAAGAGGCATCTCCTGATACACGGGTATGTACAGTTCTCCCTCGGTCCTGATCGCGGCCAGCTGTTCCCCGCTCTTGAATATACGGATACGTGCCATCTGCACTCTATTGCTTTTCGACGCATAGATGATGCTGCGGTTATACTCGGCGGACCGCTCCTGATCCACCGCCTCTGCACAGACTTCGACAGGGATGGGTTCCGGATCAGGCAAGTAGCCAAGCGGGGCTTCGATTTCCACCCACTGATAGCGGCCGTAGGGGATCTCTTCGGGCGTCACGATCCTGCCCTCCGCATTCGTCACGTAGCTACCCAGAACATCTCCGTCCTCGTCCCGAAGCTCAAATACCGCGCCTGCAAGCGGGATCCGTTTTCCGGTCTCCTCATCCGTTTTTTCTAGCATCAGATAGCTGTAAAAATTCGCGTTAAAGAGTTCGATAACCGTCTCCTGCTCGTTTCCTTCGATCATCACGTCAAAATCAGCCGTCTGTTCACGTCCCTCCCAGCCGGAAACCTGGTGAACGGTGTAAAGCCCGTAGGGAAGCGGCGGGCTTACGGCCGAACCGTCCGAATCCGTCGTCAGCGTGGCGCGCTCGTCTTCGGAAGCGTTTTCGTAGGAGCCCGCGGATTTCAGATAGATTTCAAAAACAGCGTCTGACTCGGGGAGCACGGCCTTGTCGATTCCTTCTTCGGTCTGCTTGAACAGGTGAATCCGTCCCAGGATCACCTGTTCCGGCACTGTTATACGGAGTGTGACCGAGGCTTCTTCCGGCGCTGCGGCGTCCAGAGGATATATCTCTTCATCCGCTCTATATCCGGCAGGGGGTGTGATTTCCCGGAGGCTCCAATCCGTCCCCGGCAGGTACTCGCGAGTCACAAAAGAACCTTCCCCGTCCGTCGTATAGGTGTCGATCAGTGTCTCGCCCCGGTAGATCCCGTACACCGCGCCGGCAAGGGAGGCATCACCCCGTGGGTCCCCTTTTTCTGCGTCTTCCTTGTATAATTGCAGCCGCCAGCGGCGGTACACCTGCTCGAAATCAAAGAATACGTTCCCGCCCGTGCTGACCTCATGCGTCTGTTTTTCAGGCAGGATAAAGACCTCGGTCCGTCCCTCAACGGGGAGTTCTTCCACGGTATAGGTCCCGATGCGAAGGCCGGCCACCAGAATCTTCCCTTCCGCATCCGTTTCGTATATCTGTTCATATGTCTGTCCGGTGGAAGCCGTTCCGGTGATCCGGAAGCGGAAGCCCGTGAGGTCCACTTTGGGAACCGCATACCCCTCCTGTGAAGTCTCCTCGATCTGTTTGCGAATGGACAGGCTCCCGGTCAGGGGGTGGTTTCCTATCCCCTCATAATCCGCCGAGCCATCCGTCAAAACCACTTCTTCTCCCTCAGATTCGATCCGGAACGAATAGCGCCTGTCATCCTTTACATAGTACGCAGGTGCCTCGGTTTCCAGAACATAGAAGCTTCCCGCCGTCAAATCCGTCAGTTCGTAGGATCCGTCACCGAGGTCATGCATCTGCCCGACTTCCGTTCCATCCTCTGTGTAGACGGTAAAAACCGCTCCCGTAAGCTTAATATCCGGATCCTCCGCGTCCACTTTGACAAGTCGGACGCTCCCGCGGATCAGTTCATCCGTAACGGTCAGTGTCACATCTTCCGAAACGGAAACCTGCCTCTCTGTAGGATCCGGAACGCAGCCCTCGGGGGCTTTGGTCTCCACAAGGCCGTAGGTGCCCAGGGGCAGGACCTGCCCGGTACCCGCGACGCCTTTTGAATCTGTCGTCAAATGAAGCAGGATGCCGCCGGGGGCCACTGTTTTCCCCCCGCAGGTCACCGGTCCTTCGGACCGGTTGATCAGATCAAATTCAGCCCCGGCGCGAAGCGTCCCGTCGCTGTCCGTCTTACGTACGGTCAGGCTGTAGAGTTCCGGCGATTCATAGAGCAGAATGCCTTCCCCGGTCAACTCGGCATGGACCAGATTCGAGGTGTTCCAGACAAATTCCGCGGGGCCGCCCGGGTTTGCCTGCCGGATAACGGCCACCAGCACCTCGTCCGATATCTGATACCCCCGTGGTGCGGCCGTCTCGGTGATCCGGACCGAACCGAGCGGGAACTCGATATCCCCCGCCTGTGAGCAGGCGAAGGGCAGAGTCCCGGTCTTCAGATAATTCCGGTTCAGTTCCACAATGCCCCGCTCATCCGTGCGGAAAACACCGGTCCAGTAGGCCTTGCCCGCAGCGTTCAGATTCCGGTAATAACTCAGTGTGAATTCGGCTCCGGCAAGCGACGCGTTACCGGAAGGTACGTTCTGAAGTGCGTCTGCTTTGCGGATCCGGATCCGGTCCGGGTCCGTCGCGGGCCGGTCCGGGATCGTCACTGTGTTGGCCGCGGCATCCTCGGAGACAGTCAGTGTAACGGAAGTCTGATTCAGCAGATAACCCGCAGGTGCCTCGACTTCCTGGATCGCCAGGACCGTCCCCGCCGGGTATTCCCCGGCCGACACAGCCTGACCGGAAGCATCCGTCGTTACGGTTTCCTGTACACTTCCCCCGCTGCTGATCGTAAAACGGGCTCCTTCCAGCTTGTAAAGCGGATTCCCTGCATAAAGCTCTGCCGTCTCTGAGCTGACCTTACGGATCGTGACCGGGCGCGTCACCTCTTCGGTCTGAAACGCAAAATAGGCCCTGATAGGATCTGCGTTTGTAGCATGGGCAATGATCTGACCCGTGTCGCGGCCTGTTTCGGGTACGCCTGAAGACTGTCCGTAGACTAGCATCCCGGCGGCGCTCCCACTGCCTTTTTTGCCGATCGCGGCACTCACAGCCGTCCCCGGAAGCGCCCCTGAGCTGATAAAGGTGACCTTATTCCCCTGCCTTTCATACCGGACCGGGCTAAGCCCGGGCACCGTCCCCGAAGCTGCCTCCAGAAAATCCGCAAGCGCCCCGTTCGTATCCGTCACCGAGGCGCGGTAATCCCCTTTGGTCACGTCATAATCCAGTACGATCACCGGTGCCTGGGACGTGCTCCTGCCCATGATCGAAGGGATCACCGGATACTGCTGCAGTCTCCGCAGCAATTCGGCGTGAATCGCACGGAATGTCTGATAATCCCCATAATCGATCGCCTGCACAAATCCCTGATCCGTAAGCGCCGCGTCGGACAGATTAAAATAGCCGCTCATCAGCTCCCAGATCATTATCTGCCCCGTCGTTGAAATATCCACGGCACTGCATCCGTTCCAGCGTTCGTCGATCATGGCCTGCGCCAGATACATCGTCCGTACAAGCTGTTTCCACAGGATGCCGTCCTGATACGCTTTGATCAGATTCTCCAATGTGACGGCGTAAGACGCCAGTTCTTCGTAATCCGCCTCGTCTGTCGTCCCTGCGTTATGCTCCAGACAGTAACCGTAGATCACCAGACCGGGATCATCATCCGAAATCAATTTGTGCGGCCACAGATACGCAGGGCCATAGATAAAGCCCCCCGTCCACTTGGTTCCGGGCGCGCGAACCAGGAGATTACGCGGCTCGTAGGTCGCGGAAATGCCGAACGACGCCTTGGGCGTCTCGGATAAGTGATAGTGGCTGCCAGCAGCGGCATAGGCCCGCGGCCAGTTGCCAAGGCATAATAAAACGGCCAGCAAGATGGCCGTGATTCGTTTTGTCATCTGTTATTCCTCCTTTTCCTGCAGCGCCCCGCACACGCGGCAGCGCCACTGTGTCCGGTATTCTGCCTCATGATGGATGATTTCCGTATGGGTAATCGCTTCATGCAGGATCTGTTCCGTATGTACCTCGGCGTCGTGTGTGATATACTCCGTATGCGTCACCGCTTCGTGTTCGTAAAATCTGTTCTCCATCTCGCCGTATTTGTTGGGAAGATATTCCATCTGTATCGAATATCCGCCGTGCGCGCTCATGGCCTCCCAGCAGGCGTCGCTGATATTCTCCCAGGTACAGCCGAATTCCCGCAGGAAATATTCATCCCATTCGCGCTGATGAGCGTGCCAGGCGAGACTCCCGTCCACGCCGTCATCCTGAGGGCGGAAAGCTGCGCCGCAGCGGCAGACGATGATTTCCTGCGACTCACATTCCACCCATTCCTCCCAGGCCTCCTGATCGACGACTGTGACGGTCTCCACCCATGCTTCCCTGTCCACGATTTCGACGGTCTCCACCCATGCTTCCTGATCCGTCACCGTAATGGGCTCATCCCAGGCCTCCGCGATTTGGACCGGGACGGCCACGTATTCATGCTCATGGAAGGAAGATCCGTCCCCCGATAAACTGTCCGGAAGACTTTTTGCCGCGGATTCACCGCCTTCCATGTATTTACTCTCCTCCCTGGGAGCAGGTGGTTCCGGACGTGCCTCCTCGCCGTCCGAACCGTTTCCCGTCACGGACGACCCGTCAGGCAATGATTCCTCTGGAATCACTTCGATAGATTCGTTCAAACTCAATCTACTCACCTCCTCCCTTTCCGGTGCGTAGGGCGGATGCTCTCCCGCATGCTTTTCTGCTCCGCGGGCCATGCGATCCCGGCGGATGATTCCGGGTCAGCAGGACTCACACTCCCATTCTCCACAAAAAAAGAATCTCCGCTGCGGGAGATTCCTTCCTGCCGGCAGCCGCAGCCGGGGCAGGCCAGGACCGCCAGCCCCAGAAACAGCACGAACCAGTGTTTCTGATACATTGACAATGCTCCTCTCCGTTTGGCAACATGCCGATTGAGTTCCTGATACAAAAAAGCCCGCCCCCGGGAAAGGGCAGGCTTCGTTTCGGAACTCCGATGATATCATATCATCAGGAGGCTCATCTGTCAATCTGATTTTTAAAATAATTGGCCGATCCACTGTAAAAGGGCGAAATTGCTTATAAACAGGAGCTTTCGGCCGGGATAAAAGTAAGAGGATCCGGCAAATCATCACAAATCGCAACAAATCATCCCAAGATGGTTGACCTGGCGTTCATGCCTCCGCCTCTTCGACCCTGTAAGCGCGTGCCGCGACCCAGAGAGATTTGTGCGCCAGATCATAATAGGATTCCGCACGCCGGTTCCATCCGTCATGGATCAGCAGATAATGATGCGGGCCATCTGAGGTCTCGCAGTCCGCCCAGCCCAGGACCAGCACCCAGTGCCAGTCAAAAAGTCCGTCCGACAAGAGAAGTGTGACGGGCTGTCCGTCCCGGATCGCCCGGCAGACGTCCTCGTAGTCAAAAACCTTCCGGCTGTGCAGCCGGTATCCCCTCTCCGCCGCATACCTGTATGCGTAACGCCTCAGCGTCATCACGGGGCCGTTACCGGTCATCGCGTGGATCCGGCGGAAAGTCTCGTTCAGATTGCCCCCCGCGAGCAGCTCCGGATGCCCTTTGCGGGATAAAACAAGCATCAGATTGGTCAGACAGACCGGCGCACAGTGATCCTTCGCGATCTCGGCATAGTCGGAGGTCACGGCAAACTCCAGAAAACTCTGCTCCAGACTCCCCGACCGCTTCCGGCCCGCCGGAAGATCGTACAGAAAACCGAAGTCGCTGGTGCCCGGATAGCCGATCTTACGTAAAAAAGCGGCACTCCGGGAGGAATGCCGCTTTTGCTGTCTGGCCATTAGATCTCGGCGAAATACTTGATGGTGCGGACCATCTGAGAAGTGTAGGAATTCTCGTTGTCGTACCAGGAAACGACCTGAACCTGATAGGTGTCGTCATCGATCTTGGCAACCATGGTCTGGGTAGCATCGAAGAGAGAACCGTAACGCATTCCGATAACGTCGGAGGAAACGATCTCGTCAGTGTTGTAACCGAAGGACTCGTTAGCGGCAGCCTTCATCGCGGCATTGACGCTGTCCTTGGTGATGTCCTTGCCCTTAACAACCGCAACCAGAATGGTGGTGGAACCGGTGCAAACCGGAACACGCTGAGCAGCGCCGATGAGCTTGCCGTT
>JAFRZL010000051.1 GCA_017442535.1 Bacillota bacterium | reverse complement strand
TGCCCGGTC
Source organism: Bacillota bacterium (assembly GCA_017442535.1). Taxonomy (GTDB): domain Bacteria; phylum Bacillota; class Clostridia; order Lachnospirales; family Bianqueaceae; genus RUG12817. The sequence continues at coordinate 122,279 of JAFRZL010000051.1, read as the reverse complement.
TGTGGGAACATGTCTGTGCAGCGGACCTTTGATATCTGCAGTCCGCCTTCTGTCAGAATGCGAAGGTCGCGGGCGAGAGTTCCCGGATCGCAGGAGACGTAAATCATACGGTCAGGCTGCATCTGAAGGATGGTCCGAAGGAGGCGCTCGTCGCAGCCGGCTCTGGGCGGATCAACGACAATCACATCAGGACGGATCCCTGTTTCCGCAAAATGCGCAGGTATAACGGTTTCCGCCTCTCCGGCAAAAAAGTCTGCATTGGTGATACCGTTCTGCGCAGCATTGGCCCGAGCATCCTCCACTGCCGGTGCAAAGATTTCCACCCCGAAGACATGACGGGACTGCCTGGCGAGGAAGAGCGAGATCGTTCCGGCTCCACAGTAAGCATCCCAGACGGTTTCAGAGCCTGTCAGACCAGCAAATTCCAGTATAGTCCGGTATAATTTCTCGGTACCCGCAGGATTAACCTGAAAAAAAGAACCGGCGGAGATGCGGAAGCGGAGATCACCGATCGAGGCCAGAATGGTTTCAGATCCCCCCGCCAGACGCATGCGTTCTCCAAGGATCACATTGCCGCGGGAACGATTCACGCTTATTGAAAAAGATTTAACGCCCTGCTGCCGCAGAAGTTCCCATAATTCCCGCTCACCGGGCAGGGATTCGCCATTCAGCACCAGGCAGACAAGAATTTCTCCGGGAAGACCGGTACGCACCAGAATGTGCCGCAGGAGACCTTGTCCCGTCATTTCATCATAGGCTGGAATATGGTGTCCACGGCAAAAGTCTACGATCAGTGGAACCAGACGATTCGCTGCTTCAGACTCGATCGCGCAGGAGGCGACCGGTATCAGGCGATGGCTGTGGGGCACATAAAAACCGGCTTCCATACGGCCGTCCACCATCTGTACCGGGTACTGGGCTTTGTTGCGGTAATGCATTCTCTCATCGGGCGAAAGGCCCAGGACTTCGGGGATTTCGGGCAGTTCCACGCCGCCGACGCGTTTGATCAGCTCATAGACCTGCCGACCCTTCCAGGCCAGCTGCTCCTCGTAATCCATGTGGCGCAGCTGACATCCTCCGCATTTCGGATAATACAAACAATCCGGTTCAGTGCGCTTGGGTGAATCGGATTGACGTTGCAGGACTTTGGCAAATCCATATTGTTTTTTTACCTGGAGTACCAGGACTTCGGCCGTCTCGCCGGGGAGCAGCCCCGGGACAAAAAGGGTAAATCCCTGATAACGGCCGACTCCGGCCCCTTCTCTTGTCAGGTCTTCTGCCGTGAGGCTGATGATCTGATTCTTACGAACCGGCGCGCCGGAACGCGTTTTGGCTGAGCCTCCCGATCCGCTCATGGCTGTACGCGGTCCTGACCGCCTTTATACAATGTGCGGGAGAGGAAGCGGTTATATTCTGTCCAATCCCCCTCTGCACGATCTGTCTTAAGAGTCTCTTCGATCAGCTTCAATTTGGCGTCGGAATTGTCGGCCAGATGAATGATCATAGCTTCCATGGTGGCCGGGACTTTAGGTGAGCCAAATTCAAGTTCGCCGTGGTGGGAGAGGATAATGTGCTCCAGCTCGACAGCTTTGCCTCGCGGGAAATCAGGAACCAGACGGAGCTTCTCGCCCACCTTGGCATAACCGATCATGACATGTCCCAGCAGCTGGCCTTCATTCGTATAATCTCCGAGCGGCATGGGATTCAGCTCCCAGAGTTTGCCGATATCATGCAGCAGTGCGCCGGTGATAACCAGTTCAAGATCTACGTTTTCATAAAGACCGGCCAGATGGACCGCGATATCCGTGACAGAAGTCACATGCTCCAGATAGCCTCCCAGATAATTATGATGGACGCTCTTGGCAGCCGGATGCTGTTTGATTTTGTCAACCAGCCGGGCGTCATCGCGGTAAAAAGCATTCAGCAGCTTCTGATAATAAGGCTTGCTGAGGCTGTCGATCCATTCCAGGATCCGGCGGTACATCTGATCACGGTCCTTGTCTGTGGATGGGGTCAGATCCGCCATATCATATTCGCCGGCCTCGCAGCGACGGATCCGGCTGATATTCATCTGCAGGTCGCCCGCAAAGGTCACAATGCTGCCCTCTGCCAGGACAACGTCGCCTTTATCGAACTCTCCGATCCGTACATTCAGATCCCATACCTTACCGTTAATGCTGCCGGAAGCATCCTGCAGCGTCAGGGAAAGGTAGTTTTTGCCTGCCTTTGATTTCAGCAGCTGTTTTTCCTTGCACAGATAATATCCTCTGGCAGAATTCCCTTCCCTTAAATCGCTGATCATGTGGCTCACTCCTTAATGCTGCAGTTCGGGCTGCGGTTTCTGCGCAACCGTGATTGTCAGTGTCACCTTTTGTACTTCGCCGCCATTCATATATCCCCGGAGTACATCGATCGTGATCGTCTCACCGATCTCACAGGCGTTCAGATATGTCTTCATATCGTCAAAATTCTCGATCGTCTTGCCGTTGAAGGCAATGATCAGGTCGTATGGCTCCAGACCGCCTTTATCCGCAGGACTGCCCTCGTTCACGGTCGCAACGAGTACGCCCATCGGAAGCTGATAATACTCCGCCCAGCTGACCTTGTCATTATTCGGGTAAAAATTCATGGCATCATATCCGGAGAAGCCCATATACGGCTTGACGACGTAGCCTCGCTCAAGAATCTGCCCCAGAACATCGTTGGCTTTCTCGGAGGGAATCGCGAACCCGATTCCTTCGGAATCCTGGAATGTCATCTCGAGCGTCAGGCCGATAACTTCACCGCGTCCGTTTACGAGGACACCGCTGGTATTGATCGCGGCATCCGTCTGGATCATATCCATCGTTATTCCAAGACCGTCGATTGTCAGAGAGACGCTCCGCTCCAGGCCGCTGATGGTGCCCAGTGAAGGCGTGTTGAAATAACCGTGGGGTGAGCTGAAAGCGATCGCAAGATCGCCCAGTACCATACCGGTACTGTCTCCCATCGTCGCGATTTTGATGGAATTACGCTGAGATTCGTCCACTTCGGACTTGGCAAGCTTCAGCACAGCAAGATCCGAATCCGTGTCAACGCCCTGTATCTGCGGAGCATAGACATGGGAGGTCTCCTCGCCGAAAATCATGCTGATCTTGCGTGAATTGGGCAGGTTATGATAGGTGGTCGCGACATACAGATTATCCGCATCCTCGGCAAATACAACGCCCGTCGCATAGGTTGAGTCAATCATCACCGTTGTCAGGGAGTGAGATACATCCGTCACCAGGTCGGCCACATTATTATACTGGGAATTCTGCAGTTCACGGGCATCGGTCCGCTTGATCGTACCGCCTTCCGGGATCTCGGCATTCGTCGGAACCGGCTGAGCCTGCTGGCCGTAGCCGATCTTGGCGCCGATCAGAGCGCCGCCGAAAGCTGTCGCAAGTAGAAGGATTACACAAAGAACTCCTACCACGATCTTGGCCGCAACTCCGTCATCCGAACTTGCTTTGGATGGCTGGATGCGGTAGCCGTAATAGCCGTCATAGGGGACATACTGATGCCGCGGTGACTGTGCGCCTCCTGTGGAGGCGGCTGCCGGACGGGCGGTGTAGGAAGCAGACGCGGCCTGCGGAGCCGGTTCCGGTACATGGACAGCGGACGGAGCATGTACAGCGGGTTCCTGCACATAAGCCGAAGGAGCGTCCTCTGAGACAGTTTCCGCTGAATCAGACACATCGGTCACCGGGGGCTCTGAAACAGCCTCCTGCACCGGTTCTGTTCCTGTCCCAAGGGGTTCTTCCGTAAAGGTCTCCCGGGGCAGCGTCACCGTCCCGGTGGAAGCGTTATACAGATCCTCACGAGGCACCACAGCGGTAATGTCCAGATTGCCCGTATAATCCTGCTCCCATTCAGAAGCCTGAATGGTATCGTCCTCGATCCTGATCGTCGCATCATTATAATCCAGCGGATGCTCTTCGCGGGTCTGCTCGCCAAGCATGTCCAGCGCCGCGTCGATATCCAGCTCGTCTGTATCAAAGAAGCCAAATCTATTGTTCTCTTCAGCCACTGCAATTCCTCCCCTTCCGGCCGGCTATCAGCCGGTGCCTATCGTTCCGGTGCTTTTATCTTAACATATGACTATGAACTGGCTGTAAACGTTTTGGAAATTAACCTCTCGGAGCGGAAATGCTCCGAAACTTTATTTTTTCTCAACAAAACTGACCTGGTTCGCGAGAGGCAGGGTGAAATCAAAGGTCGTTCCCTTGCCTTCTTTGCTGGAGACATGGATCTCTTCGCCGTGATTGACAATGATCTGCTTCACTATGGCGAGGCCCAGGCCCATACCTGATTTATTGATGCCCCTGGATTTATCGCCTTTGTGAAAGCGTTCAAAGATATGCCGAAGCGACTCTTCATCCATGCCGATTCCTGTATCCGATACCGCGATAAACGCCTTTTTGTTGACGATACTGGTCTCGATCGTGATCGTGTCCCCGGGCCGTGTGAATTTGATCGCGTTATCGACCAGGTTGTAGATCACCCTCTGGATCTTGTCCATGTCGGCGCTGACAAAAAGCTTGTCCTGCAGAAAGTGAAACTGCATCTGCAGATGTTTTTCTTCGATACGCTGTTCAAAGCTGAGAGTCAGCGAGACGATCATCTCATTGATATCAAAGCGCGTGATCTGCAATTCTTCCGTCCCGGACTGCATCTTGTTCAGCAGCAACAGGTCATTCGCAAGCTTGCTGAGCCGGTTGGTCTCGTCAAAGACGACCTGCAGGTACTTTTTGTGCTGATCAGGCGGAATAACATCCTCCAGCATCGCCTGTACAAAGCCGCGGATCGAGGTCAGGGGCGAGCGGAAATCATGAGAGATATTGCTGATAAAGGCCCTCTGGGTCTCGTCCACTTCCTGCAGCTCGTCCACCATCAGGTTGAATGTATCCGCCAGTTCGCCGAGCTCATCATTGGTCAGGACCTCGACTTTTTTGCTGAAGTCGCCGTGCGTCACAGCGGAAGCGACTTCCTGCATCTGGTGGATCGAATCGATCATATGATTCGACACCAGTGCGATGGTGGCGGCGATGAGGATGCTCAGAACGACAAAGACGATCAGGATCGTATGCAGCGTTGTCTGAACGCTGTCAGAGATGTCACTGACCGCGATATTCAGGAGCACGACCGCTGTGGACTGTTTCCGCATCGAAATCACTTCGCCCAGCGTCGTCTGCTCGTAGTACGGCGTGGAATAGGCCATAGTAATGGTTTTCTGCGAGAAATAATCCGGGAACAGGTCCTGATAGAGCGATTCCTGCGCCACGCCGGAACGGATATTTTCGATCAGAGCCGCGTTGGTTGAGGACAATACAATATCCTGGCTGTCGGTCGAGCCTCCCAGGCGGAGCGTCGGAATCGAAATACCGGAGGGAGACTGGACTTTTTCTTTGCAGATCCATATCTCGATCCCCTTGGCCCGCGCCACGGCGTCCAGACGGTCGCGCAGATAGAGGTTGGTCTGGAAATCCGTCTCCTCCAGCGTTTCCTGGATAATCTGACGCGTGGTCAGGAGATCTGTCTGAGAACGCTCCATCATATACCGTTCAAAAACCCGCGGAAAAACGACCAGGATGACGATCAGGATCGCAAGAACGACCAGCATATAGATGCCGAGCAGCTTGACGCGAACCGAAAAAATCCCTCTGCGCGTCTTATCCTGCGGCATTTTTATTTCACCTCGAACTTGTATCCGACACCCCAGACGGTCTTGATGGTCCAGGGCTCTTCATGCTCGTCATTATCCAGTTTCTCACGGATACGCTTGATATGGACGTCCACGGTCCGGGTGTCGCCGTAGTATTCGTAACCCCAGATCTGGTTCAGAAGCTGTTCCCGTGTGAAGACCTGGTTCGGATGGGACGCCAGGAAGAAAAGCAGTTCGAGCTCTTTGGGAGGCATCTCGATGTCGCGGTCCTTGTAATTGACCGAATAATTGGACTGATTGATAATAAGGCCGGGGAAAACCAGCTTTTTGAGGTTAGTTTCTTTGGCCTCGGTGCGGCGGAGCACAGCCTTGACGCGCGCGACCAGTTCCTTGTTGTCAAAGGGTTTGACAATGTAGTCGTCGGCACCGAGCTCCAGACCCAGGACCTTGTCAAAGGTCTCGCCCTTGGCAGTCAGAAAGACAACGGGGGTATTACTCTGCCGGCGGATCTCGCGGCAGGTCTCGTAGCCGTCCATCTCAGGCATCATGACGTCCAGAATGACCAGATTCGGCTGGAATTTCTGCAGGGCCTGCAGGGCTTCGCGGCCGTTGTACGCTTTCTCGGTCTCAAAGCCTTCTTTGATCAGATAGAGGCTGACAAGTTCCGCGATATTGGCATCATCATCAACTACCAGGATTCTCTGTTTTGTTGCCATTGTCCATTACTCCTTTACTTTAATCATCGGGATACCCGTTATTTCTTCAGTTCGACGATCGTGACGCCGTTCTCGCCCTCGCCGTAAGTGCCGAGGCGGTAGGATTTGATCTGCGGACGGCGCCTCAGGAAATTCTGCACTTCTTTGCGCAGCACGCCGGTGCCCTTGCCGTGAATGATCGTGACCTTTTCGAGGCCTGCAAGATATGCATCGTCCAGATATTTATCGACTGCGCTGAGGGCTTCTTCGGTGTTCATGCCGCGGACATCCACCTCTGTGGCAATGCCGAGCGATTTGCCGAAGGAGCCGGCGCGCACGCCGCGGTCCTCGTTCTTTTCTTTGGCTTTGGTGGCCGGGAGGGGTTTCTTGCCATCATCGGTGAGGATGGCGGCCACGTCCGCGGCCCGCACACGCATCTGCAGGATCCCTGCCTGGACTTTCATGTTGCCGCGCGCATCCGGCGGTTCCAGAATGATGCAGTCCGCATCGATGGTGGCAAGACGTACCAGGGCACCTTTGACCAGACGTGAGGGATCGACGGCGGCGCGGCGTTTGTCCGCGGCGGCCTCCATATCCTTCTCCATTTCGGAAGCGCCTTTGCGCAGTCGTGCACGGCTCTCTTCGAGCTTGCGCATATCGACCTTGGCGCCATCCCTGATGGCTTTGTTCATCTGGGAAATCGTTTCGTCCGCCTCCTGCTTGGCTTTGCGCAGGATCTCGCGGGCCTCTTCTCTGGCTTCACGCAGGATCGTCTCCTGCTTCTTTTCCAGAGCCGCCTGGCGGCTGCGGGTTTCCTCCTCAAGACGGCTGACCTCCTTGCGGAGTTCCTCCACACGCTGCTGTTCCTTTTCGGTCTGCAGGCGGCGGATCTCCAGATCCGTCATCATTTCCTCGAATTTGATGTCATTGCTTTCAAGGTATTCTCCGGCCTTCTCGATGACCTGTTCGGAAAGGCCCAGCCGGGAAGCGATTGCAAAAGCGTTGCTCTTGCCCGGGACACCGATCAGCAGCCTGTAGGTGGGCTTCAGCGTCTCCACATCAAATTCGCAGCTCGCATTCTCCACTCCTTCTGTGCTGAGCGCATAGACTTTGAGCTCACTGTAATGGGTGGTCGCAGCAGTCAGGATCCGGCGCTCCCTGAGATTCTCCAGGATCGCGTTCGCAAGGGCGGCGCCCTCCACCGGATCGGTCCCGGCGCCCAATTCATCAAAGAGTACCAGCGATTGCCCGGTCATCTTCTGCAGGATCTCCACAATATTGACCATGTGGGAAGAGAATGTGGACAGGCTCTGCTCGATGCTCTGCTCGTCGCCGATATCGGCAAATACCTGATCGACCACCGTGAGGCAGGAGCGCGAAGAGGCGGGGATGAACAGGCCGGCCTGACCCATCAGCGTCAGCAGGCCGAGTGTCTTAAGCGTTACGGTTTTACCGCCCGTATTGGGGCCGGTAATGACCAGGGTGGTAAAGTCCCCGCCCAGCATGACATGGATCGGGACCACCTGAGCACGGTCGATCAAAGGATGTCTCGCGGCAGGCAGGTCGATCCTGCGGTCATCGGAGAAACGCGGCCGCACCGCGTCCTGATCCAGTGCGAGCTTAGCCTTGGCAAAGATAAAATCCAGCTGCGTCATCAGCTCAATATCGGTCACGAGTTCATTCTGTACGGCTGAAACACGGCCCGAGAGCATGCGGAGGATCCGCTCGATCTCGGCCTTTTCCTCCAGCTGCAGCTCGGAGACCTTGTTATTCAGCTGCACGACAACCATAGGCTCCACAAAAACAGTGGAACCGGACCCGGACTGATCATGCACCAGTCCCTTGATGCTCGCGCGGAATTCCGCCTTGACTGGCAGGCAGTACCGACCACCCCGGAGGGCCACTACAGGATCCTGCAGTGCGCCTTTGTAGGAAGCGGAGTGAATCATCTGGTTCAGCTCGGAACGCACGCGCTGTTCGGCCGCCGCGATCTGCCGGCGGATGGAGGCAAGTGCCTCGGACGCGTGATCGTCCATCTCTTCCTCAGAGAGAATGCAGCGTTCGATCTCGCGCTGGATATCCGGGAAGCTGCTGAGCCCTGCAAAAAGCGGATCCAGCATGGGACGCGCGGGTGCCTCGGACTCCTCCTGCCGGCCGTAATACTGGACCGAGCGGATGCTGCGGAGCGTGTCCGAAATCATCAACAATTCGCCCATGGAGAGCACACCCTCCACCGAAGTCCTCTTCAGAACCGGACGGATATCGCGAAGAGGGCCGAAAGGCGGTGCCCCCTTCCTGGAAAGCATCGTCAGCGCCTCTTCCGTCTCTTCCTGCAGGCGTTCGATCAGCCAACGGTCCGTCTGCGGCTCAAGCATCCGGCAGCGCTCCTTGCCCAGCGAGGAGGCGGCCCTTGCGGCCAGCAGTTCACGCACCTTGTCAAATTCAAGTTTCTTTAATACTTTTTCGTACATCGGATTACCTCCGGCGCACAGACGGGTCGAACCGCCGCGCCGTAAAACTAAGTCTCCCAGTCGTAATTCCGGAGCCGGCCCGTTTCCTGCAGACCCGGAAATCCCTGCTGACGCAGTGCTTCGTACAGGACGACGGCTACCGCGTTGGACAGGTTGAGAGAGCGTAAATGATATGTCATGGGGATGCGGATGCACTGCTCCCTGTGATCTTTTAATATCTCTTCGGGGATCCCGGCCGTTTCCTTGCCGAACATGATATAGTCATCGGGGCCGTACTGCACATCGGCGTAGGTCTGCGGTCCCTTGGTCGTCGCCATGAAAACGTGTGCGCCGGGGTGTTTCGCCAGGAAATCCTCAAAGCTGTCATAAACATAAACCTGCAGCTTGTCCCAGTAATCCAGGCCGGCGCGGCGGAGCTTTTTCTCGTCCAGCTCAAAGCCAAGCGGCCTGATCAGATGCAGGTCCGCGCCGGTGCAGGCGCAGGTACGGGCGATGTTGCCGGTGTTGGAAGGGATCTCCGGCTCATGTAATACGATATGCATCATGGCCGGTTTGCGGAAACCTCCCGCACGAATTCGCCCATGCGGCCCAGTGCTTCCTTGAGCCGTTCCGTGCTGTAGGCATAGGAGATGCGGACATGTCCCGCGCCACAGGCTCCAAACGCATCGCCGGGGACGACAGCGACTTTCTTCTGCATCAGCAGCTGCTGGCAGAAGTCTTCCGAACTAAGCCCGGTCCCGCTGATATCGGGAAACACATAGAAGGCGCCGGAAGGATCGCCGCAGGGAAGCCCGATATCCCGCAGCATCTGCACGACCAGACGGCGGCGGCGATTATACTCGTTACGCATTTCTTCTACAGCCTTGTCCCCGTTCCGAAGCGCTTCGATCGCGGCATACTGGCTGGTCGTGGGAGCGCACATGATCGCGAACTGATGGATCTTAGTCATCTGCTCCACCAGCCAGGCAGGCCCGCAGGCATAGCCGAGGCGCCAGCCCGTCATTGAAAAAGCCTTGGAAAAGCCATTGATGACGAGGGTGCGCTCATACATGCCGGGCATTGCGGCGATGGATTCGTGCCGTCCGTCAAAGGTCAGCTCCGCGTAGATCTCGTCCGAAATAACAAACAGATCCCGCTCGCGAACCAGCTCGCAGATCTCTTCCATGTCCTTCCGGTGCATCGTGGCTCCGGTGGGGTTCCCCGGGAAGGGAAAGACCAGGATCTTGGTCCGGTCGGTAAGATAAGGCTCCAGGTCCTCCACCGTGAGCTTAAAATCGTTCTCTGCGCGCAGCGGGACGGGGACGGCAACGCCGCCCGCCATCTGCGCGCAGGGTTTGTAGGATACAAAAGAAGGTTCGGGAATCAGGACTTCGTCTCCGTTTTCCACCATCGCCCTGAGCGCCAGGTCGATCGCCTCACTGCCGCCGACCGTGATCAGGATCTGGGTGGCCGGATCGTAGGCCAACTCATATTTACGCTGCACATAATGCGAGAGTTCGCGGCGCAGGCTGAGCAGGCCGGCATTCGCGGTATACACCGTGCGCCCCTGCTGCAGGTTATAAATCGCTTCTTCCCGGATATTCCAGGGCGTCGGAAAATCCGGCTCGCCCACGCCCAGGGAGAGCACGTTCTTCATCTCGCTGGCCAGGTTGAAAAAGCGCCGGATCCCGGAAGGGGGCATCTCCTTAACGGATCTGCGAATGAAATCTCTCATGGCGATACAATCATCCTTTCATCGGACTCGCGGTCCTCCAGGATCACGCCGTGATCCTTGTAGCGCTTCAGCACGAAGTGGGTGGATGTACTGAGTACCTGGTCGATCGGAGCCAGGCGCTGCGCCACAAAGAGCGCGACCTCCTTCATGGTGCGTCCCTCGACGATAACCGTCAGGTCAAAAGCTCCGGACATCAGGTAGACGGCGGAAACCTCCTCGAAGCGGTAGATATTCTGAGCGATCGTGTCGAATCCCTCGCCACGCTGGGGCGTCACACGCACCTCGATCAGCGCGGTCACACGGTCCACACGGGCTTTATCCCAGTTGATCATCGTATGATAGCCAAAAATTATTTTTTCTCGCTCCAGCTGGGCCAGCTGGTCCGCGATTCCTTCTTCATTTTCATCTAACATGACAGCCAGATCCTTGATACTGATCCGGCTGTTTTTCTCCATTACTTCCAAAAGTTCATGTGAATCCACCATCATAACCTCCTGTAATCTATCTTAGCTCCTGCATATCAAACTGCAGAGTATATCATTATTATTATAATGCATTTGCGGTAAAAAGAAAAGAGTAAATCCAAAAAAAACCGATCCGGCCCCCTCCTTTATTCCCAGTCGCCCCAGAATTCCGAGGCTTCGCGCCTGCCCCCGCCTCTGCGCCGGGAAGTGCTGATCACCAGTTGGTCGCGGGCTCTGGTGCAGCCCACGTAAAACAGCCTGCGCTCCTCCATAATATCTTCCGCGCGTGCATGCGGCAGAAGATCTTTTTCCAGCTGCGGGAGCCAGACGCAGGGGAATTCCAGCCCTTTGGAGGCATGAAGGGTCATCATCCGCACGCCCTCCTCGCCGCCGCGATTCTGCTCGATCCCTTCGCGGCGCAGCCGGAACCAGTCATCCCATGTCGGGGCCTTACGCATGGCTTCGGTAAAAAAACGGAACCGTTTCTCGAATTCCCGATAAGGGATTCCCGTCTTTTCGGCTTCCTGTTCCAACGCCCTGCCATATTCCAGCTGTTTGAAAATCCTTGCGGCGGCCCGGGCCGGCCGTTCATCAGCGAGTTTGTGCAGGTGATACAGGAGTTCTTCAAGCGCGACCCGCACCTCATCCTTCATGCTGTAATGAAGCAGGGCTTCAGGCGGGGTCTCCTCGTTCAGCCAGCTCATGATCCCCATGGGGATCCCGCGTCCCGGCTTACGGAGGATCGTCAGAAAGGCCTTCTGGTCGCCGCATGCCGCGTGAAAGAACAGTTCCAGATCATCACCGATCCAGTGTTCCAGCGGATCGGAGGTCTCACCTTTTATCGTAAAGGGAATCCGGTAATCTGCCAGGGTCCGGCATAGTTCCGCGCTGTCATACAGGCTCCGGAAAAGGATCGCGAGATCCGAGGGGCGGGCAAGGCTCCGTGCAAATTCGGCGATACGGCGGCATTCGGTCCGGCTGTCTTTGAGGATAAGGGTCCGGACAGGGGTTCCGTCCCCGCGGCTCGCGCTGATGGATTTGTCCAGGCGGTCCGTATTATGGCTGATGATCTTGCCGGAGAAGGTCACGATCTGCGGCGTGGAACGGTAATTCCAGCGAAGTGTAATCGTCCTGCATGGTGTGAAATCCTGCAGGTACATTTTCATGATACCGGGCGCCGCGCCGCGGAATCCGTAGATGGACTGATCATCATCCCCTACGGCAAAAACATGCGTCGCCGGCCCGGCAAGCTTTTTCAGGCACTCATACTGCACCGGATTGATGTCCTGGAATTCATCCACCAGAACATGCCGCCATCGGTTCTGAAACTGCGCGGCGGTCTGGGGCTCATTCCGCAGCATCTGCAGCGTCATGGTCAGCAGATCATCAAAATCGAGTTTGCCTGTCGCGTGTTTGGCCTCCTGATACAGTCCGGCAAAACGTTCCATTTCCACCGGGAGAGTATTCTCCGCGGAGGCCGGTCTGCCGGTATTGCGGCGGTAGCTCAGTGCGTTCAGCAGATCCCCGGCGAGCTCCACTGCTTCTGCACGAGGATATTCCCAATGATCCGCGAGCAGCTCCGCTGCCAGCATCCTTGCGCCGTCCTCTTCCAGCAAGCTTAGTCCGCCCGTCCGGCCGCGGCGCCGCAGCATTTCCCAGAAAACCGAATGGAAGGTTCCAAAGCGGACAGGTGTTGTCTCCGTCCCCGCTAAACGTAAAAAGCGGCTGCGCATCTCCTGCGCTGCCGCTTTCGTGTATGTCATCACCAGAATCCCGTCCCCGGGCACCCCCTGTTCCAGCAGGTGGGCTACCCTGTGGACGATCATCGTCGTTTTGCCGGATCCGGGTCCGGCCAGTACCAGGATCGCCTTCTCCTTTCCGGTGACCGCCTGATACTGTTCCTGATTCAGTTTATTCAATCCTTTATCTCCATTCACGGCCGCTTCTGACCTGGTACAGCAGGCATTCTTTCACCGGGATCCCCGTGATCGCTGCCAGGGCATCCGCGTACATGGTCAGCTGCCGCCTGTACATGGCAAGCACCCGGGGCGGGAAAGTGTGATCCGTCTTATAGTCCAGGATGACCCACGCGCCATCCTCCAGGAAAGCTGCGTCGATGACACCCTGCACCACGATAAAATCCTGTTCCTCCGCGCCTTCGGGCAGAGGGTATTCCGGGACGAGCCGTTTCAGCTCGGCCGGCGTATAGCCTTTCATAAAGGGTTCCTCTCGCAGGAGCTTATCCGTGCGGCGCATCCTGGCGCACAGCTCCGAATTGCCGAACCGCACGAGCCAGTCCACCGGGAACTGCCGGCAGGCTTCTTCGGTAATGATCCCTTTCCGGGCGAGCTCCGCGAGTGCCTGACGGCAATCCTCCGCATCCTGCAGGCGGCCAAGGTCAAGGCGCGAAACGACTTCATGGAAAAGGGTTCCGCCCGCCGCGCCGCGAAAGATTTCCGTGGAGCCTTCGTCGTTCTCCGCCGGTGCCTCACGCTTCAGGAGTTCGCTCCAGGGGATCTCGCCCTGTTCTTCGGGGGCTTCGACCGGTTTCTTAAGTGCGGAAACCGAGAGGAGCAGCGGCATGCCTTTGCTCCAGCCGTGAGGATACTGCCAGAGGAGTCTTTCTGAGAGTTCGTCCGGGCCCTCCTGACTCTCCTCCGGTGCAGCACTGCATCCGGAGCGGGGCTCCTCCTGCTCTCCCTCCTGTTCCGGGAGGCCGGCAAGCGGCTCCACGTTGAACTCCCATGAATTGGTGCCGGTATTGGTCAGGATCTTAAGCATCCATTCCAGAGAGTTCTTAGCCGTAAAAGCTTCGTCCTCGGGGATTTCATACAGCGGATCTGGTTCCGGGACATCCGGCAGGAGCAGTGATTTTTTCGCGGGAATGGTCCCAACGGCGTAAAGCCGCTCCCTGGCTCTTGTGAAAGCCGTATACAGGATCCGCATTTCCTCGGCAAGCATTTCGTCATGCTTGGCCTTGCTGATGGCGCGGAGCCTGTCCGTCTCAAAGAAAAGTTTGCGCTCATGGTCGATGCGGACGCACCCGATCCCGAGCTTTTCATGCATCAGGAAGTGCCCGCTGGAATCCGCGTTTGAGAACTGGTGGGCCAGTCCGCATACAAAGACCACTGGAAACTCCAGGCCTTTGCTCTTATGAATCGTCATGATCCTGACGGCATTGGAGGTTTTGGCTTCATCCTGCTCTTCATAATCCTGCTGGCGCTCACGCATGCGTCCGATAAAGCGCAGGAACTGGAAGAGTCCGCTGTATGTGCCGTTTTCAAAGGCTTCGGCCCTCTCCATCATCATGTCCAGATTGGCCAGCCGCCTTGCGCCGTCCGACATGGCTCCCATGATTTCGTACAGCCCGGTCGTCCGGTAGAGCCGGTCGAGCAGTTCCTCCACTCTTAGGCTCTCACTCCAGTCGCGCCACCGCTCCAGATCCTCCATGAAGGCCTGCAGACGGCTTGCAAGATAACGGTCCCGGCCCTTCCCGGCATATTCGCGAACACGGTTCCAGAATCCCGCACCTCCGTCCGTCTCCAGGCAGATCGCGGCCAGTTCCTCCGATGTAAACTCATAGAGGGGTGAGTGGAGAACGCCCTCGAGCGGTATATCCTGATCCGGGTTATCGATAATCGAAAGGAGATTCAGCACCAGATGGATTTCCACTGTATCAAAGAAAGACTGCGATGTGGCGGTGGAGGCCGGAATATGCCGGCTCTCCAGCGCTTTCCGGTAGAGGCTTCCGGATGTACGCGCGGCGCGCAGCAGAATAACAATGTCTCCGGCTTCAAGCGGCCGGTACTCCTTTAAGTCTCCATCGTAAACCGCATACTCCCAGGGATTGCGCAGCATGGCCTCGATCCGTGCCGCCACCCAATCCGCCTCTGCGGCGTTTTTGTCCCGCGCCTCCTCAGGCAGTTCAAGCAGGCAGAATTCCGGCTTGTAACACGCCACTTCTCCCGGCGCCTCAGGAAAAGAAAGCCCCGCCCTCAGTTCATGGTTTTCATCATAGCGGATACCGGCTTTCCCTCCGGTCATCAGACTGCGGAAAATGTCATTGATCCCCTCGAGCACCTTTTCTCGGCTGCGGTAGTTCGTGCCGAGGAAGATCTTTCGCGGCGCACGATTCAGGTGGTAATCTCTGAGCTTTTGCATAAAAAGCTGCGGTCTCGCCGCGCGGAAGCCGTAAATGCTTTGTTTGACGTCGCCGACCATAAAAATATTATTGGTCTGTCCGTCTTCGTCCCGGCGGGCGACCGTATTCAGGATCAATTCCTGCACTTCATTGCTGTCCTGATACTCATCTATAAAAATCAGTTCGTATTGTTGCTGCTGTTCACGCGCCGCGGCGCTCTCCGTGCCATCCGGCGCCAGCAGGATCTGTCTGGCGTAGGTTTCGAAATCATGATAATCCAGGAGTCCGCGCGACAGTTTCTCCTGATGGAAGGCCTCGTCAAAATCCCGCACCAGACGCTCCAGCCCACGCATGGCCGAATACAGAGTAGGATCCTCTCCCCGGAACATCTCCACGCTCCGGGCAAGCCATCCCCATGGATCGGCAAGCGACTCCATAAACCGGTACAGATCCAGTACAAGGGGCTCCAGATCCGCATCATGCCTTGCCCCGCCGAATTGCCGCAGCATGCACGAAAAATCCGCCGCTTCCGGGCTGTCCGGGTCGGCATCCACGCGGTCATACCAGCCGGATACCGTCTCGGTGAGCACATCCATCGAAAGCAGCGCGTTTTCATTGGCTTCCGCCACCCTGAACGCTGGATCCAGGCGCGGGATCAGCGCAATATACTGCCTGACCAGCGACAGGCAGTAAGCATGAATGGTCATGATCGAGCAGCGCGGGATCAGATTGATCTGGCGGCGGACCCTCTCCGATTCGGGATGATCGGTCAGCTCCTTCATCAGGCGCCGGTAGATTTTATCTTTCATCTGAGCAGCAGCCAGATTAGTGAAGGTCACGATCAGCATCCGGTCCAGATCCACCCCGTGATCGGGGTCGATCAGCAGCCGGAAAATCCTCTCTACCAGCACCGTAGTTTTTCCTGCGCCCGCCGCGGCGGAAACCAGGAGATTCCCGCCCTGGTGACGTATAACTTCGATTTGTTCCGGGGCAAACTGCATGGATCAGTCCTCGTGTGAGCGGTTATGCTCAATCAGTCTGGACAGTTCATCCATAAAGGAATTGACATCCTTGAATTCACGGTACACCGAAGCAAAGCGCACATAGGCGACCTGATCGATCTGTTTCAGGCGGTCCATGACCATCTCTCCGATCTCGCGGGTCGTGATCTCGTGAGGCATCTGGCCCTGAGCGGCCTTTTCGATGTCGTCCGCGATTTTCTCGACCTGTTCCAGCGAAACGGGCCTCTTATAGGTGGAGCGCATCACGCGGTCAATGAGCTTGTTGCGGTCAAACTCTTCACGTGAATTATCCTTTTTGACCACAAAGATCGGCATGTCCTCGATCTTTTCGTAAGTGGTAAAGCGCCCCCTGCAGTCCTCGCATTCACGGCGGCGGCGAATAGCATCCGTGCCGGTCGCTCTGGAGTCAATTACTTTCAAACGATCCGATCCGCAGAATGGACATTTCATAATAGGCTTTCTCCTTTACAATAGAGTGTCTGATTATCGCAGAAACAGACTGATCAGCTTTTCGTTAAGGCGGGTGGACGGCTGATAGCGCATCGGCAGATCGATCAGCGTCCCCTTATCCACAATGCTTTTATAATGGGTGAAACAATCGAACCCGGCCCTGCCGTGATAAGAGCCCATACCGCTCTCACCCACGCCGCCGAAGCCCATCTCGGAGGTGGCCAGATGGATGATCGTATCATTCACACACCCGCCGCCGAAACGGCACTCCTCCATCACATGACGGATATGCTTCGGATTCTCGGAAAAGAAATACAGCGCCAGAGGTTTGGGCTTATCAGCCAGGTCTTTCACGGCCTGCGGGAGCTTATCATAGGTCAGGATCGGCAGAATGGGGCCGAAGATCTCTTCCTGCATCACCTTGTCTTCCCAGGTGACCATGTCCATCACCGTCGGAGCGATCCACAGTGTTTCTGCGTCCCCCGTCCCTCCGATCACGGTTTTGTCGGGGTCAACCAGACCCAGCAGCCGTGAAAAATGCTTCCGGTTGATGATGCGGCCATAGTGGGCATTGTGCAGGGTATCACTTCCGTACTGCCGCTCGATCTCAGTGAGGATCGCCTGTGTCAGCTCATCCTTGATCCTCCTGTCGCAGAGGACGTAATCCGGCGCCACGCAGGTCTGCCCGGCGTTCAGGAACTTGCCAAAAACGATGCGCCTGGCCGCGAGCGGAATATTGGCTGTCCGGTCGACGATGCAGGGACTCTTTCCTCCCAGTTCCAGCACGGCAGGCGTCAGGTGCTCCGCGGCGTGGCGCAGCACTTCCTTGCCGACGTTCTGGCTGCCGGTAAAGAAAATCATGTCGAATTTCTGCTCCAGGAGCGCCTGATTCTCGGCCCGTCCGCCCGTCACCACCGCCACATATTCTCTGGGGAAGCATTCCCCGAGGATGCGTGCCACGACTTCACTCGTGGCAGGCGAGTAGGCACTCGGCTTAACGATCACGGTATTACCGGCGGCGATCGCGTCCGCAAGCGGTTCCAGTGTGAGCATCAGCGGATAATTCCACGGACTCATGATCAGAACGTTTCCATAGGGCGACGGCTGGCTGTAGCTTTTCGCGGCAAACTGGGCCAGGGGCGTGCGTACCCGTCCGGGAGCCGCAAACCGGCGCAGATGCCTGCACAGGTAGCTGATCTCCGCATATGTCATGCCGACTTCGCACATATAGCCCTCGAAACGGTTCTTGCCGAGATCATGCTCCAGCGCCTCCAGCACCTCGTTTTCATGAAACCGAAGCGTTTCTTTGAGCTTCTTCAGCATGCGAAGACGGAAATCCACAGGCAGGGTCCGTCCGCTCGCGAACAGCCGCCGCTGCGCCGCGATCAGTTCGCCAAGATCCTTCTCATTCATTGCACGCTCTCCTCCCGGTTATGCAGCCTACAGATCAATCTGCACCTTACGGCCCGTGGGCTTATATGGCAGATACTTCACGCCGGCCGCGTCAAACATCTTCTTGGACGCGATCGTCATCGCCAGATTGGCGTATTTATCGCTTTCATAAATGACAGTGCGGATGCCTGACTGAATGATCGCTTTTGCGCACTCATTGCAGGGGAAAAGCGTGACATAGATCTTGGCTCCTTCCAGGCTGCCGCCACGGTAATTCAGGATCGCGTTCAGCTCGGAATGCGTCACATAAGGGTATTTCGTCGAGAGCTGTTCCCCTTCGCGTTCCCAGGGAAATTCATCATCGGAGCACCCGATGGGCAGTCCGTTATAACCCATGGACAGGATTTTGTTTTTGTCACTGACGATACAGGCTCCCACCTGGGTGCTCGGATCCTTGGAGCGCAGCCCTGCGAGCTTTGCGACACCCATAAAATACTCATCCCAAGAAATATAGTCCTGCCGTTTCATTCTTTCGGCCCCTTTCCGACCCTGCGGGTCAAAATATATCTTAAATTAAAGGTTTCCCGGCGCTTATCATTCGGGCAAGCGCACCTTTCTGGCGCACAGACGGTTCTCGTATAATTTTCCCGTCGTAAAGTAATTATATGATCTGCAGCCTCCGGCGCATATCACTCCGTAGACGCAGCTGCCGCATTTGCCCGAGAGCATCTCCGGTGTAAATCCGCGGTTATAGGCAAAGGCGCCGGGGTCCGTCCAGATATCGGCCAGGCTCCGCTGCCGCAGGTTTCCTTCATTAAAGCGCGGATCGTACATGGATTCGCAGCCTCTGACATTGCCGACACTGTCGATGCCGGCCGTCGTGAGCCCGGCGCTGCAGCCCGTGTAGAAGCCTCCTTTGCGTCCGCGCAGGATCCCTTCCTCCGGCGTGTAATATCCGATATTATCCGCGACACCCATGAGGAAAGGCGCTGTTTCCACGTGTTTCGCGACAAAGCGGATTACCTTCGCGGCGTCAAAATTCACATCCACCTGATTCTCACTGGCATTCCCCATCGGCGAACAGGCCTGGATCTGCCACGCGAAAATCGGGAAGCGCTTCAGCTCTTCATAAAATACCGGCAGCAGCGGCGCGTTGTCCGCGCGCAGGGCGCTGATCACCGAGGTCGGGATGCCAGCCTCGCAGAGTGTCTGAATCGTCTCGACCGCACGGCGGTAGCTCCCTTTCTGGCGGAAGGCATCGTGCACCGGTTCGGGGCCGTCCAGCGATACCGCCACGGATTCGATATTCACGCGCTGTAAAGTCTCGATGATCCCGGGGGTCATCCGGTATCCGTTCGTTATAATGCAGGTTCTGACCCCGCGCGAGGTAAGCGCTTCCACGATCCGGTCCCAGTCCGGCCGCATAAATACTTCGCCGCCGATCATGGATACCCGGCGGCAGCCGATCTCCGCAAGCTGCGCGGCCACATTCAGGCACTCCTCCGTGGACAGTTCGTTCTCACGCGCCCTGCCGCCGCGTGATCCGCAATAAGCACAGCTGAAGCAGCAGGCAAGCGTGATCTCCCATACACAGGACTTCAGCTGAAAAGGAAAATCACTCGGAAGGCTCATTTTTCTCTTCTTTCTTAAGGCGGCATCCGCACTCGGAGCAGAATTTCAGTCCGTCCCAGACTTTAGCGCCGCATTCCGGGCAGAAGGGGCCCTCCCCTTCCTGTTTTTTGCCGGACATAAAGCCGTTCCTCCGCGCGGCATCCGGATCCATCGGTGCCGCATACAGCTGCATGAAAGGTACATTATCCTTATCCTTGCCGCTCCAGAAAGCCGGGCCGGCGTAGACGGCTTCAAAAAGCTTCTGAACGTCTGCCCCGGACATCGTTTTCTCCTCTCCGGCCTCGGGAGGCGGAACGGTATCTTCCTTTTCCTCAATCGGCGGGATCGGGATCGTGTCTTCCTTGTCGTCCGGGACTGCGGGAATGCCTGGATTCGCAGGGCCGGCATAGACGCCCTGGATCATGGCTTCGTCAGGATCGTCCTGCGGGGGCTCCTGGAAAAATGCCGGGCCGGCATATACTTCCTCGATATAATTATCGTCAGGATCATCCGACTTCTTCTTAGCGAAATAAGCCGGGCCGCCGTAAACGAGCTTGATCTCGGTTCTGTCAGGTCTGCCCGCACCGCGTCCTCTGAAGAACCCGGGGCCTCCATAGACAACCGTCATTGGAGGATTATCAGGCTTCTCTGCAGGCTCCTGATCGGGAGCCTGTCCGGGCTGCTTCTCAGGCTCGGGCGATCCTTTCTGAAAAATGCCTTTGATCCAGGGATAGATTCCTTTTTGGGGACTCATCCATCATCCCTCCTCACATATATACTTAAGAAAAGTATACGCCCCAACATATGGTATTGTCAAGTACAGATTCAAGGATCGATGGTTTTTTCGCACTTTCCGGATTTAGGACTTGACATTCCGCCCGGATCCGAGTACAATAACGTTTGTGTTGAAGAAAGCTACGGCAGTTTGAATTGCCACAGAGAGCCGGCGGTGCTGAGAGCCGGTGCATGGATCTGCCTTTCCACTTTCGGAGCAGCGGGTAATGCCGCGGGATTGCGTCCCTTATCGCGCATACAAGGCGGTCTGCCGCACAGGCAGGCAATTTGGGTGGCAACGCGGAGTCATTCGTCCCATGAGGCGGGACTCTTTTTTATTTCATTTTCAGAGGAGGATTATCATGTTAGATCTAAGATTCGTTCGGGAGAATCCCGAAATCGTCAAGCAGAATATCCGGAACAAATTCCAGGATGCCAAGCTGCCGCTGGTGGACGAAGTGATTGAACTCGATCAGCAGAATCGTGCGGCCAAGCAGGAGGCCGACCAGCTGAGGGCCAGCCGCAACAAGCTTTCCAAGCAGATCGGTGCCCTGATGGGTCAGAAGAAATTCGACGAGGCCAACGCTGTCAAGGCGCAGGTCAATGCCGAATCCGCCCGTCTGGCCGAGCTGGAGCAGCTGGAGAATGACCTGTCCGCCAGGATCACCAAGATTATGATGATCATCCCCAATATCATCGATCCCTCCGTCCCCATCGGCAAGGATGATTCCGAGAATGTCGAGGTCAAGCGCTATGGCGAGCCCGTGGTTCCCGACTACGAGATCCCCTATCACACCGACATTATGGAGAGCTTCAACGGAATCGATCTGGACAGCGCTCACCGCGTCGCGGGCAACGGCTTTTACTATCTGATGGGCGATATCGCCCGTCTGCACTCTTCCGTGATCAGCTATGCGCGCGATTTCATGATCAACCGCGGCTTCACCTACTGCGTCCCGCCCTTCATGATCCGCAGCGCCGTTGTCAACGGCGTTATGAGCTTTGCTGAAATGGATGCCATGATGTATAAGATCGAGGGCGAAGATCTCTATCTGATCGGTACCAGTGAACACTCCATGATCGGTAAATTCATCGACCAGATCCTGAACGAGGACCAGCTGCCCCAGACACTGACCAGTTATTCGCCCTGCTTCCGCAAAGAAAAAGGCGCCCATGGTCTGGAAGAGCGCGGCGTCTATCGTATCCATCAGTTTGAGAAACAGGAAATGATCGTCGTCTGCAAGCCGGAAGAAAGCCCCATGTGGTTTGACAAGCTGTGGCAGAATACGGTCGACCTGTTCCGCAGCCTGGATATCCCGGTCCGCACCCTTGAATGCTGCTCGGGCGATCTGGCCGACCTCAAGGTCAAATCCGTCGACGTCGAGGCATGGAGCCCGCGCCAGCAAAAGTATTTCGAAGTGGGCAGCTGCTCCAACCTCGGAGACGCCCAGGCCCGCCGTCTACGCATCCGCGTGCGCGGCGAGAAGGGCAACTATCTGCCTCACACCCTGAATAACACCGTCGTAGCGCCTCCGCGCATGCTGATCGCCTTCCTGGAAAACAATCTCCAGGCCGACGGCACCGTGCGCATCCCCGAGGTTCTGCAGCCCTACATGGGCGGCACCAAAGTCCTGCGGCCGGCCAAATAGCCATTCATCCAATGATGCAAAGAGCAGGAAGCCCCGTGCTTCCTGCTCTTTTTTGTCGGCTCAATTCGCTACATACAGCTGCTTATACGGGTTATTGCTGTCGGGAGTCACCACGGTAAAGGGGGCTTCCATCACCGCGCTTTCGTCCGCGCAGAAAAGACGGCAGTATTCCCCGACATATTTTTTAATCTCAAACATATCCTCGTCTGTAGCCGGTCTGGCGGATACCTGACCGGGGAAAACGAGATCGCTGCAGTCAGAACGCAGAATCATTTTGCCGCCATGCATTCCCGTGCATGGGAAATTTCCGACGATCTTGCGGCCGCCTCTGTTGAGTCCCAGCACGATGATCAGCCCTCCCGCCTGGTATTCACCGAGAAAGCTCCCCGCACATTCTCCGATGACCATGACAGGCACTTTCTCCTGATAAGCCTTCATGTGGATGCCGGCACGGTATCCCGCATTTCCTTTCACATAGATACTTCCCCCGCGCATCGCATAACCTGCGGCATCCCCGATATTGCCGTGAATGACAATCCTTCCGTCATTCATCGTGTCGCCCACCGCGTCCTGCGCATTACCCTTAACCGTGATCGAAGCACCGTTCAGATAGGCTCCGAGCGCATTGCCGGGAATCCCTTCAATCGTAAGCGTTTTATTGGACATCCCTGCACCGATAAAGCGCTGCCCTCCGCAATCGGTCAGCGTAATATCCGGGTCCGGCCGGCGGATCGCCTCATTAATGGCCTGAAAGGCCAGGTCTTTCGCGTTGATCACCATGTTTTCATTCCCCCGCATGTGAGATACCGAGTATCTCGAGTTCCTTTGTGTTCAGTCCGACTCCGCGCAGCATCAGACGGTTGCCGCGAAGTGCTTCGATCGAATTGATTCCCATACCGCCCATGATTTCCATGATCTCGTGACGCCACGCAGTCATCAGATTGATCAGCCGCTGAGATCCGATGTCAGGGTTGAGCCGCTTAACCAGATCGGGGCGCTGGGTAGCGATTCCCCAGTTGCATTTGCCGCTCTGGCAAGTACGGCAGAGATGACAGCCCAGCGCCAGCAATGCCGCCGTGGCAATGTAGCAGGCATCTGCACCGAGTGCGATTGCTTTGACGACATCCGCGGCGCTTCGGACCGAACCTCCGACAACGAGCGAGACATTGTTCCGGATGCCCTCATCCCGCAGACGCCTGTCCACCGCTGCGAGCGCCAGCTCGATCGGGATTCCCACGTTATCACGGATCCTTGTCGGTGCCGCTCCTGTCCCTCCGCGGAATCCGTCGATCGCGATGATATCCGCTCCGCTCCGGGCAATCCCGCTTGCGATCGCGGCAATATTATGTACCGCGGCAACCTTAACTATAATCGGCTTTTGATACTGTGTGGCCTCTTTCAGCGAGAAAACCAGCTGCCGCAGATCTTCAATGGAATAAATATCGTGATGCGGCGCGGGTGAAATGGCATCCGACCCTTCCGGGATCATTCGCGTACGCGAGACATCCCCCACGATCTTGGCGCCCGGCAGATGCCCGCCGATTCCGGGCTTCGCGCCCTGCCCCATTTTAATTTCAATGGCGGCCCCCGCGTTCAGATAATCCTCGTGCACGCCAAAGCGCCCCGAGGCCACCTGTACAATGGTATTTCCTCCATATTGGTAGAAATCCTCATGCAATCCGCCCTCACCCGTATTGTAGAGGATCCCAAGTCCGGTTGCCGCTCTGGCAAGCGATGCGTGCGCGTTATAGCTGATCGAGCCATAGCTCATCGCCGAAAACATCACCGGCATCGCCAGCTCGATCTGGGGCTCCAGCCTGCAGTCTATCCGGCCGTCCTGATCCCGGACGATCGTATCCGGTTTCTTACCCAGAAAGACCTTCGTCTCCATCGGCTCACGCAGGGGGTCGATCGAAGGATTTGTCACCTGGGACGCGTTGATCAGAATTTTATCCCAGTAAACGGGAAGCGGGTTGGGATTCCCCATGGAGGAAAGCAGGACGCCGCCGCTGTTAGCCTGCTTATAAATCTCTTTGATCGTTTCGTTGCGCCAATTTGCGTTTTCACGCAGCATACAGTCACTCTTGACGATTTTAAGTGCGTGTGTCGGGCATAGTGAAACGCACCGCTGGCAGTTGACACACCTGGTTTCGTCGCTGATCATGGTTTTAAGTTCGTCACTGTAATGATGCACTTCATTGGCACACTGCCGTTCACACACGCGGCAGCTGATGCAGCGGTCTTTGTTGCGGATCACTTCAAATTCAGGATAAATGAATTCGATACCCATCAGTAACGTCCCTCCTTAACAGTAACAATTACAGGTTCTCCGCCTGACGGAGCCCATACCTCCTTCACCATAGGCTCCATTTCACGGATCGCCGCCTCTTCACTGGCGATGTAAACCATATCATCCTTCTCCCCGACAACCATGGAGCGGAGCTTCAGCCGGTCGTTCAGGGCCATAAGCCCGCCGTCAAAGCCCAGCACAATGGAGAATGGCCCTGTTATCAAGAGGCTGGGGAATACCGTCCGAAGGTAGATGAGCTTGCTTTTCTCATAGGGATCTTTTTTTCGCTCGATCGTACTCCAGAAAGGAGCAGCGATCACATTGGCGGCTTCGGTAAGGGAGAGCCCCTGCCTGCGTATCAGATAATCAAGGATGTAGGTGATTACCTCCGTATCCGTCTGCAGGGTGCATTTATAACCGAACATCTCAATAAACCGCCGGTTGGCATCATAGGAGGAAATCTCGCCATTATGCACCACCGAATAGTCCAGCAGCGTAAACGGATGAGCGCCGCCCCACCATCCGGGCGTATTGGTCGGATAACGGCCGTGAGCCGTCCAGCAATATCCTTCGTATTCTTCCAGACGATAGAAACGGCCGACATCCTCCGGAAATCCCACTGCCTTAAAGGTACCCATATTTTTACCGCTTGAAAATACATAGGCCCCATCCATTTCGGTATTGATTTTCATGACAGTGCGGGCCACAAATTCCTTCTCATCAAGCTGCAGATTGGCAAGCACCGAACAAAGCGGTGTGACAAAATAACGCCAGATGATCGGTTCGTCAGTAATCTCCGGTATCTTGCGGGTCGGGATCAATTCATCTTTCACGACCTCATAATACTCTTTCAGATAAGCTTCGCATTTCTTGCGGGTATCTCGGCAATCAAAAAACATATGCATAGCATACAGGTCTTTATAATCGGGATAAATGCCGTAGCCGGCAAATCCCCCGCCCAGACCATTGGAGCGGTCATGCATGGGCTGCATCGATCTCATGACCGATTCACCGGTAAAGCGTCTTCCTTCTCTGGATATGGCTGCCGAGATCGCGCATCCGGATGGAATCCTGATTTCCCCTTCTCTGACCATAACGGTTCACCTTTCTTTCAGCATACTGACTGCAGATAGTCATAGTGAAAAAGCGCCCACTTTGGCACGGACCAGACCGTCTGCCAAAATGAACGCCTTTGCTCATTGAGTGTATTATACACTGCGCGTCAGGTTTTGTCAACAGGAAAACTTGGTGGCTCGAACATATTCTGCAAGTTTTTTTCGAAAAAATTCAAAAAGGGGGGTTGACAGCCCTTAAAAACCGGTTTATAATGGCCACATTGAAGGCAAAGGCGTCTTCCATGTCATTTAACATGGAGGCGCCTTTGCCTTCGTTATTAAGCAAATCAAAGGAGATTAGTTATGAAAACGGTATCAGATTTTTTCGGAAGCATGGTATTTGATGACAGAATAATGAAAGCTACCCTCTCCGCCAAGGTATACGGCTCTCTGAAGCATACCATTGATGAGGGAGCGCCTCTTGATCCGAGTGTTGCCGACGCTGTCGCCTCAGCCATGAAGGACTGGGCGGTTTCCAAGGGTGCAACGCATTTTACCCACTGGTTCCAGCCTCTGACCGGTATCACAGCTGAAAAACATGACGGATTTATCTCCCCCTCCCCGGATGGAGGCGTCATCATGGAATTTTCCGGCAAAGAGCTGATCAAAGGTGAGCCGGACGCTTCTTCTTTCCCCTCGGGAGGCCTGCGGGCCACTTTTGAGGCCAGAGGCTATACCGCCTGGGATCCGACTTCCTACGCTTTCATCAAGGGAAAAACCTTGTGTATACCCACGGCTTTCTGTTCCTACGGAGGCCACGCACTTGACAAAAAGACGCCGCTGCTGCGCTCGATGGAAGCGCTGAACCGGCAGGCTCTCCGCGTCCTTCGTCTGTTCGGCAATGATTCGGTCAAGCGTGTCGTTTCTTCCGTGGGTCCCGAGCAGGAGTATTTCCTGATCACAAAAGAGATGTACGACGCACGGCCCGATCTGCGTTACTGCGGCCGGACTCTCTTCGGTTCCAGGCCGCCCAAAGGTCAGGAAATGGATGATCACTATTTCGGTGCGATCAAACCTCGTGTCGCGGGCTTTATGGAAGAGCTGAACGAAGAGCTCTGGAAGCTCGGTATTATGGCCAAGACCGAGCATAATGAAGTGGCACCCGCCCAGCATGAACTCGCGCCCATCTATACCACGACCAATGTGGCGACCGATCACAACCAGCTGACGATGGAGATGATGCAAAAGGTTGCCTCCCGACACGGTCTGGTCTGCCTGCTTCATGAGAAGCCTTTCGACGGTGTCAACGGCTCCGGCAAGCATAATAACTGGTCTATCTCGACCAATGAAGGCCAGAATCTGCTGTCCCCGGGCGATACGCCTTATGAAAATGCCCAGTTCCTGCTCTTCCTCTGCGCCGTGATCAAAGCTGTAGACGATTATCAGGATCTGCTGCGAATCTCTGTTGCAACCGCAGGCAATGACCACCGGCTCGGCGCGAACGAAGCACCTCCGGCAGTCATTTCAATGTTCCTCGGCGACGAGCTGAACGCCGTGCTCGAGGCCATCGAAACGGATACACCTTATCAGGGTGCGGAAAAGACGCAGATGAAACTGGGCGTCGACGTGCTGCCGAAATTCAACCGCGACACCACCGACCGTAACCGCACCTCACCTTTTGCTTTCACCGGCAATAAGTTTGAATTCCGCATGCTCGGTTCGTCCAACAGCATCGCATGCGCCAATATCATGCTGAATGCCGCAGTCGCGGAGAGCCTGAAGGTCTATGCCGACCGTCTGGAAGGCGCGGAAGACTTTGAAACGGCTTTGCATGAGATGATCAAGAAGACGATCAAGGATCACCGTCGTATTATCTTCAACGGCAACGGCTATGACGACGCCTGGATCAAGGAAGCCACCGAGGTCCGCGGCCTGCTCAATTACCGTACGACCGCGGATTGCATGCCGCACCTGTTGGATCAAAAGAACGTGGACATGCTGACTTCGCACCAGGTATTCACCCTCGAAGAACTGCAGTCTCGCTGTGAAATCATGCTGGAGAACTACTGCAAGACCGTTACGATCGAAGCCAATACGATGATCAGCATGGCAGGAACACAGATTGCTCCCGCCGTGGAGAAATTCACCGCGGATCTCGCCGGAAACGCTTCTGCCAAAAAGGCTCTTGTCCCCTCGATCACCTGCGCCTATGAGATGGGTGTCGTGAGAAAGCTGTCCGGACTGACCGACCAGATTATCGAAAAGACCGCCGACCTGCAGCAGGCCGAAGCATCTTTAACCGGTGCAAAAGACATCATCGAGGAGTCCTGTATGATCCGTGACACCGTAATACCCAGAATGCAGGCGCTTCGCGCGGTCTGCGATGAGGCTGAGACACTCACGGCAAAATCCTACTGGCCCTTCCCGACCTACGCGGATATTCTTTTCAGTGTAAGATAAAGAATAAGAAGCAAAGCGGACCAACGCAAACGGCATGATCCCGGGATCATGCCGTTTCGCTTTTAAAAAAGGTTGTTCCGACGTCATCCTCCTTATCCCAGCGCCACGTCGAGGGCCATCATCAGGCTGAATCCGACGGCAAAGAAGATGACACCAATGTTGGAATGCTCTCCGGCCGACATCTCCGGGATCAGCTCTTCCACCACCACGTAAAGCATGGCTCCGGCTGCGAAGGACAGGAGATATGGCATGGCCGGGACGACAAGGCTTGCGATGAGTACCGTCAGGCCGCCGAATATGGGTTCGACCGCGCCGGACAGGACGCCCAGCAGGAAAGACCCGGGCTTGCTTTTGCCTTCCGCAAAGAGCGGCATGGAGATGATCGCGCCTTCGGGAAAGTTCTGGATCGCAATTCCCAGGGCCAGTGCCAGCGCTCCGCCCGCCGTGATATTGGCCGAGCCGGAGATCAGCCCTGCGTAGACAACACCCACGGCCATCCCTTCCGGGATATTATGAAGCGTCACGGCCAGGACCATCATGATCGTCCGGTTCAGGCGGCTCTTCGGACCTTCCACCTGATCGGCCTGATCGATGTTCCGATGCAGATGCGGGATCACGTGATCCAGCAGGAGCAGGAAGAGAATGCCCAGCCAGAAGCCGATAAAGGCCGGCAGAAAAGCCCAGCTGCCTTTATCCGCAGACTGTTCGATGGCCGGAACGATCAGACTCCAGATCGAGGCTGCCACCATTACGCCCGCGGCAAAGCCCGTCAGCGCGCGCTGCACACCGGACTTAAGATCTTTTTTCAGAAAGAATACGCAGGCAGCACCGCCCGCAGTCCCGATAAAGGGGATCAGGAGTCCCCATATGACTGTTTTCATTTCCGCCCGAATAATCGTCTCTTTTCATAGGGCGCCGTCTCAATGCTCAGGCATGTGTAGCCCGTTGCATCGATGGCTGCCTGCAGCTGAGCGGTATCCACCTCCTCCTCCGTCAGGAACGATGCCTGCTTTTTGGTCCGGGAGGCCGATACCTTTCGGGCGGACGGCACCGCCCTGCGGATCGTGTCACAGATATGCGCCTCGCACATTCCGCACATCATTCCGTCGATTCCGATCGTGATCTTGTTCATCTATGATTCCTCGCTTTCTTATAATGCTTATGCCATGGTTAGCTCTGGCTAACCGCGTTATCATTATAAGCATTCCTTCTGTAAAAATCAAGTCCTTTATAGAAAAAAGCACGGACAACAATTTCTGCCCGCGCTTTCGATGGGGTAAAACAAAGCCCCGCGGGCCTTCCTGCGTCATCTAATACGCAAAAAGGGCCGCGGGGCCGGTTCTTAATTCTCCAGTGCCTGGCACTTCTCCAGCAGTTCAATGATGGGGAGATGCTGCGGGCAGGCTCCCTCACACTGACCGCACTGGATACAGTCGCTTGCGCGGCCGCGGCCCTGGGTCACGATCGTGTACTCACGCTTGGTGCGGAATTCAGGGCTGCCTTTCTTACGGTTTTCCACGAGGAAGATCTCCGGAATGGGAATATTCATCGGGCAGCCTTCGGTGCAGTAGTGGCAGCCGGTGCAGGGAATGGACTGGTCCGCATCCAGCGCTGCCTGTGCCCTGCGGATGACTTCCTCCTCATGCTCGTTCAAAGGCTTGAAGTCGCGCATATAGCTGAGGTTGTCTTTCATCTGCTCCAGGTTGCTCATGCCGGAAAGGACCGTGATGATATGATCCTTGCTGGCGATAAAGCGAATGGCCCAGCTGGGATAGGAAAGTCCATTGTTCTCCGCGTCAAAGATGGCTTTGACGGCCGGGATCGGATCAGCCAGGATGCCGCCTTTAACAGGCTCCATGACCGTGACGGATTTGCCGTGGGCCTTACAGATCTCCCAGTTGCGGCGGGATGCCACGCCGGGATTGTCCCAGTCCGCGTAGTTCATCTGCAGCTGAACGAATTCGACGTCCGGGTGCTTGGTCAGCAGTTCTTCCAGCAGTTCGGGATCGGCATGGAAAGAGAAACCGTAGTGGCGGATCAGGCCTTTGGCCTTTAACTCTTTGACAAAATCCCACAGGTGGAATTTCTCATAGAGTTCATAATTCCTCCGCTGCACGGCATGCAGCAGATAATAGTCGAAGTAGCCTGCGCCGGTACGCTCCAGGCTGGTCCAGAATTCCTGCTTCAGGGACTCTTCGGTCATATTATCGCCCTTGGCGATCAGCTTGGTGGCAAGTGTGTAGCTCTCACGCGGATAACGTTCGACAAGCGCCTTGCGGGCCGCTTCCTCGGATCCCGTGTAGGCAAACGCCGTATCAAAATACGTGCCGCCTGCCTCGATAAAGAGATCCACCATCTGCTTGACCTGCTCCACGTCGATGTCGCCGTTCTCAAACTTGGGCAGGCGCATCAGGCCGAAGCCCAGTTTGAAAGTATCTTTTCCTAAATAGTCTGACATTGTTTTTCCCCCTTGTGTGAATTGGCCGGCCCGTCATACGGGTCTTATGGTTTAGGTTGTAATATTCCGCAAACGATCTGAACTGAATGATCAGAAGCTCGGATCCGCAGGTATGATCAGATTCTCCTGCTCGATCTTAGCCTGCTCGATCGCCTTATCAAGCATTTCCAGGAATTGATCCACTTCTTCCTCGGTATTGTAGATGCCGAAGCCGATACGGATCATGCCGGGCGTCTTCATATCGGAGCACTCCGTATAGTGTTCCATCTGCTCATCCGTATAGCCAAGCAGACGCCATACATATGGGTTCGCACAGAATGCGCCGCGCCGGGTGGCCACGCCGCAAAGCTGTGCCAGCTGTTCAGCCAGCAGATAGGAATTGACCTCATTCGTGTTAAAGGTCAGAACACCGACCTTATCCTCGATATTTTCGGTCTCGCCGAAGAGGATCATATCGCCTCTGGCCTTAAGGCCGTCGATCAGACGATGCAGGAGCTTCTGCTCATGCTCCTCGATCGCGTCAAATCCAACTTCCTGCAAGACATCGATCGCTTTGCCGAGACCGACGACGCCGGGATAGTTGGGAGATCCCGCTTCATAGGTCGCGGGAGCATTTCCGTAACTGACGGTATAGTCTCTGACAAGCTTGATGGTGCCGCCGCCGTAGAATTCGGGCATATGTTTCTGCAGCTCTTCCTTCAGGCCTACCACTGCGCCTCCGCCAAAGGAAGAATACATCTTATGCGCGGAGAATACGAAGAAGTCGATATTCTCTTCCTCGGTCTCGCCGAGCATGGAGAAGCTGCGGTGCGCCACGATCTGTGTGCCGTCCACGATGATCTTGGCTCCGTACTGGTGAGCCAGTTTCGCAATGCAGTGTACATCCGTCACATAACCGGTTACATTGGACGCGGCGGTCACGGTGACATACTTCACCTGATTCGTCTTTAACAATTCCTCGATGTCCTCATAACGGACACGGCCCATTTCGTCAACTTCCGCATAGATGACCTTGCAGCGCTCACGCCAGCTTGTTCAGTCCGTCCGTCGTATTATTCACGTAGAAGCAGGTGTAATTGCTGTAATCCGCGTGTACGAAATCCAGAACCTTGTAGCGGGTATCTTCGTAAATATCGGTGGAAATATTGGATTTAAGCGAAAAACCGCGTCCGATGGATCCGTAGGTCAGCAGCTTGTCTTCCACTTCCTTCAGTACCGGTACAAGGGCGGGAGTGGTGGCAGCGTTGTCAAAATTGATTACGGGACGTCTGGTTCCGTCGGATAATTCCATTTCATCGTTGACTCCGACGATATACTGTCTGATAATGTCGAGCGTATACACGATGTCCTCGGGCTCCGAAGGCTCTGCCTGGCTCTCCTCCGTCGCCGCGGATGACTCCTCTGCCGGCAGGCTGGACTCTTCTGCCTTGCTGGACTCCGCAGGCTGACTGCTCTCCTCATTGCTGACGGCAGAGTGCTTTCTGCCTTACTCGTATCCGTCTTGCCCGCTCACGACTGGCAGGCCGTCACCATCAGCAGCAGACATGCCAGAAGTACCGCAATGATTCTCTTCCTCCTCTTGATTCATAATCTCCTTTCATACAGATAAAAACCTAACCAACAGAGTATTATAACATATTTACCCCTGTCATGGCAAGGAAAGCGCGATCTTTTTAATCCGCTGCAAAAAGTTTTTTCGTAAAGGCACCCAGATTGTCGGCCCCACTGAGCACCAGTTCCTTGACCATGGACAGCAGCTGTACCTGCTTATCCTTTGGCAGCCGCCGGATGGTGCTGAGCATCGCTTCAAAGCTCTTTAATTTCTGGCCGGACATTTCGGCTATCGTATCCTTGCCCGTCGCGTCAAAGAGAGTAAAGATGGACTCCACCAGGGATTTTCTGGTCTCGTCGTCGAGCTTGGCCGTCCAGTCATCCAGTACCACATCGATGTAATTGCCGAGCCGCGATATCTCGGCCGTCACAAAATGATTCCTTATCACCTGCCAGGTCAGCGCATCATGCTGCACAAGCCCGTTGGCGGAGCTCTCCACGATATGGACCTTACAGTCGTGATGCAGGAGCTTGCCGATCACGGATGTATCCGGAATGATACTGATCATGCGGGGCACGATCCGCTGATACCCCTCTTCCTGCAGGATATCCTCGCGAAAGCCAGGTCCGTCATTGGAATATACCTTCAGAATCCGTTCCTGAATATTTTCATCGCAGAGTGACGCCGCAAAAGCGGCAAAATTACCGCCCTTGGAATGCCCTCCGACCCTGAGAGGCCTGTCAATACGCCGTCCCACCTCGTTCAGGTACTCCACCGCGCGCATCTGTCCCTCCGTGCGGGAAGTATAAGAGAGATCCATATCTTCTCTCCATCCCACCACAGTATTGTCCGTCCCGCGGAAAGCAACATAGGCCGTCCCGTCCGGCAGCAGGAACGTCACGGCCGACACCTGGGCTTCTTTCTCCTTGTCCACTTCATTGATATAGCCGGAAACCCTGGTCGTACCAAAGCGTGCGCCGGCAGCCATCTCCTGCATCAAAAGCGGTACCCTGGCCGTATAAGTGGTCTTGCTGAGGATCTCCTCCAGCGTGTGCATCCGGAAAAAGTTCTTATAGGCCTCCTGCAGAGGGACCTCGGTCCCGTCCGCCGGGACAACTCCGGCAAAATCGGTGTATGAAAGCTCTGCCAGCACCAGATTGTCCACTTCGTTAAAAGGGTCCGTGGTAAAGGGTATGTCCGCCCTCCATGTCAGATAATCAAAAATCGTTCCCGAATCCATTACGGATCATTACCTCCTGTTTCCATCATTTCCCAAATCCGCGTGATTTATTCCTCTCCGTAGAGCTCGCGGCACTCCTGTTCGGTCAGTGTGATCTCCAGGGCCTTGACCGATTCCTCAATATGCTCTTTAGAGGAAGGCGTGGTCAGCGGGAAGATCTCCTGCGGCTGTGCGAGCAGCCAGGCCAGACCGATCTGAGATACGGTGCAACCGCGCTCACGGGCCATCTTCTCCACCCGTGCGAGCCTTGCCCTGTTTTCATCGGAATCGTATTCCAAAATCGGTCCGCGTGCCAGCACTTCCTCGATCGGTGCCTTGCCATCCGTCCGGAACTTACCGGACAGATACCCTCGTCCCAGTGCGGAATAGCAGAAGACCGGCAGACGGTTCGCATTCAGCCACTCGCGGTACGGTTGCTGATCTTTACCGGATAAAGAAACACTGCCGCCCCACGGATCACGGATATACCGGAGCAGGCTATAAGCCGGGCTCACCGCCGTAAAGGGACAGAGCCCATGCTCCTTGGCATAGCGTTCCGCCGCCTGCAGCCTCTCAAGCGTCCAGTTGGAGCCGCCGAAGCGGATCAGCTTGCCCTCGCGCTTTAGCTCGTTAAGCACTTCCACGATCTCATCCACGGGCCTGGTCGGATCATCCCGGTGCAGCAGGTAAAAGTCCACATGATCGGTCCGAAGCCGTCTCAGCGACTCTGCCACATGCTCCCGGATCGTCCGGGCTGAAAACACATCCGTGCTGCCGCCCTGTCCCGGGTTGCAGCCCTTGTCGATGATCACGGCCTGATTCCGAAGCCCGCGGCTCTGAAGCCACAGCCCGAGCGTCTCCTCTCCACATCCGTAGCTATGCGCCGTGTCAAAGGCCCTGAATCCGGCCTCCCACGCCGCGTCATAACTTGCAAAAGCCTCTTTGCGGCTGTCAGCCCGCGTCGCCGAATGCGGCGTCCCGTAAATCAGGACGGATAGCGGATTCGGGATCTGGTCAAGTTGTTTGTAGTGCATCATGATTGGTACGCCCCCTCTTCTTTTTTGATAGAATATGATGAATTATGTGCAGTTATTGGATTGTGGCAAGAAAGCACCTCGTAGTACTCCTTATTTGATTGAATCGATATTAATCTGACTCGCTCCAAGGGCCTTCCTGTACATATTCGAATTATATGACCAGTGTCAATTTCTCGTTCCAGTCCAAAATTATCCTCAAAAAACAAGCTCTAGGACAAAGTATATCATCCCACTGTCCTCTTGTCAAATACAAATGCACTCTGCCCAAAACTCAAAAGAGCCCGCCTCCGCCCAAGGCAGAGACAAGCCCTCCGATTTCATTATTATCTTTTTATTATGCTTACAGATTCCGCGCTTCGAAATCTTTCATGAAGACAGCGAGTTTTTCCACACCTTCCAGAGGCATGGCGTTGTAGATGGAGGCACGCATGCCGCCGACGGAGCGGTGTCCCTTAAGGTTGGAGAATCCGGCCGCAACGCTTTCTTTGACGAACTTGGCGTCGAGCTCTTCGTTGCCGGTGCGGAAGGTCACGTTCATCATGGAACGATCAACCGGAGCCGCTACCGCGCGGAAAAGCTTGCTCTCGTCCAGGACATTGTAGAGGATGGCAGCCTTCTTCTGGTTGCGTTCCTTCATGGCCTCCAGGCCGCCCAGTTCCTTGATCCACTCAAGCACGAGCTTGCAGACGTAGATCGGATAGCAGGGAGGCGTGTTGTACATGGAACTGTTCTTGATCTGCACGGCATAGTCCAGCATCGTGGGCGTACCGGGCAGCGTAAAGCCGGCCAGATCCTCACGGATGATGACGACGGTCAGACCCGCGGGAGCGATATTCTTCTGCGCGCCGGCGTAAATCAGCCCGAATTTGCTGACGTCAAAGGGCTCGGAAAGGATGCAGGAGGACATATCGGCCACCAGCGGAACATTCCCGGTATCGGGGATATAATGCCATTTGGTGCCGAAAATCGTATTATTCAGGCAGATGTGCACGTAATCGGCATCGGGACGCAGATCCAGCTCTTCCTGCGTGGGCACGTGGTCGAAATTGGTGCTCTCGGTGGATCCTGCCAGATGGATATCGGAACCGATCTTCTTCGCTTCCTGATAGGCCTTCTTGGAGAACTGGCCGGTCACTACGTAATCCGCTTTACCCGTGCGCAGCAGATTCATGGGAACCATGGCAAACTGTGTGCTCGCACCGCCCTGCAGGAACAGGACCTTATAATTATCCGGGATCTGCATGACCTCGCGGAAGAGAGCCTCCGCCTGCACGATGATCTCGTCATAAACCTTGGAACGATGGCTCATCTCCATGACAGACATACCGCTGCCCTGATAGTTCAGCATCTCGTCGGCGCATTTCTGCAGCACCGGTACCGGCAGCATGGACGGGCCGGCTGAGAAATTATAAATCCTCTGCTCAAACATCTTCTAATCCCCCTAAAAGAGTTTCGGACATCCGTGTCCGACTCCTATTGTAGCACATTTTAGCAGAATAAACAAGCAAAGAAATGCATAAAAAATGCGGGCATTTCACCCATTCACTGGTTGAAATGCCCTGTTTTTTATTACTTTACCAGAACGGCTGTCACTTCGCCGATATACATCGTGTGATAGTCCTTGTCCGCGTAGATGCCCGGATCGATTGAGGGATCCAGGAACTCGTTCAGCACGGTCGCCGAGAGCTTGCGGCAGATAAAGACCAGACTGGCCTCCTCGTAATAGAGGGCGCCGTCGCAGACAGCGGGAGTCAGGCCGGCTTTGGCAACTTTGTCTTCGTCGCGGCCGGAAACGCTTCCCAGGTAACCCAGCTTTTCGTTGAACGAGGGGTCAAAGAAGCATACGGCAAATGCATCCTGCGCATCCACGAAGCGCTTGGTATAGCGGCTCTCGCGGATATAAACCGTGACAGCGCTTTTGCCCCAGACCGTCCCCATGGCACCCCAGCCGATGGTCATCGTATTATTCTCTTCCGGTGTCCCCGCGGATACCAGCGCCCAATCCTTGGCAAACGCGGTGAACGGATTCACCCTGAGTTCTGAAACCGATACTTTTTTGAATGACATAGTTTAACCTCCTTCTCTAGTCGAGCAGTTCCGGCACGAATTCGTTCAGGATTTCCCTGACGGATTCGGCACGCCCGCTGCTCATGGAACGTTCTACCGCCTGCATGACCGCCAGGGTCCGCAGGCCCTCCTTAAGATCCGGCAGGGGAGTCCTGCCCTCCTCCAGACACGTGGCAAAATACCGGATATAGTTCTGGTATTCGCCCACGTGATGCTGACCATTGCCGAAGCGGTCGTAATAGGGCTTTCTGTCAGAAAAATCCTCCGAAACGGTACCCTTGTCCGTCCCCTCGTACTTATGATAATACATCAACTCGGAGCCACCCCGGCTGATCCCTGCGGTGCCCCGCAGTGTGCACGAGATCATCGGATCCACATCAAAGCGGAAATTCGGCGAAGCATAGACGCCGTTTACGGTTGCGCTGCGGCCTTCCGCATCCGTGAGCAGCACCTTGATCGCGTCGGGCGCGGTAATGCCTTCCCGCTGCGAATTGGAGCTGTTCACGCCTGCCGCATAGACCGTTTCCACCCCCGGCAGATACCAGACCGCCAGATCCAGTGCATGAATCAGGAAATTGTAGAGCCAGGAAAAGCCCTCCCGATGGCTCCAGGCCTTCTGCAGGAACCAGCGGGAATCGCTGATATACTGGGTTTCCAGCGTGATCAGGTCTCCCAGCTTCCCGGCTTCGTAATCCGCACGCTGCCGCATCGCGGTCTCATAGAAGCGCGAGCTCTGCCCGACGAAGACCGTTTTGCCGCTCAACCGCTGTGCTTCCAGCAGTTCGCGGGCGCCATCCAGACTGACCATCAAAGGCTTGGTACAGATCACGTGCTTGCCCGCCCGGAGCGCCTGCAGAATGTGTTCCCGATGCATCTGATCCGGCGTATAGATCCCGATCACATCGATCGAAGGATCCACCAGCATCTCCTGATATTCCGCAGTGAACCGGTCAAATCCGAATTCACGCATTCTCTCACGGCACAGATCCTCGTTCAGATCACAGATATTGACCAGTTCCCACCCGGGCTCGGCGAGCGCCGCCGCCATCAGGCTGCGGCCTTCTCCCATGCCCAATATTCCCAGCCGCCAATTCTTCATAGCGGAATCCAAGCCTCAAAGCCTGGTGATCCGGACAGCCATGAACTCGCGCCCCGGCAGGTCGACCGTAATATTCCGGCCAAAGATCCCCTGATCGTCGATCGTCATATTCCAGGTATCGATGACTTCGACTTTGTACTCGCCCGGCTCATCCATATGATACTCCAAAATGGCCGGCGTACTCTTGCCGAGATAGTCCAGACGGACCATCCGGCCGCCGGGCATTTTTTCCTGATTGTAACTGGTGCGGCGTCCGCCGTAGCGCAGTCCGCCCTGCGGCAGTTCTTCCAGGATCTGCCTCAGGAAGCGCAGCCTCTCCGGAGACTCGCCGTGCAGCTCGCCGCCGTGGGACCACCACAGAATATTCTGCGGATGGATAAATGTTTCACCATGACCCGCGTATCCGCCGCGAAGGGTCGTCTCCCAGAAAC
Source organism: Bacillota bacterium (assembly GCA_017442535.1). Taxonomy (GTDB): domain Bacteria; phylum Bacillota; class Clostridia; order Lachnospirales; family Bianqueaceae; genus RUG12817. The sequence continues at coordinate 84,542 of JAFRZL010000051.1, read as the reverse complement.
GCCGGACCATCTCGGGGCCGCTGATGCTGCCCCAATGGGGAGCGATATTGCCTTCATAACAGAGCTCGTCGATGATAATGGGTTTCTGATAACGTTCTCTCCACTGGTTCGTCATCTCCACCGGCATCACATCGGGCTGGCGCTGGATGCAGCAATGGGTCACCCATGGTTTGGAATAATCATAGAAATTACGGCAATTGTGAATGGAGCGGAGATGCTGGTAGGGGTCATTTTCCACCACGATCTGAGCATAACGCTCCCAGTCCGCGATGGACTTGGCCCTCAGCAGATCCCATTCATTGGCAAAGGACCACCAGACATTGCGGTAGGCGGAAAAACGGTTCACAACATAGTGCCAGTACAGATCATCCTGATCAGGCTGCATCTTCGAGAAACCCCAGCGATCATACGGGTGCATGACGATGATGTCCGCCTCGACACCAAGCTCCTGCAGCCTGACGATGCAGTCTTCGATATGCCTGAAATGCGCAGGATTAAACCGGTAGAAGTCCCAGTGATTACCGTGGTCCTCACGGGAATACTCGCCGAAATTCTGCCTGGTCATCTCGGAGGTATCGCAGGGCGTGCCCTCATAGGGGTACGAGATCGGCTCATGGAAATTATAGATATAATGCTTGGGAAAGACGCAGAAGCGGATCTTGTTGAAATACCCTTTGGCAAGCTCTGCAAGCGTCTTCTCCTGCAGTTCCTTGCTCTGCAGCTCCCAGACATAGCAGGTCGTGCCCACCGGATAGTACATCTTCCCGTCTTCATAGGCAAAATGATACTGATAGGCAACCTTGACCGGGCCATGATTGCCTTCGGACGGGGCCGTTGCCGTAAAGCTGCCCGCCTCGGGTGCGTCCATAAAGCTCGCCTCGATCGTAAAATGATACTCCCCTTCATACCCTGGCATGAAGCGGACCTTGTAAACGCCTTCTCCGTCATAGAAACCGTGAGCCGTAACCTTCTGTCCGTGCCCGGTAAAGGTGCCGCGGATCCATTGTTCGGTAAAGGGATTGCCTGTCGCAGGACCCTTAACGGATACCTCGAGCATCCCCCATCTTTCGACCTGCTTCTGATATTCCATAGTTTCTCTCCTTATGCTGTAATTCGAATGTGGACCAGCCGGTGGAGCGCCCTCGTGCAGAGCACGTAATGTGTCAGGGCGTCCCGCATCGTATCCAGTGCGATGACGGCGTCATATTCCATGCCTTTGGCCAGATAGACCGGGATCACGGGAACTTTGTCGGTCTCGATCCTGCGGAGTTCATCCGAGATCAGCTCCGCGGCGGGATGGAGCCTGAGCGCCAGGAAGCGCGCCGGCTCCTCGTTCTCGGTCAGGATCGCGATGCGCTTCATCCCGTCATTCTGCAGCTGCTCCAGTGTCTCTTTCAGCCGGGCAGCCAGTGCATCGTCAAGCGGATGCTCCATGGTGATGACCGGTGCGCCCGGACGCTCCACGGTATGAACGGGGCATTGCAGCTCATCCGGAAGCCCTCTCATCGCGTATTCCATGATCTCTCGCGTGCTGCGGTAGCTTGTCTGCAGCTGATAGGCTCGTGTCTGCTTGCGGACCGGGGCGGAAACCGCCCGATCCCATTGATCCATCAGGCTGGGATATCCGGCGCCCTTGATCTTCTGCCGATGATCGCCCACCACGGTCAGGCTCTCTGTCCCGGTCACCTTCATCAGTGCCGCGAGCCCGAGGGCGCTTACATCCTGCGCCTCATCCACCAGCAGATGCTTCACATCGAAAAGCCCCTTGCCATGGAGTCTGGCGGCTACATAGAGCATTGCCCAGAGATCCTCTTCGATCCAGGGCTCCTGATCGCCGGTGACCCAGCTGCGGTACCAGTCTTCCACCTGCGGAATGCTGTATACCTGACGCAGTTCTTCGCGATAATGCAGCACCTTGATCAGATAGCGGCGGATCTCCTGTTTTTCCTCGAAGCGGAGGCGGTTGGCCAGATCATCGTTACCCTGTTGCTTGGCCGCCTTGATCCGGGCGGCATACTGCTGCTGCAACTGGCCGAGTGCGCTGTTGCGGAGCTCTTTAAGCCTTGCGAAAATCTGCCTTTTGATCCGGCGGACGCGCTTCTCGTAAGCCATATGGTGATAGGTCTTAAAGAAGAGGTCATTGCCGTCCTCGGCCCGCAATACCATATGCTTATCAAATACCAGGTCCTTGTCCATCCGGTTGGATTCCTCAAACGCAGCAAGCTTCTCGTCCAGCTCTTTCGCAAAGGCGATATCCGCGCGGCGGTGAACCATCTGTCTCCACTGTTCGTCGCGCCCGTGCATCAGTTTCTCGTAATAATCCACCGCGCTCATCAGCGGATAGCGAAGATCCAGTACCTCATACGCAAGCTTGCGGAGTGTCCGCTGGTAGGTTCCCTCGGTCTCGCCCAGATCCGGCAGCACCTCGGAAATATACTCCATAAAAAGCTGGTTCGGTCCGAGAATCAGGATATTGTCCTGCAGTCTGGAGCGGTAATTATACAGCAGAAAAGCGACTCGATGCAGTATGATCGTGGTTTTGCCACTGCCGGCCACACCGTCGAGCAGTACATTCTCTTCAAGCGGTGCGCGGATCAGATCATCCTGCTCCTTTTGGATCGTGGCGACGACTTCCTTCAGCCTCTCCCCACTGGAACCTGAGAGTACCAGCTGCAGGATATCGTCCTTGATATCCAGTTCGGAGTCAAAAAGCCCCTGCAGGACGCCGTCTTTAATTACAAATTGACGGCGGTTCAGCAGATCGACCGCTATTTCGCCGCTCGGCGCGCGGAAGGACATCGGCCCGAGCTTCTGCTGATAAAATAAGGAAGCCGCGGGCGTCCTCCAGTCCAGGATCACCGGATCGCCGTCCTTGGCCAGGCCGCGCTTTCCGATATAGTATTCCTCGGACAGATCCTCCCCCTGCTCCCTGAAACAGATCATGCCAAAATAAGGCTGATCGTACATTTTGCTTAACTCCAGCACTCTCCTGTAAGCAGCTTCATACTGATTCTCTTTGATCTCGGATTCGCTGTTCATCAAATGGAACTGCTTGTGTGTGTATTCTTCTGTCAGATATTTATAATTCTCTGCCATCTCCTGACGAAGCATTCCCAGATCGGACAGCAAATCGTCTGTTTCCTTACGGATCAGATCCTGAACCCAGGCCAGATGCTCCCGTTCCCGGGCAAGCTCCATCTCCTGATTCCCCATCTCTTTCTTCCTTTCCTGAAAATCCGGGCCTTCCCGCATATGGACTGCCCTGAATTTTACTGCATTTTATCGTATACGCTTCCTCCGATAAATTCTCTTAGAAGAGATGTCTGAGGAACCTCTTCACTGGAGACTCCCTGGAAATAATCCAGGAACTTGATCAGGCGCCTGGCTTCGGCATATTCGGGCGTTCCCGGCTTGATGCAGAAAAGCAGTGGCTCGGCGAACTGCTTGAGGACAGCCATCTCGTAAGGAAGCGCGGAGTTGAACATGACGTCCGCCTCCTCCTGGAAGGGCTTGATGTTGCGGTCTTCGCCGCGCCGGACGGATTCCCACATGGAGATCGTCTGTGCAGCGGAATACCCTCTGGTATTAAAGTCCCTGACGATCCTCCTGAGCAGACGGCCATCCGTCGTCGGGATGCGGTTATGTTCATCAATGCCAAGCTGCGTCAGCGCGCTGACATAGATCTTGTACTTCTGGTTCTTGGGGATCGAAGCAGAGAGCTCTTCGTTAAGGCAGTGAATGCCCTCCATAATCAGAATGTCGCCCTCGCCGAAGCGCATCGGAACGCCTTTATCCTCGCGTCTGCCGGTAATAAAGTTAAAGATCGGGATCTCGGCTTCTTTGCCTTCGAAAAGCGCCTTCATATCCGCCTGGAAGCGCTCGGTATCCACCGCGCCCAAACATTCGAAATCCGGCTTGCCGAATTCATCCAGCGGCGTATCGGAACGGTTCTTGAAATAGTCGTCGACGGAGATAATATGGGGCTTCTTGCCCTCCGCGCGCAGCTGGATCGCCAGCTTGCGGGCAAATGTCGTCTTGCCGGAGGACGAAGGCCCGGCAATCAGGACGAGCTTCACGTCCTTGCGGGGAACGATATCCTCCGCGATATTCGCGATATGCTTGGCATGGAGCGCTTCAGATGTATAAATCAGCTCCATCGTCTTGCAGGCGGAGATCTGCTCGTTCAGGCTGCCGATATCGGCCACATGCAGGATCGCGCTCCACTCGCGGGATTCTTTCAGGATCTGGAACAGCTTGGGCGAGACGGGAGAAGGCAGGACTTCATGCGGATATTCACGCGCAGGCATCAGGATCATGACACCCTGATCATAACGGATCAGGTCAAAATGCCCCAGCCGGCTGCTGTCCGGCAGCATAAAGCCGTACAGATAGTCCTCATAATGGCCGAAACGATAAGTGTGCACGACCGAAAAACGGCGGTATGTGAACAGGCGGACGCGGCCGCTCTGCCCGGACTCACGGGCTTTCTGCAGCGCTTCGCCGCGGTCGAGCAGCATCGAAAGGATCGGCTCCGGATGCTCCACATGCTCCACCATACGCTCTTTGATCGCAGCTGTCACCTTATCGGGATCCTCCTTGAAGGATTCGCTGTTCTCTATCTCGATATAGGTTCCGTGCAGGATCGCGAATTTAACATAGATTTTGGCCGTATCTTCCAGCACCTCGTGCGCGCTCCTCAGGAAAAGCATCAAAAGGCTCCGCTGGAAAATGCGGTATCCGTCCATATGGCCAAGCGTCAGAAAGACCACATTCGCGTTCTCCACCATCGGCTCGGAGAGCTCGGTCATCTTGTCGTTTACCATCGCCGCCATGACCGGTGAAGGACTGTCCACCGCTCCGGGCAGTCTGCTGATCGCGTCCAGCGTCGTTCCCGCGGGAACTTCCATTACCTTGCCGTTGGACAAACTAATACGAACTCCGCTCATTGTATCTCCTCTCTCCGGCAGCATGCGGCCGGTCCAGTCCCGGATACTCGTCCCGGACTTATAATGTCATAAAGGGATCTCTGGCCTGCAGATACGGATAAACCGCAAGCCGCTGGTCCTGCTGCTGCAGATACTGTGCCATTGCCTCGGCAATGGGCTGTTCCGTTCCGAAATGCCCTGCGTCCAGAATGCAGACCCGGCCGGTCAAAGCCTCTTCGGCTTCATGATAGGTCACATCTCCCGTCAGGAAAATATTGGCTCCCGCAGCGCAGGCGTCGCGGAAGAAGCTCATGCCCTTTCCGGTGCAGAGAGCTACGCGGTAGATCCACATATCGGGGTCCGCGGCGATCAGTCTGACCGATGGGATATCGAATACTTTTTTGACAAAAAGGGCGAAATCACGCGCGCTCATCGAATGCGGCAGCGAACCGATCCGCCCCATTCCCGCACCGGAGGCATCGTTCACAGGCTGTAGAGGGCAGACATCCAGCAGCCCAAGGCGCTCCGCGGCGATATCATTGGTCCCGCCAAGCGCTGCATCCATATTGGTGTGCACGGCGCAGACGGCAAGCTGGCGCTCGATCAGTTTCAGAAGTCTCGCTCCGTCTCTGTCGCTGTCCACGATCCGTCTGGTCGGACGGAACATCAGGGGGTGGTGGGATACGATCATCTGTGCGCCGACCTTTGCCGCGTAATCGATCGCGCCTTCGGTCACGTCCAGCGTGGTTACCACGGTATCCACTTCCTGCTGCTCGTGCCCGATCAGCAGTCCCACATTGTCATAATCCTCTGCCCAGGCGGGATCCGCCCAGGCAGCCATCCAGTCCGCAATCATTCGGACGGTGATTTCCAGGCCCATAGTATCCTTTCTGCCATCAGGCTCTGCTGCCGGATCTCCCCGAGACGCTCAAGGGCCGCGGGAGACGGATCCGGATGTTGCTCCAAATCGCGCATAATCGCACGGTTTTTGACGAGTTCCGCTGTCAGCCATTCCGCGAATACAGGATCCCGCCTTGCGGCCAGGTCCCGGCCAAACAGGTACTCATCCTCCCGGTACTGCTCTTCACCGGGGACGGCGCCGATCATGAGATAATATTTGCCTCTGTCCAAAGCCATCTGTTCCCGGTCGATCCTGAGCCCGCAGGCGTGCAGGGTGCGGCGGACACGGTCCGGCTCGGACTGCGGCTGGACCAGCAGGTAGCGCAGTTTTGCAAGCTTGCCCTCACGGAAGCCCCTCTCCAGCAATTCGCTGATCAGAAAGCCTCCCATGCCGGCCATGACCACGGTCTCGCAGTCTTCCGGCTGCAAAGCATCAAATCCGTCCGAAAGACATGGCCTGATGCGGCCGCTCAGTCCCGCCTCGCGGATATGCTGTGCGGCAACCTGAAGAGGCCCGGTCCGCACGTCCGCGGCGACAGCGCTCAGATACACACCCCGCTGCACCAGTGCAATGGGGAGGAATGCGTGATCCGTCCCGATATCCACCATCTGCGTGCCGCCGGGGAGCATCGAAGCGATCTTCTCAAGGCGCGGAGGCAGTGCTTCCTGGCGCTTCATTTATTCGAGATAATCGCGCAGCTTCTTGCTGCGGCTGGGGTGACGGAGTTTACGGAGAGCCTTGGCCTCGATCTGACGAATGCGCTCACGTGTGACGTTGAATTCCTTGCCAACTTCCTCGAGGGTGCGGGGACGGCCATCGTCCAGGCCGAAGCGCAGACGGAGGACTTTCTGTTCACGCTCGGTCAGGGTGCCCAGAACGCCCAGCAGCTGCTCTTTTAACAGCGTATAGGCGGCTGCGTCGGAGGGCACCATCATGTCAGTGTCGGGGATGAAATCGCCCAGATGGCTATCCTCTTCTTCACCGATCGGTGTCTCCAGCGAAACGGGTTCCTGCGCGACCTTCATGATCTCGCGGACTTTGGAGACGGGCATCTCCATCTCATCGGCGATTTCTTCGGGGGACGGATCACGGCCGTATTCCTGCAGGAGCTGGCGCGAGACACGGATCAGTTTATTGATCGTCTCGACCATGTGGACGGGGATGCGGATGGTTCTGGCCTGGTCCGCGATCGCGCGGGTGATGGCCTGCCTGATCCACCAGGTGGCATAGGTGCTGAACTTATAGCCCTTGCGGTAGTCGAATTTCTCGACGGCTTTGATCAGGCCCATATTGCCTTCCTGGATCAGATCCAGGAACTGCATGCCGCGGCCGACGTAGCGCTTGGCAATGCTGACGACCAGGCGCAGATTGGCTTCGGCCAGGCGCTTTTTAGCGCTCTCGTCGCCCTTCTCCATGCGCTGGGCCAGCTCGATTTCCTCATCCGCTGAAAGCAGCGGCACCTTGCCGATCTCCTTCAGATACATGCGGACGGGGTCATCGATGCTGATGCCTTCGGGGAGGGACAGATCCAGATCCCCCTCGTCGGGGATATCCTCCATGACGCCGATCACGTCCACATTGTTCTTTTCGAGGAAATCGTAAACCTTTTCCATCATGTCAGGCTGCAGATTCATATCCCGAAAAGCGTCGTTAATCTCGGCTGCCTCCAGAACATTTTTCTTTTTCTTGGCCATTTCGACCAGGAGTTTCAATTTGTCCCGAAACTTGTTTGCATCTGTGGGTTGCATCTTATCTTCCTTTCCCATTGGCTAAAAATGTATCGTTATGTGTTCTAATTGTTTACGTTGTTCAACGATCGACTGCAGTTCTTCGACGCTCGCGGCCCGCCTCAGGGCCTGGTCGAGGGATACCGTCCGGATCGTCCGGATCGTTTCGGCGGCAAGCTTTTCCATGCCGGCGCGGTCCTCCGGGATCTGTTCCGTGCAGATCCGCATCAGTCTTGGCTGATCCTGCTCGGTGTCTGAGAGGCTGATAAGGTCGGCGGCAAGCACTTCCCGGTCGGTCCGGCTCTGCAGATACCGATAGACCTGACGGTAAATATCAGAGGCCGGGGCATGATCGCCTTCGGAACCTTCCACCGGCTGGAAATCTTCCTCATGGATCAGTTCACCGATTTTCGGCCGGCTGCCCGGCAGATGCAGCATCAGTGAAAGCAGCTGGCACTCGGCCTTTTCCAGGCCTCCCATACCCTTGTCGCGGCGCCTCACCAGTTGTGAACGCGCTTCCTGATACTCCTGCATGCCTGCTGTCTGTCTGGCCTCTTCGACCTCTCGCAGCAGTGTCTGCGGATTCACGGACAGCCGCTCGGCTACGTCGCGGATATGGAGCTCCCTTTCACCGTCGTCCTCGATCCGCATCAGGCGCTCCTTCATCGTGCGGAGTGTCTCCACGCGGCCATCCACCGTTGCCAGATTGCTGACGGACAGTTCGAAATCGACCGGATCGAGGGATTTGGAAATCAGCTCCTCGAATGCCTCCGCCCCATTGGCCTTGATGAATTCGTCCGGGTCTTTGGCTCCCGTCACCTGCATAACGCGCACCCGGAGTCCGGACTGCTCCAGAATCGGAATGGCCCGTTTCGCCGCGTTGGTACCGGCCGCATCGCTGTCATAGACCAGGCAGACCTCGTCAAAATAGCGTTTCAGCAGCATCGCCTGTTCATTCGTCAGCGCCGTGCCCAGCGAGGCGACCGCGTTGTCAAAACCCGCCTGGTGCAGCGAAAGCACATCCATATACCCTTCCACCATCAGGGCCTGCTTGCGCCGGCTCTTCTTGGCCAGATTCAGAGCGTACAGATTACGCCGCTTATTGAATAGCTCGGTGTCGGAAGAGTTCAGATATTTGGGCTCCCCCTTGCCGATCACACGACCGCCAAAGGCGATCACCTTGCCTCTGACATCAAAAATCGGGAACATGACCCGGTTAAAAAACCGGTCATATGTCCGGCCGTCCTCGCCGCCGACCAGATTCAGGTCGCGAAGCATCGTCTCGGGATACCCTTTGCCCGTCAGATATTGGGCAAGTGCGTTACGGGCGATCGGAGCATAGCCAAGTCCGAATTTCTTAAGATACTCTTCGCTGACTCCTCGTCCGGCCAGATACTCCCTGGCCGCGCCCGCATACGGGCTCCTCGTCAGCTGTGTATAGAAGAAAATCGCGGCATCGCGATTCGCCTCGCGCATCCGGTCACGGCGTTCCAGCCTGGCTTTCTCCTGCGGGGACATCTCGGTCTCGGGCAGTGTCACATGTGCCTCATCCGCCAGCTGCTGCAGTGCTTCTACAAAGGAGATATTCTCCATATTCTGCAGAAACGTGAAAACATTCCCGCCCGCACCGCATCCGAAGCAATGGTAGAACTGATCCGTCGCGCTGACCGAAAAGGAAGGCGTCTTCTCTCCATGGAAGGGGCAGAGGCCGAAATAGTTGCGGCCGCGTCTGGTCAGCGTCACATAACGTGAGATCACGCTGACGATATCATTCTTCTCCCGCACTTCCCGGATGACCTCTTCCGGATAATACATACGCCTCACCTCCCATCCGCCCCGACGGATAAAAACGCAGAGACCGCGCGGCCTCTGCGTCCATACGGACACTATCTTAATAATTCGACAAGATAGTCCCGAATCCTTTTTTATAACTCAAAATCGCCCGTTCAAGTTGCAAAGCGCTCCGTGGTATAGAGCCCTTTTTCCCGGCTCACACGTATGACAAAGGGGAATGCATCCCTCCTGGTGCACAGTGCGAAATCAGCCTCCGGATAGATCTCCTGCGTCTCCGGCCGGAAGAAATGCTCTCCGCCGCAGTTCCTTAGTTCCTCCATCCTCCGGTCGATCGGGAACGCTTCGCCCAGCAGCAGACTCCGGATGTATTCGGCGCAGAGCAGGTCTTCCTCCGCGCGCTCCAGCCCGGCTTTACCCATGGCGACAAGGGACACGACTTCCGGCTGCCGGCTGCGTATATACTCCGCAACCGCCGCCGCGTTCACAAGGCTGCCCGTCACGATCTCGCTCGCGTGAACCGCGTTTACGATCCCCTGCGTCCCCGCACTCGTCGTGTGGATCACTGTTTTGCCGGAAAAATCGACGCCGGCAATGGAGGACGGTGAGTTGCCGTATTCGCAGCCCGGAACGCGCGCACCCTTACGTTCACCGAAAAGCACCCAGTCCGGATGCTCACTCTTCAGCCTGAACGCCTCCTCAAGGCTCCCCACCGGATGGATTCGCTCTGCACCCTGTCCATACAGATAGCATTCCAGTGAGAAAGCGCGGAAGACGTCAATCACGACGGTGAGCCCTTCCGCAAGCTTAGCGCCTTCGATCAATTCCAGAATTCTGATCTCCATTCTCATTCCTCCTGCTGAACTCTGAGGTTGCTGTTACTCATCCCAGCCGTCTGTCAGGCGCAGGATCACCGCGATATCACGGACAAATTCACCCGGAGCAAGATGCATCTCGTCATGGTCCGTATTGGGCGGCAAGCCGTCATTTTCTTCCAGTTCGACCATGATCCAGGCCCCGGCGGCTTCTTTGGCTTCATCAAGAGCTTCGATCAGGTTGCGACCCGCAAAACGGCAGTCCTCCAGATCCGGGAAATATCCTGTATACGAGCCGTCCGGCTGTGGCTGCAAAATCGCTGAATACATGAACTTCATGGTATAATCCTCTCCTGAAACTGTGATAGTATTTATTATACACGAAATCATTCCAATTGCAAGCTTATTCTCCTGCAATCGGGGACGTATTCGTCTCGCACGACTGTTAATTTACAGGCAAAAAAAGATTGCTGCGGATAAGGCAGCAATCTTTTGATTGAAAAACTTATTCTTGCTATTACTCCTTAAGGGAACCGATCATCATGCCGCCTACGAAGTACTTCTGCAGCAGAGGATAAATGACCAGGATCGGAACGGTTGTCACAATAACCATGGCGGCCTTCATACTCTTAGCCATCATTTCGTAGTTGGGGATGTTGGCGGTTTCAGCGCCCATGTCGATGTTGGATCCGGTGATCAGGAGCTTACGCAGCACCAGCTGTACCGGCTGCTTCTTAACATCGGAGATGTAGATGAAGGCGTTGAACCAGGAGTTCCAGTGTCCTACGCCGTAGTACAGTACCTGAACAGCCATGGCCGGCAGAGACAGTGGGATAAAGATGTTGAACAGAACCGTCCAGTGACCGCCGCCGTCGATGAATACCGACTCAACCAGGCTTTCGGGTATGGTTGAGAAGGCTGATCTCAGGATGATCATGTTGTAGGTGCTGATCGCGGTCGGGATGATAACGGACCAGATCGTATTATACAGGCCTACGCCGCGTACGGTCAGGTAAAGGGGAATCAGTCCGCCGCTGAAGTACATGGTGATCAGTACGAAAAGGGTCATAAAACGATGCCACTTGCACTGGGTACGGGACAAGCAGTATGCGCCCAGACAGGTCATCGAAATATTGACAGCCAGGCCCAGACCCAGAATGATCAGCGTATTCTTGTAGCCGTTAAGCAGCTGAGGATACTTGAAAACAAGGCGATAAGCCGTTGTGTCAAAGCCCAGAGGCCAGAGCAGAATGCCGCGTTGCTTGATCAGCTGTGTTGCTTCGGAGATGGATACCACCAGCTCGTACCACATCGGGTACAGCATGATAATACCCAGGAAAATCATGACGATAATGAGGATCGTATCAATAACATGATCGCCGACACTTCTCTTAATTTTTGTTTTAGCAGTATTAGCCATGTCATCGCCCCCTTAGAACAAGCTGGTCTCGCTGACCTTACGGCTGATAAAGTTCGCCAGGATAACCAACGTGAAGTTGATTACGGAGTTGAACAGGTTGACAGCCGTTGAGTAGCTGAAGTCATTATTGGCTCCAAGGCCCTGTTTATACACATACGTAGAAATGATTTCTGATGTCTGCAGGTTACCGTCGGTCTGCAGCAAAAGGGTTTTATCATGGCCGATACTCATGATACGACCGATCTGCATGATCAACAGTACGACGATAGTCGACTTGATGCCGGGAAGTGTAATGTTCCAGATCTTGCGGAACCGTCCGGCGCCGTCAAGCTCTGCCGCTTCATACAGCTGTAAATCGATACCGGCAATCGCGGCAAGATAGATAATACTGTTCCAACCTATCTGCTGCCAGATACCACTGCCTACATAGATTGTCCGGAAATACTGCGGTCTCGAAAGGAACGGAATCGCCTCCGCTCCGAAAAGAGCACCGATCTGGTTGAACAGACCATCCGTCAGACAGAACTCAATCAACATACCGCAGATAACAACGGTAGAAATGAAGTGAGGCAGGTAGGTGATGGTCTGCATCACTCTCTTGAAACCGTTGCTGCGCAGTTCTGTCAGCATAAGGGCCAGAAGAATAGGTGCCGGGAAACCGAAAATCAACTGATACAGACTAAGAAGTGTCGTATTTCTGATTGTTCTCCAGAAGAACGCACTCGTAAAGAACTTGTAAAAATGCTTAAATCCGTGCATGGTCGTCCAGGGACTGGCCCAAATACCGAGAGAAGCCTTATAATTCTTGAACGCCATGACAATTCCCGCCATGGGATAATAATGGAAGATGAGGTAGAATGCCAGAACCGGGAGAAACATCACGTATACCGGGTAGTTTTTCTGCATGTCCTTAGCAAAACTCACCTTATTTTTCTTGTTTGCCATGCGATTACCTCCGGATGATAATAGCATGGGGCGGCATAGAAGCTATACCGCCCCACAAGGTTAATTCAAAGATTAACGAGCATTGTAACGGTCAACAGCGGACTGATAAGCAGCCAGCACGTCGGCCAGACCCAGACCCTGGATCTCAGCTACAAAGCTATCCCACTCAGACATCGGTCTGTTACCCTGAACGAAGTTAGCAATAGCTTCGCGAGAAGTAGTATCGATATCGGTGAAGTCACGAATGGCCTCAGCTTCCTCATCGGTATAAACCAGAGAAGGAATAGCATGAGCCTGCTGATTGGAGTAGAACTGAGAAGCAATCTCCAGAACGCCCTCGCTGAAATGAGCATAAGCATCATCGCAGATAACGGCATGGTTACGGAAGTAACCAACATAGTAACGGGCAGCCTGAGCATCGGGAGTATCAGGATTGTTCTTGATGAGGTCGGTCAGAACAGGCTTGCCGTCCTTGATCTCATAGGAGAATCCTTCGGTACCATACTCCATGATCATGTGTCCTTCCTCGGTGTAGCCCCAGTCAAGGTAGCGGCAAGCCAGAGGAACGTTCGCACAGTCAGTGGAGATGGAGATGGAGATACCACCGGTATAAGCATTGGTGTAATGACCATACTCGATGGGGTCGCCTTCGTTCATGACCATACCGGTTACACCTACCAGTTCGAAGGTAGGATCATCGGAATGATCAGCGATCATGCAGTTCTGGGTGTTACGGATCTGCTGCAGAGCAAGACCGGCATCACCGGAGGAAACCTTGGACTCAACCGTCTTCTTGTCAACAGACAGGATATCGGGGTCGATCAGGCCTTCGGCATACCACTGACGCATGGTATCAACAAAGCCCTTGTAGCCCTCGGTAGCGGGTCCGAACTGAACCTGGCCGTCTACAATGTAGAAGGGATAGCAGGTGCCCCAGGGGTTGGACAGGCCGGCAGCCGCATACTCAAGGAACAGCCAGCGCCACTCAAACGTGATAGGAGCGGACAGGCCCAGTTCCTCTTTGAACTTGGTCAGAACAGTGTGCCACTGATCAACAGTCTTGGGAACATCCTCGCCGATCTTCTCCAGATAGTCCTTACGAATGCTCCAGCCGGTGCCGGTGGGAGAAGCAAGAACGATGCAGGGGAAGTTGTACAGGCCACCATTGTCCAGGCTGACCCACTTCTTGTAAGTGTCGGGGTTTTCCTCAAGAATCTGATAGTAAGCCGGGAAATACTGCTTGTACTGAGAGAGCTCAACGATGTGACCATCGTCAATAGCACCCTGCGGGCCACCCTTATGGGTCAGCCAGTTGCACTGCAGCAGGTCGGGCAGGTCGCCGGAGACCAGAAGCAGGTTGAACTGCTCGGAGTCTTCCATGGGCTGAGAGGGAGAACCGATCATCTTCAGATGAACACCGGTCTTCTCCTCAACTACATACTCCCAGTAGTTGTCGCCAACCCAGGCAGGAATCGTGCTGTAGTCAGTCTCATCTTTGTTGATGGTCAGCTCAGCCTTATCCATGGGATAAGCGAAATCAGCGCCGGCATACGGATCAGCGGGATCCGGCTCAGCCTGGGACTGCTCAGCGGGCTTGCTGGACTCAGCGGGTTTGCTGGACTCAGCGGGCTTGCTGGACTCGGTAGGCTTGCTGGTGTTGGCACCGGTGCAGCCAGCGAGGCAGCCAATAGCCATTACTGCGGCAAGCAGAATGGCAAGCATTCTTTTAACCTTCATTTTCTTTCCACCTTTCTATAGATTGAAGTGTTACAGGTTGATCATATTATACAACAAAGGGCAGATTTTGACAAGTTTTTTTTCGAGTCTCGCCTAATTTGGGAACTATGAACAAGAATGCAATTTATGCATTGTGCATTATGCACAATTATCCTGCCTAATATTTGTATGATTATTTACGTCCAAATTCAGCGGAACAGATACAAAAAGATTATACTCAGCCGATAGGCCTGTATCATAATCGAACTGTCCATTATATAAACGCATCGCGAAAAGATTTTCCACGGATATCTTTTCAAAACCGGCCGGAATATGGTATAATCAAGCCAAATATAAAGGGGGGTGCCGCAATGATTCGAGAAATAACCAACCACTATGATCCCGGTCTGAAAAGGCCGAAGCTTTGTACCGAGCAGTTCGTCCTCTGGGAGCCAACAGCGGACTGGGGATATGCTCATCATGCCCAGCTTGTCTGGTTCAAAGGACGCTATTACTGCATGTTCTCTTCAGGCAGATTCAATGAGGATGATACTTCGCAGCGCATCATGATCACGAGTTCCGAAGATTATACCGAGTGGACCGCACCGCAGGTATTGGTGGATTCACGTCCCGGCGTCTATGCGGATGCCGTACTGATCCCCAAGACCTTTGTGACGGACGGGAATACTTTGACCGCTCATCTGCTGACCTTTGAGTATACCGAGGACTGGCTTGTGGGCGTGAACCGCAAGCCCGGCAGCAAAGGCCGCATGAACTGGGGCAGTCTGATGACAAGGACCACGGACGGTGTGCACTGGAGCGATCCGGAGCCCGCTGAATTCTATGGCGGCAATCAGAAGCCCCGCGCGCTGCAGTCCGGCCGGCTCCTCAGCCCCGGAGGCGTATCCCACGGTATTACGGACGATCCCACCGGCCTCACCGGCTGGCGCAAAGTGGAATGCTGCGACCGCCGCTATCCGAATACCGATGTTCCCGAAGACGGTGACGGCACGACCTCTTCAGGCGTCGTAGGCAATCATACCGTCGGCCTGTGTGAAGCGGATTTTGTCCAGATCGAGGATGGTACTATCTGGATGCTGATGCGGAGCGGCACCAATTATCTCTGGGCCAGCAAGTCTACGGATGACGGCGAGACCTGGACTCTGCCGGAGCCCACGCTTTTTACCGATAACCGTACCAAATTTGCTCTGGGACGTCTGCCTGGCGGCAAGTATTTCTATGTCGGCACGCCCGATCCGTTTCCTCCGCGCACACGCCCCGTGCTGGCGCTCTCCCTCTCCGATAACGGGTTGGATTATACCCAGCATTTCCTGCTGGACGACACCCAGTATAAAGGCAAATTCATCGGGCTGGACAAAAACGGTATTTACGGCTATCCTTCCGTGCTGGTGCGCGACGGTTATCTGCATGTCGTTTTCTCGATCTGCAAGGAAACCATCGTGGCACTGCGTGTTCCCTGCGAAACTCTATAGGTTTTTTCAAAAAACCCTTGTGATTTTCCGCCAAATCATATATAATAAGGTAATCATTATCAGATAATAAGGAGGTATCAGGATGAATCAGCTTGAATTCGATATCAGTCAGATCAAAAACGCGCTTTTCTCCAAGAAGAATGACCGCAAGTGGCTCTGGATCCTGCTGGGCGCAGCAGCTGTCGTTATTACCGCCGCCGTAATCGCCGCCATTGTTATCCGTAAGAAGAAGGAAAAAGAATGGGATGACGAATTCGATGACGAGGATTGGGATGATCTGTCGGACGAGTTCGACGATGATGAGGACGACGAGGACGATGAAGACGACGAGGATGAAGACGATTCGGAAGACCCCGCCGACGAACTTGAAGAGGCAGCCGAGGCCTGAATTTCATGAAGAAAGCCCCGATCACCTTTGAAGGCATGGTGCAATCGGTATCATTTCCGAACAAAGGAATCGTGATTCCGGTGGATCGGGAGCCGTCAGACATGCCGGTTCCCCCCACCGGTTTTTCTTTACCGGAGAAGCCCAGCCGTCCCGTCCGTGTCGATAATGTCCTCCCCGGCCAGCGTGTAGAGGTCTTTCAGTCTCCCCATATGCAGAAGCGCCGTGAGGGCAGCCTGCGCAGAGTCATCTGCCCCGCCCCCTATGAGATTTCTTCTCCCTGTCCACATGCTTCATTTTGCGGCGGCTGCAACTATCAGACAGTTCCTTATGAAATCCAGCTGCACTGGAAGCAGGCTGCCGTTTCCTCTCTTCTGGACGCGGTTCCGGATCTCGGAGATTACTCCTTCCTGCCGATCATCCCCTCTCCTCTGCCCGAAGCTTACCGCAATAAGATGGAGTATTCGTTCGGCGATGAATATAAAGACGGTCCCCTGACCCTGGGGCTTCATAAGCGCGGCGCGCATCTGGATATCGTTCCCACGGTCGGATGCAAGATCGTGCATGAAGATTTTAACCGGATCGTCAGAGGTACAGCCGATTATTTCCGCGCAGCGGGAGCTTCCTACCACAATACCCGCTCGCATGAGGGGTGGCTCCGTCATCTGGTTCTCCGCCGCAGCTATATGGATGGATCGGTCCTTGTGAATCTGGTGACTTCCTCGCAGGGGGAGCTTGACGCGGCATCTTTTACCGCGATGCTTCAGTCCCTGCCTCTTGAGGGACGGATCACGGGGATCCTGCATACGATCAATGATTCCCTCGCCGACATCGTCCAAGCGGACCGGATGCATGTATTGTACGGCGAACCCGATCTGACCGAAAACCTGCTGGGGCTCTCCTTCCGGCTCTCGCCTTTCTCCTTCTTCCAGACCAATTCAAAAGGTGCCGAGGCCCTTTACAGGCTGGTGCGCGAGATGGCGGGCGATCTGCGCGAGCAGAATGTCTTCGATCTGTACTGCGGCACGGGTACCATCAGCCAGATCATGGCCGATGCCGGCGCAGGTCAGGTCATCGGCATAGAAATCGTAGAAGAAGCCGTGGAGGCCGCCCGGATGAATGCGGCAGCGAACGGGCTGCAGAATTGCTCTTTTCTGGCGGGGGATGTGCTCAAACTGGTGGATACTCTCCCAATCCGTCCCGATCTGATCATACTGGATCCGCCGAGGGACGGCATTCATCCCAAGGCCCTGCCCAAGATCCTGGCCTACCGGCCGGAGCGTTTTCTCTACATCGCGTGCAAGCCTACTTCTCTGGCCAGGGATCTGCCGGCATTCCGGGAAGCGGGTTACAAACTCCGCACCGTCCGATGCGTGGATATGTTCCCCGGGACAGTGCATGTGGAAACTGTCGCTTTGATGACAAGGAACTAGCCGAATTGCGATTTGACGGAGGTAAAAGCAATGGATGACAGGTTTGAATTCGTTGAGAAGAAAGGCCTTATGGAAGGAACTCGTATTATTGTTGATAAGGAGACCGGTGTCCAGTATTTACTGGCTCACTGGACCAGTATAGGTGGTCTCACAGTTTTGGTCGATAAGGATGGAAAACCGTTGCTTGACCCGAGATATGCCAAGTAACAGATCCCCGTTTTTCACGGCGCACCTGTGCGTTCCGGTTTATCGGCATAATCTTTTCCGGCAATTCTTTGAAACAGTTTCCTTGATGTCTCAATAAAATGATGTAGGAGGCATGTATCAGCATGGATCACGCAAAGATAAAGACATTCTCACTAATCTGCCCTTCGTGCGGCGGTAAAATGGAGCTGCAGGCGGATGGCAGAAAAGCCACCTGTCCCTACTGCGGGCATATTATACTCATCGAAAAAGAAGAGTCCGCACAAAAAGAGTATGAGAGGCGCATGGCAAAGGCTCGCGCCGATGAGGATATCAAGGACCTGCAGAACAAACGGCAGCGCAGGCGCCGGCTCAAGGGCTTTCTCATCGCTCTGTGCGTCATCGCGGTGATTTGTCTGATCAATGTGTTTATCCCTGACTCTCCGATGCACCGGCTTGTCTTCCCACGCACGGCCGATCCGTTCGCGTCACTTGACATAAAGTTCTCCGGCATGTCCGGCGAAGGCAAGGCCGAATTGCAGCTTTCAGGCAGTGCTGCCGCAGAATATGCCGATGCAGCCCGGTTTGAGATCCTTCCGAAGACCGGTCTGAATAACGGCGATACCGTCACGGTGAAGGCGACAGCACCGGCCGGCTGGCGTTTTGAGCCTGCCGAGAAGCAGTTCACCGTTGAGGGGCTCACAGTGTGGGTGCTCAGCACCGACCAGCTAAGCGGGGACAATCTCGCATCGATCCATGCCAATACCGAGCGTCTCATCCGCGAAGACTGGCAGGATATCGTTTCTTCGTCGTTTGCCAGGGATATGACCATGACTCCTTACCGGATGTACCTGTTTATTTCGGACAGCGAAATGGAATATGAGCACAATGTGCTTTATGACACTTATGTAGTAAATGTCACCCGCGAGGACGGTTCGGTCTTTACCGGCTACGAAGCCTGCCGCTATACTGACTTGAAAATACCGGCAGACGGAGTACTGACGGCCGGTTACGGCAGTCTTCAGGGCTTTAATTTCGGCTATAATCACGGGTTCTCCTACGCCCAGTCATTCTCCGGCTGGACGGATGCCAATGAAATGGAAGCGGATCTGCGCCACGTTCGGGACGGATACCGTCTGGCGGACTGATCTGTTCCATACACCCGCCGGCTATCAGATCATATACGGGAGGTTACAGGATGAGTAAAAGTATCAGCGCCAGGATCGTTTCGGATCTGCTCGAACTATGGCCCAAGCTTACGGCGGAAGAATCCGAGCACATGCTCAGCGAACAGCTTTCCGAGGGCGAGAAGCCCTGTTCTCCTCCCATGCTGCTGAAGACCAGGCACGAGGATAATGAGAACGGACGGGTGTTCTACATCAACGAGGAAACCGACTCTCCTTATGTGATTTTTTACATTCATGGCGGCGGCTATAATTATGAAATCATCCTTCCTCACTGGCAGTTCATAAAAAAACTTGCTAAGGAAACCGAGGCGCAGGTCATTGTCCCGGCCTACCGGCTGGTGCCCTTTGCCACCTACAGGGAGGCCTATGATCTGATCGTGCCGCTGTATAAGGACTTTTGTGAAACCCATCCGGACAGGAAGATCATCCTGATGGGCGACTCGGCGGGCGGAGGTTTTTCACTCGCTCTGGCCGAATGTTTCCGGCAGGAAGGCATCCGGATGCCCGATGAACTCATTCTGCTCTCTCCCTGGGTCGATGTTGTTATGGATAATCCCGAGATCGCGGATTACCAGCCGAATGACCCTTTCCTGTCCGCGGATTCCCTGAAGGCCATCGCCAGGCACTGGGCCGGTGATCTGGACTGTCATGACTGGAGGATCAGTCCGGCCTACGGTGACCTTCACGGGATCCATCATGTTACGGTCTTTGTAGGGACAAGTGAGATCCTTTATCCGGATATCATCAAGTTCTACCATGGACTGGATGACGATCCGTCCAACGAACTGATCGTCGCAAAAGACATGAATCATGTCTATCCGCTGATGCCCATCCAGGAGGCAAAGCCCGCCGTCGACAAGATTATCCGCACGATCATGCGCTGACTGCGCAAACAGACCGTTCATCAACTACTTCACACCACTTTGTGACGAATACAAAGGAGACCTCATCATGCAGATCAGAATGACATTCGCAAAAAGCCAATCGCCGCTTTTTCATAAAGGTGACGATCAACACCCTGCTGATTATCATCGGTGCGGTGGCAGCGTGGAGATTATTATTTTCAAAACATTCTCCGGGAACTAAGTCCGGATCCTTCTGAATTCAACAGAATACACTATTTAGATCACATATAAGGAGACTTCTGCTCATGATTACGTTTCGTGATGGCTTTTATGCCGACATTCGTACCGAAGACCGAAGCCGTACGATCATCTCGTATAAGGCCGGGATCCTGGAAGAAATGCGTACCCGAGTCGAACAGCAGGCTTTCCTTCGGGTTTACGACGGGAGGCTATGGTATTACGCTTCTGTAACGGATCTCAAGCACCTGCAGGAAACGCTTAATGGTCTGTATGCGGCGGCAACTGCAAATCCCGCTATTCAGGAAGATCCGATGGTGAAACGCTTCGAGGCTAACCGCGATACTGTCCGCAGCTTTGAAACCTGTTCCGTCCGGGATATCCCGCTGAATAAAAAACAGGATCTGCTCCTTTCCTACCTGCCTCTCCTCTCCGGGGATCCCTGCATCACAATGCCTCAGGCTGTTTACCTTGACCGCAACAGCCGGTTCAGTTTCCGCTCCAGCCTAGGCGCGGACATCAGCTACGACTACCAGACCTGCGGCATCGCTGTTTCCTGCGACATGGCCGAAGGCGAAAAGAAGTTTAGCGGCCATTGGCAGAAAGGCGGGACCCGCTTTGACGATCTCACGAATCTTGAAGAAGAAATCCGCGGAGCAATCGCCGAACAGACCTCTTTCCTCCGCCAGTCGGTCCCGGTTGAGCCCGGCAAATATCCCGTTGTCCTCTCCCCTGAGGCGGCAGGCGTCTTTGCGCATGAATCCTTCGGCCACAAGTCCGAATCGGACTTTATGCTCTCCGACGAGTCCATGAAGAACGAATGGGAGCTTGGTAAAACCGTTGCTTCCCCGATCCTTTCGATCGTGGACTCCGGAGAGATCCCCGGCTGCGGTTTCGTTCCCTATGACGACGAAGGCACCCGGGCCCGCAAGAATTATCTCATTAAAAACGGTATTCTGGCCGGCCGACTGCACAGTACGCAGACAGCCGCCGCGCTCGACGAAGGCCTGACCGGCAATGCACGCGCCATCGATTGCACATTCGAACCGATCGTCCGTATGACCACCACCTATATCGAGGGAGGAGATCTGGATTTTGACCGGCTGATCGCCCCGATCAAAAAGGGATACTTCATCAAAACGATTAAGCATGGCAGCGGTATGAGCACCTTTACGATTGCTCCGAGCCTTGCCTACGAGATCATCGATGGCAAGCTCGGCCGTCCGGTACAGATCAGTGTCCTCACCGGTTCTGTATTTGAGACGCTCGGACTGATCGACGGATTGACAAAGGATGTTGTCATGCTGTCCTTTGTTACGGGCGGCTGCGGCAAGATGGAGCAGATGGGGCTTCCCGTAGGCTTCGGCGGACCCTATGTCCGGGTATCTTCCATGAATGTTCAGTGAGGTGCGCACGATGAAAAAAGAATTTCTGAAACAGACAGAGCATTCCGTCACGTTGAATGTTACTGCCGGAAAGATCGACAGCTTCCGCGAACTGGAAAAAACCACTGGCACCGTCCGTGTGTATGACAACGGCTGCATCGGCGTAGCCGGGTGTCTGGGGGAGCCGGATGAAGAAGAGCTGACAGCCAAAGCTGTTGAAGCGCTGGCCTTCGGGATCCCCTATCCCTGCCGTTTGGATGGTCACCTGGTTCTGGAGGACCTTCATGAGGAAGAGATCATCAAGGTCCCGGATTTTATCCCCATGATGACGGCTTTCCTGGACCGTCTCTGCGAAATGTGCCCGAAGTTCGCGTTTTCAAATAAGATCAATCTGAGCTACAACCGTTCGGAATACCGTAATTCCGAAGGCCGACATCTGGTCAGTTCCGGCAGGCTCTTCTCGATCGAGCTGATCGCGCAGAACCGCGGTTCAGGCAATCTGTTCGATACATTCCTGGTCTGGCAGGGCAATCATTTTGACGAAGAAACCGTTCTTTCCAACTTCAAAAAGCATTATGACGCTTTCTATACGCCCGTGGAACTGGAGCCCGGCCGCTATCCTGTGATCGCCGATGTTTCCGGTCTGTTCGGCAGCTTTTTCCCGCATTTCATCGGGGACATGTATGTTTCCGGAGCTTCTCTCCTCAGCGGAAAGCTTGGGCAGAAGATCTTTTCCGATAAACTGTCGCTTCGGGATGATATGAATCCCTCCTCCGCTTACATCGTCAGTTTCTTCGATGCCGAAGGTTACACCGTGCCCGATTACAGACCCACGCTCATCGAGAACGGCGTTCTGAAAGGTCTCTTTACCACGAAAAAGACCGCGACACAGTATGGTCTCCCCGATCTGGGGACTGCGTCGGCCGCCTATGACGGCGTTCCCGGGATCGGCTTCCACCGTTTCTGGCTGGATCCGACCGCGAAGAGCCTAAAGGAACTGGTTCCCGGCAAAGCCGTATATGTCGTCGTCGCCTCCGGCGGAGATGCTACGCCCGACGGCCATTTCGCAACACCGGTACAGATGGCTTTTCTGATGGAGGATGGTCAGCCGGTCGGACGTCTGCCCGCTCTGACAGTCAGCGGAGATTTTGGGGATATGTTCGGTGCGGACTATATCGGTGCCGTTCATAACGACCCTCAGGAGAATGATATTCTGGGCGCCGTTTACATGGATGTGGAGAAGGACTGATTCCCTGACTCAAAGATCGTTAGCGGCTCCCGTCAATTCCGGACAGTCCGGCCTGACGGCAATAGAGGGCAGCTTGATGCGTCCGGCTTGCTCCGCGCCGCACAATGGCAGTTTTTAAGGGAGTTTGCAGCAAAAGACTTATAATAACATGGGTGACAAGATATGAAACTAAGTTTACTAAAGCCGGGACAGTCCGCAAGGATCGGCTCGGTGGGCGGCGAAGGCGCTCTCAGACAGCATTTTCTGGATATGGGGGTGATCCCCGGGGCGGAGCTTGAGATCATCAAATTCGCACCGATGGGTGACCCA
The DNA here is from genome assembly GCA_017442535.1 of Bacillota bacterium. Taxonomy (GTDB): domain Bacteria; phylum Bacillota; class Clostridia; order Lachnospirales; family Bianqueaceae; genus RUG12817. The sequence continues at coordinate 61,596 of JAFRZL010000051.1, read as the reverse complement.
GTGGAGCTCCGCATTCATGGTTATGAGCTTACTCTGCGCCTGGATGATGCCGAAAAAATCGATGTGGATCTGCTCGAGGCTCTCCCGGAGGCTTCTTTGAATATGCACGAGCCGAAGAAATCCGAGCACCCCGGACTCGGCGAGGAAGGGCGCTTCCACCCCAAGGGAAGCGGCAATCCGCTGCCCAAGGATACCACGCTGACTTTCGCACTGGTCGGCAACCAGAACAGCGGCAAAACCACGCTGTTTAATCAGCTGACCGGCTCTAATCAGCATGTCGGGAATTTCCCCGGTGTGACGGTTGACCGCAAGGACGGCGTGATACGCGGCCACAGCGATACGCTGATCACGGACCTGCCCGGCATCTATTCCATGTCCCCCTACTCCAGCGAGGAGCTGGTTTCGCGCAACCATGTGCTGAATGAGAAGCCTCTCGCGATCATCAACATCGTCGACGCGACCAATATCGAGCGTAATCTGTATCTGACCATGCAGCTTCTGGAAATGAATACGCCCATGGTCGTCGCGCTCAACATGATGGATGAACTTCGCGGGAACGGCGGCACCGTCGACGTCAACCGGATGGAAGCCATGCTGGGCGTCCCCGTCGTCCCCATCGCCGCTGCCAAGAACGAAGGCGTGGACGAACTGATCCGTCATGCCATCCACATTGCCAAATACCAGGAACGTCCTGTCGAGCAGGATTACTGCGGTGCGGAGGATCATGGAGGCGCTGTCCACCGCGCACTGCATGCCGTCTCACATCTGATCGAGGATCACGCACAACGGACCGGACTCCCGCTGCGCTTTTCAGCCAGCAAACTGCTGGAGGGCGATCAAATGGTTGCCGAGCAGCTGGCACTGGACGATAACGAAAAAGAAATGCTCGAGCACATCATTCTGCAGATGGAGAGCGAACGCGGTCTGGACCACAGTGCGGCCATCGCCGAAATGCGCTTCGACTACATCGAACGTGTCTGCAATACTTGTGTGATCAAGCCGCGCACCAGCAAGGAACACCTCCGCAGCCAGAAGATCGACTCGCTTCTGACGGGCCGCTATACCGCCATTCCGATGTTTATCGGCATCATGGCACTCGTCTTCTACCTGACCTTCTTCCTGGTCGGGCCCTTCCTGCAGGATCTTCTGGCAGAGGGCATCAAAGAGCTGAAGATACTGGCCGGTCAGGGCATGGAGGCTGTTCATGTGAATCAGGTGATCCAGAGCCTGGTGCTGGAGGGCATTTTCGAGGGCGTAGGAACCGTCATCAGCTTCCTGCCCATCATCATTCTGCTCTTTTTCTTCTTATCCATGCTGGAAGACAGCGGCTACATCGCCCGCGTCGCCTTTGTCATGGATAAGCTGCTTCGAAAGATCGGCCTGTCGGGGCGCAGTATCGTTCCGATGCTGCTGGGATTCGGATGCACGGTGCCCGCCGTCATGTCCACACGCACGCTCCCCAGTGAACGTGACCGCCGCATGACCATCCTGCTGACACCCTTCATGTCCTGCACAGCAAAGCTCCCGATCTACGGCTTCTTTGTCAACGTTTTCTTCCCCCGCCAAAGCTGGCTCATCATCACCGGATTATATGTGCTGGGCATTCTGATCGGCATCCTCGCGGCTTTTCTGTTCAAGAGCACGCTGTTCAAAGGTGAAGCGGTTCCCTTTGTGATGGAGCTGCCCAATTATCGTTTTCCGAGTCCGCGCAATGTTATGCAGCTTCTGTGGGAGAAAAGCAAAGATTTCCTCCACCGCGCTTTCTCGGTGATCCTGATTGCGACCATCGTTGTATGGTTCCTCAGCAGCTTTGATTTCCGCTTCAACCTGGTCGAAAACTCGTACGACAGTATCCTGGCCGCGATTTCCGGGCTGCTGGCTCCCGTCATGAAGCCTCTCGGCCTGGGCGACTGGCGCATTGTCACCTCGCTCGTCAGCGGATTCATGGCCAAGGAAAGCGTTGTATCCGTCATGGAAACGCTCTTTGCCGGCGGTGTCGCCTCGCTCGGCCCGCTTGCGGCCGCGTCCATGCTGGTCTTCAGCCTTCTCTACACGCCCTGTGTGGCGGCCATCGCCGCAATCAGGCGGGAGCTCGGACGCGGCTGGTCTGCCGGCGTCGTCCTGTGGCAATGTGTGATCGCATGGGTCATGGCTCTCCTCGTGCGCCTGATCGGCCTGGCGCTCGGCCTTGGATAAGGGGGGACCGGCGTGAATCCCTGGGATATTCTGATTATCGCCATCATTGTACTGATCGCGACAGGCGCGTTTTACAGCCTGCGCAGGCGCAAAAACGGTTCCGGCGTCTGCTCCTGCAGCGATTGTCCCGGCTGCAGCGGCTGCGCGAACCGGGACCGGAACCGCCGCACCGGGGCAGGATCGCCCCCCTGCGGACGGAAATAGATTACAGGTTTGACAGAAAGGCATGGGCATGAGCATGACTAAAATCGTTATCACGGGCGGACCCTGCGGGGGCAAATCCACAGCCCTGGACTGGATCCGGGATACCTTCTCCCGGAAAGGCTACCGCGTCCTCTTTGTACCGGAAACGGCCACGGAGCTGATCTCCGGCGGCGTCGCCCCCTGGACATGCGGCTGCAATCTGGATTATCAGAAATGCCAGGTACGCCTTCAGCTTGCCAAGGAATCGGTTTTCGAAGAAGCAGCCCGAAGCATGCAGGATGAGAAGATCCTGATCGTCTGCGACCGCGGCGTCATGGATAACAAAGCCTATATGACGGACGATGAATTCGCCGAATGCATGCGGGTTCTCGGTACCGATGAAGTCTCTCTGCTCCACAACTACGGCGCGATTTTTCACCTGGTCACCGCGGCCAACGGCGCCGCGGAGCACTATACCCTTGGCAATAATAATGCCCGTAAGGAAACGCCCGATCAGGCGATCGCGCTCGATAATCTCCTGATTGCCGCCTGGACAGGGCATCCTCATCTGTGCATCATCGACAACTCGACGGATTTTGAATCCAAAATGAAGCGTCTGATCATGGAGATCTCTGCTTTTCTGGGCGAGTCCGAGCCGTTTGCGGCTCCCGCTCCCCATGATGCCGGCCAGGACGAGGCTCGACTGAACGCATACCTTGCGCGCCTTACCCAGGAGGATTCCAAACAGGATGAGGAGGCGCAAAATGGCTGAAAAAAAACGTTCCGAAGCCAAAAAAGGCAGGGGCTGGATCATGCTCCTCATCATCCTGACGCTCATCCTTTTTGCCGTACTGGAGCTCGGCAAGCATACACTGCTCGGCTGGGGCCTCGCCCTCGTACTGACGATCGGTTTCATCCTGCTGCGCCGCGGCATCCTGGCCCGCCGTTCCGCGTGGGTCCGGCTGCTTGGCTGGATCGGTCTGCTGGCCGCCTGGGCACTGATCCTGTGGCTGTCCTGGCCCCCGGTTCGTCCGGTACCTGCTGTCAATGTCAAAAACCCGCAGATCACACCTGTCCGGCATGTGCGTGAAGGCGACCTGACAGGCGTCTATACGGCGGATCATCAGGTGGAAGTCTACGCAGGCATCCCCTATGCCGCCCCGCCGGTAGGTAACCTCCGCTGGCGCGAGCCTCAGCCTGCCGAACCCTGGGAAGGCATCCTGGCGGCCGATCATTTCGCACCGATGTCCATGCAGACGCAGAACCTCCCCATCTATAATTCTCTCGCGCAGATCATCGGCTATCATGACTACAGCATTTCGCTGGATGATCAGTACCGTGAGCCCGCCAGTGAAGATTCCCTCTATCTGAATATCTGGAAGCCTGCGGGCGATGTCTCAGGCCTGCCGGTCCTCGTCTATATTCACGGAGGATCGCTCCAGACCGGCCAGCCCTGGTACGCCGATTACAGCGGCGAAGGACTGGCACGCGAAGGCGTCATTGTGGTCAACATGGGCTACCGTCTGGGCATCTTCGGGTTCTTTGCCGATCCGGAGCTTGCCGCGGAATCCCCGAACGGGACGACCGGGAATTACGGGCTGCTGGACCAGATCGCGGCGCTTCGCTGGGTCCGGGACAATATCAGCGCCTTTGGAGGAGATCCGGATAATATTACGCTCTCCGGTGAATCCGCCGGATCGGCCTGTGTGACGGCTCTCTGCACCTCGCCCCTCGCGGCAGGGCTCTTTGAACGCGTCATCGCAGAGAGCTCCACCGTTACCGCCCCGGTTCCGGCCCATTCTTTCAGGAGCCTGGAGGATGCCTATAAGGCAGCGGCAAACACCCGGAAAAGGCTGGGCGACGCGACGATCGAAGAGCTTCGGGCCATGCCCGCGGAGGCACTCGCAGGCGAACTCTCCGTCCATCATCACATCACTGTGGACGGCTATGTCCTCCCCGAAACACCTTACGAATCCTACGCCAAGGGCATCCATAACGAAAAAGCCCAGCTGCAGGGATTCAATCTGGAAGAGTCCGCCCCCTTCCTGCTTTTCTCCCAGGCGAATCTGAAGAACTACGAATCCAGGATCCGGAGGATTTTCCCCGGCGAATACGGCGACCGGGTACTTGCACTCTACCCCGCCACCACCGACGCACAAGCTCGGAGCCGGTGGGCCGAGATCGATTCGGTCCTACTCTTTACCTACGGCCACTATTGCTGGGAGCGGCAGGCGATCGCACAGCAGATACCGGTCTACGTCTATCATTTTGTCAAGGATAACGGCAGACTTGGTGCCTGGCACAGCGGCGAAGAAGTTTATCTCTACCGGAATATCCCGGCGGATTCACCTTTGTATACGCAGGCCGACCATAGGCTCAGCGAGATTTTCTCCGGCTATATACTGAACTTTATGTGGACCGGCGACCCGAATGGCGAAGGGCTCCCGCACTGGTCATCCGGTACGGCAACGACCGTCCTTGAACTGGGTGACGAGGTGAAGGAGACTCCCGCTCCATATCAGGACCTATACCGCATCATGGATGAAATGTACGGTTTTACCGTTTCAGGCCCATAAATCCGCAACATATATTTATAGAGAGCATAGATAAGAGGAGATTAAGATTATGTACCAGATTATGACGGCAGATGAGGCAGCCCTGCTGATCAGGGATCATGACTGTATCTGTGTCAATTCCTTTGTAGGGATCGAGAACCCGGTCGAACTGCACGAAGCGATCTACCGGCGTTATCATTCCACAGGTTCACCTGCTCACCTGACCATGGTTTCGAGCGCGGGCTTCGGCGTATGGGATGAAAACCGCAATGCCGAAAGCTATATTCGTGAAGGTGCGGTGGATAAGCTGATCTGCGGACATTTCGGCGCCATGCTGAGCACCAAAAAGCTGGTGTTGGAGGATCGTTTTGAGGCTTATAATCTACCACTCGGATGCATTTCCCACGCGATCCGCGCGCAGGCCGGCGGCATTCCGGGTGCACTGTCCAAAGTGGGTCTGGATATTTTCGTGGATCCCCGTATGGAAGGTCCCGGCATCAACCATATTTCCCATGATGACAACCTGATCCGCCCCGTTGTTGTCGAGGGTGAAGAGTTCCTGTATTATCAGCTGCCAAAGATCACGGTCGCCCTGATCAAAGGGACCGCAGCGGATCCCCGCGGCAATATTTCCTTCGACGACATGTATATGTCCGGTGACGCTCTGTCCATCTGCCAGGCTACCAAAGCCAATCACGGCAAGGTCATCGTTCAGGTGGACCGTCTGGTAGAAGTCCCGTCCCGTCCCCGTAACGCCATTATTCCCGGCTGTCTGGTGGACGCGATCGTCGTGGTCAAACCCGATATCCAGAAGAGCGGTTACGAGGCCCTGACCGGCAGCTTTGAGATCCCGCCCGGCGAGTGGTCCATGTGGGTCGAGATCATCGACCGTCTGACATCCAAAAAACGTGTTAACAACACGATCGCGAATATTATCGGACGCCGTGCGACCGCGGAATTGCACGAAGAAGATATCGTCAATATCGGGATCGGCATTCCCGAGACCATCGGCCGCTATGCCAAAGCCAACGGCATGCTTGATAAGATCACTCTCACGGTCGAATCCGGCGGCGTGGGCGGTTTTCCGGCCTCCGGCCCGGTTTTCGGCGCCATGATCGGCGCGGCCTCGGTCTATGATATGTCCAACCAGTTCGATCTGTATGACAACGGTGGCTTGAACATCTGCTTCATGGGCGCCCTTGAGGTGGACCGCCACGGCAATGTCAATTCGCACCGCGGACCCGGCGCCTATGCGGGGATCGGCGGATTTGCCAATATCACCTCCCGCACTCCTACCGTTGTCTTTTGCCTTTCCTTTAATGCCAAAGGGCTGGACGTTGCGGAAAAAGACGGCCGCGTCACCATCCTGCAGGAGGGCAGCATCCCCAAATTCGTAGATGAAGTGCAGTCCGTCAGCTTCTCTGCCAAGCGGGCCATTCAGAACGGCCAGCACGTCCTCTACGTGACCGAACGCTGCGTCTTTGAACTGACCCCGAACGGGCTGAAGCTCTTGGAAGTCTACCCGGGCATCGACATGGAGCGGGATATCCTGGCACAGCTTTCTTTCCCCTTGGCGGAATAACCGCCGGGACGCACCCGGCATAATCATTTTACAGTCTGACAGGAGGGCCTACGTATGACTTATTTCAGACGCTTCTATCTGGACAAGGAAAAAGACATCATCGTCAACCTGTATAAAGAGGACGATGCGCTTCGCTATGTGCTCAGAACACCCAATCACAATTCGGGCAATCTGATCACTAATCTTGCCAAGCTTTGCGATCTGCCCCTCTCATTTGACGAGGACGGTCTCAAGGTGATCCGCGGCACCATTCCCTGCTATATCGACGGTTATAATCAGAAGATGTATATTTTCCGGATGGGCAATACAAAGATCGCCAATATTTTCCCCGACGGGTCCATCGAAATGAAGGCGTCCATTCCCTCCATCTCCAAGACGCTGATGAGCCAGACCAAGGATTACCGTCTTGACATCAAAGAAACCATCATTAAAACCTATATCCTTGAAGACTGTAAGTTCCGCTCCGACCTGCACACGCACATGAATGCCAACCTGGAGCCGGATGTTCTGATCGCACTCGGCATCCTCCACCAGATCCGTTATCCGCTTTATTATATCAAAAAGCTCGGACTCAGATGTTCCGACCGCCAACAGGCCATGCTGGATGCGCAGCGGGCCGAGGTCGCCCTGCGATACGCGGATTCGCCTCTGACCGGCAAATATCTGGAGCGCCGTATTGATGATAATACCATTATTAATTTTGCCGATCTGATCCTGAACAATATCCGGGACGCAGCCTACAACCTGTCGCGCATCCGCACATCGCTTGCCATTCTGAAGGATGGCCAGGCTGTTTTTACCAATCTGGAGAAGGTCTATCTGTACCGGTATGTCTTTACCAAAGGGGTCCCGGCAGACAATCCCATCGTTCTCGAAGAGCCCGAACGAATTCCCGACGCGGACATTATCAATTACCTGCTGCAGATGATCAGGGATCATGCTTCCGAGACATACCGCAGCAATACGCTCTTTCAGGATAAGCTGCTGTGGATCGCCCGCGGCTACCGTCGGCATGGTATTGACTATGTAGAGATCTCCGATACGACTCTGGTTAAGCCCGACGCTTCGATCGAGATGCTCGCACAGGTGCATCGCGTCATGCCCGCGATTTACCGTGAGACCGGTGTTGTCATCCGTTTTCTGGCGGGTATCCGGCGTATCCCGCTCACTCTGATCAAAGACCATATTCCTTCTGCGGATTATCTGCTGGAGAATCTGCGGGTGCTGCACGCCACGATGCAGGATCCCTACGTGGCGGGCTGTGATATCATCGGTGAAGAAATCAATAATATCCTGGATCTGCAGCCGGCCATCCGCGAGCTCGTCCGCATGGCCGCGAAGGATCCGACATTTGTCATCCGTATCCACGCAGGCGAGAATGACAGTCTGCGCGACAATGTCGCGAACAGTATCCGCTGTGTCGCGGAAAGCCTGGCCCCCGGGCAGAGCATGCCCCATCTGCGGATCGGACACGGCCTGTATACATCGAATCTCCGCTCCCCAAAAGGACGCCAGCTGATTCAGCTGCTTCTGGACAATCATGTCGTACTGGAATTTCAGATTTCGTCCAATGTACGTCTGAACAACCTGAGCTCCATGGAGCATCACCCGCTCAAAGCCTATCTGCACGCGGGGATCAGCTGTGTACAGGGAACGGACGGAAGCGCGATCTACGGGACGGATTCCATTGACGAACAGCTGACACTCGAAAAACTTCTGGATCTGACGCACGAGGACCTGCTCCGCATGCGCGCTACCGAAAAAGAGGTGATCGCCTGCAGTCTCCGCGACTTTGAGCATAAGAAGAGGATTTTTGACGAGCTTCGCGGCGGACGCACGCCCGAAGACTATCTTGCCGAATGCATCCGGCAGGCGGAAACTCTGCAGCTGTCTTTCCCCTTCCAGGAAGGTCTGCTGGACGCCGAGACCGCCCTCTCCGGCCGGATCAAGGAGCTGCCCGGCGAAGGTACTCCGATCATTCTGGTCGGCGGCAGCTTTAACAATGATACACACCGCACCCGTATGACCCCCGCAGGGCTCCGTCTGATCGACCAGCTGCTGCAGGCGGACCCCGACAAGTATTTCTTCATCATAGGGCACCGTCTCCGCGGCTACGAGAAATACCTTGTCGAGCAGAATCAGGGACGCTTCCGGATTTTTGCCTTCGTCCCGTCCAGGATCACACCTGCCGAGAAAAGACGTCTCCTGGAAAGCGGCGTCTCGATCAGGATCGCGATCGAAAGCTCCGGCATGGGTGTCTATAAGAGCATTTCCTACGAGGTTTTCAAGAACCGTCCGAGTATTCTGATTGCCCTCGACGGCAACTCCGCGGGAGCCAATACTATCCAGGAGGCCAAGAACGGCCGTTACCGCAGCCGCATCTATGTCAATGCACATGCCGCCATGTTGAGGGCAAAGGCTGCCACACTACAGGGGTATGCCGTGCTTTTCCGGCCCGAGGACACACACGCTTCTGTTATTCTGGGTGAATAGTCATGCAGGAAGTTCATGCGCTCTTTCCGAAACGCTGGCAGATCCTCAGCGGCAGTGCACTCAAAGTGATCGCAGTTACGGCAATGTTGATTGATCATATTGGCGCGGTGTTTTTCGCGGAGAATCAGATAATTCTTTTTAAGGTCTTTTCCCGTGCAGTGACGCTCTATGAGGTCATGCGTTTTGTCGGGAGAATCGCCTTCCCCATCTACGCTTTTCTGCTGGTGGAAGGCTTCCTGCATACCCGCAGCCGGCGCAATTACGGCCTGAATCTGTTTATTTTCGCGCTCATATCAGAGATTCCCTGGAATCTGATGCATCTCGGAAAAGTCTTCTTTCGATACAGCCAGAATGTCATGGTGACACTGCTGCTGGGTTTTCTGGGATTATGCGCCCTTGAGCACTTCGCGGGAAAATGGCTCCCGCAGCTTGGGAGTCTGCTGCTGCTGGCCCTTCTGTCTCTGCTTCTGCGCTGTGATTACGGTATCACAGGGTTCGGCTTTATTCTGATGATCTATATTCTACGGGATTATCGTCACCTTCAGGTCCTCTTTGGCTGCGTCATGCTCTCGAGCACCTGGAAAGCAGGCCTTGCCTTTATCCCCATCAATATGTATAACGGGGAACGCGGTTTTATCCGCGGCAGGGTTCTCAAATATCTGTTTTATGCTTTTTATCCTTGTCATATGCTCATTCTGTATCTGATCCGGATGCTGACTGTCGGATACGGCTTCTAAGAAAGGATTTATCATGAATAAGATGATCGATCTCTCCGGCGTCGTTCTGCATACGCCCCGTATGACCCTGCGCCCCTGGCGCGAAACCGATCTGCAGGATTTCTATGATTATGCTTCGGTGGACGGTGTGGGCCAGATGGCGGGCTGGAAGCCGCACGAATCCATCGAGGAGTCCAGGCAGATCCTGACCTCTTTTATTATGGGCAGGAAAACCTTTGCCCTGGAATACCGGGGCCGCTGTATCGGCTCCATCGGTGTCGAACGTTATAAACAGAAAGATTCTCCGGAGCTGGACGATTGGAAATGCCGTGAGATCGGTTTTGTCCTTGCCAAAGAATACTGGGGGCAGGGCCTGATGCCGGAGGCTGTGAACGAAGTCATCCGCTATCTCTTTACCGACGTCAAACTGGACGCGATTCTATGCGCCCACTATATCTGGAACCGGCAATCCGCCCGTGTTCAGGAAAAATGCGGCTTCCGCTACTATAAGACGGTCATCTCCGAGACCCGGATCGGTACGACGGAGACCGCTGTACTGAATATTCTGGACCGGGATACCTGGCTTGCGGGCCATCAGGAGGTCTCCTATGACTGACTATAAATGTTCTGCGGAAGCCCTGTGTGGAGGGTGTTCTCTGCTCGGAATATCATACGAAAAGCAGCTTGCCGCCAAACAAGCACAGGTTCAATCGCTCCTCTCCCGCTTTGCTCCGGTGGAACCCATCCTGGGTATGGATAATCCTCTGTATTACCGGAATAAAGTCCACCGCGTCGTGAGCCGTACTAGGCAGGGACAGATCATCTGCGGCAATTATGAAGCAGGGACCCACCGGGTCGTTCCTGTCAGGCGCTGTCTGATCGAAGACCTTTCCAGCCAGCTGATTCTGGATGATCTTGCCAAGCTGCTGCAATCCTTCCGCCTGCCGGTCTATGATGAGGACCGCCGGACCGGACTGATCCGTCACCTCCTGGTGCGCCGCGGTTTTTCGACCGGCGAAATCATGGTCGTCATCGTCTCCGCTTCTCCCGTTCTTCCATCCCGCAAGAATTTTGTAAAAGCGCTGCTGGACCTGCATCCGGAGATCAGTACTCTGATCCTGAATGTCAATTCGCGTAAGACCAATATGATCCTTGGCGACCGCAATATTCCCCTTTACGGTAAAGGCTGGATCAGCGACCGCCTCTGCGGCCTCACATTCCGCCTGTCCCCCGGCTCTTTCTATCAGGTCAATCCGAAACAGACAGAAGTCCTCTACCGCACTGCGATTGAGATGGCCGGCCTTACCGGCAGTGAATCGATTCTGGATGCCTACTGCGGCATCGGAACCATCGGTCTCGCAGCCGCCGAACGCGCCGCAAGGATCGTCGGGGTGGAACTATCACCTGAAGGCGTCCGGGACGCACGGATCAATGCCCGCGAGAACCGGATTGCCGGCGCCTCTTTTGTACAGGCAGACGCAACCGAATGGATCCTGCAGGCCTCATCAGAAGGCGCTTCCTTTGACGCTGTCTTCCTGGATCCGCCCCGCGCGGGGACCACTCCGGGATTTATACAGGCTGTGTGTCGTCTCTCACCTCCCCGCGTCGTCTATGTCTCCTGCAATCCGGCCACTCTTGCCCGCGACCTTGAATTATTCGAAGCACAGGGATATCGCGCGGAGAAGATCCAGCCGGTCGACATGTTTCCTTTTACGGAACATATTGAGACAGTCACGTTGATCACTCGAGCCGAGCGTGACTACAGGTTAGGTGTAAGATAGGAGAAGGCAATGCAGGTTATCACAGATAAAGCGTTATATCGAACTATTTGGGCTAGATCTATTTATTTAACGGCTGTTTGGTTGAATTAGCCGCATTATTGAAAAACAAATCAAAGCTCCGGAGGAAACCTAAATGGAATACAGAATCGAGGACCTGACAAAAGAGGAAGCCGGATATATCGGTGAAAAGATCAATGAGATCGTGCCGCATGAAGTGGATGCGGATCCGGAAGAATTCGTCCTTAAGATCGAGAACGAAAACGGAGAGATTATCGGCGGATGTATTGCGGAAGCATACGAATACCACTGGTCGAGAATGTTTCTTGATACTCTCTGGGTGGATGAACGTTATCGGCATCACGGGGTTGGCTCCATGATCATCCGCGAGGTGGAGCGTATTGCAAGAGAGAAAGGCTGCAGAGTCGTGACGCTCGGCACCGCCAGCTATATGGCAAAACCGTTCTATGAAAAACACGGCTACACGGTTTTCACGACGCTGAAAAAGACAAACGGCTATATCAGTTATTCTCTGGTCAAATATCTTGACAGGGACACACCGGAATATGTGCCGACAGACAACAGCGGCGCGCGGTTCAGGGTTTCATTCGGTGATGAGGCCGATGCGGAGGTTATCAATAACGGTATCGAAACCTACAGCGAGGCGTATGAGCCGGAATACGAGAGTGTCGGTTTTTACAGGAAACTTGCGGACAAAGACGGTAAGTTTGCGGCAGGCGTGATCGCGGACATAGACAAAGGCGCCTATGCTTTTGTCGACGCAGTGTTTGTGGAGGAGCCTCTCAGGCATCAAGGCTTGGGTACGTATCTGATGCAGGAAGTGGAAAAACTGACAAAGGAAAATGGCACTTCCATGATTCTGACAACTGCCGGAGACTGGAACGTCGGTTTCTTTAAGAAGAACGGTTATCTGCTCAGAGGTGAACTTAAAGACGTTCCCAAAGGACACGATTGCTATGAGCTCTACAAAATGATCTGAAGCGAATGGCATAGTATTGCAGATGGATTTTAAAGCTCGGTTTTGGAGGCGGCAAAATGCAGTTTAAGGAAGGTAATGGCTGGAAAGCCTGCTATGATGAAAAGACCGGAAAATACACGGCTGAACGCGGCGGAGCTGGTTCTTATCATCTTTTCGAAATCACAAAGGAGATATTCGATTTTCTTAAAGACGGCATGAGCGACAGTGAAACATACGAACATATCCATGAAGGACGGCATCTGTATATGGACGTAAATGATCGCTGCGGTCCGCCGTATACGATCATCTTTGACGATCATTACGCAGAACTCTGTCCATGGGCGAATATCGTCTCCTCCGGAAGGGTCTGGCCTGACGAGCTGACCGATGCGGCCGTTGAGATTTTCGCTTCTGAGGAAAAAAACAGAGAGCAGCGCCGTGCCAGGAAAGCAGCCAGGAAAAAGAAGGAGCCTAAAATCGGTTTTTGCGAGGATAATGATCATGATGATAACCATAACTGAATTTGAAGATGTCGATGCAAGAAAACTGATGGACATCTATGCCGAGAGCAATTATGAAAACACGGATTACTTTTTCCCGGACGAACCGGACAAAGATGTTGCAGTTCGGATGGTTGAAGAAGGCTTTCTGGATTATCTGAAGAACGGTTTTTTCACGCAGCCCGGAGCCTCTTACCGGGTCCTGGAGGAAAACGGTATCTGGGTCAGTGCTTTAAGGCTGAACAGAATCCAATCCGATCTGTACTATCTGGAGGCGCTTGAGACCCGGCCGGACCGGAGAGGAAAAGGATATGCTACTCTGCTTCTTTCCGGTGTATTGGAATCTTTGAAGAGGGATGGTCCTTTCCGGCTCTGTGATTGCGTCAGCAAGAAGAACGCAGCTTCTTTGAAAGTCCATGAAAAATGCGGAGTCCGGATCGTATCGGATGAAGGATATGATTACCTTAACGAAGAGGCGGATGATCATGATTTCGGTCTGGAATACCGGTATCCGGGAGAATAAACGGTCCGGCCGACTGAAAGACGTAGACATTATGCAACGGAGATGCTCTCTGCAGCACTTAAAGTCTGTGATAGAGTCGGGATCAAAGAAGTTTTGGTTTCATGTGACAAAAGCAATCCGGCCTCTGCCGGCGTCATCAAAAACTGCGGGGGGATTCTGAAATACGAATCATACAGTGCTCATTATGGCGAAATACTACAGATGTATGTGATCAATCGCCAGGATCTGTCCGGTTGGCTGTATCGAACAGATTCGCAGGAATCAGGTGAGCAGACCGGACCGGCATCACCATAAAAGGAGGATATCATGCAAGAAATTAAAACTGACCCTTTCTTCGATTTCATACGGCAATATGACCCGAATAGCGAATATCACAGCGTCGGCGAGGTCATGTATCATCTGTTAAGTGACGAAATGCCTTATGAGGGGATGAAATCCCACAGACAAGCCTTGCTTGCTGTTTTCGACTCACTGCTGACAGAGGAACTGGAGAACAAGGAAAAAGCCAAAAACATGTTTGATGACAGCGTTGCAGATCAATTGACTCCCCTTGTTTATGATATCTATCAGGCGCAGGCCGCTCCGCTTGATCCTCAGGCGTTCTTCTACTGTCCGAATATAGTTAAGATCGACTACTACGGCAATGTTGATTATGATGCCGACTGGACACCAAATGACGAAAACTTCGGAACGACTGTCCCCTACTGGTATGCGATAATGGAACCGGTATTCGGCAAGAGAAACAAACCCGAGGACTTCAAAAAGGTAAACGAGGCTCTGTTTCCAAATGGTACGGATGCGCTTGACATCTATGAATGGACGACGGACTGGTCGGATTATTTTGACGCCGGGCACGAATGGTATGGGTCCTGCTGCTGGAGCCTCTATGACAGGAGCCTGAACAGATATGTCGTCATGCTTGTATCGGCAACGGACTGATGCTTCACGGTCAGAACAGGAGGAATCTATGACAAAAGATCATCATATCGAGCCAAGAATTGCCCGCCACAACGATTGGAAAACAAAGCCCATGCCCGGGCAGCATGAGACTTTTGTGCTTGACAGGTCAATCAGTGATACAGAGATGGCTGTGCTCCGCTGCGGCAATATTCCACAGGCTATGGAGGATAAATGGTTCTGGTATATGGAAGGATCAACTCTCTGGGCACACCGCAGCTGGACCGGATACTGTATCTACAAGATCGATTTCAAAGAGGATAATCATCATATCGTGACAGTCAACCGCGATCCGGAGCAGTATAAGTGCACCGCCATCGAAGAAGACATCGATTCCCTGAATAATCTGTTAAACTGGTGGACCCAGTCCCCCTATGATCACTATCATGAGTGGCTTTCGGAAACAAATGATTCCTTAAAGAAGGCCGGAAAGGATTAGTACGCCAATCCACTCCGGTCTGTGGAAATGAATAAAGTATCCGGGAACGGATCTATGCCGGAGAGACAGCCGGGGAAAGACACTGTCAAATCAAAATCTGTAATAAAGGAGAGGAAATCCATGAGCAAGAGAATTATCGCCGTCAATGCAGGACCAAGAAAAGGATGGAATACCGATACGCTGATCACTGAGGCGTCAAAAGGCGCGGAATCGGCCGGAGCCATCGTGGAGCGTTATGACCTGTTTCGCCTGGAGCGATACACAGGCTGCATCTCATGCTTCGGCTGCAAGAGGGAGAAGAACAAGGGCCGCTGCATCTGCCGTGACGGACTGACGCCCGTTCTTGATGCCATCCGCGAGAGCGATGGTCTGATCATCGGTTCGCCCAATTATCTGAGCGAACTGACCGCCTCGTTCCGCGCATTGTACGAGAGGCTGATTTTTCAGAATCTGACGTATAATCGTGAGAATCCGTGCTGCAACGAGCATCCGGTCCCCGTGCTGCTGATTATGACGAGTAATGCCCAGGACACCATGTATGCCGATCTGATCCGCGGCTATCAGCAGACGCTGAGCCGTTTTGTCGGTCCGACAGACATTCTCATCAGCGGCAACACGCTTCAGTTGAGGGATTACAGTAAAACCGACTGGGAATGGTCCATGTTCGACCCCAAGGCCAAGCAGGAACGGCATGAAACCGTTTTTCCGATGGAGTGCAGGGCTGCTTTTGAAAAAGGCGCACTGCTTGCCGGCGGTCAGTGGCATTCATTGTAAGCGGCTTATCTTTCCGATGGATGATTCTGAGATTAAGGAGGGGGACATCATAGAATCCGGCGCTATAAAAGAACTGTTTTTCGGCGACTATGACCGGAAAACTATCACATTTTCCTCCGGATCGTTTCTGGTATCCGTTGTCTTTGCGATTTACAATGGCTATCTGGGAGCTCATTATCAGTCTCTCTGGTATGGGAGTATCTGTGTTTACTATCTTCTTCTTTCCGTTCTGCGCGCTATCCTGATCATTTCGAATCTCAGGCTGGCAGGGAAAGACCGGGATCTTTCAAAAAAGAAGCGGAGAATCATCTTCCTTCTGACCAATGCGATCCTTCTGCTCCTCAATCTGTCTCTTATTGTTCCGATCTCTTTGATGGCGAGGATGATGAAGCCCGTGGAAATGACGCTGATCCCCGCCATAGCGATGGCTACTTATACAACCTATAAAATCATTATCGCATCGTTCAATATGAAAAAGAGAAAAACAACGGATAATATACTGGTTAAGGAACTCAGGACCATCAATTTCATAGATGCGCTTCTATCGATCATCGTTTTGCAGAATACGCTGATCATGGTTAATTCAGGAGGTGGAAACCGGGAAATGATGATCGTTTCCGCCGCGTCGAGTTCTGTGATTCTGATCCTCATGATCACCGTAAGCGTACTGGGCTTTGTAAAAGACTCCAAGCAGTTATCTCAAACGGGCCAAAGCCAAATCCAGCCGTTCACTGAGCAGACAGATGCTGCGATTCCGGAGGAAAATCATGATAAGCATTGAAGAAATCCCTGTGGCGGAACTGGATGAGTTCTGGGAGCTCCATATCCGTTACCTTATCGAGGACGGCATTATCGAGGACAAAGAAGATATCGCCTATTTTACAGGGAATGAGTATCGCGGGATCCTGAAAGATCATATGCTCCGCTGCAAGGACAGACATCACATGGTCTATTTCATCAGGGACGGAAATCGGATCGGAGCCGCTTCCTACTGCACCTACCTGAGCGAAGACGGAAAATGCTTTGTCCTGGATTTCTGGGTTTTTCCCGAGTTCCGCGGGAACGGTACCGGACACTGTTGTTTTGAAGCGCTCATGCAGTATACGAAAGCCGACGGTGCAAAATACTATGAGCTGAACAGTACAAAAGAAGATTCGATACGCTTCTGGAAATCCATGGGCTTTGTAGAGAATGGTAAAGACGAGTATGATATGCCGCTGCTGGTAAAGCGCTAGGCCGCATCAGATAACCGCAATGTGAAAAACATTGTGGTTTTTTTTCGAAAATGTATTGACACAGTGTCAGCGGCCGGTTATAATAACAATGCTGACACTGTGTCAATAGCGTGCCGGCATGAAAGGAGCCTCTATGATTAAGGGAACGCCGGAGCTGATCGCGGGACGCCGGGAGACTATCATCAACGCCTGCGAAACGCTCTATCAGACAATGAGTTTTAAGGAGATCACGCTTATGGAGATCGGTAAGCTCCTCCCCTTCTCCCGGCCGACGATCTATAATTACTTTCAGACCAAGGAAGAGATCTTCCTCGCCCTTTTTGAGCGTGAATACGACCGTTGGAATGAAGAACTGGAGTCCATTCTGCAAAGGCACGATTCTATGACCGGAGAGGAACTGGCAGACGCAGTCGCGCGTTCTCTTGAGAACCGGCCTCAGCTCTTAAAACTCCTCTCCATGAATAATTATGATATGGAGGCAGAAAGCCGCAGGGAGCTTCTGACAGCGTTTAAGACCTCTTACGGGCGGTCTTTGCACCTGTTCAGGGCGTTGCTTGAAAAATTCTGCTCTGGAATGTCGGCGGCGGAAATTCAAAGTGTCATCTACGTCTTCTTCCCATTCATGTTCGGCATCCATCCTTATACATCGGTCACCGAAAAGCAACGGGCAGCGATGGTGGATGCGAATGTCCGCTTTGTCTATCAATCCGTTTATGATGTCGTCTATAACTGCCTGATCCGGCTTCTGAAGGCATAAACAAAGGAGATTCAAGAAATGAGATACACAAAACTCGGCCATTCTGATTTGAATGTTTCGCGCATCTGTCTGGGGTGCATGGGCTTTGGCGATCCGGGACGCGGCCAGCACAGCTGGACAATCGATGAAGAGCACTCCCGAGAGATCATCCGGCGCGCCCTTGAGCTTGGCGTCAATTTCTTTGATACCGCCATCGCCTATCAGAGCGGAACAAGTGAGCAGTATGTGGGACGGGCCCTCAGGGATTATGCAAAGCGTGACGAGGTGGTTGTCGCAACCAAGTTTCTTCCCCGTACACCGGAAGAGATGGAGCGCGGTGTCAGCGGGCAGGAACACATCGGTAAGATGATCGACACGAGCCTGAAGAACCTCGGCATGGACTATGTGGATCTGTACATCTATCACATGTGGGACTGGAACACGCCGGTTTATGACATTATGGATGGGCTGAACCGGGTCGTAACCGCCGGCAAGGTCAGGTACATCGGCATCTCCAACTGCTTCGCCTGGCAGATCGCCAAGGCAAACTGCCTTGCGGAGAAAGAGGGCTTTGCCAAATTCGTTTCCGTACAGGGACATTACAATCTGATCTTCCGCGAGGAGGAGCGTGAGATGGTTCCGTACTGTCATGAAGAAAACATCGCTCTTACCCCTTACAGTGCTCTGGCGAGCGGCAGACTCTCCCGGCTTCCCGGACCGGGCGGTACAAAGCGTGCCGAAGAAGATACATATGCGAAATTCAAATATGATGCCACTGCCGTACAGGATAATGTGATCATCTCCCGGGTGGCGGAACTGGCAGAAAAGCTGGGGGTTACCATGACGGAAGTCTCGCTCGCATGGCTGCTCACCAAAGTAACAGCGCCGGTCGTCGGAGCAACAAAGCTCCACCACATCGAAGGCGCGGTCAAATCGGTGGAAATGGCATTAAGCGATGATGAACTGGCCTATCTGGAGGAGCCCTACTCTCCTCATCCGCTCGCAGGAGTCATGGCACAAAACAAGCCCTCGAACTCGAAAGAAAAACATGTATGGTCCACCGGGGACCAAAAAATCTGAAATGATAGGAGAAAGACTATGAAAAGACTGATTGCGTTATTGGCTGCGGTGCTCCTTGTAATCGGGATTGCCGCGTGCGGAAGCACCGGGGACACCGGATCCGTGAAAGACGATTCTTCTAAAGCAGCGCCCGCGGAATCTTCCAAGCAGCCTGCGGCAGAGGATTCTTCAGCAGCGTCAAAGGCGGAGGCGGAATCCTCCGCTGTAGAATCCTCTGCCGTACCGGAAGATTCCACGCCTGTAGATTCGGCAGTGGACCACAGCGATGTTCTGGTCGTCTTTTTCTCTGCCACCGGTACCACAAAGGGAGTTGCGGAGAAGATTGCCGGTTTGACCAATGCGGATCTGTATGAGATCACGGCGAAGGAGCCCTATTCCAGCGCCGACCTGAATTATAATGATCGTAACAGCCGTTCCACCAAAGAACAGAACGATAAGAACGCCCGGCCGGAGATCGGCAGCGAGGATCTTTCGCTGGAAGGCTACACGACCATCTATCTGGGCTTCCCGATCTGGTGGGGTGAAGAGCCGCGTATCCTGGATACTTTTGTTGAGAAGTACAGTTTTGAAGGGATTACTCTGATTCCGTTCTGTACGTCTGCGAGCAGCGGGATCGGCCGGAGCGGCCCCAATATGGAGGCGCTTGCGGGGAGCGGCACCTGGCTGGACGGAAAGCGCTTTGGCGGGAACGTATCCGAGGCGGATCTTCAGTCCTGGATCGACGGGCTGAAATAATCAAGGAGACGGAATATGCAAGCCAAACAGAAAAACATGCTCAGAATGACCGTCGACGCATGCATGACTGCCCTGCTGCTCTGCCTGATGGCTTATCAGGTAACCGGCGATACTCTGCATGAATGGTTCGGGATCGGTATGACCGTTCTGCTGATCCTCCATCACGCGCTGAATATACGGTGGTATGGGGCTCTGTTCAAAGGAAAGTACAATACTTACCGAATTCTGAGTACGGTGATAAATACTCTGCTGCTGGCATCGATCGCGCTGACGGCCGTCTGCGGCATGAGCATGAGCGCTCACGCAGTCCCGTTTTTATACGGGCTGCTCCCTGTCTCATTTGCAAGGCGCTTTCATTTGTCCATGTCTTACTGGGCTTTTATCCTGATGGGGCTGCATCTGGGCCTGCACCTGCCTGCCATGACGGCAAAGATCAGGCCAGGCAAAACGGCTAAAGCTCTGCTGACCTGTCTTTTCACCATAGCGGCAGGCTTAGGCTTCCTGTTCTTCCTTCGGAGCCGGATCCCGGACTATCTCTTCTTTCTCTCGCCCTTTGCCTTCTTTGACTACGATAAGAGCGGTGTTCTTGTCTTTCTGGAAAATCTGGCCGAACTCTTCTTTTTCGCTTTTGCCGGAGCCAATACCGTTCGCCTGATCCGCAGCCTGAAGGGTGAGAAGGGCGATTCGAATTCTCCCATGATCGCTGTGCTCTGCATCCTGTCCGCCATTCTGATCGGGATGGGCTTGTTGCTGATTCAAACGGAAAAGACCTCGGATTCGGGATGGAGCCCCTCACAGCAAACAGAGGTTTCTCATGAAGAAGCAAACTCTTTCATCTCCGCTGACAGTAAGGAAAACACCGTTATCAGCACTCCGGATCCACAGATTCCTGTCGAAATCAATGACGGGTATGTCCTGATCCAGGGCGGCAGCTTTCTCATGGGCAGTCCGGAAGATGAAAACTGGAGAATCAGTGATGAAATACAGCATAACATCACCATTTCATCCTTCTACATGGATCCCTATGAAACGACTCAGAAAGAATACGAACGTCTGATGGGGCTTAATCCCAGTACATTTTCGGGAACCGGCCTGCCTGTGGAGAACATCTCATGGCTGGATGCGATCCTCTTCTCCAATGCCAAAAGCCTTGATGCCGGCCTGGACCCTGTTTATACGGTTTCGGATACCGGAGTGGTCTGGGATCGTTCAGCCAATGGATACCGGCTTCCTACGGAAGCAGAGTGGGAATATGCCTGCCGTGCCGGAACAGTGACTCCCTTTAATGCAGAAAAATCCCTTGACGCGGACGATGCCAACTTCTATGGCCACTATCCTTATGAAATCGAAGAAAACTACTTCAATGATTCCGTTCTGGAGGCGAGGCCTGGCGTTTACCGTCAGACGACCGTCGCGATCGGGAGCTTTTATGCAAGCAGATGGGGCTTGTATGATATGCACGGCAATGTCAATGAATGGTGCTGGGATTATTACGGCGAATATGACCTGCAGAACAGTTCTGACCCTACCGGGGCACCTGACGGCACCAGGCATGTTTACCGCGGAGGCGGCTGGAATGATTTTGGCAAGAACATGCGGAGTGCCTACCGCGCCGCAGGGCAATCGGACCTGAAAGCCGCAAATCTTGGAGTTCGCCTTGTCCGGAATGCCGGTCAGGGATTGGCTGAGACCGTCACTGCAGCCGAAACAGTTCGTTCTGCACACTCTGGCGGACGGATACTGATTGCTTTCTTCTCATGGGGCGGAAATACACGAGGCATTGCCCGAGAAATTCAGAACCAGACAGGAGCTGATCTGTTTGAAATCAAGCCGGTCCATCCCTATTCCACAAACTATAATACGGTTCTGATGGAGGCCCAGGAGGACCAGCACCGGCAGGCGAGACCGGAGATCTCGAATCCTTCGGAAAACATTGATGATTACGATGTGATCCTGCTTGGATATCCGAACTGGTGGGCATCGATCCCCATGCCGATTGCTTCTTTCCTAGAAATGTACGATTTTTCAGGCAAGACGATCATCCCCTTCTGTTCGCACGGCGGCGGGCGTTTTGGTCAGAGCCTGACGGCAATCGCCAAACTTGCGCCGGAAGCGATGATGGGGGAAGGACTCTCCGTCCATTATTCGGGCGGGTCGGCCCTGCCCGGCGATGTGTCCGCCTGGCTTGATGCGAACGGTATACAGCGAAAGTGAGGTCATCAGATGAAAAAGTATTCTCTGTTTATCACCATTCCTTTGCTTTTGATCTTGTTTCTCTCCTCCTGCGGATCGAACCCGCCGGAATCTTCTGCATGGACGAATTCACCCGCCAAAGAGTCCGTGGCTGAGTCAAAAGCCCAGACTGCATCGTCTGCTGCTGATTCTTCTGCGGCTTCCTCGGGTACGGAAGAATCAGACAGAGAGGATACGGACAGTACCGGGACTCCGTCCGTTGTCTACTTTACTTCCGATATTTCCGCGGAAGGCCTCGTCAGGATTTACGAGCGGCTCGGCTGGAGGCCGTCGGGTAAAGTTGCTGTAAAAATATCGACCGGGGAGCCTCCTGCCAGCAATTATCTGCGTCCCGAGCTCATTAAGGACCTGGTGCAGATGCTGCATGGCACCATTGTGGAATGCAATACGGCATATGGCGGCTCCCGCTCCAGCGCCGCCATGCATAAGCAGGTTGCCAAAGATCACGGTTTCACGGACATTGCTGATTTCGATCTGCTGGACGAAGAAGGCGAAGTGGAATGGCCGGTTACGGGAGGAACCCGCTTAACCCGCTCGATCGTCGGGAGTCATGCGGAAAACTATACCGACTGGGTGATCCTTTCCCACTTTAAGGGCCATGCCATGGCCGGCTTCGGGGGAGCGATCAAAAATGTTGCCATCGGGATGTCTTCGCCGAGCGGTAAAGTATATGTCCATACGGCCGGGACCAAAACGAGCGGCAGTATCTGGTACAGTGATCAGGATGCCTGGCTGGAAGCGCTCGGTGAAATGGTAACGGGTGTGCGTGATCATGTCGGCGCGGATCATATTATCTATATCAATGTCATGAACCGTCTGTCAGTGGATTGCGACTGTGACGGAACTCCGGCGGAACCGGATATGCATGATATTGGGATTCTGGCTTCCATGGATCCCGTAGCGCTGGATCAGGCATGCATTGATCTTGTGTATCAGGCTCCGGACAGTGCTTCCCTGATCAGAAGGATCGAAAGGCAAAACGGCATTCATACGCTTGAACATGCTGAAGAAATCGGTCTGGGCAGCAGGACGTATGAACTGGTAGATATCGATGCGTGAGCTCTGGACAATCATATGCCGCGAGATCGTCTATATCTGGTATTACTTTGAGCTCCAGCTCGGCCAGATCTTCCTGTACTGGATCATTGGCATGGCCATTGGTTCCCTGGTTTCTGTTTTTGCCAAGGACCGGATCCACAAGCTTTTTGCCGGCATGCAAAAGAAAAAATGGGGGCTGCTTGGAATCATTCCGGCGTGTCTTCTCGGAATAGCTTCACCCTTGTGTATGTACGGGACGATTCCCATTGCGGCTTCTTTTCGAAAGCAGGGCATGCGTGAAGATTGGCTGGCGGCTTTCATGATGGCTTCTGTTCTTTTGAATCCTCAGCTCATCATTTACAGTGCCGCGCTCGGGCCGGCGGCACTCGCGGTCCGCCTTATCACCTGCTTCCTTTGCGGTATATGCGCAGGGATCCTGATCCATGTATTTTTCAAGGACAGAGAGTTTTTTAATTTCACCGGATTCACCGAAAGGGAGAGCCGTGATACGCATCCGAACCTGCTGATACGGTATTTACTTAATTTCTGGAGAAACGTGAAAACGACCGGAGGATATTTTCTGCTTGGCATCCTCTTATCGGCCTTGTTCCAGAGATATATTCCTCAGGATCTGATGGTGGACCTCTTTGGCGGAAACAAAGCCTGGGGAGTCCTGATGGCTGCCACGATCGGTGTGCCCCTTTATGCATGCGGCGGCGGGACGATTCCTCTTCTCAGGAGCTGGCTGTCGGATGGAATGAGTCTTGGCAGTGCGGCAGCTTTTATGATCACTGGTCCGGCCACCAAAATCACCAATCTCGGTGCGCTTAAAATCTGTATGGGATGGAAACGTTTTGCGCTTTATATCCTTTATGTCCTGGTTTATTCGCTTGTTTCCGGCCTGCTGATCAACCGGCTGTTCTGACGCCAGGCGGCCGTCTAAAAGAAAAAAAAGAACACACATTGCGAATCGGCTGAAGATGTGATATAGTAGATTCGCAATGTGTGTTTGTTTTACGGCTGCATTATCCGGACCGAGGCCGGATCTGAAGCGTGGAGAGGGGCTTTAACCTATGGAATCTCAGAATTTGATTTTAACGACGGAAAGGCTGATTCTCCGGCCCTGGATGGAGTCAGATGCGGAAGAATGCTTTCGCTATGCGAAGGATCCGCGCGTGGGTCCTGTCGCCGGCTGGCCGGTGCATACCGATGTGGATCATACGCGCCAAGTGATCCGGAATATCCTCATGGTGCCGGAAACCTATGCGATCGTGCCGAAGGAGACCGGGCTCCCCGTCGGCAGCATCAGCCTGCATTTTCACAGCGATCTGGCCACCGCGGACGACGAGGCTGAACTGGGTTACTGGCTGGGTGTCCCCTGCTGGGGGCGCGGCATCATGCCGGAAGCGGCGCGTGAACTGATCCGTCATGCCTTTGAAGATCTGAAGCTTACTCGCCTCTGGTGCGGCTATTATGACGGTAATGTCAGGTCCCGGCGCGTGCAGGAGAAACTGGGCTTCCGGTATCAGTGGACGACGGAGAACGTTCCCGTCCCGCAGATGGGCGAGACAAGACGCGGCCACGTGAATCTGCTGACGAGAGAAGAATGGATGGCAATGCAGTCCTCCGGAAAAAACGATGTCCATCCCCCTCTCAGCGTCAGAAAAGCCTGTGAGGCTGATTTTGAGCGGATCATGGCGATCTACCGGTATGCACAGGAGTATATGATCCGGAACGGAAATCCCACCCAGTGGGGACATTTTTACCCGACCGGAGACCTGATCCGCGAAGACATCCAGCTGGGCCGCTGCCTTGTGATCTGCGGCAAAACTGAGATCCACGGGGTGTTTGCCCTCTTTGAAGGTGCGGAGCCGACCTATGAGTATATCGAGGACGGCCACTGGCTTAACGATGAACCCTATGTAACCATCCACCGCATCGCGGGCGACGGGCAGGTGCACGGCCTATTAAAATGCGCCGTCGATTACTGCAGGGGCCTCTCCGGAAACATCCGGATCGATACCCATGCGGATAATAAAACCATGCAGCACCTCATTGAGCAGAATGGCTTCATCCGCTGCGGCATCATCTATGTGGAGGACGGTTCACCTCGATTCGCTTATCAGAGGATAATGTCATGAAAATTATGGTCAGCGCCTGCCTGCTGGGGCAGAATTGCAAATATAACGGCGGAAATAACTACAGTGAAAAAGTCGCCGCATTCATCCGCGGCCATGAGGTCATCCCCGTCTGTCCCGAGATGGAGGGCGGCTTGCCCACTCCCCGCCTCTCCTGCGAGATCGTTCACGGCCGTGTCGTGAATACCGCAGGCGAAGATAAAGACAGAGAATTCAGTGAAGGTGCCGTCATCTGCCTGCGGAGAGCGCAGGAGAATGGGATCGATCTGGCCATTTTGCAGTCCAGGAGCCCCTCCTGCGGCGTAAATCAGGTCTATGACGGTACTTTCACGGGCCATCTGACCGAGGGTTCCGGCGTATTCGCCGCGCTGCTCAGGGAGAATGGGTTCAGAGTCGTCGATGTCGAGGATCTGGACAGTGAATCCATCGCCTTAAAAACAATCGAAAAGGAGTCTCAATAACATGAAAACCAAATTCTATAGCAAGTTCGAAAAGCCGCTTCCCGGTGACGATTCCGTATTCCGCGTTTGTGAAGAAGGCGGATCTGATGTGATTATGTTCAGCCCCGTTGAACTCCCGCCCGAAGAATCCGCGCGTATCATGGAAGAAATCGAAGGCTGGGAGCTGGTGGACACCTATCGGTGGCATTATGAAGACCTGTCTTACAACGACGAAAGCTCCGGTTCAGGCGAGAGGATCATCACGGATTCACTGCTGGCAAGTTTTCTGGATGGACATTATGTTTCCAATCAGGTCCGCGGCGGCTATCTGCTGGATCAGGGTCATTTTGCAGGCTACGTTCTCAAGCTGGAAAGCACGTCCAGTTACGGTATGGCCGTCCATAACGACCAAGGGCTGGGGGTATTGCTGACGGATGGCCGGAAGTACGGAAAGACCGATTACCATTACTTCCACTGCAGTACGGAGATCGATGAGGAACGCAGCTTCGTTTATTCGGTACGCAAGAAGGCTGCCGCAGAGTAAGGGAAAAAATGGAAAAAGAACAAGGAAACACTTTTTTACTATCAAAAGATAGTTCATATTTATCAAATGTAACACCTGAGGAACGAGAAGGCATATACAGTAACATTCAGCCTAAACAGCAATCCAAAAAAAGATCTTATGTTTTTAAGGGCTATGACGTTATAGAAGATTGCTTTTTTGTTGACGAAGTAATTGATGGATATAAAAACCATACTACTTTCAACGACTTTAGTAGTTATTGTTCATATGTTAATGGTGATATATATGAAAACTCATGCTATTATCAGATAGATCCATCAACGCTTTCTGATAACGTTGATATCAATAAAATTCTAAACAGGAAACCATCGTTATCAGAAACCATCGACAGCTATACTCTTTCTCCAACAGAGTCTGAATTGATTGAATATGAGGAAGGTGAGGTCAGAAAAAAAGAAATACAGCTTTTACTTGCTTCATTCGATTCTTGTACTACAATAAGCGAATTTCAAAGAACTGTAGATTCATATTATAGCTCCCCCATTCATGATTATCTCATAAAACATCGCGAATTCAACTCAAGGCGTTTTAATACTTGGTATATCTGGGATCTCATTTACA
The DNA here is from genome assembly GCA_017442535.1 of Bacillota bacterium. Lineage (GTDB taxonomy): Bacteria > Bacillota > Clostridia > Lachnospirales > Bianqueaceae > RUG12817. Next base: position 35,122 of record JAFRZL010000051.1, on the reverse strand, counting down.
AGGAAACCCGTCGAAATCAAAGATTTAGAATAATAATGTCCTTTTTATCCAAGTTATCTTGTTTTAGCAGTGTTGTTCGTCAACTATGTATGGTTTATAATCCAAACATGGTTGTTAATGCTTACAAAAATAATAGTAGAAGCCAGCAACGTCGTTTAAAGAATTTTGCAAAAGGCGTTGAAAAAGGATTGATAGCATTTGATAGTAAGAGAGCTTTTTTCGATACATTAACCCATTACTACTGGGAAGAATCGAAGTACCGTCTTATAGGAAGTACATATACGTTAGAACAAGGAATGGGTGAATGGTGTTATTCATATAGATATTTTGATTCCTTTGATAAATTCATTGAATATAGAGATGGTGATTTATCTGATACGGACTTATCCAATGATTTCAATTTGAAAAGAGATTTCACTAAATATATAACCAATGAAAACACAAAGCTTCCATACACAAGTTATGATAGCCTAGATTACACTGTAACGAAACGGTTCTATAATGGAAGCTTTCACGTAGCTCAAACATGGACTAATAATCGGCTGATAATAAAGCAGTTTGTTCATCATTTCGATTATTTTTGTGATTTTGTTGCCTTTTTAAATGGCGATTTGTCTGAATCAGATTTGTTGGATTGTACCGGGTTGATCCATCTTCAAAACCTTAATGGGATTGATCTTAGGAATGCACTTATACCAAGCTCTATTTGTAAAAAGCTCGGACTATCATATAGGCATATCCAGATTCCGTTTATAGAGGACGCTTCTTTTAAATATACAGAGAAAAATGAAACAGATTATCCTCTTCTCTCTTCTTTTTCTGACGAGATGAATGATTGTTTGATTACTGAGGAAGATGATGATTGCATATCAAAAATAGAACCAATCGATCCATTTATAAAAGATATCTACTATATTTCAGACATTCATTTGTATCATCTGCTTAATAACCATGGAGTTGAATCGCAGGCAGACATTCTGTTGATTATACGCAGAATTGTCCATACTATTCTTGATGAAAGCAAGTATAACCATTGCATTTTGATTAATGGGGATACTTGTCTGGATTATACAGTCTTTAATTTGTTTGTTAAAGAATTGTCTTCTCAGATGGGTAACAGGAGGAAAATCTTTTTTACCCTTGGAAATCATGACCTCTGGAGTCTGCCACGCTCTTCTTTTGATCAAATTGTGAATACTTATCGAATGCTGTTAAAGGATAATGGCATGTTCTTGCTTCAGAACGATATTTGGTATCTGGAAGACGACTACTCCCCTGTTCAACATATTTCTGAAAGTGAGATCGTTGAATTGACCATTGAAGACCTGCGAAGTCGAGTTAGGAACGCATCTCTTATTCTATTTGGAGGGATAGGTTTTTCTGGGTATAACGAAGAGTTCAATGCATTAAATGGTTTATACCGATATAATAACACCATTGGCTATAGCAGAACTTTTGAGATTGCCGAGACGATGAAGTTTGAAAAGCTATATGATAAAGTCTGCAAATCTTTTACTGACAAAAATGTTATTGTCATGACTCATATGCCTTTATCTGATTGGTATGAACGAGCTGCCAAAGAAAAGGAAACCCAAAACGAAATTGGATTTCCTGCATATAATTGTTACCATCCTAGATTTGTTTATGTAAGTGGTCATAATCATCGAAACATGTTTTTTGATGATAATGTAGTGAGAGTCTATTCAGATAATCAATTTGGATATCAAAAAAGCAGACCAAGCGCAATGCCACATTTGAAAAGTTTTGAAATGTGTGTTTCCTATGACTATTTCTCTGACTACGAGGATGGGATATTCGAGATAACAGCCGATGAATACCGGCACTTTCTTAGCGGAATGAACAAAATGGCTACATTTTATCGGGATATTAATGTCCTCTATATGCTCAAGAAAAATGGGTATTATTGCTTTATTCACCAATCAAAGACTAAGGACCTCAGTATCTTGAATGGTGGTGCACTAAAAAAATTGGCTAATAAAGACATTAAGTATTATTACGATAACATGGATTATGTCATTGCAATCAGCCACAGGATCTTAGAGAAATACTCTTCCTTACAGAAGAAAATAGCTGAAGACATCCGAAAAATAGGGGGTAGCGGTACAATCCATGGATGCATTATAAATATTGATTTTTATAATCATATTTATCTAAATCCGGATGATGCTTCCATAACGGCATATAGGGCAAAAGATATGATTGATAAGGTAGTCTATCCTTCTATTCCTGATTTATTGGAAGCAGAGTGTCCCAAGCTTTTTATCACATATAATAAACTGCTAAGCTATGGTTCAAAAAACGATCTTCCTGCTCTTTCTTCTTCAAAAACAAATCCTCGTATTAAGGCCCCTGTTCCTTATTATAAAACGGATTTATATCGTATCTCCAGACAAGTAAATAAGTTGCAAAAGCTAGATTACCATATTCTTTCGCTTTGGCCTGATAAACTGCCCAAGCAAAAAAGAAAGCCTAAATCATTAGAGTCCTCAAAGTAAACAGATAGACATAATAATCTCTTGGTAACATCAGACTGCAACACAATATCAACCCCATTACACAAATCAGTAGAAAGAAGGATTATTAATGTTCATCAATTACGCCCACAGGGGCGCCAGTGCATACGAGCCCGAAAACACCATAGAGTCCTTCCGTCTGGGCCTTGAGATGGGGGCGAATGGCATTGAGACGGATATTCACCGCACCAAAGACGGTGTGCTGGTCCTTTTTCACGATGATACGCTGATGCGTGTCACCGGTGCGCCTGGCCGTGTACAGGATTATACGTATGACGAGCTGTCGGTTCTGAATGTCAATGTGCAGGGAAAAAGCGGCAGAATCCCGCGGCTTCGGGATTTTCTGACGGAGTTCGCGGACAGGGATATTACCTTTGCCATTGAATTCAAGCAGGAGTTTACCGAGCGGGAAACCATTGACATGCTGCGTGAGTTTAACCTCGCCCGGAAAACCGTGCTTACATCGTTTAATCTGAACTGCCTGATGAGGGCGCGCCTGTATGGGCCCGAATTCCGGCTCGGTTATCTGACCAAAGATGTCAATGAATTGACGCTCCCCGTCATGCGGACCATCGGAATAACCGAAGTCTGCCCCAATGCGAACATTGTTACACCGGAACTAGTCCGGCATCTGCATGCGGAAGGTTTTAACGTGAGAGCATACGGTATTAAAGACGAGATGCTTATGAAGTCTGTCTTTGATGCAGGTGTTGACGGGATGACCGTTAATTTCCCGGATAAACTGCACGAGTATATGTTGCTTGGGAATATGCACTAAAAAAGGCAGGGAACGGATCGCCGCCCCTGCCCGGGAAAATGATCGTTATTGCGGAGTTTCCTGTACGGGAGGCTCCGTTTTGTTTTCATCAAATGCCAGCTTCACCTCGCAGTATATGGGAGAATATTCCGATGGATTCTAATGTTCCGGGAGGACCTGAAATTCTACCGGGACGATTCTGTCCTCATTCATGGTCGACACTCCGTTTGCTTCTTGTAAGATTAAAGTTGCATAGAAAGCCTGATCTGTCAAGAGTGAAATCCCCGCCACGGCTCCGGCCTTGACAGCGAGCGATGTGCATGTTATAATCCATATGTAAAAATGCGTAATTAAAGGAGGTTCTCTCATGGACCAATATATCAAAGCTCTGTCCGATCGTCTGGAAAAAGGTTCCGAAAATCAGATGCGTCTGACGGTTATGATGGATAATGCCATCAATGAAATGCATAATAATGGTGTTTTCAGTACACTTCCCGCGGATCTGCAGGAAAAAATCCATGACAAAGATCCGGAGACACGCATCCATTACAAGACCGCTGTGGCCAAGGATTTTGCCTATCATCAATTTATCAAAAGCTCCTCTCCCGTGCCGCTTCATTCGGGCGGGATCGGCTATATGATTTCTCTGACCTACGATCCGCGTTTTATCAATTCGATCTGCATTTGCATTCAGGGCGGCGTGGAAGGCCTGTACCAGTCGGGACTTTACAAACGCAACCCGGATGAAGTCATGAATTATTATATCCAGCCACTTGATGTCGGCAATGAGGACTGGAATACTTTCCGCCGTAAGGTTCTGGAGCTGGACTCCATGTACGAAAACTTCCAGCTGGTTGTCATGCCTCCGAAAGCATCGGCTCCCGCTGCTGTCTCGAAGCGCACCGCTCCGGCCGGTCAGAACGCGCCTGCGAAGACTGCTCCTTCCGCACAGCCGGCCAAGGCTCCCGAACAGGCGGCAGAGCCGCAGAAGAAGGGGTTTTTTGCCCGTCTGTTCGGTAAAAAATAACCCGACTATTCCCTCCCCTGAGATCACTCTCAGGGTTTTTGCTTTTTGTCGTAAAGGCAGACGTATTGATAACCCGGCGCCCTGCGCGGGGCGCCCTTTCAGGAGGCTGATCCATTGAAAAGATATTTGTTTCCGCGGTCCATTCCGGGCGGAAAAGAGGCTCTGAAGCATATTCGACCCGCGTCGGCTCCGGCTGCCGGGCCGGAATGGCCTGATTCATCCGTTCCTGTCAGTGTTTCAAACGAGGGCTCATCGTCTAGACCTGAGCCGGATTCCAGGGCTTCTGCAAAGCCCATCCTTCCCTCCTACCTTACTTCTTCATCTAATGCAGCTCCTAAGGAAGTGACGGAAGATCCCTACATCGCGGCTGAATATCGTGCACGCGGCTGCAAGCCCGCGCTGCGCAGCAGTTCTCACGCAAGCGGCCACGGGCTATTCTGCCAGTCCTGCGGCACAAGGCTTGAAAGCTTCAGTACCTGTGAACATATCCTTGGGATCAATTATTGCCGGAAATGCTATGAGGTACTCCTGCCCCAGGCCACTTTGGAATGCAAGGACTGCGGCCAGACCATTCCATATGCAGAGTCCGTTCAAGGAAAATGCAGGGATTGTTTTCTGCACCATCTGGAAGATGTCCGCCAGTTTATCAAGCCCTACGGGGAAAGATTTGACGCGGCCCTGCGTGAGCACGGTATTCATCCGCAGCAATCCGCTTTCGAAGGGATAGATCCATACGGACGCGCGCTGGTCCCCGTCCCCGAGCTATCCTCCTGCAACCTGCTCCCTCTCCGCGAGAAGTTAGGCATAAATCAGGAGCGGGCACTCTATACCGTCAACTGCCGGGGCGACCTCTTTGCCATCCCTGATTCGATGATCGGGATCCGCTATATTACCGCCCATGATCCGGCCGCGCTTGGCAAGCACCCGGATTTGAAGGAGCCGGCCTCCAGGAATACTATCCGAAGCTCATCCTATATTCTTGCACTCCGCTCAGACGGGGAGTATCTTTATTATCTGACCATGGGCGGATATGTTCTGTCCGAAAATCCTTCCATAACCCCATTTTCCCTTTTCGACCCGGTGCAGGAAGCCGACCGGATGATCAAGGCTGTGATCACTCCCGGGCAGATCGAACAGAAGGCCGATGAAATCCGCAAGAGTACTATCTATTCTTTTTCAAGTCAATGCTACTATGATCCGAGGGCGAAAGTGTTCTTCTCCTGCCTTGTGGACGGCAATTATTATCATGGCTACGATGTCTCTTATCCCGTCCTGACCAAAGAAAATGCCTTGAATCTCACGCGGATCAGCAATCTGTATACGCTTCACCAGGAGCTGATCAAGGGTATTGTTCCCAATTCCGCTGTGATTGAAGTCCTGGAGGAAGGCCCCTATATCGAAAATTACGATCCGCCGGAGCGTGTCGGCTACGGAACGCTCTGGATCTGACGGTCCGCTCCGTCATAGAAAGGAATACCTATGATTTTCAAAAAGAAACGCACCATTCCCGCCGCCGGACCGGCTGTTTCCAAAGCCGCTGCCGAACCGGTGGAGCATTCCGTCAAAGAACTGATCAGCCGGTACAAAGCGGATCCGTCCGTTAACGCGCCTCTGCTTTCGATCATTCAGAGCTTCCAGGGGAGCATCTTCTGGGTCCCCATGTCGATTGAGCCCTCCGCGGAGGACCTGGAAACATTGAAGAATGTCAAGCAGGGCGATCAGATCCAGTTAAAATCGCCGCTCCACATGAAGCCGGATATTCTGAAAGGCGGAAATGGAGGCCTCTTCTTCCCGGTATTTACCTCCAGCGAAGAAAGCCCCGAGAACTATCGCAGCAGATTTTCGTGGATCCAGATGAGCGGTAAGCAAGTGCTCGAATTCTGTGCGGCCCGCACCGACCTTGAAGGCCTTGTGATCAACGCTTTTTCCGATCCGCTGACGCTGACGAGGCAGGCCATGGATCTGGCCGAAAAACGCGTCGTGGATCATGTGCTCGAGGCCGGGACGCAGGTCATTCTGAGCAATCTGAATCACACCGTCCGGCCGCTGAAAGATCTGATGATCAATGAATTCAGGAAAAATCGCACAATCAACAAGGCCTTTATGGCACTGATGCAGCAGAAGGGGGAACAGAGCTTCCTGATCGTGATCGATGGACAGGTTCCGGACCCCAAAGAATTATTTGCGGATCTTAACGCGAAGCTGCAGCCACTGAAGCCTGTCCGGCCTCTGGATTATGTCATGTTCCCCGCGATGAAGGATCAGTTGCGGGAACAGGGGATCGCACCCTTTTACTATAATCAATTCGGGAGCCATCTGTATCGGCAGGAACCGCTTGAGCAGACCAGGCTGTTTCAGGTTTCGGAATTCCGCGGTGAGGACGGATGGACACTCTCCTACAGTCTGGATTTTGAAAGGGCGGATGACTGTCATTATCAAATCTGTGCGGACGAGGCTGCCCGTCTGACGCAGAAACTCCGCCAGACTCTCCAAACCGAAGAAACAGACTTCATCAAACTGGTTCAGCTGTATCTGTCTCCTGTTCTGCAGGAGCCTGCACAAATAGAAAATGCCGTCCGCAAAATGCTTGCGAACGGCAATATCCTGTATCAGTTCTTCGCTTACGACTGAGTCTCCTGTAATACCTGCAGCTTCACAAAAACCAGGCCTTCAGGATTGGCGAGCTCCACATAGGCTCCGCCTTCCTCGAGGCTGCGCGCGGGCATGATCCGGTCGCCGCGCATGCCCTGGCGCTTGTATTCCACCATGAATTCACTGATTTTTCCGGGCTCCGCCGGCGGCAGAGCCGAAAAAGCCATTTCGGCGAAGCGTATATTGTTGACGTGCCCGTTGGTATCAAAATCCATTTCTCTGACTGGGTACTCCCCAAGCTGTTCGGAGGCTTTGCCCCGCGGCCGGCGAAGGTGGAAAGGAGCTTCTCCATCCGTCCGGAACGCTTCTTTCATTTCGGGCGGGATATTTCGCGTCTGATGTGTGCGCAGATCGATCAGGGCCCACCAGGAATCCGCCTGGACAAGCAATTCTTCGTTCTCTGACCACAATTCGAGCCGGCGCTTACCGATCGCCCCGCTGAAGCTGTAGGGCCAGGTACGCGCCGTCAGTTTCTCCGCCCAGCGGATCGGCCGGCCAAGCCTCACATCCCAGCACAGAATGGCCCAGCCCATGTACTCGGACCGCATCCTGTACAGGTCATACCCGACTTCGCCGGAATGATCTGTCGCAATTTCCTGGAGATACTCCAGTATGGCTGTCGGACGCACATAGGCATCCGGCCCAAGGTCCGCGTAGCGCACTCTGAAAGACTCTGTAAACATAATCGTTTCCTTTCTCTTCGAAGAATCGCATCACTCGAAAATCAGCTCTTTTTAGACGATAACCGATCTCTTCTATCTGCCGTTTCATACGCCTGATCGTCCGGGAGATCTGTTTGGCCGTGATCTCCCGGCCCGCCCTTAGATCATACCGTTCTTTTCATAAAAAGTCAAGATAAAGCTTGGGACCGGCCAAGGCCGTATAAAAACCCGGGGTCCTCACGGACTCCGGGCTATTATATGCAATCAGACAATCAGGCCAGCTTCTCCTTGGCGGTCTCGACCAGCTTGGTGAAACCGTTGGGATCATTAACGGCAATGTCAGCCAGAACCTTGCGGTCCAGCTTAACTTCGGCGAGCTTCAGTCCATACATGAAGCGGCTGTAAGAAATGTCGTTCAAATGGCAGGCAGCGTTGATACGGGCGATCCACAGCTTGCGGAAATCTCTCTTCTTAAGACGGCGGCCTACATAGGCAAAGCGCTGTGCGCGCATAACAGCAGCCTTAGCGCTGCGGTACTGTGTGGAACGGGCACCGAAATAGCCCTTCGCCAGCTTCAGTGTTCTCTTATGTCTCTTGCGGGCATTTAATGCTCCTTTAACTCTTGCCATGATCTGTTCCTCCTCAAATAATTAACTCGTTGTTCCGGCTGACCGATTAAAGATACGGCAGTACTTTCTTCATTACCTTCTCGTTGGTAGCGTCCATCATGGTCGCCTTACGAAGGTTGCGCTTTCTCTTGGTGGTCTTCTTGGTCAGAATATGGCTCTTGTAGGCCTTGAATCTCTTCAGCTTTCCGGTACCGGTAACGCTGAACCGCTTAGCGGCAGCTCTCTTAGACTTCATCTTAGGCATGATATAATCCTCCTTATTACTTGCTATCGCCTCTCCCGCAGACCGGGAGTATATGCTAAACGCATTCGATCATCAAAATCTTTAGCGCTTGGGCATCAAAAACATTACCATACTGCGCCCTTCCATCCGGGCAGGCTTCTCCACCGTGGCCACGTCGGAGATACTCTCGACAAAATCATCCAGCACCTTCTTGCCGATCTCGGTGCGCGAAAGCTCACGTCCGCGGAAACGGACGGATACTTTGACCTTATCCCCGTTCTGCAGGAATTTGGCTGCGCTCTTGGCCTTGGTCTCCATGTCGTGATCATCGATATTGGGTGACAGGCGCACCTCTTTGATCTCGATCACCTTTTGCTTTTTCTTGGCTTCTTTTTCCCGCTTGGTCTGCTCGAAACGGTATTTGCCGAAGTCCAGGATCTTGCAGACAGGCGGCGTCGCCTGCGGGGCAATATTGATCAGATCCAGCTCCTTCTCCTGAGCCAGTCTGAGAGCATCACGCGTAGGCATAATGCCCAACTGAGTTCCGTCAGAATCGATCACACGTACTTCACGGTCCCGAATCTCCTCATTGATCAATACTTCGTTAATAGTAGGACACCTCCAACTTATAGTCCCCGGCCGGTGCCGCATGGCGTGCACATGACTTGCCGGGCTTGCCGCATAAAAATGCGGACTGCATAAGAAGTCCGCCGCAAAAACAGAGTCTGCCTCTGTTATGATCTCTATAAACCCTCTGCATATCCCAATGTGAAGGTGAGAAGCGGTAACTTCTACTTATTACATACGCATAATATTATACTACGCCGTCTCCTGTTTGTCAAGCCTTTTTGAAAATATTTTTCAGGAAAAATGCTTGGGAGAATGCATCAATTCATTTCCGTACTGCCCCCCATATGGGGGATGATATGTACACGTTTTCGCGTTATGATAATTGTAGTGTATTACGGTAGACATAGGGGGTGTAAAACCGTGAGAAATGTAGTCCTTAGCATCAGTGACGGAGAACTGGCGGGGGCGATCGGCCGGACACTGCAGGACGCCGGGCAGTTTAAGGTGTACCGCTCTTATGCATCAACATTGCGGGAGCTTCTGACGACCTGCAAGATCATGAGAGCTGAGTTATTATTGATGGATGTGAAAGATAAGCCGGGATTAACAGTGCCGGAGCGCCTGGCCGCGGTCGAGGCGGTCCGAGGACAGCTGCCGTCCTGCCGCATGGTCTTTTTCTGCGAAGAACCGCATGAGGGCGTGCCCTCTGAGCTGGTCCGGGAAGTGCAGCACGCACGGGATACGTATCAGATCGACGCGTATATCTATACCTCTATGCCGCCCGGATATGCCGCCTCTTTATTGGAGTCTTTGTAAGGATTCTGCGCGCTTTTGTGCACTTTCCACTTGATGTGGTGGTTTTGTTTCACGGGATTTGGCATTTCAAAGGCTTGAATCAGCGGTTTTTTTCATGTATAATAAGACAGTACTCACAAGGTACTGTCTTGTTTGTTAGGAGTATGAAACGCCAGTCCGGGAGGGGTTCAAATGATTAGTCCGGTGATTATACGGGATACGGTGCTTGGCCGTGGAAGGCCCAAGATCTGCGTCCCCATTCTGTCAGCCGACACGGAGGCACTGCAGAAGCAGCTTCTTCTGCTGCGCGGTGCTCCCTATGATCTGGTGGAGTGGCGCCTGGACTATCTGGCAGATGATTCTGTCCCGGCCGTTATGCATGCCATGATCCGGCAGGAAATCAGGAGCAAACCGTTGCTTGCGACTTTCCGCTCCGCCCGTGAGGGTGGAATGCGCGAGATAGATCCGGATGAATACGTGCATGCGTATGACGGGATCCTCGCCCTGGGGACGGATCTGATCGATGTGGAAATGCAGCAGCCTGAAGGGATCCGTGACCTTATGATTCAAAAAGCTCATGATCACGGCGCGTACGTGGTCATGTCCTACCATAATTTTGAATCGACACCTCCTCATGACGAAATCATCCGGCTCTTTACCGCGATGCAGGAGTCAGGCGCGGACATCTGCAAAATCGCCGTCATGCCCCAGACAAAGGAAGATGTGGCGGCACTGATCGGAGCTTCCCATACCATGGCCTGGAATTATGCCGACCGGCCGCTGATTTCGGTCTCCATGGGAGAGCTCGGCAAAAGTTCCCGCGTCGCGTGCCGCTTCACCGGCAGCTGCCTGACATTTGCAACAGCGGGGCCCTCTTCCGCACCCGGACAGTTCAGTGCGGAGGAAGTATCGGTTTTTCTGGATCTTTCCAAACCCGCAGGCGAATAAGATTTTTCGCAGGCGGATTCATCGTATAAAACATAAATAGGAGGGAACTATATGGGTGGATTTTTTGGAGTCGCTTCAAAAGAGGATTGTGTATTCGATCTGTTTTTCGGGACGGATTATCATTCCCACCTCGGCACACGCCGCGCGGGTATGTCGATCTGGTCCAGAGAAAATGGCTTTGAACGGGCGATTCATAATATCGAAAATGCCCCTTTCCGCACGAAATTTGACAAGGATGTCAATGAAATGATGGGAACCATGGGAATCGGAAGTATTTCGGATTATGAGCCCCAGCCTCTGCTGGTCCGTTCGCATCATGACACCTATTCCATCGTAACCGTCGGCAGGATCAATAATACCGAAGAGCTGGTGATGAATATCTTCCGTTCCGGACATACGCATTTCCTGGAGATGAGCGGGGGCGAGATCAACGCCACCGAGCTGGTTGCGGCTCTGATCAATTCCTGTGACAATCTGATCGATGGTCTGCGCTACGCGCTCGATGTCATCGACGGCTCCATGTCCATTATGCTGCTTACTGCCAAAGGCATTTATGCCGCACGTGACAAATACGGGCGCACCCCCGTTGTCATCGGCCGCAAGGAGAGCGCGTTCTGCGTCTCGCTTGAGAGCTTTGCCTATCTGAACCTTGGCTTCACCGACTATAAAGCGCTTGGCCCAGGCGAAATCGATATCATTACGCCCGAAGGCGTTCAGGTCCTTTCCGCACCCGGCAAGAAATTAAAGATCTGCACTTTCCTCTGGGTGTATTACGGTTATCCCTCCTCGACGTACGAAAACGTCAATGTCGAGGATATGCGCAACCGCTGCGGCGTTGCCCTGGCACGCCGTGACAAGGCGGATCCGTCCTTTGTCAAGCCGCATGTGGTTGCGGGTGTTCCGGATTCCGGAACCGCGCACGCTATTGGCTATGCCAATGAGTCGGGCATTCCGTTCTCCAGGCCCTTTATCAAATACACGCCCACCTGGCCCCGTTCCTTTATGCCCACGATCCAGAGCCAGCGTGATCTGATCGCCCGTATGAAGCTGATCCCGATCCGTGAGCTGATCGATAACCGGCGTCTGCTTCTGATCGATGACTCCATTGTCAGGGGCACGCAGCTGCGTGAGACGACGGAATATCTCTTTAACAACGGAGCCCGCGAGGTGCATGTACGTCCCGCCTGTCCTCCCGTCATGTTCAGCTGCAGATATCTGAACTTCTCACGCTCCACTTCTCCGATGGATCTGATCACACGCCGGATGATCCAGCGCCTTGCCGGAGACGATCCCGATCTGTCCCTCTTCTATAACCCGGATACGCCGGAATACCAGGCCATGCTGGACGAGATCCGCAAGCAGAATCATTTTACGACCCTCCGCTATCAGAGGCTGGATGATATGCTGCAGGCTGTGGGAATCGATCCGGACCGGCTCTGCACCTACTGCTGGAACGGCAGGGAATAAATCCGCTGCGGATTCGGCACGCCGCTGTACGCGCAAATATTTTGCGGAAATCCCGATAGGTTATTTACAAAAAAGGCATTTCGTGATACAATAGTATAAACGAATTCTGTCTAAGGAGAGGATTATTATGAATTACTTCAATTCAGTCAAAATGGCTGTCAAAATTTCAACCGCTGTTGCTGCCGTGATCGGACTGCTGTTCCTGATTTGGCCGTCCTTTACCGTTGTTGTGATGTGCGTGCTCTGCGGAGCCGCTCTGATCGCCGTCGGTATTCTGCGCACCCGTACTTATCTGAACGAGGTCAAGAACCCCGGTATGCCTCCTCTGAATCTGGCACTCGGGCTGTTCCTGATCATTGCCGGCATCACCGTGATTGCCGAGAACAAGTACCTCCGTTCACTCTTTACGCTTGTGCTGATGCTGCTGGTTGTTCTGGCCGCCTGTATTCTGATCCAGCGCACCTATGATCTTGTCAAGTCCCATGTGGCCGAATGGTGGATGCATGGAATCGGCGCTCTGGTCATCGTGATTCTCGCGATCCTCGTACTGATTTTCCGCAGTCGTGTGCTGATCGGTCTGTCCCTGATCTTTGCCGCGGTCGCTGTGATCGCCTCCGAGATCTTTATTCAGATCGTTACCGGTAAAGTTGAGTCTCCTGTTACGGAGCCCGCTGCACCCGCTCCCGTGGAAGATGATTTTCTGAAGGAAGCCGATGAGGCTCCCGTCGATCTGGACAGCTTCAATTCCTGATTTATAATGGTTAACCGGAACGGACATCCTCGCGGGGATGTCCGTTTTATTAGATATACCGCGTAAAAATCTGCAAGGAGAAACAATTATGCTTAAAGACGGTAAAATCTGGATCGGACGAGGCGGTGAGGACTGTTATCTGCTGCCCTCCATGGCCAATCGGCATGGTCTGATCACGGGCGCCACCGGTACCGGCAAAACTATCAGCCTGAAGGTGCTGGCGGAGTCTTTCAGCGCCATTGGCGTTCCGGTTTTTCTGGCGGATGTGAAGGGTGATCTGGCCGGCATGTGCCGGGCGGGCGAGGTGACAAGCGCGCTTGAGAAGCGGCTGGAGTTCTTTGGCCTGGCCGATTTTCCCTATCAGGAGTTCCCCACCTGTTTCTGGGATCTGTATGGGCAGAAAGGTCATCCAATCCGTACGACGGTTTCCGATTTCGGACCGATCCTGCTCTCCCGCCTGATGGAGCTCACGGATGTGCAGCAAAGTGTTCTGGAGATGCTTTTCCGCATCGCGGACGACAAGGGTTTGCTTCTCCTTGATATGAAGGATCTGCGTTCCATGATCCGCTATGCGTCCGAACACCGGGCTGAGTATCTCGCGGAGTACGGCAATATGACGCCGCAGAGTCTGGGCGCGCTGCAGCGTAAAGTCCTCGTGCTGGAAGATAATGGCGGCGGCCTTTTCTTTGGCGAGCCCGCTCTGGATATCCGTGACTGGATGAAGTACGACCTCGCAGGCCGGGGCTATATCAATGTGCTGGACTGCACGGAGCTCTTCCTGCATCCGACCATGTATGCGACCTTTATGATCTGGCTGCTGAACGCGCTCTACGAGACGATGCCGGAGATCGGTGACCCCGAGAAACCCCGGCTGGTCTTCTTCTTTGACGAGGCGCATCTGCTGTTCGAGACCATGCCCCGGGCGATCATTACCAAGCTGGAGCAGGTGATCCGGCTGATCCGCTCTAAGGGCATCGGAGTCTATTTTATCACGCAGACACCGGCGGATATTCCGGATAATATTCTGGCACAGCTGTCCAACAAAATTCAGCACGCGCTGCATGCCTATACGCCGAAGGATCAGAAGGCTGTCCGGACCGCGGCGGAATCCTTCCGCCCGAACCCCGCTTTTGACACTGCGACGGCTATTTCCGAGCTGCGGACCGGTGAAGCGCTGATTTCGATGCTGGATGAGGACGGGCGTCCGTCCGTGGTGGAAAAAGCCATGATCCTGCCGCCGCAGAGCCTGATCGGTACGGTCAGCGAAGACATCCGCCAGTCCGTCATGGCTGTCAGCGAAATGGGCGCCAAATATGACGCCGTAATCGACCGCTATTCCGCCTATGAAAACCTGGCGGATCAGGATCAGCTGGCGCTGGAGCGGCAGAAGCTGCAGGAAGAACGCAAAGCACTCGAGGCGGAGCAGGCGCGGCTGGATAAAGAAGCGGAAAAAGCCCGTATTGCTGAAGAGCGCCGTCAGGCGGCCGAACTCGCCGCGGCCGAGCGGGAACGCCAGAAAGAGCTGCGCCGCCTTGCCGAGGAAAAGCGCAAGGCCGAGGAGCGCCGCCAGCGCGAATTGAGCAATATGGTCTCCTCCGCTGCGAGAGGCTTCTCCAATTCCTTTGGGCGGCAGCTTGGCAACCGCATTTTCCGCGGATTGCTTGGCGGGAGCAAGTAATAAGTCAATTCATTCGCAAAAACAATAAAACGGGAGGGCGGATCGTCTGCGCAAATGGCAGACCATCCACCCTCCCGCTATTTGTTTTGCGGTAGTCAGCCGATCATCCCGGAGAGCTCCTCGACGGCTTCCGCTTCATCCGGGCCGTCCGCCTGCAGGATGACTTCTTCATCCTTGAGCATGCCGAGAGAAATGATACCCATGATGCTCTTGGCATTTACCCGTCTGTCCTCCAGAATAAGATAAATGTGGGAAGCATATTTGTTCGCCACCTGTACAAAGATGGCGGCCTGGCGGGATTCCAGTCCCTCCTCCAGCGTTACGGTGATTTTTTTCTCTGTCATTTCTGACTCCTCCTTCTCTATAAATCATGAGCCGCACGGCGGACTTCCTCCGCCATCTGCGACAGTTTTCGCAATCGGTGGTTGACGCCGGACCGCCCGACAGGGGGATCCAGCATCTCGCCAAGCTCCTGCAGGCTGGCGTCCTGATTCTGCAGACGCAACCTGGCGATCGTGGCAAGGGGGGCGGGCAGGCCCTCCCAACCCAGGTGAGAAACCAGATAGTTGATGTCATCCACCTGCTTAAGGGCGGCGGAGACGACTTTCTGCAGATTGGCGGCCTCGCAGTTCACGGACCGGTTGATCTCGTTGCGTACGCGTTTCTCGATCTGGACATTGGCCAGATCCATCAAGGCGGTATAGGCCTGCATGACATTCAGGAGATCCAGGATCTGGTCGCTGTTTTTAAGATACAGGACATAGGTCTGACGCGTGCTGCGTTCGGTCAGGCGCATGTCCAGATCGAAGTTGTGCATCAGATCCTGCAGTTCTTCCAGATGCCCCGGATCGGTACTGAGGAATTCGATGTGGTAGGTTTTCTTGGGATTGGTGATGGATCCGGCTCCCAGAAAAGCACCGCGCACATAGGCCTGTTGGCCGGGGATAGTCCCAAGCCACTCCGTCGGGACGCGCCGGACATAATGGCCATGCTGCCAGAGGCCGAGCTGTTCGAGCATCCGCCGCACTTGATCCGGATCCTCCAGCGAGGCCGTATAAACACCGGACCCCTCTCCGAGCAGCAATTCTATTGTAAACAATTTTTCGGTCAATGTAAAGACCTTTTTGATAATTCCCTGCTGCTCATGTCCAAAGAAGATCGTCAGCGGTTCCTCATTGACTTTGCCCAGGGTATTAACCAGCGCGGCCAGCTCCGCTTTGCGGCTGTCACGGTCGGGCCCTGTTTTCTTGCAGAGCTCGCTCTTGACGCCTGCTGAAAAAGAAATCCTGCTCATACACTGCTCCCGTGTCCTCAGCCGGTCGGCTTATGCGGTTCTCCCATGTCGCGGTGATAGACAGCCGCGTCCGCGCCGCGCGCCGCGTAGACTTCGAAAAGTTTCTCGGCGATCGTGACCGAACGGTGGCGGCCTCCGGTACATCCGACGCCCACCGTCAGCTGCAGCTTACCCTCTTTCTCATAAAGAGGAATCAGGAACTGCAGCATTTCATCCACCCGCGCGATAAACTCCGCACCGAGCCCGTCCCGCATCACATAGTCCTGCACGTCGGGATCCATCCCGGTAAACGCGCGCAGGCTCTCCACATAGTGGGGATTGGGAAGGAACCGTACGTCAAAGACCAGATCACAGTCTGCGGGGATGCCCCGGGAATAGCCGAACGAGACGAACTGCAGCCTCATCCTCTCGTCTTCCTGATCCTCTCCGAAAAGCTGGCGGATTCTGTTGCGGCTCTGCCAGATATTGGTGTCGGATGTATCCAGCAGATAATCCGCACGGTTCCGAAGAGGCTGCAGATAGCTGCGCTCTTCGGCGAGCGCGTCCTCCAGCATGCGCCTCTTGCGGCCGTATTTCTGCAGCGGATGCTCCCTGCGGGTGGTCTTGAAGCGGCGGATCAGCTCTTCATCGCGGCAATCCAGAAAAACGATACTGACGCCGATCTCTTTCTCCTTCAGCTCATCCAGCACGTGGGAAAGCTTGCGGAAATACTGGCGGCTTCGGATGTCCACGCCAAAAGCCGCCCGGTCGATGCCCTTGGTCTGCTGCCACAGTTCAATCGTTTTGGGGATCAGTTCCGGCGGTAAATTATCGATGCAGTAATACCCCAGATCTTCCAGCGCGTGAATACAGGTCGTACGGCCCGCTCCGCTCATACCTGTTACAATCAGATAGTCCATTTTACTCCTATTCCTGCCAGGGGCACAGCCCGTAAGGACCCAGATACCGTACTTCAGGCTGCATGCGGACGCCGAATGTCTGATAGACGCGATCCGTCACCTGATGCACAAGACTTGTAATATCGGCAGCCGTTGCCCCACCACGGTTAATGACAAAGCCGCAGTGTTTGGAAGAAACCTGCGCGCCGCCCACGGTAAAGCCCGCGAGGCCGGCATCCTGAATCAGTTTCCCCGCAAAATACCCCTCAGGCCGCTTAAACATGCTGCCGGCGCTGGGATATTCCAGAGGCTGCTTGGCCCTGCGGAGACCGTTTAATTCCTTCATACGGGCCATGATCTGCTCGCGATCGCCCGGCTGCAGCGTAACGGATCCGCCCAGGATCAGCCCGCCTCGCTGCTGAAAGCAGCTGGTGCGGTATCCGAGGCCCGCGTCCTCCGGCGCGATATGATGCTCGCCGTCCTCATCCAGATAGACGATGTCGGTGAGCACCTGGCACATCTCGCCTCCATAGGCACCCGCGTTCATATAAATGCCTCCGCCGAAAGTGCCGGGGATCCCTGAAGCGAACTCCAGACCGGTGAGGCCCTGCTGCTGGGCTTCAGCCGCGAGGTGTGCAAGCGAAACCGCGCATCCGGCGGTCAGGACGCACCCTTCCGTGCGGACCTCGGCAAGCTCCCCCTCCGGACAGATGACAACGCCTCTGAAGCCTTCGTCATTCACCAGCAGATTACTGCCTTTCCCAAGGAAAAACCACGGGCTTCCCGCTTCACGGCAGATCGCCAGCACCCGTCCCAGCTCCTCGCGGTTGTGCGGGAAAACCATGACGTCAGCCGGCCCGCCCACGCGAAACGTCGTATGCTCCGAAAGCGGTTCATCAAAACAAATATGTGTAAAATCCTGCTTGCGCAGCATGGACTGCCATTCCATTTTATTCCTCCTGCATGACCAGGGCTGCCGCACCGAGCACCCCGGCATCATTGCCGCGGGTCGCGATGCGGATATCCACTTTGCTCATATCATGTCCGTATATTTCCGACCGGATCAGTCCGCGCAGCGGCACGAGAAGCTTTTCGCCGCGTCCGGAAACGCCTCCGCCTAGGATCAGGATCTCTGGCTGGAAGATGTTATAGATATTGCCCAGTCCGACCGCAAGGTGATGCAGATATTCATCCATGATTCGGTTGGCGGTAGGGTCGCCTTCATCCACGGCTTCACATACCTTTCTGGCAGTCAGTTTGGACAGATCGTGATCGCAAACATTCCAAAGGAGCGAATCCAGGTCCTGTGCGGCCGCTTCACGGGCGCTCCGGATCAGTCCGGTCGCGGAACTGTAAGTCTCCCAGCAGCCGCGCCTGCCGCAGTTGCAGGGACGGCCGTTCTCTACGATCACCGTATGCCTCAGCTCGGCTCCGCCATAATAGGCTCCGGCAAAAATCCGTCCATTGATGATTACGCCGCCGCCCACACCGGTTCCGAGCGTGATCATGACACAGCAGCGGTCATTCCCCTTGCCTGCCCCGAAAAGGCTCTCGCCGAGCGCAGCCACATTCGCGTCGTTGTCAATATACAGCGGAAGGCCCAGCTCCCTCTGCATGAAGGTGCGGGCGTCCATATCCGCGCAGTTGGGGAGATTTGCCGCGTAAAGCAATTTGCCGTGCTCGGGATCCACGGAACCAGGTACGCCAAGGCCCACCCCTCGGATCTCGCTGATATCGATCCCCTGCCGTGCGGCAAGTGTCCAGATCAGCTCCACCATATCGGCCATGATCGCCGTCCAGTGCCTGTCAGCTCCGGTGGGCACGGTCTCTTTCTGAAGGATTTCACCTTCCCGGGTGACCAGCGCGGCCTTGATCCCGGTTCCTCCCAAATCTATCCCGGCGTAATACATCAGCTTTTTCTCCTCTCGCGTTCTTCCCGCTCTTTCTGACGCCGCCGGATATTCTCATTTACCTGGCGGTTCAGCTCCTCGGCGGCATTGTAGCCCAATTTGCGGCTGCGGTGATTGATCGTAGCCGTTTCGATGATGATGGCCAGATTCCGTCCGGGCTGGATCGGGATCGTGTAGCAGATCACTTTGCTGCCCAGGATCATGGTTGACTCGTTCACCATGCCTTCACGGTCGTAGACCTTCTCGCGGTCCCAGGGCTCCAGCTGGATCACCATATCGATCTTCTGGGTCTCTTTTACGGCCTCCACACCGTAGATCTCTTTGACATTGACGATGCCGATGCCGCGCAGCTCCACAAAATGCCGCAACACCTGCGGGCTGGAACCCAGAAGTTCTTCGTCTCCCAGTTTGCGGATCTCGACGATATCGTCCGCAACCAGGCGGTGCCCGCGGCGGACCAGCTCCAGAGCCGTCTCGCTCTTGCCGATGCCGCTGTCTCCCATGATCAGCACGCCCTCGCCGTAGATATCGACCAGGACTCCGTGCATGGAGATCTGCGGCGCCAGCACCGTGCGGAGATATTGGATCAGTCTCCCCATGAATTCGGTCGTCGAGCTGGGTGTCCTCAGGATCGGAGTCCCGTATTCCCGGGCTTTATAAAGGATCTCGGGGCCGCATTCCAGCGCACGGCAAATTACCAGACAGGGGATCCGGGTCCGGAACAGACTGTCCCAGATCTGTTCTTTCTCCTCCGGCGTACGCTCCTGCATATAGGCATATTCCACTTTACCCACCAGCTGGATCCGTTCATTATCAAAGTGCTGATAGAAGCCTGTCAGCTGCAGCGCAGGCCGGTTGATCTCCTGATGCTTGATATAGACATGTTTAAGCGGAATCTCCGGCGTCAGATTCTCCAGTGCGAAATAATCCGACAGCTGCTGTAGTGATACCTCTTTCATCCGGTCCCTCACCTCGATCCGTTCCTCCGCCATTGCGGCAAAGATGTTTTTTAAGAATTAAGTTACGAAAGAGACATCCACCTGATTTATGCTTTCAAATGGATGCCTCTGCCTGTTAATCGTTATTTACTGCGCCGCGAGAACCGCCTGGGCTGATTTCTTAATGATCTCCAGCCCCTTGAGCAGTTCGTCATCCGGAATCGTCAGCGCGGGCATCGGCTTGAGCACGCAATCCTCGCGCCCGGCCTGTTCGATCATCAGCCCGTTCTTAAAGCACTCCGTCACGACTTTGCGGCAAAGTCCGGGTGCGCCGGCCTTACCGAAGTCAATTCCCCAAATCATGCCGATCCCGCGGATCTCGATCCCGGGATGCAGAGGTTTGACCTCTTTCTCCAGATACTCGCGAATGATTGCGCTCTTGCGTTTCACATCTCCATACAGTCCCGTGGAAGTTGCGAAATCGATCGCCGCCTTAGCCGCTACAAAAGCCAGATTGTTGCCGCGGAATGTGCCGTTGTGCTCACCGGGCTTCCAGATATCGAGCTCCGGACGAAGCAGCAGCAGCGCCATGGGCAGCCCGTATCCGCCGATGGACTTGGACAGTGTTACCATATCGGGATGGATCCCGGCTCTCTCAAAGGAGAAGAAATTGCCGCTGCGTCCGCATCCTACCTGGATGTCATCCACCACCAGCAGAATGCCGTATTTGTGGCAGAAATCTGCGACTCTGCGCAGCCACTCGGGCTCAAATACATAGATGCCACCCTCGGCCTGTACCGTCTCGAGGAAGAGTGCCGCCGGCATATCCACGCCGGAGTGATCATCCGTCACCAGACGCTCCATATAGGCCACCGTGTCAAGCTCGGGGAACATGTACGGCGCCGGAATATGCGTCACATCATGCAGGGGCACCGCGGCGCCCGCGCGTGAAGACGTATCCGTCGTCAGCGCCAGCGCACCCAGGGTCATGCCATGGAAAGCACCCATCATCGCGAATACATTCGTCCGTCCGGTCACCTTGCGCGCCAGTTTAAGCGCCGCCTCATTGGCATTGGTCCCGGTGGGACCCGTAAACATCATTTTATAATCCAAGCCGCGCGGCTTCAGGATCTTATTCTGAAAAGTCTCAATGAATTCACCCTTTGCGCCGGTATACATATCCAGCGCATGAAGAATCCCGTCATGCTGGAGATAATCAATGACCCGCTCTTTGATATAATCATTGTTATGGCCATAGTTACACGCGCCAGCGCCGTTAAAGAAATCGATAAATTCCCGGCCTTCTTCGTCCCAAATTTTAGAACCCTTTGCCGTCTGAAAAACAGAAGTAAACTTCCTGCAGTAGGACCGCACCTCAGACTCATAGGTTTCAAAAACTTCCTTTGCCATCTCCTTACAAGTTCTCCTTTGCCCAGTACAATAGTGCTTTCAACAAAAAGCCATTATTATTGTACCACATACCCCCTCAAAATGCAAGGAGAATTCACGGTGCGGAAGATTTCTTTTATTACGCCGGCGCCTTCCAAAACTGATAGTGAATATAATACCTCTGTGGCGCGCTGGTGTTGGTCTCTGTTGGATCAGCTCCTACTCCCAAAGTGATCTCCGCATTCTCCTTTGTGATAAAACTATCCTGCTGCACTGATCCACCATATTGGGACACTAATTCATCATGCAGCTTATCATAATCCGTTCTCATCAGGTCTGCTTGATCATACCAGATATTAACTTGATAGGCCGCGACCTTTTTATCTGCTGTCAGATACAGCCGCAGATCAATTGCTTTAGATGAATAATCCTCTCTTTGAAGAGTATAACCGGGACCTTTTTCCTCTCTGTCAGCGACTAAATCATCTGTAGTCAGCCCCATCGTCTTTAAGGCTTCTGTCTTGGTCATCTGGTATAAATCCTGGATATGTTCCAAAGGCTTGACATCTGCAGGGCTGCTTCTCACCGGATTTGTGACACACCCCACCACGAAGATCAGGCAGACCGCTGCCAGCACGGCTGACAGCCATTTCCTGGGCTCCTTCCATCGTAGTACGTTCATAATTCGTCTCCTTACCTTTCTTTCGCCAAATGCCAGCGAACTGTGCATTTGTGTTTTCTCCGAGGCCATCGACACCAGAGCATAGCTGTAAGCTTTCCGGATGCTGTCGTTCGCCTCACCGCGGCAAAGCTCTGCAAGCACAGCTTCGTCGCATCGCATCTTTCCAGTGCCTTTTGGGTACCTTACCTCAACTGCTGTACAACATCGTCCGGCATCAGGGCAGAACGATAAGAGAGAATAAACCTCGGCATTCCTTCTGCTGTGGTCTGCTGGTTGTCAACAAAGCTCCACGAAATCGATCTTCCATCTTTTGTCCGATACTGATAAGGCCCATGTATCATATATTCGTGATTCTTCCGAAGGGCTTCGTCAACTTTTCGATAATTTGCAACCAGTTCTTCTTCCGTTGTGCAGTAAAGCAAAACTGTGTAGTTGGTGATCGTACCGCCATTACATTCAAGAATTAACTGCAGCTCGGCGGTGTCGTACTGATTCTTTGTGTACGAATTTCCGTCACTGCCCGGCACTTCCGTTGAAGACGTTAGACTTGAAGCTGCGACCCCCATAAGCTTCAGTGCATCCAATTCTTTTTTTCCTGACAGTTCCTGCATTCGCTCCAGGCGTTCTTCAAAAGAAACGTTTTGAGGAGCTCCCGCAGGATTGGTTACACACCCCACCACGAAGATCAGGCAAACCGCTGCCAGCACGGCTGACAGCCATTTCTTTGGTTCCTTCCATCGTAGTACGTTCATAATTCGTCTCCTTACCTTTCTTTCGCCAAATGCCAGCGAACTGTGCATTTGTGTTTTCTCCGAGGCCATCGACACCAGGGCATAACTGTAGGCTTTTCGAATGCTGTCGTTCGCCTCACCGCGGCAAAGCTCTGCAAGCACAGCTTCGTCGCAACGCATCTCTATGTCCTCGCTCATCAGCCGGTACGCCAGCCAGGCCAGTGGATTGAACCAGTGGACCAACAAAATCGCTCTCGCGGCCAGCTTGATCAGAGAATCCCTTTTTCTAAGATGATACCGTTCATGAGCCAGGACAAGCTTTCTCGTATCTGCCCCCATTTCCAGCGGCAGATAGATCCGCGGCCTGATGATCCCCAGGATAAAGGGCGAACTGATCCTGTCGGTCTCATACGCACCGCTCTCCGTAACATAAGCGTCCGACACCAGCGCCTTCATCTTGAGATATCGAAACGTTTCAATAGCCAGCAGCACTGCCATCCCCGCAAGCCACATGATACCCGCAACATTTTCTATCGTCTGAAGGTGATTCACGCTCCCGGCGGGAGTCTCCGCAGGAAGGATATTTCCCACGGACTCCATCACGGCGCCGCCCAAGTCCAGGTTAGTGAAATTCCCCGTCCTCAAGGCTGTCTGCGGAGCCCTCATCGCTGCAAAAAAACTGAAAACTGCGGTCAGCCCCACCGGGCAGACCAGCCGCACCGCCGGCGCAATCCAGAGCAACATCACCCACTTGCGCGGCGCTCTCCACAGCAAGGCCCTCATCACCACAACCGCAAGAATAATCACGCCGCCCGCAAGACTCATGTTCAGAATCTGCAAAAACAGAGCCGTCATCGTCACCCCTCCCTGTAACCGTCGATCAGCTTTCTGAGTGCGTCGGCCTCCTCTTCGGTCAACTTGCGTTCACCCAGAAAAGCCGCCACAAACCCCGGCAGCGACCCTTCAAACGTTTCGTTCACCACATACGCGCTCTCCGAAGCCTGCACTTGCTCGCGTGAAATGAGGCTCGTAACGATCGTCTGCTTGTTCTCCACCATCCCTTTTGCAATCAGAATGTGAAGCCTGGTATAGGTCGTCGACTTGGCCCATCCCAGCTCCTGCTGGCAAAGCTCCACCAACCTGCCTGACCCGACCGGCTCATTCCTCCAGATAATATTGAGAAACCTCCATTCCCCCGCCGAAACTCGTCCATCCGTCATGTCGACCGCTCCTCTCTCCTGTTATCTGCTTAAAGTCTAATACATTAGATTTGATTTGTCAAGAGGGCGTGGTCTAATTGGTAAGACCCGTATTCGGGCAATATGGAAATGGGTGATGGGGACGGAGCTTTATAAATGCAATTGATGGTGCTAGAGCTATATAAATGCACGTGACGAGGGACGGAGACAGATGAAAAGCCGCTGAAGTGAGACGCATGACCTGAGAAGCGAAAATCCGCTGGAGTGAGACGAAAAAACCCGCTGGCCAAGCCAGCGGGTTTTCGCGATAGATCTGCGGGTTTGATTGATAATTTCGCGCGTCTCCGTCCCAGTCATCACCTTCTTATCCGTGATTTGATGTGAACCGCTTCATCACAACCGCCTTCACCGCCAAACACGGTTTAAAAGTGCATTTTTTATCCGTGTTTCAGCGCGAAAGGCCTAGAAAAAGCCGTTTTCCATTAAAAACTCGGATGCTCATGTGACCGTGGGGACGCAGACCATCCGCTTTAATATATGCTATCCAGCACATTTAAATATCAGGTCAATAATAACGCTCATTATAACGAAAGTACTGGATAAACCGGCGTTCTATTCAGCACTTTCGACATCCACCCCATAAAACAGATCGTTTTAGAGGAAAGTGCTGGATAAAAAGTTACACCGGGGACGCAGACCAACTCCATCCACCAAATCTCTCCGACCTCCATCTAAAACCGGCCAATACACACCCACCAACCTCACAACCCTCCACGCCCCTTGCCCAGCCCAATCTCTCACAACAAGCAAAGGCCCGCGCCTCCTTTTGCGGAACCCTTTGCGCGCAGCGCAACCGGGTGAAGCAAAAGTGGGACGCGGGCCGTTTTTTTAGCTTAAAGCCATGCGTTTGATGCGCTCGACCATGTTGCGGACGGGCGTTACGACCATGAAGACGACTACCGTCAGCAGTGCTTCACCGCCGATATAGGCGATGTTGTAACCGATGGAGTAAGCCCAGGGATTCATCTCACCGGCATATTCGGAGAAGAAGATGACGCCGGAAAGAACGGACATGATAAGCCTTCCGAAGCAGCTGACTGCATAACCGGTGATCAGGCCGTCGCTCCTGTTGCGGAAGAAGCCGGAGAGTCCGAGCATCGCGAAGGCGAGCGGATAATCCACCAGCATCTGCACGGGAGAGATGATATAGGGATCGATCAGCAGCTGGATCATGCCGTAGGACATACCGCAGAGGATGCCCTGAGCGGGTCCGTAGAAATAGCCGATCAGTGTAATCACGAACATGCTGAAAAGGGTGATACTGCCGCCCTGAGGCATGCGGATGATTTTCAGCATGCTGAGCACTACGGCAATCGCAACGGCCATGGCCGAAAAGACCAGCATTTTAGCCGTTTTATGGGGGCTGTCCTTGCTGAAAGCTTTGGTTAAGCCGATGCCGATCAGGATCAGCAGTACGGCGGCCGCGGCTGCGGTCAGCTGTCCGTACCAGTTTTCAAAGAATGCTTGCATAAAAAATACCTCCTATAAAATTTGGAGGAGATGATGGGTGGCCCTATGAAAAAAGGGCACATGCTTCCCTACGCCGGTATGATCCGGATCAGGTACAAAGGGTCAGCAGCTCGCGCCGCTTTCTCAGTCCCACGACTCCCCTAGCAATACGCCCTTATTATACTCTTTTAAAAACCTGCTGTCAAGTCTTTGGCAGGAAATTCATGGCAAAGTGCAGCAGCGGATTATACTGATTAGCCAGATTCAGCAGCCATGTCTGCTCTGCCGCTTCACCAAGCGAAGTCAAGTGTCCGAGGATGGCGACCAGATAGACTACCAGACCGAAGATCCAGATATACAGGATGCCGAGCACAATGCCTCCCAGGCCGCCCAGGAAGGAATTCAGCGAGTTCAGAACCGGCAGTCTGGTCAGAATGTTCAGCGCCACGCCGAGCAGATGTGTTCCGATCAGCAGGACGATGATGAGCAGCAGCACGGAAATCACATTGATCGCGAGCTGCGCCAGATAGGCGCTCACATACTCGGTGGCCGTTTTGACATGAAGCATCTCATAAATGGTGGTGTTGTCATTTTTGATCAGCAGATCTTTCAGAAAACCCGGAAGCTTAAGAGACTGGATATCCCCTCCGCTCTGGCTGCCTCCCAGTGCGGTGATGATGCTCTCCCGGATCGTCGTTTCCAGGCCGGTGCTCTTGAGCAAATCCGAAACATACGGATACAGCAGCTGGGCAAGGATGATGCAGATCAGCCAGCGGAATGCCTGGTAAATCGTCTGTACAAAGCCTCTCTTCCAGCCTACGATCACTGCCAGGATCAGTATGACGGCTACGCCGAAATCCAGCAGGATCTTAATCAGTCCCACGCTCATTTTTTTCCTCCTCAACCGTTAAAATGTCCATCAGATGATAACCGTCTTCCGCCATTTTGATGACCTGGCGGCCGCCCGGACGCAGGCCGTAATACAGGGTTCTCTGCCGGGCGCTTTCATGCCAGACTTCCTTGCCCTTGGCATCCAGACAGGTATACTGATACCCTTCTCCATAGATCAGGCGTTCTCCGCTGACTTGAAGATAGGTCGGGTTCTCCAGCCTGCGGCGCAGGATCTCCTGTCCGGAGGTGTTGTAGACGACCAGATAATCTTTCATCGAGTCCTCCGCCATCATGCGGTCCGTTCCAAAGATCACAGCATACAGGCTGTCCGAATGGTCCTCCAGATAAATCTGGTTGGACAGGGACTGTGTGTCCGCAAGCTCCGGCACTCCCGAGATATTGTAGCGCAGGATCTTATTGTCACCGACGGCAAAACAGCTGCCTCCGCTGATCCAGAGGTCGCCGAAAATCGTGTCCGGATAGTAGAAATTGGCGGAGATCCGGTCCGTATACGCGCCGCCCGCCGCGGAAAGATCAAAGAAAGTGATGTAAGAAGCCATTTCACTGCCGTTGTAGACGATATAGGCTGTGGCAAGCACGCTACCGTCCTCACTGAGCACGGCCTGCACCGGCTTACCGTTCCGCGACGAATGTGTGACGCGGCGCAACACCTGACTGCCGTCTTTACCATAGACCAGAATCTCGTCGGACAAGCCGTTCTGGGCCATCAGCACGAGCTGACCCCGTGCCGTCAGAAATCCGCTTACGATCGTATACTGCGACTGTACCTGATACGCGCGGCCTGCGGAATTGCCGACCACGGCCTGGCGCTCACCCACATCCAGCACGGCAAAATAGTCGCCGTTGCGGAGCATCTGAGGGTCATTCATTTGAAAGGGAATACTCCACTGCATCACCCGTTCGGCAGAATAGGCGGAAAGCCCCTCCGTGCTGCCGGCAAGGAGCAGATTATGCTCTCCGATGCAGGAGCTCAGGGTAATGTCGGTACCTTCAAAGCTGATTGGTTCATTGCTCTCCCACAGGATCCGGGTTTTGCTGCCGCCGAAGAGCCCGCCGAAACCGTCCGTCACCACATAGGCCAGCGCAGCGAGTGCCAGAACGAAAAGCACGGCGGTAATCCAGGCTTTGGCACTGATCCTGCGGCGTCCCTCCGGAGCCGGATCTTCTTCGTATTCCTCATATTCATCCGGCTCATCCGGCTCTTCAACCTCCTCCGGCACGCGGTCCGGATAGATCAGTTCCAGAGGAGGATTCTCCTGCCGGATATTTCTCCCACGCAAGTCCTTCCCCAGCTCCGGGCCGAAAAGCTCGTCCGCTTCCTGTTCTTCCGCGAAGAAATCGTCATTCCTGAGTTCGTTCCCGTCGGTGCCGGAATCGTTTTCCCAGGAAAAATCATCCGTATCCCGGACGATCGTGATTATTTTTTTGCTCACTCTTTTAATTCCTCCATGGAATAAACCATATGGTAGTAGTCCATCATATGCAGGTCATCGGTCAGGCTGTAGTTCAGGAAAGCACTGTCATAGATCGCCGTCCCGCGAACATAGAAATCCACGATCACGATCGTTTCGACATCGCTGAACGTCGTCTTGAAAGCAAATTCATAGACATCGCCCCCGATATCCAGCACATGCGCCCACAGAAGCTCCGGGCTTTCAAAAGCGCCCATAAAACTGGTGATGTAATCGGACTGCCACCCGTCCGTCATGGTATAGAGATCCAGTTCGGTGAGGCCGATACGCTGCAGCAGTGCCGTATCGCCCTGATCACACATCATGAAATTAAGAACATCCTGATCCGAGGATACCAGTTTCCAGTCGGTGGGATAATACCAGCAGTAATGATCCATCTTGTACTGCGTCCGTGCAAACTCATTATAGTCCAGGGTGCGGCTCTGCAGCAGCGAATCCGCCCCCAGATCGGACTGAGAGGCAAAATCAAGCTTTTCCGCTTTGCGACTGATGGTGCCGGAACAGGTGATCGAATACAGAATATGCATATAATCAGGCAGATGGCTGACATAGCCGTCTCCCATCTCGGTCAGTGTCAGCGCCAGCAGCTCTCCGTTTTCTTCCATGACCGTTGTATAAATATGGATCCTGATTCCGGCGGCATTCGTCCCCTCAATGACAAAGAGGAAGGCTTCCATCCCGTTAACTTTGAACTGCGTACCGCCTTTGAGGACGGAATCCGAGAAACTGCCCATGAATCCGCCGATAAAGTTGAATTCCCAGTTTGGCTCATTCTCAATGCCGGGCGTTGAAATCGTCTGGATGACGATCTGTCCCGCGACAATGCCCTGATCCTCCTGCGAATATGAATACGAATTGCTCTGGGCCAATTCGTTCCACTGAGCCGGAACCTTAAAGGAATAGTGTCCGAGGCTCCTGGTATTCAGCGAACGGACGTCAAAATCCGACACGAATTCGCCGGTCGTCTGCGGCTCAGGCAGCTGAATGTCATCGGAACCACCCGGGGCTGCGGCCGAAGACTCCTGCGGGGGAATGACCGAAGCAGATGATTCCTGAGGCACGGACTCCTCTTGGG
This sequence comes from Bacillota bacterium, assembly GCA_017442535.1. GTDB lineage: Bacteria > Bacillota > Clostridia > Lachnospirales > Bianqueaceae > RUG12817. The sequence goes on along the minus strand of JAFRZL010000051.1, from coordinate 6,440 downwards.
ACTCCGGCTTGGATTCAGGCCTGGATTCTTCTTTAGACTCAGCCTTGGACTCTACTCTGGACTCAGGCTTTGATGCCGCTTTGGACTGGTTTTCCTGTGCGGCGGAGGAATTCCTGCCGGTCCCCGATGTAAAATCGTCCAAAGAAATGGGCTTACACGCGGACATACCAAGCAGTGCAATTATCAGCAGCCAAATCACTAAATACTTCTTCATAATTAGTTCCTCCTCCATCACCGGATGTAATCATCCTACCACAGATCCCCTTCAAAGTCAAGAACTCCCTTGTGCAGGACGCGCCTGGCGGGAGTCTCTCAAAAAGTTTTCAAAAACACTTGCATTCTGTCCGATGATAGTGTATAATATACCTGTTCTGTTAGGAACATGCGCGAGTGGCTCAGGGGTAGAGCATCGCCTTGCCAAGGCGAGGGTCGCGGGTCCGAATCCCGTCTCGCGCTCTTTTTTTGTCTGTTTACGGCTGCTCGCCCCAGTCGATGATCTCCCAGCCGCCTTCCGCTTTGCGGGCCAGTCTCCACCGGTAGTCCCTGTAGTCACGGTCAGGGTCAAGCTTCTGGTTATTGCCTGCGCCTGCGTGAAAATCGATCAGGAAAACTGCGGCCTGTATATAGCCTGCGTCCGGGTTCTTTTCAATGATATCCTGAAGGTTTTCGCTGCCCGCCTCGTCTCCTGCATAGCGGATGGCGTGGAGTTCGCACTCTGCCCATGCGGCGAATTTGCACTTGATCTGGACGAGGGCGTCTTTTTATTCTTCCTGAGAATAGGCTTCAGAGGTCCCGTAATCGATGACGACATCGGTATGTTTGACCTTACCCAGATACTCTTCGAAGGTAATGCCTTTGGCCGTGATTTCCTGAGCGGTCTTGACATCATCAATGTAACGCAGGTGCCAGGGCTCATAACCGTAGCCGGTAATGTGCTCCGCACCTTCCAGATAGCGCAGAATGAATCCGTAATCAGCGAGTTTGGCGTGGATTTTGGCCCAGATCTCAGGATACTGCACCATGTCTTCGTTATAATAGACGTCCGTGAAGGTGCCGTCCTCGCCTTTCAGTCTGAAATACAAATCGAGTGCGAGTCCGGTGTGATGCTCGGAATAACCCGGCTGAGCCACGGTTTTAAGTGCATATTCGATACCGTATTTTTCGATAAAACGGTCCATAATATCCTGCTGGGCGGCGATGCTGCGGCGGGCGGAATCAAGTTCCAGATAGATGCCTTCGTTTTTCTCCAGGTCAGCTTTGAGGAGCAGGTAGGCATCGTAGGCCTTCTTCTCCACCTCGACTTCGTCTCCGACCGAATTGGTGAGTTTGACGGTTTCAAGTGCATCCTCCCAGCCTTCCGGCAGGGCGTTCAGCTTGTTGACAAGTGCCATATAGTCAATACCGGATTTCTGCGCGTCAGGTTTTGTATCTTGGCAGGCTGCCATCAGTAAAATCACGGCTGCTATGACGCAGCAGATCCATTTTTTCATCTGAATTATGCCTCTTTTTCCATATATATTTAGAAAAACCGCTCTGCACATGGCGTGCAGAGCGGTTTGATCCGCTATCGAAATTCTTTATGAAAGGATCGGCTTGCGCGCGCGGATGGCTTTGTCAATCTTGACAATGTTGTTCATACGCGTGATCTCGTGAAGCTTATGATCGGGATCGATCTCGACATAAGCGCCCTTCAGATCCTTTTCGGTCAGATGATGCAGGTAGAAGATCACTTCGCGGGTTCTGGGCAGCAGGTCGGCCGGAGCCTCCAGGCTCGGAAGCGTCGCACGCTTCAGCACCTTGCCGTCCGCGTCCTTGAGCACCACATCCACCTCGGGGGAGGCAACGGCGCCAAGGCTGTGGATCCGTACATTGATGCCATGATCGAAGACCATCACATCATGTTCGGAGACACCCAGATCGGGACGCTGCCAGTAAGGCAGGCCCTCTTCGACAAGCTTCAGCTCGACGACGCTGGTCTCGCCCGCCGGGAAGACCACGCGGGTCGGAACGGTATTCTCGAAGACCTGACGATGGGTGACGATCTGCTCGTTCGGACGGTCGTCATCATCGGTATCCACGCCGTAGGTGACTTCCCATACGCCGGGCTTGATGGTCCAGCCGTACAGATCGGCCAGCACGTCACGGTCGGACAGGTTGTGCGCCACGATGCGCAGATGGTCTTCTTCGCAGATCGGAGAAATGATGGCGACACGCTCATCATCGCCCCAGTTGGTGAACTTCCAGGCGATGCGGTTCATCGGGAAGGTGCAGCGGACCTGTACGTCGGAGGGATCCGCCAGGCGGTCGCAGTACAGCGCGCAGGGCTCGCAGTACACGCGGTCGATCCACGGATGGCCGTCAGTGCAGTAGTATTCCTTGATCGCGGCCTTCTGATTCAGCACGTCGTAGCGCTTCGCGATCTGATCCTTGTCGATGATATCTGTACCGGGCTTAAAGGGATGCAGCGGATAGCCGGAATCTCTTTCGGTCATGCCGCCGAGATCGCCTTTGACCATGACCTTGCGGTACTTGTCATCCCCAAGCAGTACGGCAGCGGGCATCAGCAGCGCGCGGTCACCATTGCGGCGGCGGCTGATGGTGGGCACTTCGTAATCATCATCAAAACGGATATAGGAGTGGACATAGTCCTCATCCTCGTGATAATGTGCCGCCAGCGAATCAGCCATCTCTTTGAGGAGTGCCAGGAGCTTGGGATTGCCGTTGAACTGGGCGATCTGCCAGGCCACTTCCAGGGAGATATTGCCGCAGGACTGCTGGCTGCCCCAGGGATCCTCACGCGCGATCACGGAGCCGCTGTAATAGCAGGACAGCAGATGACGGTGTCCGGCGGAGTTGACGCCGGTGACCCATTCGATCTGACGGGCCGTCTCCATCGCGTTCTCCAGCCAGTGGGGGCTGCCGGGACGGATATTCAGGCAGGCCGCCAGACTGACCTGGCCTTCCTCAGAGGAGTGCAGCTCATCGGCCTGGATCGAGCAGAGGCCGTTCGTAAACATTCCCTGATCATAGAAAGCCTGCTCGTTCGCTTCCATCGCCTTGGCCACCTTCTCGCCAAAGGAATCCATCAGCGCCATGGCGCCCCAGGTCGCGACGAAATCGCCGTCATCGGACAGGCCGCCGCCCAGCTCGCCGTTCGCGATCTGGCGTTTATCAATGTAGAACTGAATGATCTTCTTGTAGTGGCGCAGATATTCGACCTGCTTGTAAGCCCAGGCCGGAACGCCTTCCGGAACGGGCTCGGTCAGATCCGGCACTACCGCGGGCGGCATCGGATTGCCCAGATAATCCGGCAGTTCGGCCGCTTTGCGCATAAAGGTACGGCCCAGCATCATCGCATAATACATGCAGCCGGGATTATGCCCGGGCTCGACTTTGAGCAGATCCAGAATATCTCTCTGGAAACGGTTCCATGTGTAATAACGGTTGTCGAACGGACTCTCCTCGGTCATATGGCCGGTGATGTCTCTGACCTGCGTAAAACGGTCATGCACATGCTCCGCCTTGGCGTCCTCGGCTTTCTTGAAGACCGTGCGAATCTGCAGGGTCTCCATCAGTTTTGCCGCCGCCTTGGGGCAGGAAACCGCGATCGTCAGATACATCGAACGCTTGACCGGCAGAATGCGGTCACGCGTATCCAGCCAGAGCTTCTGGACTTTGCCGGGATTGGCGCGGAAGGTGAACTGCGCCAAATTGCGGAAGTACCAGAGCGGATCCTTAACCTGCACGGAATAGACCGCGTCCGCGCCTTCAAGCGTATCGAAGCAAAGCTCCACGCCGTCCAGGCCATACGCGTCGTCAGCCTCGTAAGGGATCACGATATTGTAGAAGGGATACCCCTCCACCGCCGCACCGGTCAGCTGCGCATCAGCGCCTTCCGGAACTGCGGTATAGACATTCCGCTCATAGCGGGTGAAACGCCCGTCGATAAAGCGGTACAGGCTCTCCGCACCTTCACAGGAAGTGTCCCGTCCGGGAAGCACCTTATAGGTCACGGACTTGGCGCCCTTCGGCGCACGGCCTTCATATACATTAAAAACGGAGAAGTCGCCGATCGGCTCTTCTTTCTCCACATTGGTGAAGCGGATCTTGTCGCCGATCCCGTTCGGAACGGCTTCCACGGTGCGCTCCTGTCCGGGTGCACGCTCAAACAGCTCTTCCTTTACCGAGCCGTCATCGTCCACGATCTCGACTTTGCCGTAGGCGCTGCCGCTGATCTCGATATGGTTGTAGGGCTCGTAAGGCAGGTGGAAGGTGATCGCCTTGCCCGAGAGTGAATAGCAGTCCCAGTCAGGCAGCTGGAAATAGTCGTTGCGTCCTTTGAGGCGGGAGCGGTTGTAAACGCCCGGCCAGGTCGTCTCGCGGATGCCGTCCATGCCCTTGTACCACCAGCGCTTCAGATCGTAGGCGTCGGTCACCTCGACCTTGCGGGCCGCAGCCGTCTCGGGGATCCGCGGAATATAGCCATTCATGCCGTTTCGGAACAGGAAATCATCGCGCACTTCTTCCTTGGCATCCGCCCAGGTCTCAGTCTGCACCGTATAAGCAGGCACTTCGGGGAGCCTCACTTCATGCAGTGTGGCGACCTCCTCATCACTCAGCATCTGGTCCCAGATGGAGAGCTCGCAGAGCTCGCCGCCGCGGACAAAGTTATAGTCCGTCTGCACATGCCAGGCGCCGATGATACGCGAATGCGGTCCAAAGCCGTACAGGCCCGCATAATAGACAGCCGGACGCTCCTCGCACGCGACAGGCTTACCGTTGAAATATAGCTTCAGTCCCCAGAGTTCGTCCCAGGACACCACGATATGCATCCACTCATCCGGTGCCGGGAAAACATCAGGCGTATACCAGACGCGCGCCCTGGCCAGGTTGATATCGGACACATAGGCCTCGATGCCCTCTCCGTTATAATCAATTCGAAGGAAGCTCTGATCCCAGCTGGAATGATCCGCATAACCTACACGGAAAATCGGGAAAGCCGTGGGGCCGACCGGATAAGCGCTGCGCCACCAGAACGAAATCGTTCCTCTCTCGGCATAGATATTCTGCTCCGCCTTCCAGGCCAGAACATCACGCCCGTCAAAAATCAGATACTTATCCTTGACTCCGCCTTCCGCGACCTCGATCCCCTCGTCAAACATAGGCTCCGCAGGCCCAACCGCGTAATCCGCGGTCGTCTGCTGACCTGACAGGTAGAAAAGAAGAGCCGGATTGTTTTTACAGTCCATATTTTGTGACCTCCAATCTGCGATATAGTTACAGGCTTATTATACACCATTATGCGGGATTTGGGAAGAGCGGAAAAGGAATTCTTTTGGTGGTGAAACGAGGAAATAAACGGCGTCAGAATCCCAATCAGCGTGCTATTGGTCCCAAATTCGACGAGGTTCCAACCTCATTCTCAGCTACTACCCGAGCTGTCAGAATACAACAAATGTTAGGCCGTACTATCCCCTTTTTTACTACATTATCATTAAAAAAACAAATGCAAGACATGCTTGGAGACAGCATCCTCTTTTCAAAATTACATCGTCAAAACATTCTATTTTCAAACAAACACCTGGTCTTCCGCCCCCCCTCCTCCATCACACTACCAAAAACCAGCGGCACAGCCTCTCTGGCTGTGCCGCTGTAAATCATATTCAAACGAGTGCTTTAACCTTACTTCGCCCTGATCTGCAGGCCGTTTGCGTCGGCGTCCACCTGCAGGGTGTCGCCTTCGTGCAGGTCGCCCTGGATGATGATACGGGCGATCGGATTTTCCACGTGGGTCTGGATGAAACGCTTCAGCGGGCGGGCGCCGTATACCGGGTCATAGCCGTTGTCAACGATATAGTCCTTGGCTGCTTCGGTCAGCTCCACGTGCAGGCGCTGATCCTTCAGCCGTTTGTCCAGGCTCCCCACCATCAGGTCCACGATGCTGCGGATCTCGGTCTTGGTGAGCGGCTTGTAGAAGACGATTTCGTCCAAGCGGTTCAGGAACTCGGGACGGAAGGTCTGCTTCAGCAGCATTTCCACGCTGGCTCTGGCGGCTTCCGAGATCTCGCCGTTCGGCTCGATGCCTTCCAGCAGGTACTGCGAGCCCAGGTTGGACGTCAGGATGATCATCGTATTCTTGAAGTCAACCGTATGTCCCTGGGAGTCGGTAATGCGGCCGTCGTCCAGGACCTGCAGCAGGACGTTAAAGACATCCGGATGGGCTTTTTCGATTTCGTCAAAAAGCACCACGCTGTAAGGATGGCGGCGGACGGCCTCGGTCAGCTGGCCGCCTTCATCATAGCCGATGTATCCGGGAGGCGCGCCGATCAGCCGGCTGACAGAATACTTGTCCATATATTCGCTCATGTCGATACGGATCAGGTTCTTCTCGTCATCGAAGAGCGTGGCAGCAAGGGTTTTGGCCAGTTCCGTCTTGCCGA
>JAFRZL010000050.1 GCA_017442535.1 Bacillota bacterium | reverse complement strand
GGAGAGCGGGTTGAACCAATGGACCGCCGCGGCCAGGAACCCCAGCAGCCGCCACAGGTTGTCGCCCCGGCGGATATGGGTGTTCTCGTGCCGGAGGATGTATCTCAGCTCCTGATCCGCATAGGGTGCCGGCAGGACGATCCTGGGCCGGAAGATCCCGTAGACCGCCGGGGTTTTGACCTTGTCTGACACATAAAGGCGGCCCTCCAGCAGACGTGCGTCCCGGATCTCGCGTCTGGTTGCCGCGTAGAGAATCGCCAGTGCGATCAGGATCGCCAGCGCGACGGTGATCCAGATGAACCCCGCGGCGTCAAAGACCCTGTCAAGGATACGGACCTTGTACGTGATCGGGAAATAGCTGTCCGCCGCTTGAATGACATTCGTATAAGAGAGAGCGATGTCCTCCGCAGGCTCATAGACGGTGACTGTTCGGACCGTCAGCCGGGAGAGCAGAGACATCAGGCTGTAGGGGCTGTTGATTCCCAGAGGCAGGCACATGCGGACGAACGGTATGATCCACAGATACACGGATACTCTGTGAGGAATGAACCGGATTCTCCGGATCAGGCATACAAGCAGTCCCATGAAGGAAGCGATGATGCTCATATTGAAGATCCAATAACATACATCCCCAAGCATACGGATCACCTCTGATCGATCAGGCTGCGAAGCTCCTCAAGCTCCTGTTCCGAGAGCTGCTCGTCGTCCAGAAGAGCAGAGAACAGGGCCTTGCGCGAACCGCCGAAGACCTTGTTCAGCAGTGACACGGCTTCCTTCTTCTGCATCTCTTCCTGCGAAACCAGGGGCGTGCAGATAAAGCCGGGATCATCACGCCGGAGGAAGCCCTTGGCCTCCAGTTTCTTAATCACGGTATAGGTCGTGTTCTTGTTCCAGCCGATGGAATCTGCCGCGATCAGGCTGATCTCTTTCGCCGAGAGAGGGCCCCTGTCCCAGATGATTTCCATAACCTTTGCTTCACTGTCAAATAGCTTTTCTTTCATAAGTGCACCTCCAGACTATTTGCATAGTCTATACTATCACGATAGTCTGGATGCGTCAACCGGTCATTTATGAAGGATTTATGAAAAATGATCTTTGTGGGTGGCGGGAAGCCTCATTTGCCGGAAGAATGAGATGATACAGAAAATGGCATGACCCGGGGATCATGCCATTACCGAAAAATGTGAAATTGAATCGCGGGGCTTTATGCCCGGCAGATGAAAAATGCGGAGGCAATCTGCCTCCGCATCTTGGTTGTGCGCCTGGCGGCGCACGTTTCTAACGGGTGAAAGTCCCGAATCCGCCCGGTAGTGGGAAGGATAAAGCCGAAGGCAAGGGTGTCCATCGCGAGGTGGAATCTGAAGGAAGCCGGATGTGGGAACAGACTAACCACGGGCAAACCTCTGACCTGACGAACAGAAACCACATATGAGGTCACGCATGAGGGTAAGACTGCCGTACAAGCCGAAGCCCAATAACTACACGGAATCATGCGGGATAAAAGTGGCAGGCAGATGGAGGGAAAGAAACGTGTGGTACCCGGG
>JAFRZL010000049.1 GCA_017442535.1 Bacillota bacterium | reverse complement strand
CGATCAGCGGCAAACCCTATGCACGCGCATAGGAATCAGCGGGAAACACGCTGCACGCGCATAGAGATCAGCGGGAAACACTAGGCACGTGCATAGCGTTACCCGCTGATCTCTATGCGCGTGCATAGTGTTTCCCGCTGATTCCTATGCGCGTGCATAGTGTTTCCTGCTGATTCCTATGCACGCGCATAGTGTTTCCCGCTGATTCCTATGCGCGTGCATAGTGTCTGCCGCTGATTCCTATGCGCGTGCATAGCTTTCCCCACTGATCTCCATGCACGTGCATAGTGCCCCTGCCCAGCACCCTCCCCCCGGCCGGCAGGCACAAAAAAGGCCCTTTTTTCGCTGTCCGCGCGCAGTGCGCAATCGGACGGCGCCAAAAAGGGCCACGGGAATGTTTCGATATCAGATATTCTGTAACAGCCAGGGCAGGCCGTAGGTGAAGAAGCTCATGATCGCGGCGGCGAGGATGAGGCCCAGCAGGATCGCGATGATGGCCTTGCGGTGTTTGATGTTCAGCATGGCGGCGATCAGCGAGCCGGTCCAGGCGCCGGTGCCCGGCAGCGGGATGCCGACGAAGAGGAACAGGCCCCAGAATTCGTACTTTTGAACGCGCTGGCTCTTGTCCATGGTGCGCTGCTCGATTTTTTCCACCAGGCCTTTCAGGAAATTGCGCTGTTTCAGCCAGTTGAAAATCGGTGTGATGAGCCACAGGACGAAGGGAATGGGGATGATGTTGCCGATCATGCATATCAAAAGTGCCTTAAGATAAGGCACTCCTAATAAGGTCGCCGCGATGAGCCCGCCGCGGAGTTCAAGGATCGGCATCATGGAGATGATCAGAATGATGGCTTCCTTGGGGATCCCCGCGAGGGTTTGCGTAAACCAGTTAATAATGGATTCCATCAGGTACCCTCGGACGATCAGTTGGCCGTGCGGCTGACATTCAGCTCCTTGCGGTTCTGCTGGAGGATCTGACGCTTCTGCTCAAGACCGGTGTTGAAGTTCTTGATGTTGGCCTCGTAATCTTTGAGAATCGAATCGATGGATGCGGAAGTGAAGTCGCCCATGCGCTTCATCTGTTCGTCGACCTGCTGCAGCAGATCGTCGGCATATTCTTTGGCGCCGATCTTCATGTCGCGGGCTACTTTCTTGGATGCCTCCACGATTTCCTCAGCTTGCTCATAAGCACGCTTGGTGATTTCGTGTTCATTGATCATGTTATTGCGCTCTTCCTCGGCGGCCGCCTTGATCGCGTCAGCTTCTTTATGCGCGTCGGCCAGGATGCGCTCCTTCTCCTCAAGGACATACCGGGAATGCTCCAGTTCCTGCGGCAGACGACGACGGATTTCGTTGGTCATCTCCATGATCTCGTTACGCTCTACCATGACCTTCTCGCTGAAGGGGACGCCTTTCGCCTGCTCCAGAATATCATTGATCGCGTTCAGCAGCTCTTCGATTTCCATTTGACGATCCACTGCCATTTTACTTCCCTCCTGTGATTGATTCAATTACTTCTAAAGATGCACGGGGCACCAGGTGGCTGATGTCGCCGCCATGCCTCAGAATATCCTTAACTACGGATGAACTGATGAATGAATACTGCACGTTGGTGACGAGGAAAATCGTTTCCATTTCGGGATACAGGTCGCGATTGGCCTGCGCCATCTGCAGTTCATACTCAAAATCCGAAACCGCCCGCAGTCCGCGGACCACGGTTTTGGCCCCCTGCTCCTTCAGGAAATCCACCAGAAGGCCGTCAAAGGGGACGATCTTAACATTAGACAGATGCGAAATCGCTGCGCGCATGATCCGCATCCTTTCCTCCAGCGTAAACATCGGCTGCTTATTGGCATTGACCAGAATACCGACCACCAATTGGTCCGCCAGCTTGGCGCCTCTTTCGATGATGTCCAGGTGACCTTTGGTCAGCGGATCAAAGCTGCCCGGATAGACACAAGTCGTCAAGTTTCTTCTCCTCTATTCTTTCTCCACATAGTAAACTTCGTGACGCGGTATTGCTTACACCGGACCTCGCGAAAGCCCTCCGGGACCTCCACCTCGGTATCCGCGGCGGATTCGATGACCACCAGCCCGCCGTCCGCCACAAGGTCCAGACGGGCCAGCGCCTGCGTGACAAGCGCCTCATAACCCTGATGATAAGGAGGATCCATGAAGACGATGTCAAAGCGGCTGCCCTCCGCGGCAAGTCTGTCAAGCGCCGCGAGCACATCCTCGGCAAATATCCGGCCGGTGAGCCTGGTCCTGCGCATATTCTCGCGGATGCAGGCTGCCGCTTCACGTCCGGACTCGACAAAAACGGCCTCCGCGGCCCCGCGCGACAATGCCTCCAGCCCCGCCGCACCGCATCCGGCAAAAAGATCGAGAAAACGGCTCTCCGGGATCTCGAACTGGATGCTGGAAAAAATCGCTTCTTTGCGGCCATCGGCTGTCGGACGTGTCTCCAAGCCTTCCGGAGTTGACAATCTGATGCCCCTTGCGGTTCCTGCAATAATTCTGGGCACCCTTATCACCTCCGTATATACCTATACAACTATTTTATATCATATTGGCAAAAAGTCAAGTGATTTTTGCAAAAAGGTCGTCCGTTCGATACACATTTACCCCGAAAGGCGGGATAGGCATGGGCGCATGCTCCCCCCAGGGCTTCCACGAGGCCGGCACCTCGACATTTTGCGGCCGCTCCGTATGGTTCAGGAGGAAGTAATAGGTTCCGTCCCGGCCCTGCCGGCATACGGCCTCGACGCCTTCAGGCGTATCCAGGATGGATCCCGCGCCGCTCGCTTCGAGCAGTTCAGTGCAGAGGCGGTCCGCCAGATCCGCGGAGACCGCAGTCCCGACATAATACACCCGGCCTTTGCCGCAGCGGCGGCAGGTGATGGCGGGCACTCCCGCGTAGTATTCGGATGCGTATGCCGCAACTGTTTCGGCTCCCTCGGGGGTGATCAGGTCCGCCCAGAGCTCTGTCGTATAGATGTCCTCCCCCCATCTGACCTCCGCCGACATTCCTCGCAGACAGTCATATTCATAGACATGCAGCCCGCATAATTCCGCAAGCAGTCCGGGCAGGGGTTCTTCAGTGCAGATATTGTCCCGGTCCTTCACTCCGGTACGCATGGTGAAGACCAGTGTGCCTCCGCCTTGCACATATTCCTCATACTTGCGGGCAAGCTCCGGCGTCATCAGGTACTGCAGGGGCGCGATCAGCAGTTTGTAGCGGCTGAAATCGGCCCGGTCCGGGATAATATCCGTCGGGACATTCTTTCGGTAAAGCGCCATATAATAGGCCAGCCAGATCTCGTCATATTTCAGATCCGGGTGGTGAGGCTGGATCTGCATGGCGTATTTCTGGTCGTAGGAATAGACAATGGCCGCTTCCGATACAGGCATTCCTCCCCTTAGGCTCTCCACAAGGGGTGCATACTGCTGCATCAGGTCGCGGATTTCGGCCCAGGTGCGGCCCGGACGCCCGCTGTGCGGCAGGATCCCGTGCCAGTACTGCTCCGTTCCGAACAGGCAGCTCCTCCAGCGGAAAAAGACGACCGTGTCAGCCCCGCGGGCCACCGACTGCAGCGCCCAGAGTTTCACCTCGCCCGGCCGCGGCATCCGGCTCATTTCGCCCCAGCCCGAAATCGAGGACTGCTGCTCCATGATCCAGAAGCTCTGCTGTTTGAGGCCTCGGATCAGATCGAGTGCGGCAGCTCCGCGGCTTCCCAGATACCGGGGCAGCTCCGTCGTTTTCTGCATCACGGGATACTGGTCCTGGGACACAAATTCCAGATCCTCGGCCAGATCATAGTAGTTGACCGTGTCGGCAAGCCCCATCATGTTGTGCGTAATGAATTTGCCGGGGGCCGCCGCGTGCAGGATCCGAGACTGGAAGCGGTGGAATTCCACGATCAGATCGGAATGAAAACGCTTCCAGTCAAGCATCTGTGAAGGATTGACACCGGTCGCCGTCAGCCGCGGGGGCTGGATCTCTTCAAAGCAGGTATATCCCTGGCTCCAGAAATCCGTCCCCCAGCGGCGGTTCAGTGTCTCAATGTCAGAATATTTGGCGCGGAGCCACTCGCGGAAACGCTCCGCGCAACTCTCGCAGAAGCATAGCTCCGCATGCGAATTCCCCAGTTCGTTGTCGATCTGCCACCCGATGACATGAGGATTCGGGCCGAAATGCGCTGCAAAAGCCGTCACATACCGCCGGATATGCTCTCTGTATGCCGGGTTGGACTGGCAGTCATGATGGCGGCCGCCAAAATGCCTGCGTCTCCCCTCCCGGTCAACCGGCTGAATATCGGGATCCTGCCGGATGATCCAGGCGGGCGGTGCCGCACTCGGTGTGCCCAGAATCGTTTCAATGCCATGCGCTGCCAGGATGCGGATCGCTTCGTCCAGCCATTCAAAGGTAAAACGGCCCTTTTCCGGCTCCAGCTTAAACCAGCTGAATTCGGCCATACGAACCACGCGGATCCCCATCTCCTCCATCATGGCCGCGTCGGTTTCCCAGCGTTCCCGCGGCCAGTGTTCAGGATAATAGTCGACGCCAAACTGAATATTCATGATTTTCCTCAGATATTATGCCGCTCGTACACGCGGTTCGCATCGAGCTGACGGTCCAGCATAATCTCGGCCTTGCGGCGAATCTGCGCAGCCAGGTGCGGCCCGAAGGTAAAGATGTCCTCGTGCTCCTCGTCCGTCACGTTGAAAAGCTGTTTCTCGTAGCCTTCGATCAGGTCGGCCAATTCATAGGCATTATCAATCTCGGCGCGGGTAATGTTCTGGAACTGCTCAATGCGGGGATCATTGCGGGTCGGCCAGCGGCATTCCAGCGGCGGCACATAGTCAAAATCGGTCCGGTCTTTCAGATCCTGGAAGGCGGCGGCGTTGGCGCAGGTCTTCATCAGGCTCTGGTAGACTTTCAGGCGGCGGATCAGCATCTCGCACTTGGCTTTGACGGACTCATCCGCGGTCGCTCCGATGATCTCATCGAGTTTGCCGATCGCCTTATTAAAGGAAGCGATTGCTTTCTTGGAGGTCTCGGACAGCAGGAACGCCGCCGAAAATCCGCGTGCGCACTCGATATTCTGCATATCCATCAGGTCGTTGGCATGGGCTTCATCGAGCGCCTGGAACTGGAAGCGGCGGTAATAGCTGCGGTCTTCCTCGGCAAGTTCCTCCGGGAAGAGGACAAAGGGCCGGTTGATCCAGCGCTGATGGTAGCATCCGTACATGATCAGGCCCAACCCGTCATGGCTGAAATGCTGTTCGCCTTCATATATATAATAGAAGGCATCCGTCAGCTGATCGGCCAGGGCGTCACCGACCAGATGCGCCGCGACGCTGTGCACATTCTCCATATAGTCCAGCCAGGAATGGGCTTCCTTACCGGCGGCCACTTTCAGATATTCCCAGTCCTCGTTAAAATCATCTTTCCCCAGATAGAGGCTGATATACCGCTTGTTCTCGTCCAGCGCTCCGCCAAGGCTCTGCGCCAGCTGGAAAATATCCGGGATCCCGTGGATCCAGTCACCGTGACGGTTAAGCATCGCAACCGGACGGCGGCCTTTATTGTCGCGGCCATTGATGATCTGATGATCCCTGGCGCTGTGCCAGGCCACATTCGCACCGATCTCCTCTTCCTTAAACCCGATATTGGCGTTAAAGCTGACGGTGATCTGCACACCCGCCTCCGCGGCTCCGTCCGTGATGGCATTGACAAATCCACACACGCGGTCGCTCATGGAACGGGTGCGGCAGCATTCCGGACCATTTGGGCCTACATAGGTCCCGTTCGACCAGCAGAGGCCGCCGCCGGAGTCATTCGACATAAAGCTGATATAATCGATCCCGGTCGCCTTGACCAGTTCACAGACCGCACGGCGATACATCCCGAGGACCTCGGGGTTGTCCACGCAGGGGCTGTAATACGGCTTGGTGGCGCGGCGAGGATGGTCGCAGCGCGCGCCTCTCCACGAAGGATGATCACGGTAGACCTGCTCCGGCAGCCAGAAAGGCTCATTGGAATGCATGGCGGGCTTCAGACCGATCTCCTTCAGTATATCGCAGCGTTCCTTGACGAGCGCAAAGCACTCATGAATAAAGTCGACCGGCAGATAATCCTCCAGCTCGGGCGGGCAGACCAGCTTAAAGATCTGGGCATGGCCCATGCACCAGTTCGGATACGGATCCTTAAAATCCCTCGCCCACATCCACCAGGAACGCGGCAGATCGCTGACAAAGACATGCGTCGCACCGGACGCCTTGGCCTGCAGCGCCAACTCGCGGAACTCCTCCATCGTCTCCGCTTTGACATTATACATCAGTTTCTTTTCTTCCGACATGATAATACCCTCCTTATATATTATGACGTTCAAAGACACGGTTGCCGTCCAGCTGATGTGCCAGCATGATTTCGGCTTTGCGGCGGATCTGGCTGACCAGGTCAGGTCCAAAGGTAAAGATGTCTTCACAGCCGGGCGCGGCGATCCGAAGCACCTCTGACAAATGCCCCTCCAACAAGTCGGCGGTCTCATATGCATTGTCGATCTCATCCCGGGTGATATTCTGATACTGCTCGATCCGCGGGTCGTTGCGGGTAGGCCAGCGGCAGTCCAGCGCGGGCTCGGCATCATAATCGATATCGTCCACCAGCGTCTGGAATTTGGCTGCGTTCACGCAGGTCCGCATCAGATGCTCATAGACGCGGATGCAGCGCTGCAGCAGTTCATAGGGCTTTGCGGCTTCCTCAGTCAACAGATCGCAGAGATCCTCCAGCTTGTCCAGCGCCTTGTTAAAAGATCCTGTCGCTTTGCGCGCGGATTCGCTCACCAGGAAGGCCGCGGAGAAGCCTCTCAGGCACTCGATATTCTGCATATCCAGCAGATCATTCGCCTGCTTCTCGCCAAGCGCCTGGAACTGATATGGCCGGTAATACTCATATTCTTCCGGCTTCAGCTCCTCCGGGAAAAGAACGAACGGCCTGTTGATCCAACGCTGATGCACGATCCCGTACATGATGACATCCAGCCCGCTGTGGCCGAAATGCTGCAGGCCTTCATGAATGTTGAACCACGCATCCACCAGCAGATCCGCGCCTTCAGCCCCGACGAGCTCCTTCGCCGTCTCGTGCATGACGCGGGTGCGGTCCAGCACGCCATGCGTGGGATTTTCCCCGAGCTTGCGCAGATACGTCAGGATCGTATCGAGGTTCTCCGGCCCGCTGCCGAAGAGGACGGTCTTGCCCTCTGCACGCTGCGTATTCTCCAGGAAGCCCGTCAGGTTCACAAAGTCCGTCATGCCCTTGACATTGGGATTGCGCTCGCTCGGCCCGACGATAAATGTATTTTTACCGGAACGGTCTTTGTCATTGATGATCACCCGGTCCATCTGCAATTCATGCCATGCTTCTCCGGCGCCGACCTCTTCCAGTTTGAATCCGATATTGGTATTGAAATTAACGACCGCGTCGGGGCAGCTCTCCCGGAGTCCCGCGGCAATGGTCTGAACAAAGCGGCTGACACGCGTCACCATCGAATTGTTTTTGGTATCGGAACGGCCGTTTGGTCCGACATACGTCCCGTTGGACCACTCCAGGCCTCCGCCCGCGTCGTTGGATTTGATGTGGAATATATCAATTCCGTAGCGGCGCCCGATTTCTCTGGCAGACCAGGCGTACATATCCAGCACTTCCTGATTGTCCACGCTCGGTGCATAATACCAGTTGCGTGAACGCCTCGGATGATCCATCCGCGGCCCTCTCCATGCGGGATGATCCAGGAAAGCCTGTTCGGGCAGCCAGAAAGGTTCGTTGGAGAAAATCGCTCCACCCATGCCGAGCTCTCTCAAAATGTCCATGCGCTTCTCAACAAGCTTCGCACCTGCTTCAAAAAAGTCCATCGGGAAATATTTCTGCAGCTGCGGCGGGCAGGCCAGCCTGAAAAGCGGCGTATGCCCCATCATCCAGTTGCAGTAAGGATCACTCCTGTCAAGGTCCCACATCCAAAGGCTTCGCGGAAGCTGCCCCACCACCATATGTGTGATACCGGCTGCTTTGGCTTTAGCGGAAGCCTCTCTGAATTCATCAAGATCCTCCAGATCTCCCGGCGTATAGTAATAAACTCTGCGCGTCTGCATATTCTGTGCCTCCATGTATCTGTCTTTTATAAAAGGGCGCATCTGCCGACGCGCCCTTTTACTGGCTCAATTCAATCATCTGCCGTTGCCGGCAAAGCTTTCTTACTTATTCAGCTCGGCAAGCATGCCTTCGCCGTTAACACTCTTGAACCACTGCTCGTAATCGGCATAAGCCTGATCCAGAGTCTTGGTGCTCATCATAACGGCAGCAGCCAGCTCATACAGAGTATCGTTGTAGGTGCTGGCAATCTCATCATAGATGGGAGAAGCGCCGCCGGGAACCTTGATCATGGGTCCAAGATAGTCGGACTTCAGAGAAGTCGCGACGATGCTGTTGGAACGGGTAAGATCCTCGTTCTTGACGCCATCAAAGCTGAAAGGCAGGGTGGTGACATCAATCGGAACAAAAGCGGTACCAAGACCGGTTACAGAGAAGTTATAGCCGGCAGCCTTCGCAGCCTCAGTAGAAGTCAGAACACCGTTCTCGATGGTGTAGTGAACATTCTCCAGACCGAAGGAAGCATTCAGGATACCCTGCTTCTCGAACAGGATCCAGTGAATAACATCCAGGCAGGCATCCACGTTCTTCGCCTTATTGGTGATGGAGAACGCTTCGTTACCGGACTCGTTAACATTACCCTTGCCGCCCTTCGGGCCGACCAGCGTGTAAACCGGAACACCGGTCGTGGGAGCGCCGGCACCCTCGGAGTTGTTCTTGATGTTCAGGTAATAGGTGCTGTAGTCAACCATGGCAACAGCCTTGCCGGAATAGAACTTCTCACGCATATCAGCGTTCTGGTTGGTGATGAATTCCTTGTCAACCAGGCCAAGATCATAGATCTCTTTCAGCCAGGTCAGCGCGTCCTTCATTTCCTGCGTCTGGATACCATCGATCCACTTGCCGTTTTCATCCTTCTTCAGGCCGCCATAAGCACCGAAGAAGTTGTAGTAAATCTGGAAGTTAACGATCCACTTGGGAATACACAGCGGGATGATCTCGCTCTGGTTAACCTTCTTCATCTCGGTAACGAACTCATCCGTGGTCATGGTGTCGCCGACCTTCAGTCCGTACTTGTCGATCATATCCTGA
Organism: Bacillota bacterium; assembly: GCA_017442535.1. Lineage (GTDB taxonomy): Bacteria > Bacillota > Clostridia > Lachnospirales > Bianqueaceae > RUG12817. Next base: position 73,352 of record JAFRZL010000049.1, on the reverse strand, counting down.
CGGAACCAGAAGATCTTGCAGTTACCAAGGTTGGTGGGGATACCGTAGATGTCATTGCCCATCTGATAGATGGACAGATCGCTGTCGGCCAGGAAATCTTTGAAGCGGGTGTCGTTCTTGATGTAATCGGTCAGAGGAATCAGATAACCTCTGGTCGCGTACTGAACAACCGTATCCCAGGCCTGCTGCGGACGAATGACATCCGGATAAGTACCGGAGGACATCAGAGCAGCCAGCTTGTCGTTGAAGTCCGTATGGGTGGGCGCATTCATTTTGATCTTGGTATTGGTCGCTTCCTCAATGGATTTAACATAAGCAGCCATATGAGAATCGTCAATATCATCAGCAGTCCAGCGGGTCTGACCCATACACATTTCCAGCTCACGGGGCGCATCGCTGCCACCCTTGCTGTTGGTGGATCCACTGCCGGATCCACCATTGGTGCAGCCTGCAAGCGTACCGATAACCATAATGGCCATCAGAAGCATTGCGATCAGCTTAATACCTTTCTTTTGCATGATAGGAACCTCCTGCCAAATATTTGAGAGCGATAATATGTCCCCGCTCTCAGAGGACTTGAGCCACGGAAGAACAGTTATCCCTTGACGGATCCGAGCATCAGGCCCGAAATAAAGTACTTCTGTACGAAGGGATAGACGATCAGGATGGGCAGCATGGTCATGACCATGACGGCCATCTTGAAGTTGTTAAAGAGGATGCTTGCGGTACCTTCGGAGCTCTCGCTCTGGAAGAGCATCTGCCGCAGCAGTACCTGCAGTGTAAACTTCTTGGAGTCATTGATGAACATGATGACTTCAAAGTAGCGGTTCCAGTGCGATACCAGATAGAAAAGCGTGATGGCCGCAATGATCGGCACCGAGATGGGAAGCACGATGCTGACCATCGTACGCATCTCGCTCGCACCGTCGAGTCTCGCGGACTCCATCAGGCTTTCGGGAATGCCCTTGAAGAAGTTGCGCATCAGGATCAGATTATAAGTCTGGATCGCCATGGGAATGATAAGGGATGCATATGTATCGATCATCCCGAGATTTCTGACAACCATGTAGAACGGGATAATACCGCCATCGATGACCATCGTGATCAGAATCAGGTTGTTGAACGTCGTGCGGAACATCAGGCCGGACTGGGACAGTCCGTATGCCAGCATCGTCGTCAGAATCATGGAAACCGCTGTTGCGGCCAGCGTGATCCAGACGGAACGGGTAAAGGCGCCCATATAGCCGCGGCTGACAAAAATCTTGTGATAGCTCTCAAACTCGATTCCCTTGGGGATCAGGACAAAGCCTTCTTTCGCTGCCACAGCATCGGTTGAAAGCGAAGTGACCACGACCATCCAGATGGGAACCATAATGGCTACGCAGACCAGGATGATAAACAGCGCATTCAGTACAATGAAAGTTTTGCGTCCGGGACTTGTTTTCATACCATCGCCCCCTTCCTACAGAATTTCTTCGTCCAGCACGTGCTTACTGAACCAGTTCGAAAGAACGATCAGGACCACGCTGACGATGGAAGTAAACAGACCGATGGCGGTCGCGTATCCGACGTTGCCCTGACGGATACCGGAAATATAGGAGTACGTACGCAGCACATCCGAAACCTCATAGACGGATGCGTTATACATAACCAGGATCTGATCCTGCATCTGCATGATACGCGCCAGCGTCAGCAGCAATACCGTGGCAATGGTATTCCGGATCGCGGGAAGCGTAACATGGATCAGCCGGCCCCAGTATCCTGCGCCGTCCACCATGGCGGCGTCATATAGCTGCGAATCCACGCCCGATATCGCGGCGATATAGATGACGGCGCCATAGCCCGCGCTCTTCCAGATCTCGGACAGGATCAGCACCCCACGGAAGTGGTCATTGGAAGCCATGAAATAAATCGGCTCTTTGATGATCCCCAGGCCTACCAGGATCCGGTTGACGATACCGGTCGTCGGAGAAAGAAGCATGACGAAAAGGCCGCCGACAACAACCCATGACAGGAAATGCGGGATGTAAACTATGAACTGAGCCACCTTCTTGCCCGCCTTAGTCCTTAGTTCATTCATGCTGAGCGCCAGAATGATGGGGATGGGGAAGTAGAAGATGATATTGTACAAGCTCAGAATCATGGTATTGCGGAACGCGCGCCAGAACTTGGGATCCTGGAACAGCCTCGTAAAGTTGGCCAGTCCGGTAAACCGCGGATTGGCGGACATTCCGTAATTGGTAAATGCCTTGGAGATGTACCAAAGCGGGAAATACTTAAAGATCAAATACCAGATCAGTCCGGGAAGGACAATTAAAAACAGAGGCAGCTGCTTATAGAACCGCGTTCCAAAGCTGGAGCCCTGTCTTCTGACCCGGACTTGAGGTCCCTCTGTTTTCTTCAAAGTGACAACCTCCTTACGAAAATGAATTGCAAACCATGACCCTACCACCATCTGTTGCTTACCACAGAAAACTCTTTTCTCTAGTTATGGATAATTTTACCGCAATTGTGTGCGCATGTCAAGTTTTTTTAGTCATTTTTTCCGAATAACTGCCTGTTATCCACCAAGCGGCGCCATACCGCGGAAATGTCCGTGTGCGGGTCCCTTGGCAAAAGCGGTGGCCATATGGCTGATCAGGTCCATCATCAGCTGAGTGCGCACTTCATAGTAGGCGGGGTCGTCAAAGACATTGTACCACTCGTTCGGATCTTTTTCCAGATCATAGAGTTCGCCCTGAGCCGGTGTGTCGTCCAGGACATTGCCCTCCCGGAAGAGGATCAGTTTATACCTTTCGGTCCTCCACATCCAGGACGGGGCAACCTGGATGGTCTCTCCGCCGCCGCCGTGGAATTCCGAGAATGCTCCGCGGCTCTTGCGCTCGCCCAGCAGATCCAGCCCGGGCAGGCGCGGATCCGCTTTGATCCCCGCGGCCCGGCAGATGGTGGGAACAATATCGGTCAGCATGGCCGGACGGCTGTCCACCGTCCCGTGCAGGCTTTTATCCACATAATCCCCGGCAAGGATCATGGGGACACGCACGCTTGACTCATACAAACAGTATTTGCTGTAGCGGCCGTCGCGCTCTCCGAGCATCTCACCGTGATCGGACACAAAGATAAAGAGTGTATTGCGGTCCAGGCCTTTGGCCCGGACTTTGTCCAGGAACTGCCCGATCAGGTAATCCATAAAGGTGCAGTTGGCATAATAACGGAGCCGGATGCGGCGTTTTTCGATGTCAGGGAGCGGGTCCAGCTTTTCCTTTCGCGAATAATGGACCGTGTGCAGGGACTCGCTCACACGCATGGCCGCCGCGATATGGGTCTCCGGTTCTTCGCTCCAGGGAGGCGCGGGGAGGTCCGGTATACTGTTGATATCATACATGGCCTCGAACTGAGGCGGCACGTTAAAGCCCGCATGTGGCTTGATCAGTGAAAAATACAGGAAGAGCGGCTGCTCCCCCGGTTCATAGGAATCCAGGAATTCCAGGGCTTTTTTGGCGATAAATCCGTCCCTGTGATGGACGATATCCAGCGTACTGGGCTTGCCGACATAGCCCTTCCAGTTCTCCTCGCCTCCCCCGAACTCGCCTGTTTCCGCGAAGTACGCGGCCAGACCTTCGGGATCTTCTTCATCCATCATCACGGCACCTTCCTCCCAGCAGGAGGATCCGCGCGGCTGCCCTTCAGCGCGTACGTGAAAACCGCGCCGTGAGCCAGGTTCGCCTTTGCGGCAGTTATTCCAGTGGGTTTTGCCGAAGCCCGCGCAGAAATATCCGGCATCCGCCATCAGCTGCGGCAGGGGCACCGCGGGCAGCCGGGATTCGTCCAGGAGCGCGCCGGCATTACTGCGCACCCCCGTCTGCGAAGGATACATGCCGAACATCATGGAGTTGCGGCTCGGGACGCACATGGGGCACTGGCATACTGCCTGGTCATACCGGATCCCGTCCCTCGCGAGCGAGTCGATCGCAGGCGTCTGTATCAGCGGATTCACGCAGCCCATAGCGTCATACCGCTGCTGATCGGTCATAATAAATATAATATTCGGTCTGGTCATTTCCGTCATCTCCTTTGTCCGCGTGCAAGCGGCCGGATATTTGTCTGTCAATTAATTATATGCGTATAATGCTTATCTTGTCAAGTTTTTTCTTTGCCGGCTCTTTTGACAATTGACACGAAAAGCACAAAGTGATATGCTTGATTCACCAAATACACCATCTAAGGGGGTATCACAATGAAAAAAGCATTCGAAGTTTTTCCATCCGAGAAGTTCGACTTTACCGACCGCATTTCAGGTGCGAAGATCACGCAGCTGACCTCTTACAAATGCCACAGCCATCATGCGTATTTCACCAATAACGGCTGGTGGGATAACGGCAAGCGTCTGCTCTTTACTTCGGACCGCGGCAATGCCACCAATCTGCACAGTATTGAGATCGAGAGTGGTGAGATCAGCCGTCTGACCGATTTCGGACCGAGTGACAAAGGCATGGGATTCCCGAACGATGTCAATCCCACACGTCCCGAGGTCTATTATCAGAAAAGCAAGACGCTGTACGCGCTGAATCTGGAAACGCTGGAGACACGTCCGCTCTACACGGCGCCCGAAGGCTTCCATATGGGCGGCGGCCTGGTGAGTGCAGACGGCAAATACGTTTTCTCCGGACTGAGCGAGGATCTGTCTGACAGAATCTACACGAATATGGGAGCGGCCTATATCGGTTTCAGAGAAACGTTCCAGGCTAAGCCCGACTGCCGCATCATCCGCATCGATACCGAGAAGGGCGGCGCCGAAGTGCTCTGGCAGGATAACTGCTGGATCGGACACATCAATCCCTCTCCGACCATGCCGACCTGCATGACTTTCTGCCATGAAGGTCCCTGGGATCTGGTCGATCACCGGATCTGGTTCATGGATACCGAAACCTGCAAGCCGGTGATGCTCCGTCCGCGCAAGATGGATGGCGAGAAGATCGGACACGAATACTGGTATGCGGACGGTGTGCGCGTCGGCTATCAGGCCCACAAACCCGGACTCGGTTCGTATTTCGGCGTCATCGATTATGACGGCAAGAACGATTTCGAGGCTCCCTGCGTTCCCTTCCCGAGTCCCGACCACATCCACTCCAACGATTTCAACCTGATCGTAAGCGACTCCGGCAAGTCCATCAAGCTGTACCGCTATAATGGCAAAGATTTTGACGAGGCACGCGTGCTCTGCATGCATGACGGCAGTTTCTTCTACGGAAGCCATCATCCGCATCCCCGCTTCAACGCGGACGGCAAGCACATCCTGTATAACAGCAACTGCAGCGGATACTGCAATCTGTATCTGGTGGAAGTGCCCGAGGATGTGGCCGCGCTGCCCAAGGTCGTGGACGTACTGTAATCTTTCATCACAGGAGGCTTTAATATGGATAACTTTACCTTTTACGCACCCACTTATTTCGCTTTCGGCAAGGACGCCGAGCAGCAGACCGGCGCCCTGGTCAAGCGTTTCGGCGGCACCAAAGTATTGATCCACTACGGCGGCGGCTCGGTCGTCCGTTCCGGCCTGCTCGCCCGTGTGGAGGCCTCGCTTGATGCGGAGGGCATTGCCTATGTGGAGTTAGGCGGTGTCAAGCCCAATCCGCGGAGCGGCCTCGTCTATCAGGGCATCGACCTCTGCCGTCAGCAAAACATCGATTTTGTCCTGGCTGTCGGCGGTGGATCCGCGATCGATTCGGCCAAAGCCATCGCCGCGGGAGCCGTCTATGACGGTGATTTCTGGGATTTCTATGAGGGAAAACTCGTCGACAAAGCCCTCCCGATCGGTACGGTTCTGACCATCGCGGCCGCGGGCAGCGAAGGCTCCCCCGACTCGGTCATTACCAAAGAAGAAGGGATGATCAAACGCGGCGCTACCGGCGAAGCCTACCGTCCGCGCTTCTCGATCCTGAATCCGGCGCTGACGCAGACGCTTCCGCCCTACCAGACCGCCTGCGGCATCACGGATATCATCGCACACCTCTATGAGCGGTACCTGACGAACACCAAAGACGTGGAGGTCACCGACCGGATGATCGAAGCCCTGATCCTGACCATGATCCACGAAGGTCCACGCGTCATCGAAAACCCGGACAATTACGAAGCCCGCGCGAATATCATGTGGGCCGGCATGATGGCTCACAACAATTCCTGCGGTGTCGGCCGTACCCAGGACTGGACCAGCCACAATGTGGAGCATGAGCTCTCCGCGCTCTACGATTGCGCCCACGGCGCGGGCCTTGCAGTCACCATGCCCGCCGTCTTTACCTACACGATGCCGCATGACGTCCTGCGCTTCGCCAAAATCGCGGTGCGCGTCTGGGGCTGCCAGATGGATTTCGAGCATCCCGAGCGGACCGCGCGAGAAGGCATCGAAGCCCTCCGCCGCTTCCTGATCTCGATCGGCATGCCCGCGAATTTCGCCGATCTGGGCGCCCGCGAAGAGGACATCGAAAAGCTCGCGCACACCTGCTGCTACGGCTCCGAATACTCCGACGGCAAACTCTACGGCTTCACGACTCTCGAGCAGAAAGACGTCGAAGCCATCTACAGGCTGATGATTTGATGGAGGTTTGTAACGAAATAACGAGGCTGTGAAAAAGGCCCCAAAAGAAAAGAAGGTCAACCGGTGAGGTGACCCCCAAAAGTTAGACTTAAAATCTAATGATTGGAGGTCGGTTCATCAGTCCGGAAGACCTTCTTTTTTGTGTATGTATTAATTTCTCGCCTCTGTTTCATTCCTGCCAGTCGTCAGGAATCGAAAGCAAAGACCGCAGGACAAGGTTTAGTTCGTTTGAAAGACTTGCGTACCCATATCCTTCTTTATTCAGAAAACTACTTCCCCCCGGATTGTACCCGTACCATTCTTCTCCGACATAAATGGTGAAAGGGTACCAGGAATCATACAATACAGGTTCATAGGTTTGTGCGAAGAGAATGTCCTGAACCGCCCGGGCGCCCTCTTTGATCGCTGTCTTTTCAGGCTTATCTTCTTCGGTACGTGGGGTGCGCGACAGGTAAATGACATCTTCATAATCGGGAGCGGCTTGCGTGTCTGAATGCGCTTCCGTCTGGATGACACCTTTTTCTGTAACAAGGAAGGATGCCCTGGAGGATATCGTCTGGGGGTTCTGAACATCAGTTATTTCAAGCTCAATATTCAGTGTTCCATGATAGAGAACGCCCAGATGATCTCCTGGCAGAAGTACCAGATTCACTGATTCCGGTTCAAAAGACGCCTTTCTCTTCCCGCCCCAGGTGATCTTGTTTTCAATCGCCTTTTTGCCTTCTTCTGATTGAGCGGATTCAATAAACGCTTTGACTTTATCTTCTCCGATTCTTCGCAGACCCTCTGCGAATTCTTCTGTCATGTACTTGGCAAAAGCAACCACTCGGCCGCCATCCATGACAATATCCAGCCCGTCCCAGGCCGTCATGCCGTCGATCACACGGAAATAATGGAAGGCCCAAATACCTTCGCCCTTATCTTCCACGGTTAAGGTATATTCATCGATGGCAATATACTGCTTTGCCACATCCCGAGCAAGCTTTTCGCAGGCAGCACGGTCCGGATTCTCGATGCAAACTCCCCCAAGAGGGAAAACCGTATCGATCTCTCCCGTACTGCGGTTAATCGAAAACGTCCCGTTTGCGCCGCTGTAGGTGTCGGAAATATAGAGATTCCCTTCCGTCACCGTAGAATACACATACCTGCCGCTCAATACTTCTCCATTAAAGACAGCTTCAGCCCTTGCGGCTGCCTGCTTGTCCTCATGCGGATTAACCTGCTCATATGACCACAAGGATACCGGATCCTGAGAATCAAACGCAGCTCCATCATACTCTCCGATGGACCAGGCTTCCAGCGAGGATGCCGGTTGCCCCGATGTGCAGGCCGAAAAAAGGAATATCATGATAATGACAATACATGATAAAGTGATTTTTCTGTACATGCTATGCCCCTCCTTTTTTGATTATATCATACACGCAAAAAAAAACAATCAATTTAACAAAAAAGGGGGGCGAAATGAGAAAAAGCTCTTTTCGACCCCCAGCTTTTTAATGTCACGGCCTAAATGCAGCGTAAAATGCCTGCAGACAGAATAATGCCTGCACAGCCATTAGCTCTTGGCAGAAGTAAGGATAAATGACATTCTGACATTGTATGTCGGAACCACCGAAACCCTAAAGGACTCTGGCGGCAATACCGATCCAGGCTCTGCCTCCGTCTTCTGATCATCAGTCTGAAATTAGGCTTTTGTAAATCTTTACAGCAATCCATACTGCTGCGCTCGTCCATGCAGCCGCCCAGACCTCGACCGACCATAACGGTACCACTCCGCGCTGATAAAGGGCAGGGAATGTATCCATCAGCATATGCAGGAGGATCGCCAGCGGGAGATAGGCTCTCTTAGCGTTTACAACGCCATAATATACGATGACCGTCAGCCCGATATGCAGGATCATCGCAAGCAGCCGCTCGATGACATTTGCGGCCATCATTCCAAAATCAAACGAGGCGGCTGCCTGAACGGACGGAAGCGCGGCAGCAGCGGTCTCTTCTGTGATTTTCAGTGTACTGAGGGCATTTTGCGTATTTCCTGAAGAAAACAGTACCGCGATGACAAGATATAATATCATCGACGGCAGTATTACCGCCAGCACCTCGATCCCGCCGTGACCGATACCGTACAGGACCGCGTTTTCACGGGTACGGTTCTTTTTCAGGACGTATTTCATAATGATATACCGGCCGCACTCCTCAAATACACCCGCCATGGTGATTCCATAGAGGACGAATGCTGCTGTGTTTCCGTTAATGAACCGGGAGATGGGATTATCCATCATGATGCAGAAATAATGCACTCCCAGCTCCAACACACGGGCGGAGATGATGAACCCGGCCGCACCGGCAAAGAGCCAGCCGATATTGGTCCGCTCTTTATGCTTCCTGAGCCAGTAGATGCAGAAGACGACGGGGATCGCGATCATCAGGATAATCGTGATGACGAGCGCCGGAATGGCGCCTGGGCTGATGACGATGTTCTCGAACGCCTTCACTTTTCGTCACCTCCCCAGACCTCTACGCAGAAGCCCTTGTGGCCGCAGGCGGTGCAAGTCAGCTTGCGGGCGGTCGGCGTATGATTCGCCCAGAAAGCTTCTTTCAGCATCGGCTTGAATACCTCGTGGCATTCCGGGCAGATGTATTTCACATGACCAAAGTAATAACGACTGACCAATATGCCCCAAACAGCAGCCACCAGTACCCAGACGACGAACGGCCACCATATCCCCTTCGTAATCCAGAAAATAACAGAGAACCATTGCAGCGCCGTGACCGGGATTCCGGTCAGGATCATCATCCAATGCATTCTTTTCAGTTTTTTCTTGCCTTCCATAATGACGGCTATGTCACCGATGGATTCGAGAGAGAAAGTCTCTTTGCTCTTCAGGCCGTTTTTCAGCTCGCGGAGCTTTTCCAGCTTCTCCTGTTTCTCGGAAATATCATCCATAAGGGCCTTCTCCTGCTGCTCGATCAAGAGCGCGATCACCTTCTCGGGATGCTCCTCTTTCAGGATCTGTGAAATCGCGTCGATCGGCAGATCCACATCCCGCAGGAAACAGATGACCTTCATCCGCCTCACGTCGTCCTCGGAATAAAGCCTCCGCCCGCCTTCCGTCAGTTCGCTCGGTACCAGAATGCCGCGGGTATCATAATACTGAACCGTCCTGACCGTCACGCCGCAGAGCTTCGCGACCTCTCCCGTCGTGTACATTGACATAGCTTTCACCTCCTTACGCCATGGATTCTACTACATGACGTAGCGTCACATGCAAGCCCTGACGCAGGGGGATTTTTCAAAAAAGTCAAATAGTATTTCCCAACATAGCAAAAGCGCGAAGGAAAGAATTCCTCCGCGCTTATATTTCGTATCAAAGCAGGAATTGGAAGACCGTATACGCTGCATAGATCGCAAGCAGCAGGATACCCTGCCAGCGCTTCAGCTTGCCGTGCAGGATGGGCGGGATGCAGAGAATCGCCATCACCAGGAACATCACCGGGATATCCACCAGCAGGGACGCGTTATGCCCCGCGAGGAACTTGCCGGCAGGCAGCGAGAACGGTGAAATCGTGATCGCAGCACCCGAGACGAGAACCAGATTAAAGAGATTGGCACCGATGATATTACCGAGCGACAGCGCGCTCCGGCCTTTGACCAGGGCGGTGATCGCGGTCACGAGTTCCGGCAGTGAAGTGCCCAGCGCGATAATGGTCAGACCGATGACGGAGTCGGGCACGCCCAGCGCTGCGGCGATCTTGGTACCGTTATCGACCAACAGGTTCGCACCGAAAGCGATCGCAGCCGCGCCGACGACCAGCAGCACCAGCTCCAGCCAGAGCGGACGTTCCTTCACCTTGGCTTCTCCCTCTTCGTCCTCTTCGGCCTGCACAGGATGCTTCTTCATCTGTATGACGGTAACCGCCAGATATGTTACAAAAATCGCGAGCAGCAGGATACCGTTCCAGCGGTCAAACCGCCCGGTAAAATAGGCAAAGCCCGCATACAGCAGCGCCACCGCGAAAAACACGGCAACCGGGAAGTACAGAGTACGTTTGTCCACGCCCATGGGCCGGATCGCAATGGTCAGTGCCGCTATCAGACTGGTATTGCATATGATGGAGCCGATCGCGTTCCCGTAAGAGATCCCGCTGTTGCCGACAAATGCCGCATCCGCAGAGACCATGACTTCCGGAAGCGTCGTTCCGATCGATACAATCGTCGCACCGATCAAGAGCTCCGGCAGATGAAAACGATGGGCAATACCCACGGCGCCGTCTACAAACCAGTCGCCGCCCTTGATAAGCAGTCCAAAACCAAGAAGTAATAATAAAACAGGAATCAGCATTTTCCCTCTCCTACAAATCCACTAGTCGGCCGCCATACAGCCGCATTATAATTATATATCATTTGGAGCAAAAAGAAAAGGGGGCCGGACGATTTTTAACAAATTGCAGAAAAAAGCTCCGCGGATTCATCCGCGGAGCCCGTCATATCAGCTCTGTAAATTCTCCTTGAATCTACGGATCAGTTCCTCCTGATACGCGCCGTCAAAGGTTCCTGCGTAAAACCTCAGCAGTGCCTCGCGGCGGAACTCCTCCCAGCTCTCCGCTTCCTTCCCTACCAGGATCGGATAGAAAAGCGAGTCTCCCGAGATGGCTGCCTGCAGATCTCCCGGGGCGTCGCCGCAAAGCAGCAGCCGGTCCCTGGCATAGCCTTTCTGCCGCAGCTGCTTCACGCAGTAAGCCTTGCTGCCCGTGTCCTGCGCACAGACCAGATCCACGTGCGGAAGCAATTCGAAACGCGTCCACTCTGCAAGCACCGCGTCACGGTTGGCGCTCGACACAACCGCCACATCCGACGCTTCATGCGCCATGGCAAGCGCCTCCCGAACGCCCGGGAAATCATGGATTTCCTCTTCGGGAAGCCTGCGGATCGCGGCATTGACTTCTCGGCTCCAGTTCAGAGCTTTTTTCAGGATCTCCGGACATTTTCTGCCGGTGGCCTCCTCTGCCTCGCAGTATGCCGCGAGAGCGTCATTGGAGAGCTCCGGCGCCTCGTCCGCCCACTCTCTGAGCTTCTCTATCCCCTCGATCGGCTTGTAAGTACGGTCAATCTCGGCAAGCTCTTTGGCAAGCCCTTTAAAACGATTAATACCACGTGTCGCAGAGAACAGATTAATGACATTCCAGCGGTCCAGGAGCTCCTCCCGCCACTCTTCAAGCCCCCATTCGGTGATCATGCAGGGACCGAAGCAGCGGAAATGTTTGATATTCATGGTGTCCATGGCGCATCCGTCAGAGTCAACACAGACGGCGGACGGATGCCGGGGAACGAAATGATTCAAATCTGTCATAGTTTCTCCTTTTACAAACGGGTATCCCAGCGTCCGCAGAAGACGGTGTCCTCAGCGGTTCCCTTAAACGGACTCTTGCCTGTCAGTTTGTCCACCAGCGCCTCAACATGCTCTTTGGTAGGCCCGTAGGCATTGATAAAGGTGTGCAGATAAGCCAGATCCACCAGATGGTTGGTATAATTCAGGCTGATGCCGACCGTGGGCACTTCTTCCGTATACCAGGGCATTTCAATCGAATGATTGCAGCTCCAGATTAGACGCACATTGTTCTGCTGCGCATATCCCTTAACATTGACGACCACAAAAACCACATCATATTTTTCGATGAACTCCTTGCGGCTGCTGTGCCCCATCATAATACCCATATTTCGGGGACTGGGACCGTTCTTTACTTCCAGGTCATAGAAATTCGGGCACTGTGTCACGTTGAATCCAGCTTTTTCCAGCGCTTCCGTCACCATGGTGCGGACGGGATCCCCCTGATAAGCCTTGCTGTTGGGAGTGGTCTGTACATAGATCAGGAACGCGTTCTTATGCGTAGCCGGATCGATCGGAAGCAGATGACGGGTGTCCTTTACCAGGGTAATGCCTTCATCCGCTGCCTGTCCGGCGTACATATGATGCTTCTCACAGCCGATGACTTCCAGGTCGGCCTCTTCCGGAATGCGGCGGTTTTCGTTGAGGCCCAGATGTGCCTTCAGCCCCAGCACGCGGTGCAGTGCGTCTGACAGACATTCCTCCGTCACGATTCCATCCGCTATACCCTGCTTCAGGAATTCGATATCCTCTGCCATGTCATTGGCAAAGAGGAACATATCGCAGCCTGCCGCAAAGCATTTCGGCACGGCTTCACTGCGTTTCATGACGCCGGACATACCGATCATATGGCTCGCATCGGAGACCAGCACCCCATTAAATCCGAGTTCGCCGCGCAACAAATCGCGCAGAAGCTCAGGTGACAGCGTAGCCGGCATGATTTCTTCGTCCTTGATACCGGGACGATAATAGCGGCTTGCCGCCGGCAAAGAAATCTGTCCCGGCATAATAGCTTCCAGTCCATCATCTATCAGTCCGCGATAAACCTTGCCGTATGTTGCCATCCACTCTTCAAAGCCAAGATCATTATGCGCCAGGGACAGATGCGGATCCAGTTCATCCTGGCCGTCTCCCGGGAAATGCTTGGCAGTGCAGGCCATATAGGGTGCGGCGTCCTTGATGCCCCTGATATAGGCGCGGCAGCGCTCGAGCACCTTGTCGGGATCTGCGCCGAAGCTGCGTGTATTCACGATCGTATTGCGCCAGTTGCGGTACAGGTCCGCCACGGGATTGAACATCCAGTTGACACCTAGCGCGGCCGCTTCCCTGCCGGCCACATAGCCGATATGATAAGCCGTTTCCGTGGTTTCGGACGCGCCTGCTTCCGCGGCTGTGGCTACAAAAGTTCCCTGCGGACAAACGCCGCTTCCGCCGTCATCACAGTTTGCCGCAATCAGCAGCGGTATCCGGCTGTTCTCCTGATAGACCCTATTCTGGTACTGAGCCGTGGCTTTATCTCCGCCCTGCCAGCGCAGGCCGCCCTGATGCCAGGTATTCAGCGTCAGGCGTATCTCGTCCTCGTTTACGCCGGGAATCGCTTTCATCAGAATGAAAAGCTGACCCAGCTTCTCATCAAGCGTCATGGAAGCAATGGTATCCTCCACCCACGCAATCTGCTCATCCGTCAGATAAAACGGTTTTGCTTTAAGATCAACCATGTTTGCCTCTCTTTCTGAATGGCCCGGGGGCCAGTCGCCCCCCCCGCCTCACAGGAAATATTATTCTTTATAGCCAAAATCGGGGATGCTGTTCCAGCGCTCACGATAGTAATGTGCCGCCAGCTTCGGCTTGCGGTCTCTGGTAAAGAGCCCCTTCTTATTGCCCTGCACCCGGACCAGGCTCTGGCTGGTCGCAAAATCGGCAAAATTCCATACCTGCTCACCGACTACAAAAGCGAATTCATCAAAGACCCGGCTGTTCATCTTATAATACTCAACCTGATATTCCTCGGAATACATTACCGGAGTAGTATCGTGCAGGCCCATGACCGTGTCGGCTCCGAACTCCGTGAAGACCAGCGGCTTGCCAAGCTTTTCCCACTGCTGCAGTTCGGCGCGCAGCAATTCTTCAGGGCCTTCCAGATCAGGCCCGCCGACATACCAGCCGTAATAACGATTCAGGCAGATCACATCGCTCAGTTTCGCGGAAATATCCGTATCGGGGCCGCCCGCCATCTGGACACTGGTCAGCGTACAGGGGCGCTTTTCCGGATCGAGTTCCCGGCATAAATCGTACAGCGGCTTAAAATATTCATAGGCGCCTTCTGTATAAGAGTCCGGCTCATTCGCAATATTCCACATCACGACACAGGCATGATTCTTATCACGCGCGACCAGATCACGGATCACATCCTTATGATGCTCAAATGTCTGAATGCCGTGCTCCTTATCAAAGGTCTTTACCCTCTGTCCATTGAAATTAGCTCCTCCGCCGAAGTCAAAATTCACCCCGACTGCAGGTGTCTCATCGATCACCACAATGCCCTCCTCATCCGCAAGCCGCATCATCTCTTCACTGTAGGGATAATGGCTGCAGCGGAAACTGTTGGCTCCCTGCCATTTCATCAGCGAAATATCCTTCACATACATGGGCAGATTCATACCGCGTCCGCCGGGGAAGGTATCCTCATGCTTGCCGTATCCCTTAAAGTAGAACGGTTTGCCGTTGATCAGGAATCTGGTTCCCTCCACTTTGACAGTCCGGATTCCGTAAGGAAGCGTGTAAACATCCTCTCCGAACGTTACACGTACCTCATACAGATAAGCGGCAAGCGGCTGCCAGAGCTGTACGTTTTCAATATGAAGGCTGCCTTTTAAGCCCTCGCTTTGAGCGACTTTACGGCCCTCGCGGTCATATACCTCGACCTTGGCTTCTCCATTCCCCACAACATCCAGATCGTAGGCCAGATCCGCGGCGGATCCCTTCACGTCAGCGAGAAGCGTGATATCCTTCAGATAATCTTTCGGCGTCGTATACAGACGCACCGGTCTGGTAATACCGCAATAATTAAAGAAGTCGAAATTAGGATAGTTCTGTTTCTTTCTGGGCCTGTAACCGCGTCCGGCGATAGACGCATTGCTCATCATGGCACTCTGCCCGCCCACCGGAAGCGTCGTATAATCGATAATATTACTGACAGCGATCGTAAGCAGATTGTCTCCGTCCCGCAGCTTATCCTGCACCTCGATTTCAAAAGGCAGGAAGCCGCCCTTGTGTTCTCCGATCAACTCTCCGTTCAGATAAACCTTTGCCACATGCGTCACAGCATCGCAGCGCAGAACAACGCGTTGTGTTTCTCTGACAAAACGGGGCACCGCGATCGATCTCTGATAAAAAACCCAGCCATAATGATCCCTGAAGCCTACACCTTCCTTCAGATCATTATAGGAAGCCGGAACCGGCATCGTCATGGGATCGGTCAATTTCTCCTTAAACCACTCCTGCTCAAATCCTTTGCCGTCATCCAGTTTGAACTCCCAGACGCCGGACAGATCCGTCACTGTTCGCGAATTACTCATTATCGGGTATAACATGTAGTACCTCCTTATCAGGATAAACAAACAGGGCTGCCGTTTCCGACAGCCCTTTCTCTCAGATCAAAATCATTCCGTTCTCATCAGGCTCCATCGGAATCGCAATCATTGCGTCGATCAGACTCATGGCAATCGATATGCCTGTCCAGCTCAGGATGCAGTAGAAAATACCTTTCACCCAGTGGCCGGCATAAAAATGATGCACACCGAAAATGCCCAGCAGGCAGAGCTTGCAGTATTTCTTGCGGTTAACGGGATTTTTGTGGGTGTGAGCGTCCTTAAAGGTGTAATACCTGCTTATCAGCCTCTCCCACAGGCTGCCCTTTTCCTCAATGCCGTGCTTCTGCTGCAGCTCTTTCAATTCTTCTTCCAATCCGATCAGTTCCTTGACCTGATCGTTGGACAGGGGCGTTTTTTTCTTGTCAGCCATCAGAGAATCCTTTCCGGGCCGAAACCCTTATTTTGCTTCTGCCGCGCTCTCGTTCTCGTACTGCGCCTTGATGTCGGCGATTTTCTCGCGAACCTCTTCCATCTTCTCGGCAGTCAGCGGATAGAACTTCATCGCGACCAGATTAAAGATCAGACCGATGATGACCAGACCGTACATCAGGAACAGACCTACCATTTTCAGTTCAGGCGAGAACGGAGTATCCACGTCGGGCATTTTCTCGCGGAAGCCAATGCCCGCAAGCATCAGACCCGCAATAAAGGGAGCCAGACTGGATACCAGCTTATCGATGAAGCTGAACAGCGTACCCATCAGGCCGGGAACATATTTGCCGGTACGATAGGTCTCGTAATCAGCACAGTCAGCCGTCATCGGGATAACGATATTGGAGCTGACCTGCTGGAATCCTCCGGTCACAACCGTCAGCACAAACAGAGCGATCGTAAAGAAGCTGAGTCCTGCCACCGCGAATTCCTGACCATAGCCATTGGTATAGCCCGGCAGGCCGAGTGTCTTGGGATCACCAAGCACCCAAAGCAGTACCAGCAGAATATTGCCGGCCAGCGCAATCCAGCTGGATAGCACCATGGCTTTCTTTTGACCGAAGCGCGTCGCGATAATGCCCATTCCCAGAATGATAAAGAGGATATTACCGATCGTGGTGTAGATATTAAAGGCGCCGCTCAATGCATAGTTGCCGACAACAATGGCGTACATGATCACCGTAACCGTCGTATTGCGGGCAGCGGATCCCAGCTTATCGGTAGAAGCGGCAAGGACCAGCATCTGGATCGCACGGTTATGCTTGATCGTCTCAAAATAGTCTTTGAAGGTTACGCGCTGCGGCTTACCGGTTCCGTAATACTTGCTGTTGTCTTTGGGCCAGATAGAGATAACGGCAATAGCAGTAAATACAGCGGAAATAATCGCCACATAGATCCACATCTCATGGAAGAGACCGATATCGGTCTGCAGTCCATGGTACTTGGGTGCGAAATAGTTGGAGATCAGCCATCCGCATCCGGTGAAGAGGATCGAATTGTTGATCGCATCGAATACACCAAAGATAGGACGCTGCTTGGGATCATTGGTTACGCAGGTCTGTGCAGACTTGGTAACGACACACTGGAAGGTATAGCCGATGTAATAGACAGCGTTGATCAGGAAGAACGCAGCAATTCGGAATACACCCTCGGGAAGCTTGGGAACTACAAAGAACATCAGGAAGCTGCACAGTCACAGGATCACATTGCCGATGATCATAAAGGGTCTGTTTTTACCGAGCTTACCATTTGTTTTGTCCACGATGTACCCGATGAACGGATCGGTGACACCATCCCAGATGCGCATGATCATGGAGAAACTTCCTGCCAGCACAACGCCCATGCCTACCCATCCGGTGATGAAATAAGAGATGAAATTCATCATGAACAGGTAGAGATTGGTAGCCGTATTGTTCAGAACGTATCCATAGATGCGCCAGGTCGGCACGCGGTGAATGCCATTGCCGACATCGTACTTGCTAGTACCGGTTGACATAATTACCCCTTTCTGCCTTCTCCCGGTCAGGAGAAGACTACGCATTACTATACTCAAATTATATAGGGGGTAACACAGTTTTTCCAGTTTAATTTTTGTTTATTTGCGTATGATATTTGTTATTGACAAATTGTTCAAAAAATAGTATGATTAAAACCAAATATCAGCATACGGAGGCTCGTGTTCATTATGCACCATCCCATACTCGGTCTCGCGGAAAACTATCTTGGCAAAGTGCGTCTTAAGACCCAAATTGTAAGCCTGAATGATCCCTGGCCCGTCTCTCTGGATTTCGGGCTCCGTTCCCAGTTGATCGCTTCTGCTAAGTTTCGCAGTTTTTTGGATGATCTGGATCCCCAGCTCTTCGGCAGGCACTATGTCTATTATGTCCGGGATTCATATCTGTGTCATTATATTGTGCTTCCCATTCCGGAACAGGAAGCTCCACTTCTCTTTGTAACAGGCCCTTATATGACGGAACATGCCTCCCTTTCTCAGGCACAGATCCTTTGCCGTCAGCTAGGGGTCTCCGCAGCCATGGTTCCCTTTCTGATGCAGTATTACGCCACCATTCCATTCATCGAAAATCTTCAGATCATGGAAGGTTTTTTTGAAAGCCTGGCAGACGCGCTCTTCGGGCCCGGTCAGTACAGTATACAGGCCATAATCGAAAAAGAAGATGCTGCCGTCACCTTTGCCCCGCATCCGCCGATGGAATCCAGTCAGGATACCAGATCATTGATCGAAAAGCGCTATGCGATAGAGGCACGGATGATGGACGCTATTTCGCACGGAGACACGGAGACGGCTATTCGCTGCGTTTCTTCCAAAGTTTTTTCCGATCTGGATGATCGTGGCGTCCCACATCTGCGCAGCCGCAAGAATTATATGATCATTTTGAATACCCTCTGCCGCAAGGCTGCCGAACGGGCAAACGTCCATCCTGTTTATCTTGACTCCCTGTCAAGAAGCATCGCCATCAGTATCGAAGATCTCTCTTCGATTGCAGAGCTCTCCCCCTTTGAGAAAGAGATCGTACGTAAGTATTGCCTGCTTGTCGGTTCTCAGCAGACCAAAGGATATTCTCCCCTCGTTCGAAAGATCATCCTGCACATC
Organism: Bacillota bacterium; assembly: GCA_017442535.1. Classification (GTDB taxonomy): domain Bacteria; phylum Bacillota; class Clostridia; order Lachnospirales; family Bianqueaceae; genus RUG12817. Next base: position 54,674 of record JAFRZL010000049.1, on the reverse strand, counting down.
TCCTGCCATTTGACAGAGCCCCTGTCCCTCCGGCTTCTGGCAGACACTTACTCTGTCAACAGGAGCTATCTGTCCACTCTTTTCCATAAGGAAACCGGATCCACGCTCACCGATTATATCAATGACCGCCGTATCGACCAAGCAATTTTCCTGATGAATACTCAGGATCAGCCCATTCAGGAGATCGCTTCGGCCTGCGGCATAGAGGATCTGACATATTTTACAAGGCTTTTCCGGCGCCGCAAGGGCATCTCGCCTTCGGAATACCGTAAAAAACTGCAGCAATAATATGTGTATCACAAAGTCCCTGTGCTCACCGCACCGGGACTTTATTTCTTTTGATGAAGAAAGCGAAAGCAGCTATTGACGGAAATCTTAAACGATCTTCTTTACGAAGCAGCGGCGGCGCTTCTTGGGCTCCTGCGCGAACATCTTGAACTGTGCCAGGATCTTGGCGTTTTTCTCCAGCATCGGGCCGGTTTCGGCGCATTTGATGCCGTTTTTGAGGGCGCTCTGCATCATCCGGTTCATCAGGATGCCGTTAAGGCCCAGGCGCTGCAGGTCGGGACGCACCGCCACGAGCAGCAGATCAAGCGCGTCGTTTTTGCGGAGTGATTTGAGGACGCCGATCCAGCCGAAGGGGAAGAGATGTCCGTGGCAGGCCTTCATGGCCTCCGCCATCGACGGGGCCGCGATGCCAAAGGCAACCAGCTCGTTGTTTTCGTCCTCGAGCAGCAGACAGTAGTCCGGATTGATCAGCGGGATAAACTTATTCGCATAGCGTTCCACCTGTCGGTCGTTGAATTCCACTGTGCCGTACAAGGGTGCGTAAGCCACATTCGCCAGTTCAAAAACCTTGCGGATATAGGGCTTGTACTCGGAACGCTTTTTCAGCTTGACCAGATGCGTGTTGCTGCGCTTCAGCACAGCCTCCGCGATCCGGTTGATTTTCACATAGTTGGGATCTCCTGGCTGGGGCACCATCAGCATGTATTCAATCCAGTCCGCGTCCTTCTCGAAGCCCATTCTCTCCATATGTTCAATGTAATAAGGATCGTTATAATAGGTGATAAACATGCTGCGCCTGTCGAATCCGTCCACCAGCATGCCCTCGCGGTCCATATCGCTGAAGCCGAGAGGCCCCTGCAGCTCGTCACAGCCTTTCTCGCGGGCCCATTCCTCCACCTTGTCAAAGAGCGCCTTGGATACGGCGGGATCATCGATAAAATCCACCTGCGAGAACCTCATCCGCTTCGTGCCCCATTTCTCGTTGGCGCGGTGACTCAGGATCGCCCCGATACGGCCCACGATCTGCCCGTCGCGGTAAGCCAGAAAGCACCTGGCCTCACAGTATTCAAAGGCAGGATTCTTCTTGGGATCCCAGTCATCCAGATCATCCCCGTAAAAGGCAGGCACAAAATAAGGATTATCCTTGTACAACTGATTGGGATAATCCACGAATTTACGGCGCTGCGCCTTGGTCAATACTTCCACAATTTCCACATTCTGACTGGCTGCCATGACAACTGCCTCCTGTCTGTAATTACAATTCAGGCTCTTGGGAAAGCCAAATAACTGCGGTCATTATACTCCGGATCGGGCGGAAAGTCAAGCCGGAACACGGGCCGAAAAAAAACGTGCTCCGGCGCGAAGCTTCCCCTCCCGGGGGGCGCCGAAACACGGCTTGTTTGCAGTTGTTTCTCTACGGAGAGAAACTCAGTCCTTCATATCCTTCAGTTCCACCAGCTCGGTGTTCTCCTGAGAATAGTGGCTCATCAGGCTGTCTGCCAGAGCATTCGCGGTGTCCAGAGAGGTCAGGCAGGGGATCGCGTGCTCCACGGCTTTGCGGCGGATTTTCACGCTGTCGCGCTGCGGCAGGCGGCCCTTCTTGGACGAAGAGATTATATAATTGATTTCGCCGCTCTCCACCAGCGTCATGGAATTGTATTTGGCGTTCTTGTAGATCTTGGGGACGACCATGACCGGCATGCCCTCGTCCTCCAGGAGCTCAGCGGTGCCGCGGGTAGCGTACAGACGGAAGCCCATCTGGTAGTATTTTTCAGCGATTTCGGCGATTTCGCCCTTATCCTGGTCGCGGACCGTGATAAAGATGCCTCCCGATTTCTTCATCTTGTAGCCGGCAGCCACGAGGCCCTTGTACAAAGCTTCTTCGAGCGTACGGCCGATACCCAGCACTTCACCGGTGGACTTCATTTCGGGGCCAAGCTGTACATCCAGGTCGATCAATTTCTCAAAGCTGAAGACCGGGACCTTGACGCACATGTATTTGGGGCGGCGGTACAGGCCCGTGCCGTAACCCATATTGCTGAGCTTCTCGCCCAGCATGCAGCGGGTCGCCAGGTCCACCATCGGCACGCCGGAAACCTTGCTGATATAGGGGATCGTACGGGATGAGCGCGGATTGACCTCGATCACATAGACCTCGTTTTCAAATACTACGTACTGGATGTTGACCAGGCCCATGGTTTTCAGCGCCAGCGCCAACTTGCGGGAATGATTCACGATTTTGTTACGCAGATTGTCACTCAGATTCCAGGCGGGGTAGACTGCGATGGAGTCGCCGGAATGCACTCCCGCGCGCTCGATATGCTCCATGATACCGGGGATCAGGATGTCTTCACCGTCACAGATGGCATCCACCTCGATCTCCGTCCCCATATAATACTTGTCGATCAGAACCGGATTCTCGATATTGTGGGAAAGGATGATCTGCATGTACTCCACGATATCCTCGTCAGAGAACGCGATAATCATGTTCTGGCCGCCCAGCACGTAAGAAGGTCTCATCAGCACCGGGAAGTCCAGATCGTGGGCCGCACGGAGAGCCTCTTCCGTCGTAAAGACCGTATGTCCCTGCGGGCGCTTGATCTTGAGCTTCTCGAGCAGCGCGTCGAAGCGTTCGCGGTCCTCGGCCGCGTCGATGCTGTCGGCCTGGGTCCCCAGGATTCGTACGCCCTGCTCGTCCAGGAACTTGGTCAGCTTGATAGCCGTCTGTCCGCCAAAAGCCACCACCACGCCGTAGGGTTTCTCGACCCGGATGATGTTCATCACATCCTCAGGCGTCAACGGCTCAAAATACAGGCGGTCGGCCGTATCAAAGTCCGTGGAAACCGTCTCGGGATTGTTATTGACAATGACGACCTGGAAGCCTGCTTTCTTCAGAGCCCACACGCAGTGCACCGAAGCATAGTCGAATTCGATGCCCTGACCGATCCGGATCGGCCCGGAACCGAATACGATCACCGTCGGCTTGGAGTCATGGCGGTTGCGGATGAATTCCTCCGCCTCGTTTTCCTCGTCATATGTGGAGTAGAAATACGGTGTCTGGGCCGCATATTCAGCCGCGCAGGTATCCACCATCTTAAAGACGGCATTTTCGTGACGGGGCAGGCTCTTGCTGCTCAGGCGGGCGATCGCCTTGTCAGGATATCCCAGTTTCTTGCCTTCATGATAGAGCTCTTCAGTCATGGGCTCCGCCTGCAGTCTGCGCTCATAATCGATCAGGTTCAGGAACTTATACAGGAACCACTCGTCGATCATCGTGATTTCATGCACACGCTCCACGCTGACGCCGCGCTTCAGCGCCTCGTAAATGATGAAAATGCGTTCGTCATCGCAGTCTTCCATACGCGCGATCAGTTTCTCGTCGCTAAGCTCCGCGAGCTTGGGCAGGTTCATCGTATCCAGCCCGATCTCGGCTCCGCGGACGGCTTTCATCATGGCCTGTTCAAAGCTCGTGCCGATCGCCATGACTTCGCCCGTTGCCTTCATCTGCGTTCCGAGCGTCCGCTTGGCATAAACGAATTTGTCAAAGGGCCATTTGGGAAGCTTAACCACCGCATAGTCGATCGTGGGTTCGAAGCATGCATAGGTCGTACCGGTTACCGCGTTCCGGATCTCATCCAGTGTATAACCGATCGCGATCTTGGTCGCCACCTTAGCGATCGGATATCCGGTCGCCTTGGAAGCAAGCGCCGATGAACGGGATACGCGCGGATTGACCTCAATAACCGCGTATTCCCTGCTCTCCGGATAGAGCGCGAACTGCACATTGCAGCCGCCCTCCACTCCCAGCGCCTCCACGATATCCAGCGCAGCGGTACGAAGCATCTGGTATTCATCATGGGAGAGTGTGACCGCAGGTGCCAGTACGATCGAATCACCGGTATGCACGCCCACCGGGTCCACATTTTCCATGCTGCAGACCGTTATACTGTTGCCCTTGGCATCGCGGATGACTTCGAATTCGATTTCTTTCCAGCCGGAAATGCATTTTTCGACCAGCACCTGCGTGATCGGCGACAGGCGCAGACCATTGGCGCAGATTTCTTTCATCTCCTCGACATTATGGCAGATACCGCCGCCCGTGCCGCCCAGGGTGAACGCGGGCCGGATGATCACAGGATAGCCGATTTCTTCCGCATAGGCCAGGCCGTCCTCCAGCGTCGTCACGACCTTGGAGGGGATGCAGGGCTGATGGATGGACTCCATCGTATCCTTAAAGGACTGCCGGTCCTCGGCTTTGTCGATCGTTTCGGGCTTGGCACCCAGGAGCTTCACGCCATGGCTTTCCAGGAAGCCTTCACGGGCCAGCTGCATGGACAGGGTCAGTCCGGTCTGTCCGCCCAATGTGGACAGGATGCTGTCCGGGCGCTCTTTTTCGATGATCCGCTTAACCGTCTCCAGTGTCAGCGGTTCGATGTAGATATGATCCGCCATCGCTTCATCCGTCATGATCGTCGCGGGGTTGGAGTTGATCAGTACGACTTCCAGCCCCTCTTCCTGCAGTGCGCGGCAGGCCTGCGTGCCCGCGTAATCAAATTCCGCCGCCTGTCCGATCACAATGGGGCCGGATCCGATCACCATTACTTTTTTCAAGTCTTTATTTCGTGGCATTTTACTGTTCCTTTCCGCTTACTGCGCGTCTTTCATGAACTTCTCGAACTGGTCAAAGAGGAAGCCCGTCGTTGATTTACCGCGTCCGTCCTCAGGGATGAACTGCACGCTGAAGGCAGGAATATCCGTATACTGCAGGCCTTCCACCGTTTTATCATTCAGGTTCTCAAAGGTGGCCCAGGCATTCATCGGCAGGAAATCCGCGTCGACCGCATACCCCTGGGCATGGCTTGCAATATAGACGCGGTCGCTCGGCAGATGCTTCACGGGCTGGTTGGCTCCGCGGTGCCCATGCTTAAGTTTTGTCATCCGGGCGCCTCTCGCGAGCGCGAGCAGCAGATGGCCGAAATCCACTCCCATCAGCGGCTTGCCGGAGTATACCAGCCTCTGTGCTTCAAATATGAGCTCGGCGTCTTCCTCCGGGTCGAACGGGCCGTTACTCAGGATGATTCCGTCGGGATCCGTCACAAGGACGTCCAGTGCCGCTGTTCCCGCCGGGAAAAGCGTCACTTCCATGCCCCGCTCAGTCAGCATGCGGACCAGATTCCGGGTGCAGCCGTAATCCATCACGGCAACTCTGAACCTCGTCTCGCCCTTGGCCGGCACGGTCAGCACCTCCCGGCGCGTCACCAGCTCGACTTTGCTCGCATGCCCTTCCGTGGCTTTATCCTCTTTGATAAAAGCTGTGAGCACCTCGTGTGCCCTCTCCGGCGACTCGGCAAGCGCCCCCTTCATCGTCCCGTTTTCACGGAGGATCCTGGTCAGCTCGCGCGTATCGATGTCATACAGCCCGACCACACCCTGCTGCTTTAAAAAAGCGTCAACCGTTCCTTCACTGCGATAATTAGAAGGAGATTGACACCACTCTCTCACAATATAAGCTTTTAAATAGGCCCTATCGCCGATCTGTTCATCCGGAATCAAACCGTAATTCCCGATCAGCGGAAAAGTCTGTACTACAATCTGTCCACAATACCCGGGATCGGTCAGCGTCTCCAGATATCCCACCATACCTGTATGAAAAACGACTTCACCAGCGGCCTCTCCCTCCGCGCCGAAGCGCTTGCCCCTGAAAACCTCTCCGTTTTCAAGAACGAGATATAAGTCTCTCTCCATGCCTGGTCCTCCTCTTTGAGTCCTGCGGGCGCCTGCTGATGCGCAGAAAAAAACGCAATCGAGGCGGGTCCCCCGACTGCGCAGCGCAACTGTCTATTCTGATTCGCAGCCTGCTTGCACCCTGCTGAAAAATAATTATAGCAGAATTGCCGCTCCGGTGCAATAGCCAAAACCAAGAAATGAGGGCCCCTTTTGGAGCTTTTTTTAGACAGATTCACAAATAGGGCCTCTTCGGTTTTCCGCGGATTCAACCGGCAGTTGATTGTTTTTCCGGCGGAATCGTGTTATAATGGATCCATCATCAAACATTGATTGTCAGGAGGTACTGAAATGAATCTGAAAGAAGCTTTCCGTTTTCAAAATAAACTCCAGTCTCTGATGGACGAGGCCGAGTCCATCCTCATGACGGAGGACAATATCGTCACGGTCGAGAACACATACCTTCACAAAAAGGTTATGCCCGAGCTGGAGAATGAGGTTATCCCCGTCGTTCCCGACTGCGAGTATGCCGACCGCATCACCGAAATGGTGGACTTCGCACTTTACCTGTTCGGCGAGCAGGAGAAGCTCTCCGAAGCCATCTACGCCGCCAAGGCTGGACTGCCTGTCCATCTGGACAGTGAAATCAGCCTGAACGGCCGTCGCCAGTCCCTCGCCCGCGTGTTTTCCACCATGACGGACCTGCGCAGTTCGGAAGTGCTGCTGCCCGGAGGCGGTACCGGCTACCGCTTCAACGCCGAGGGCAATCAGGTGGCCTACCGTGTGGACGTCCGCCGCGTGCGTACCATCAACTATGACCGCAATAAAGTCCGCCAGTATATGAACCAGCTGAACAAGGCTTCGGACGCCACGTCTGCCGCCCTGGACCGCTGCATGGTGGAATCCTCTGTTTCCTACGAGGCGCCTTTTGACGTCAACGACACCTTCGCCCAGGTCTTTGAGGCCTTCCTCGAAGCCCGCTCCGTCAAGTAAGCCCCACATGCGCCAGCCGGGGATGCGGCCGGAGCCAAAGCCCGCCGATCGGTTCAGGTGCAGATGAACTATAACGCTGCACATCTCAAAAGCCTTGAAGAAAGGATTATTAAAACACCGGATCTCATTTTCGCTCCGCGTTTTGCCATTCCTTCTTTCCTTCCCGCGCTTTTGCGTACTCTCGTCCGACCCGCCGATCGCCCTTCACCCTTACGTCTCCATCAGAGTGATCATTTGCCGGATCTCCGGCACCCCCGACGTCCTCCGTCTCCCCGCAGGCCGGATTTATCCGGTCTAACGGAAGCGGCGGCGTCCCCATTGGTCGGCCGGCCGACCTCAGGCCGCATCCCCGGCTGGCGCAGTATATTCCATTGCCTCTAAAGTATGATTTGCAGCAAAAAACAGCAGGTGAAAACCTGCTGTTTTGCTGTATACGGGAGAGTATGGCTGCAGCTTTACCGTCCGCCGCCTCCACCGCCGCTATTATTTCCTCGGGCGCCGCCTCCGCCGCCTCCATCGCCTTCACCGCCTCCGCCGGAGAATCCTCCTCCGCTGCCGTCGCCGCTCGACCAGGGGATTTCATAGTGGGTCACCGCGGTCCGCCTGTCCATAGTGATGATCGCATCAAAGTCCAGATACAACTGCCTCCAGCGCTGCTGACCTTCATCATAATACCTCTCCGCCGCCACGATATTATCCAGGTTGAACAGTTCCGCCAGGCCGCCGTGCTTCGTTACCAGCTGTTCCCAGCAGTATTCTCCGCTCGCGCGGGCAATCACCAGGAGCTGTCCCAGGTAGACGAATTCCTGCATCTCCTCCGGGGTGATATCCTGATAGGCACGCGTGGCGATCGGATACATGGCCTGCCTCAGCGCATAGGCGATGTCGGAAATGGCTTTCATAGAGACCATGCTCTGATACTGGCTTGTCGTATCGGCAGCGGCATCTCCGGCAAAGATGCACAGATCGTATGTGAATTCCCCGGCATCCGTCACAAAAGCGGCAAGTGTCTTCAGGGCATACACGCCGATCCCCTGCACCGTCTTCAGCACGCCCTGCACAGCCTCGCCGGAATCCCCCGTCTGAATCCCTCTGACCAGTTCCATCGTATCCACGCCCCACAGACTGTTCACAAAGCCCACCGCGGACTTTACGCCGTAGCGTTTCATAAAGTCTCCTACCGCTCCGAAGGTTGTATGATTGTATTGGATCAGATCCTCGCAGGCGCTTTTCAGCATTGGCTCATTCGTATTCTCCGCGAGCGTCCTCAGAAAACGGTTCGTAACGCCGGTCTTGTATATCAGTGTGCAGACAGTCAGTGATTCTTCCGCCGAATCGCCCAATGCTTCAAATTCATCGATCGCGAATTCCGCCAGTTCCTCTTTATACAGGCGTGAAAGGTTTTTGAGCGGGTTGCGGGACATCGGAACCGGAAGCAGGGGATCGAGCTCCTGGGTGCTTAAATAACCGGAAAGATCCGTCAAAACGTCCACCGCATGGTCCCGTAGATTCTCAGCCTGACTGATATAGTAATATCTCTCCATGGATTCATAGCAGTCTGCGAACCCGGCCTCCTGCATGGCAAGCAACCGGTAAAGAATGGAGATATAGACTTCCCTGGTCAGTTCCTCTTTAAGCACCTTCGATCCCAGTTCCACTGCCATAGCAGAAGCCGTATGGCCGTAAATGGAATCCACCAGTGCCTCGTAATGGTATTCGGAGTCGCGCATCAGATACGCATAGCGGCTTTCATCCTGCAGGAATTCCCGCAGGTATTTCCTGGTCATGTAATCGTAGGTCACCAGCACGCCGTCCTTTTCCACAGCCTGCTTGCATTCAACGTCGGAGCCTCCTCCAACAAGCTGGTAATCGCTGAACATAATGTATTCCACGTTTTTGCTGTCCGGCTCCTCCCCCTCCGGGACCAGCCGCATCAGATAGTATCCGCTCGTGATGATCGGTCCGGTATAGCCGGGATACGGCACTTCGCCCTGCCCATCGTAATCCCACTGATACAGTTCGCTTTCTACCAGGAAAACATCCCTGTGCCGGACATCTTCCGGTATCGACTCGAATAAAGCGGGATCCGAGTAAAGTAAGGCCGCCCTTCTGAGTGCGCAGTACAGTGTTTTCGCGCTGACATCGGCGGAAGGATCCGTATTCCGGATATATTTGTCGATGAGGGTTTGCCCTCCTTTTCCGATCCATACATCGCCCAGACGGCTCACCCGCGGATCCACCTGCTTCAGGATGGGATGCGACAGAAAATGCGCGTACTCCGCTTCGTTAAAGCCCTCAAAACGTACGCAGAGACCGTCCGGGTAGCTCTCCTTCCAAGTGTCCTCCGCCGGCTCCACCGTCAGGATATCGTCGGAGTCCTGTGTCAGAGTAAGCTCCTGGAACAGTGTATCCAGCTCATTCTCCCCGGACTCAGATCCCGCCGGATCAACGCGGGAGGCTTCCCCGACACTGCTTTCCGCTCCGGGTGAATCTGTGCCGGGCTTTCCTCCGGAAGCGCATCCGGCAAACATCGTGGCTGAAAGGGCCGCGATGAGAACCGCGCAAAACCACTGTCTGATCGTTTTCATCATACTTCTTCCTCATTTATCTGTGATTTGAATTCTGTCCGGCGTTCGGTCTGATACTTCAAACCCGGACCGACGGCCGGAGCTCGAAGCATCCTCAATAGTATTTCTCCGCCTTTAACGCAAATCCTTTTTTCAGGTGCGGTATATGCGTCTGTCACACGGCTTGTATTATACTCCCCGACATATGCATCTCTCGAAAAAAACAGAGCAGCAGGCCTCTGCCTGCTGCTTTCCTGTATGTACCGGCCCCTGCGGCCGGATGATCCGTGCGGGCTGTACCCGCACGATGATTTCATTCATGGGAGTCTCGAGCAAAACGCTCAGGGCGAACAGATTGTCCACCGTCGGAAGGCTCTTTCCGCTCTGCCACTTGTAAATTGCCTGTGGCGCCTCAAATCCGAAATAATCCTGCAAATCTCTGACCGAAAGGCCCTTACGTTCTCTAAGCCGAATGATATTCTCGCCCGTCGCGGCGAGGTCAATCACGGGAAACAAACTCTGGTTCATAGTCCTTCCTCCTTTGCGGTAGTCTCTCCTTCAGAAACGGAGTTCTTGATTATACCACAGATGGCAGCGTCTGTCAATGGGTAACGAAAAAAAGATTCGCAAATCGGAAACTCATAAATATGCCCCATGACCTGACCGAAAAATCATGCCGGCGGAAACAGCTTTACAAAAAAAGCCCCGCATGATATAATCAGCATATAATGGTTCATTTGAATGATTCCCGGTAGTCTGCCGGATTAAACCAACCACGGAGGTGCAGCAATGAAACTAAGAGGCATTATTCCCGCCATGGTCACCCCCATGCACGAGGATGAAAGCATTAATGTAGAAGAACTCAGAAACCAGTGTGAGCGCCAGATTGCAGCGGGTGCCGCAGCGCTCTTCTGTCTGGGCACCAATGGGGAATTCTACGCCCTCAGCCACGACGAAAAGAAATTGGTCATGCGCGTGATGGCCGAAACGGCCAAAGGACGCATTCCCATCATGGCCGGTACCGGCTGCGTTACCACTGCGGAAACCATCGAGCTCACCCTGTATGCCAAGGAGCTGGGATACGACCTCGTGAGCGTCATTGAGCCGTATTTCGCGCAGAGTTCGCAGGAAGTCATGTATCGCCATTACACCGAAGTGGCGAACACCTGCCGCATTCCCATGATCCTGTACAATATCCCGCCGCGCACGGGTATCAACATGGAGCCCTCTCTGGTAAAGCGGCTTGCCGAGAATCCGTATATTATCGGCATCAAGGATTCGAGCGGCAATTTCGACAACACTCTGGCCTATCTCCATGAGACACCCGATGACTTTATCGTCCTCTGCGGCAATGATTCCCACATTCTGCCCGGCCTCAAAGCCGGCATGAACGGCGGCATTGCCGGTTGTGCGAATATCTGCCCCAAGCGTATGGTATCCATCTTCCGTCTGTTCGAGGAAGGCCGTCTGGAAGAGGCCGAACTCGCCCAGCAGAGCCTCGTACCCCTGCGCTCCCTCTTCCCGGGCATCGGGTCGCTCCCCGTCATCAAGCGCGGAATGCAGCTTGCCGGAATGCCGGTTGGCCCTTCCCGCAGGCCGTTCAACATCGATCTGCCCGAACTCGACAAGAAGCTTCTCGACGTGCTTAAGCTGTACGAAGAATAATTCTTCGCGGCGGCCGTCGAGTATGAGCACCTTTTTTCTCTGATTCAATTCCGGAACCCAAAACAGCAGGTGGACCACCTGCTGTTTTGTTATTTGAAGCGATTACTCGCCTCGCTGGTACCCTTGATGGTGTTGCCGATCCCGCCACAGGCCATGATCAGTTCTTATTTCAGCTTACCCCAGTTCCTCCGAGAAATACTCGGTAAACATCCGGACCGCGTACTCCGTATCCATTGTTCCGGCCGTCTCTACCGAGGAATGCATGGCAAGCTGCGGCAGCCCGATGTCCACTGTCGCGACGGAAACATGTGCGGTCGAAATATGTCCGAGTGTAGAACCTCCGGCCACATCCGAACGATTGGTATAGGTCTGATACGGTACGCCCGCCCGGCTGCAGATGTGCTTCATCTGTGCTGCCGAAACCGCGTCCGTTGTATATTTCTGGCTTCCGTGGAACTTAATGACGATGCCTCCGTTCAGATATGGCCGGTTCGTCGGATCGGCTTTTTCCGGATGGTTCGGATGGACCGCATGTGCATTGTCTGCTGAAATCATAAAGCTTTCGGGGATCCGCTGTTCAAGAGTTAATCCGTCCCCGCCACGCACTGCGCAGATACGCTGCAACACATCCTCCAGGAAGGTCGAGTCCGCTCCCTGCCTTGTCCCACTGCCGACTTCTTCATTATCAAACACCACACAGACATTGATAAAGTTCCCGGGCTCCGCAGCCAGCAACCCCTTCACTTCCGCGAAAACGCACTGCAGATCATCCAGCCGCGGCGACATTACAAATTCGCCTTTCGTTCCGATCATCAACCCTTTCTGCCGGGTATACAGGAAAAGGTCATGCCCCAGGATTCTGTCCGGGCAGGGTTCTTCCCCTTCATACAGACCCGCGGCCTCCGCCACAACTTTCAGCAGATCTCCTTTCTCAACCTCTCCGTCCCCGAAGAGCGGAAGCATATCCACCTGCTGGTTGTATTCAAAGCCTTCATTCATGCCCCGGTTCATATGAATCGCCAGATTGGGGATGACACAGAGATCCCGGTCCACGCAAACCAGCTGCGTCCTGATCCCTTCCGGTGTCTCCACGGCGATCCGGCCGGCTACGGAAAGCGGCCGGTCCAGCCAGGTGGAACGGATCATGCCTCCATAACCTTCCACATTCAGCTTGGTATAGGCGCCTTCCACCGTGATTTCAGGCTTTTCCTTGATTTTATAGCAGGGAGAATCACTATGTGCCGCAGAAATATGAAATCCCCTTGCCTTGCCGCCGGGCATCTGCACTGCGATCAGAGAAGAGTCATTGCGCACAACAAAGAATCGACGTGTTCCCGTCTCCTCCTTCAGGCACTCGGTCCAGTCCTCCGCCTCTGAAAGCTCGAGGTAACCGGCCTCTTTCAGCATTGTTTTGACATTCGCGACCACATGGTAGCAGCTGGGACTCCGTTCAATAAAGTCAAGCATTTCCTTCGCATTTTCATAAGCCTTCCCGGGTATCGTCATTTCCAGTTCCTCCTATCTGTGTCTTGCCTTCACCATATCATATTTGAGGCCGAAATACAAGAGGATTCAGCATCATCTGCGTATTTGTCCGTAATTCTTTTTCCATAAGGATTGACGAGAAGGCAAAATTATATTATACTTTTTATAATCAGGAGGTGTATCCCATGCGTAAACACTTTATAATAGCCTTAACATGCATCCTAATACTTACTTTTTCCCTTGCCGGATGCGGAAAAAACAAGCCCGCTGAAGAGTCTTCCTTGCCGGATCGGGCGGATGACATTTCTTTTCAGGATGAATCGGCAGCGCCTGTCACTGTCGAATCGCTTCTCCTTGGCAACTGGTATCATTTGAAGTCGGGCGGCCTCCTCCACTATTGCTTCTTCCCGGATAAAACCTGTGTCATCAGTTCTGAAAACGATTCGTTCGAAGCCAACACCTATACCTGGGCACTCTATGAAAATACTCTTCGGCTGACCGACCAATCCGGTTACAGCCGTCTGATTACGATTGCCCGAATCAACACCAAGAGCATGCGCTGGTCCGAAGAATCCGACACTCTCCTGCTGCGCACTTCGCCTAATGATCCAGCCGCTGAGCCGGAAGAGTCCTCCGCAGAAGAATCTTCTCCCGAGGAAAGCATGTCCCCCGAAGATTCCTCCCGTCCGGATGAATCCTCCCGCGAGGAAAGCAAACAGGAAGAATCCGCCGCCCCGTCCTTTACGGAAGAATCCTTCATCGGCACCTGGGAATCCAACAGTCAGGCCGGCCGCTCCGAGATTACGATTCGCGCGGATCACACCGGTTCCATGAAAATACCGCTGTACTGGTTCCCGATCGATTTTGACTGGTCCCTGGACGGAACGACTGCGCAGATTCATACCAAGAGCTTATTATTCTCCGGCACCTATGCCTTGGAAATCCTCTCTTTCGAAGGAGATCGGATGACGATCCGCTTTAACGGGTCCGAAATGGAGGCAACCCGCATCAAATAATCATTTTCTATCCATCTACAGGAGAATGCCATATGATCGAAATACCGCATCTGGATGACACCCACATCCTTGTTGACGCAACACGCCGTGGGCAAGCTCATACGTTTGCCACCCTTCAGGAAGCATCCGCCGCTGCCGCAGACGGTGCAACCATCTATCTTGCTCCCGATGTCTATTGGACGGACGATCCCCTTTCAGATAATTCGGATAACCATCTGGTAGGCCTTACCCTGACGCAGCAGCATCTGACATTGATCGGACTGGGCCAAAGTCCTGCGGACACAGTTATCTACGGGGATCGCGGGCAAATGCGGGGTGCCATCGGCAATTGGAATACGCTTGGTATTGCAGGCAGTGATTTTACTGCCGAGAACATCACCTTCGGGAATTACTGCAATGTGGATCTGGAATATGCACCCGATCCTTCTAAAAACCACCCCCGCCGCGCGCCCGGTGTTACACAGGCGCAGGTCATTCTCCCTGTTGGTTCTCCTGATCGCTGGAAATTCATCCGCTGCCGCTTTATCAGCCTCCTGAATGTCTTTTCCTATAGCCGCCACATGGGCAGGATCTATTACAAAGACTGCTTCTTCCAGTCGACAGATGATTCCATAGGGACCGGCGATATCAATTTCTTTGAGAACTGCCACTTTGTCTGGTACGGCAATCATCCTTCAGGAAGCGCCTGTGAAACCATGCTGGTTTATGCAGGCTGTCATTTCGAAGGCCGTTTAATGTATCCTGACATGAACGATCATGTTTATTTTTCAAAGGCCCAACACCGCAGTCTTGCCGTTCTGGACTGCACTCTCTCCGGCAATGTTGGGGAAGTCTGTTGGCACGTCAGCCCTCACCCGGCACTTCGCTGCTTTACCTATCACAATTCATTCCCCATTAGCCCATCAAGTCCCGAATCCTCATGCGCATTGGAAAACAAGCCCGATCTGCTGCGGGCTTTCAAGGTGGGAAATGAATATAATGTCTGGAATCTGCTTCGCGGTGCAGATGACTGGGATCCATGCTGTCAACGGGAACGTTTCAAGGCACTCGGCCGTATTTCATGGCGTATCCGCTTACAACCCGTGGAAGCCAGGCTGCCTGTCCGGCAATCCCTCGATATCGTGGCAGAGCAATATACTGGATCCGAGCCCATTCGCTGGACTGTGTCCCCCTCCGGGATCTGTCGCTTGGAGCCGCACGGGGATCATTGGCTTCGTATTACCAATCTTAACCCGGATTCCTGTGTGCACGATGTACTGGTTGTCGGCAAAACTCCGCAAGGTCTTGAAGGGGCCGGTCTGTATTCCCTGGATTATGAACCCCTCCCTGCTCCGGAATTCTCCGAAAAGCCTGTCCTGATCGAAGCGGGAGACGATGCCGAACCCGTCCTCACCGTTCAATATCGTTTGGACAGAACAAATTCGGATTGTTCCTCCATATGCTGGTATCGTTCCAAAACGGACTCTTTTAGCCAGGCTATTCCTGTTCTTACCGGCAAAGCCGTCTATCCGCTAAGCATTCGGGACAACGAACAGTATTTATTCGCCGAAGTTATCCCTCAGGCCGAGGGAACACTTCCCGGTTTGCCTATCAAAACCAAGGGCTTCCCGATCAGCGGAATCCATTATGCCGGATTTCATACTGATTTTTCGGATCTGCCCCTTATGGAAGATCTAGCCGTCACCGATGCGTCCGAACATCCACGATATCCGTCGCTTCCTCTTGCAGAAGGCTGTTGGCAAGTGGATGCCGCCCGTCCTGACGATTATCCTTCCGAGCATTTATGGTCATTAAAAGCCCGCCCCAGCAAACCCTGGAGCTATGGAAATATGGAATGTGACGGCCTCGTTTACCCGGGCCTAATGTCTACTCACCGGGGTAGCCGCCTCCTCTTTACTCAAACCCAACCCTACCCCGTTCAACAACAAAAATGGATTATCCGCCCCGAAAAAACAGCCGGGCAGGGATTTGCCAGTCCTACCGGCCAATACCTGGATCTGTATATCGGACTGGATGCCTTTTCTCTTACAGGTTACGGTGTGCGGATCGAACGCATACCGCAGTTTAGTGATGGTGTACGCTTCCTGCTTTGTTCTTGGGAAAAAGGCATTTGCACGCCCCTGAGCCAGCCGGTCTATACCGGTTGTTTCAGAGGAGATTGCCATATCCAAATGCAGCTGGATCAAAACACATTAAGCCTGTCTGCCTATAATAATCAACCCCTTCTGTCAGGTCAGATCGCCTCCGGCCTGACAGAAAAGGTTTCTCTTTCCGTTTGTTTGCCCGCTCCCGCTCCTGCTTCGGGGTGGGGAGTATGGCAAACAGGAACCGGCCGCATTGCGCTGCGGGAGATGAGCTGGTCAGGCTCTGAGTCTGTCGATTAATCGCTCTTACTGCGCTTCCAGATCAGATACTCCCGGTAGAAGGACAGTTCGCGGCGCTCACTGCTCGAC
Source organism: Bacillota bacterium (assembly GCA_017442535.1). GTDB lineage: Bacteria > Bacillota > Clostridia > Lachnospirales > Bianqueaceae > RUG12817. Next base: position 38,483 of record JAFRZL010000049.1, on the reverse strand, counting down.
AAACCATAATCAACCGGTTTTTCAGTAAGCTCCTCAAAACTGGTTTTGCCAAAATAAACGCCGTCAACCATCTCATCCAGTGTAATGCCATACAGTTTGGAAAGACTGATCAGATCCTGGATGCCGGGATTTCTTCTTCCCATTTCGTAGTGGGAATAGCACTGCGGTGTCAGCTGCAAAATCTCAGCGACCCTTTTAGATGTCAACATTCTTTCCTCTCGCAGTTCCCTCATTCGTTCTCCGATGTGTTTTACAGCCATCGCACTGCCTCCTGTCTGATATAGATTTGATGCATATCCCTATTATAACACAAAACGTTAACATGTGTAAAAAGAATATGCATTGTACATGCATATGTCAAATTTATCCTGTATGTATATCAGTCAAAGGCCAAAACATGCTGTTTTGAGTCAGATCAGTTAAAAAACGGAGGTCCGGTTATGCCATCCACAAGAAAAGCATCTGAATTGTCTCACCGTCTCTACTATCATCAACCGGCCGCGACATGGGAGGAATCCCTTCCCATCGGGAGCGGACGTCTTGGTGCAATGATCGGAGGAAAGGTCGACTGTGACTCCATTCCTCTGAATGAAGATACGCTCTGGTCCGGTTTTCCCCGGAACACGAATCGCCTGGTTGATCCCTCCGTGCTTGAAGAATGCCGCACCCTGGTTGCAGAACACCGCTTCACTGAAGCCGGAGACCTCATCGACCGGGAAATGCTCGGAGATTTTACCGAATCCTACATGCCTGCCGGCAATCTGCTGTTGGAATTCCCCTCTCTGACCGGATCTGTTTCCGACTATGTTCGGGATCTTGATCTAAACACCGCCACTGCCTCTGTTCGTTTTACCGATGATGGCGTCCATTACCTGAGAGAATATTTTGCCTCCTGCCCGGATAATGGGCTGATCATGCACTTTTCCGCTGATCGTCCCGGAAAGATCAATCTGAAACTTTCCTACACCTCTCCCCTTCCCTTTGAAACCGACTACTATCACCGCCGCATGAAAGCCACTTTCCGCTGCCCCGCCCATGTAGAGCCAAGCTATATCCATGATGCGGAAAACCCGATTATTCAGGAGATGCCGGATGGCCGCAGCGGAATGCGGGGCTGTGTTATCGTCAAACCTCTTGTCAAAGGCGGCAGCATGACTCATGTAGCAGACGGGCTCCTCATTGAGAATGCGGATCAGGTTACTCTGCTTACCGCCATCCGCTCCGGTTTCTGCGGTCCCGATCAGGAGCCGGATTCAAAAGACAAGATTGAAGAAATCCGTGCTGAAAAAGATATTCAAAATCTCTGTTCCTTTGAGCCGGAAGAGCTTTACCGCCGCCATCTCAGTGAGTACAGTGCCTATTATAGCCGCGCTAAATTCTCCTTATCCGCTGAATCCGAGGATATTCCCACCGATGTGCGCCTGCAGCGCTTTGCGGAGCACCAGGAGGATCCCGTTCTCTATTCGCTTTTATTCCATTATGGCCGTTATCTTCTGATTTCTTCCTCCCGCCCCGGTTCGCAGGCTGCTAATCTGCAGGGAATCTGGAGCCATTTGATTCGTCCCGTCTGGAGCAGCAACTATACGATCAATATTATTACGCAAATGAACTACTGGCCCGCGGAAATCTGCGCCCTTCCCGAAATGGCAGAACCGCTTTTTGATCTTATTTCCCTGCTGCAGCGGCACGGAGCGATCACCGCGCGCGAGCAATATCATTCCCGCGGCAGTGTGGCGCATCACAATTCCGACATCTGGGGCTTAACAAACCCCGTCGGGCGCGGCCGCAAAGGCTTCTATTTTGCCTATTGGAATGCTTCTCTCGGGTGGCTCAGCCGTCATCTATGGGATCATTACCTCTATTCGGATGATCCTGCCTTTCTGGCGGAGCAGGCGCTCCCTGTTTTGGAAGCCTGTTCCCTGTTTTTCCTGGACAATCTGCTTCCGAACGCTGCCGGCAATTATATCCTGACTCCGGCCGCTTCCCCGGAAAATGTTTTTCTCTATCACGGCGAAAAAGCAAAAATCGCGAGAGAAGCAACCATGAGTCAAGCCATTGTCCGCGAAGTCTTCTCGCATTATCTGGAGGCCCTAACCATTTTGACCGCAGCAGATGCACTTCCCGCCCTCTCCGCTTCCGAAGAAGATATTTCACGGATTCAGACAATCCTGCCCCTTCTCCAGGGTGAGCGTATCGGGTCTCAAGGTCAGTTGCTGGAATGGGATGAAGAGTATGAAGAAGCCGATCCTCATCACCGCCATGTTTCCCACCTCTATGGACTGTATCCGGCACATCAGATCAGCCCCGACCGCACCAAATCTCTGTTCGAAGCCTGTAAAACCAGTCTGCGCCTGCGCGGAGATGAGGGCACCGGGTGGAGCCTTGCGTGGAAAATCAATCTCTGGGCACGTCTTCGTGATGGCGCGCATGTCCTTCATCTGCTTAACCGGCAGCTTCGTGTCGTGCCGGCAGGAGATCAGGTAAAACTGACCGGCGGAGGTTCCTATCCGAATCTGCTGGATGCCCATCCGCCCTTCCAGATCGACGGCAATTTCGGCACCTGTGCCGGCATCGCTGAATGTCTTCTCCAAGCAGACGGTCGGGAGATCCTTTTGCTCCCCGCGCTTCCTCCTGCTTCCTGTTTTGCTGCAGGCTCTATGTTAGGCCTGCGAGCACCTCACGGATTGACGGTGGATCTCTACTGGTCCAATCATCAGCTGCATCACGCTGTTTTCCATGTAGACCATCCGTTGGCAGAGCCAACGCAAATCCGTGATCTTACCATCCGTGAAACCACTCGGAATATAAGCGGGTTCAGCATTGCTTCATCCAAACCCGCTCCACCCTCATCCATCTCCGCATCCTTTGACCGCAAAGGCACCTACGTATACTTAAAGGGAAAACTCTTGTTCCGCGGATAATCGAATTGCCGGCAGCCGTACTCCGAATCAGTTCGGAGTACGGCTCTTTTTGCTGAAAAGCCGGGAAAACGGGTTATCAGCTTTGTGATCCTGCGCTTCGGAGAGTGAAATACCGGGCAGATCATCTTCCCATTGATAGAGGGGAAACGGATCTTCCTCCTTTTCTTCCGGGTCAGAGCCCGCTGATTCATCCTCCTCAGGAAATACATCCGCAAAATCAGACAAGTCTTCAATCTCCGGATCATCCTCAGGCTCTTCCCAGCCTCCAAACCAGACCTTGTACAGGAATTCATAGCAATAACAGACGTCCACAGCTTCCCATTGTTCAGAGATCCCCAGTTGTACAATGTCTTTCATGACCAGTTCCAGCCATTCGGAATAGTAAATATCTGACTCCTCCGGTACAAAAATCACCTGAAGTTTGTTTTTTCGCTGATCCCAGAACAATTCCTTGAGTCCGCTCCTGCACTGGCCCGCATCCAGCAGGGCTGCCTCCATTTCAAGAGGAATCTGCCGCAGCTCTTCCATTACTAATCCTGCGTCCTCCGGATGCTTCTTCAAATGATCCTCCAGCGGGATCCCCAAGGGTCTGTATTCCAGGATTCCCTCTTCCGTCTCCTCAACCGGTGGCAAATGTGGCAGCATTCCGTGTACCGCCATCTCCTTTTGATACCGAATCCACTCCGTGCCGGGCTCGGGAGAGACACGAACCACCGTCTTTCCTCTCTCCTGCTCCATTTTAATAATCGCCATACTGCAAATACCTCCCTATCAATATCATCACGCCGGCCCATAAAAACGGAACGAAAGGAAGCCCTCCCCGTCCATCTTTCTCTTCCATCCACTGCATCAGCGCCGGCGGCAGCATGCATAGAATTCCCCAGAACAGAACTTCCCAGATTTCATGGCTCTTCAGATAAAGGGGAAGGCCGGCCAGTATCCACAGGTCCCCCGTACCGACATGTCCTTTTAATATCACTCTTATCAGCAATAGTAGCGCCATCATAAAGACTGCATCCAACAGGGGCAGTTCACTTCCTGTGCCCATCACGCGCAGCAGCGCGGTCAGCATCCCCAGTGCAGAATAGATCACCAAAGTACTGCCTTTCAAAGAGTGTTTCCGCAGATCTTCTGCCGCGAGAACTCCCAGGATTACCGCAAGACAGATCGAATAGATCACGAAAACCACCCGCCGTCTGACAGACATAGTGCACACGGTGTGTACTTGCCGCTTGCCAGTTCTTCCTCAGAAAGCTCATGAACATCCGGAAAAAGGCAGGGGCAGTTTGCCCGATGATAACATTCCCCTCGCGGCGTCACGTATACGATTTCGCTTTTACCGCTGTGGCATTGATCACATTTCCGATATTTCCGGCTCATTGCTTCTTCTCTTGTCAACATAACCGTATCCTTGGCAATCAGGTAGCAGCTGAGTACATGATAGTGGATTCCTCCTCCAATCCGGTAATACGTTGCAGATTCTTCCTCTGCGGTCTCTTCTTTTTCAATCTCAGTTCTCCTTGATGACAATCCGACAAATGCCCGCGTCTGCTCGCTGACAACGATATTCTGTTCCGAAAAAAAGCCAAACGGGTCAGGCCACCTAATCGGCAGATAAGCGACCAGAGAAATCCAGTCACTAACGTCCCCCTGCCGGTAAAAGAACTCAGAATAGGAAAACCTGGGAGGACCTTCCGCTCCAAACGTCCTCCAGATTTGTTTATCAGTCAGGGCACCCGAAATCGCTCCGGCAGCCAGGACTCCTGTTTCGTCCACGGCTAGTTTCCACAGTTCCCGTCCCAGCACCTTATCTGCACCGATCCCACGATCCAGAATCCTCTCACAATACTGCAGCGCACCGGCAAGAACGTCCGCGTTTTCTCCGAACGACTCAAGCCATTTTTCCGACAAACCTCCGGTGGCCTCGTCCAGGTCAACGATTTGTTTTTCTCCCCATGAAGCATTCTGAACATCTCTTAGCCCCGCGCGTTCAAATGCATAGCCTGACACTGACATAATATAGGCAGTCTGATGAACATTTTCTTTTAAGTTCTCATACAGGACTACATATTTCACCAGATATAGGAAAGGGATCCAAATCACGATAAACAGAGGGAAAACCAGTGCCGCTTCAACAGTAAAGGACCCTCTCTCATTCATACCGGAAAATCGCCGCTGATTCATATCTTCCCACCCGTCCACTGATAACCGTAACAATTCTGTAGGCCACGCTCATTTCATCCATTGAAAATCCGCCCGCTCCCCCGGCTCTTAAATTTCTTTCGATCAATTCCTGCATCCTGTTAAGCAAGGTATCCCTGTCCGTCATCAGCAGCAGGATGCGCAAGTACGTTTCATAATCCAACCCTTTCGCTTCTTCGCTATCCTGCATGACTTCCTCGGCTTTTTTCTTCAGCACTTTTTCGAGCGAAGTATGCCATTCATCAGCCGTTTTTACTATCGGTACCTTCCCGCCCTGTAACAGTATACTGTAATCCACGTAGGACTCGGCCGCAGCCCATGCTATAATGATCACTCCATAGGCGATCCCTGTCCCGACACCGGGAACGATCAGTCCGCCTGTTCCTTCGGCAATCGTCTGTATCCTGGCCTGTTTTTCCGAATCTGTGAGCAGATGCAGCAGATTCATCATCAGACGGATTCCGAGAATCCGGTACTGCACCCCCTTTAAGTTCCGGTATTCATTATAACTGCCATGTATCAGAAACTCGGTTTCATTGCGGAAAACCGTTGCCGGAAAAGTCTCATGCCGCAGGTTGACCGGGATTTTTCCTTTCTCTGCCTGCACTTGGTCCTGCAAATTGCAGAACATTCCGACACCATATTCCATGAGCGCGGCTTTATCATAGATTTGTGCCAAAAGGGATTTGCCTCCCTCACGGGCGGCATCCAGTGCATCTTCCAGCGAATCATCAGCCCATAATTCATCCACCCATGAATTATCATTGATGATCCATTCATCCTCTCCATATGGATGCAAGTCAATCTTCCACTTGCGGATCCATCTCAGCAGCTCGCTCAGATCCCACAGACTGGCGCCCTTCCTCCGTGCATATTCGAGCTTCAAATCGCCTTTATAATCCATAAAACCCTCTGCTGCAGACAAGGCCCTCTGTAATACTATATCCGGCAAATCCCGAAGCAGCCAATACTCTGTCATGACCTGCTCCAGCGGAACCGTTAGTGCTTCTGCCAGCTTTTCGTTGCGCAAAACATCCGCCATTAAAGGTTCGATCTCTCCGTGCAGTCCCCAGAGTTTGTCCTTTACTCCGGCTATTTCCTCCACAATGCGTTTGACCCTGTCCCCTGCCTGCTCTTCCTGACTCAGATTGGAAATGTATAAATCCATATCCCTCATCTTATCCTGAATCTGAACCACCTGCCGGGACATAATCCGGAGGAGCCGGGCCGCCTCCGCATTCTGCTGCGACAGCTTCCCGGCATTTTGCCTCCACCAGTCCACCTTCTCCACAATTTCCGGATACCAGATCGTTTTTCCTCCTCCGGAAAGCCGCTGCAGAGCACTGTACAGCATGGACGGCCGGTACTTTTCCTGCTCCGTCATGGTGATATAGACTTTGGCTCCTCTCTCCGGATAAAAGCATCTGACGAGCTTCTCATAGTTTTCTCCATATTCCAGAATAAGCTGCTGAAGGCCGGCATACCGTGCCTCGATGCTGCTCCCGTCAGCCGCCTCCTGCAGATCTTTTAGGTAACCCATGAGAAGCTCCATCCCTTCCTCCACAAAATGGTAACCCATAAAGTCATCAATCTGGTCCAGCAGAATATCTTTCTCGTCCAGCGTATGCAGCGTGACTGCATCGACCTGCTCACTTTCGTAAGCAAACAATCCCTTCCACAGATTCGTAGGCTGCAGCAAATATTGAGGAAGCTGCCGGATCCTTCCGATGGGAAGCTTCTCATTCATCCGCAAAAACCCTTGTACGCGCCTCTCCAGCCATCTTCTGTCCGTCCCGAATAGCCCGTACCAGTCCGCCAGTTCTTCCTGGTAACTCCCGAGAGCCGCATTTCCGGCTGTCTGTGTCATTCTAAGGCAATCGTTTTTTTCCGCATACCGCATGGTCAGCCATAAAACAGCCAGAAACAGCATCAATACCGAAAGCACGATCATGGCGAAATACACTGTAATCCCTCCGGCATACCGTTTATCTTTCATCTCAGCCTCCTAACCGGACATCCCGGCCTCCCACTCCATCAGCTTCTCCTGATATGCTCGAAGGGCAGGCCCGATCCCGGGAAGTAATTCTCCGGCCTCCCAAATAAAATCCATTCTCTGCCTTGTCGACGCGTTCTGGAACAGAACCGCTTTCTCTTCGGAAGCAAATTTTCTGCTGCCCCAGATAAAATGCCTTATCTCAAGCTCCACGCTGACCGTTGCATACAGCAGATGATCCTCTCGATGGATGTCCAGAAATTCCAGCCGGTTAGCGAGACCGTTGCTCTCAACGCAGCTGTAAGCCTCGCGGTATGCTTCCTCCTGCCAATCTTCTCCCGACTTGCTCTGGCAAAGCAATACCAGCCGATGGCCGATGCCATCCACAACCGCCTGTGTGCCCCAATCAAAGAGCACTCTGAGCAGCCAGATCATGAGCAGAAAAAGAACCGGCAGCAGGATCGCGATCTCAATGGTCAGCCTCCCTTCCCATTCGCGGGAAAGGCATCCGCCGTCTTTCACGGCTATTTTACGATCGACGTGGGATTAAAGGTGCCTCCCTGTGATTCGATCCCGTCCAGAATGCCGGCAACAAAATCCACAATCGTCTCTTTAAACATCAGGACAAGGGCCACGAGCACCACTATAATCAGCACGAGTTCCAGTGTTCCCAGTCCGCTATATTCCTTTTGCAGCCAATTCCGGCCATCCGCCATCTTAATCTGATTCTTTTGTTCCATTTTGCTCCTCCCGATTTATAATCGGAGCGTCAGCATGGCAGGAGTCATTACGATCAGCAGAATCGCACCCAGCATCAGCATCATCGGTATCAGCATTTTGGTTTCGGTTTCCTCTGACTGTATCTGGATGGTCTTTCTGTGACGGTCCCAAGCCTGCCTGTTCAGCTCCGTCAGTTTATCCAACAAGTATTCATTACCCCTGCGCAGATCTCTGCAAAGCATATTGGCAAGTCGCCTCAACTCTGCATTCTGCACCCTTTTCCCAAATTCCAGAAAAGCCGTCTGAACGGACATTCCGTTCCGGATCTGAACCCGGGTGACTCTCATTTCTTCCATTAGCGGATCCTTGGGATCCCCTTTCTGTGCGATTCTCTCCCATGCAGCCTGAATGCTGAGACCTGCACTAAGATATATTGTCAATTTCTGCAGCATCAGCGGATAAGATGCTTCCATCCGCTTATTTCTGTCTTTGCGCATATGCCTTAATTCACTCCGGCCAAGCGGAATGATACCCAGCGGCAGAAGCCATAATAACAGTATCATTCTGCCGATACCTTTCTGTTCATCCGGAGTCTCCCACATAAGGCGCCTGCCCTCAGCCTGATCGGGGAGCACAAAGGTATCATCGGTCAATTCCGCAAGATTCACCGCTTCCTCCACCTGCTCCCGGAAATCCGCTTCCAGGATCCTTTCATGCAGGATCATAAAACGGTATATCTCCTCTTCTCCGGCCAGGGAAAGTGTCGCTTCAAACCATTGTTCCTGACCCAGCGGTTCCGTCCTCCAGCGCACATAGCCGTCACTGCCGATCCAGACTTCCTCGTCCGATGTATATTGAACCGTCACCTCTCCAAGCTGTGTCGGCAGGATAAAAGCCTCTGCTGTCTTCTTCAGCCTTTCTGTGCGTTCCAGCAAGTCCTTTGCCGCCTCCTGAATCGCCTGTCTGGCCTGTTCCGGGTTAGGCGCCTGGTGGGGAACAGATATCCTGATCTCCGCTTCACGTCCTTCTTCATCCACCGCAACCAGCGTTTCTGTTCTGTCCGCTTCCCCATAGGCCGGTCTCTGAACTTCATAACCGACATCGACGGACGCTTTGGCTCCGCCGATTCCGAAAATCAGCAGCAGATTGGTCAGCAGCATGAGTCCATACATCTGTCCGGCTCTCTCCGCCGCATAGCGGCGGTAGGCCGTTCTGGCAGACATCTGCGGATGCAGTGATCCGGCCAGCCGCGTAACTTCATTCATTCGATGGCTTAACGGAATTTTGGATACGATCCATTCCCCAACGGCATATAAAAAACGAGTGATGCCCTTTCGGGGTTCATCCCTGATCCGTCCCGGGCGCAGTGCATAAAGGACAATTCCTCCCGTCACTCCAATTACTTCCAGTCCTATCAGTATCCAGATCATTTTCTTCCCTCATATGGTGATCCGTCCCATCCGGAAGGATAAATAATAACTAAAACCCATCATCAGCACACAGACGACCATAATCATCCTCCCTTCCAGCGACTGATAAAGCGGTTCCAGATAGCCGGGGGACATGGTCCAGAGCATAATAAAAATCACAAAAGGCATCCCTCCCAGGATCCGCTGCTCCAGCTTGCGTTTAGCCAGAATCACCCGCAGTTCCTCTTCGGCTTCCATTTTATCTTTTAATATCCCGGCCGTATCGCGCATCATACCGGTGATGTCGCCGCTGCTGCGCTTCCCGATCCGGAGTATCTCTGCAAAATCACGGATTTCGGTAATCCCGCTCCTCTCTCCCAATTCCTCGAACAGCTCCTCGACCGGGCGGTTCAATTCCATCCCATGCCTGACCATCTGAAGCTCTCGATACATCCATGGCATTTCTTCCTCATCCATATCGGTTTCCAGCAAAGCACGTATCGTCCCTTCCATGGATCTGCCGCTCTGCAGAACAGGAATCATGATCTCGAGGCACTCCCGGAATTCGTTACGTCTTTGCCTGGATTCGCGCCTCTCCTGCCACTTGATATAGATCACAGGACCGATAAACAGTCCCAATACTCCTCCGGCAAGCAGCATCCAGATGCTCTTAAAGAACAAAAATAACATGCCGCCGAGAGCCAGGCCGCAGCCCAGTCCCACCGGTAATTTCTGCAGGTACCGTCCTGCCACGGAATTATGTCCGTCCTTCTTCATATGTCTGAAAAATACCCTTCCTGCGGCGCAGTGCCGCCTCCGTTCGAAGGAGTCGGTCCTCCTGCCAGCTGAAAAGCGGTTCCAGCCACACATTGCCGTCCTGCATACCGCTGACCTGCATAATTTGTGTCACCCTACGCTGCCCTCCGGCCATGCGCGTAATATAGACAAACAGATCGATCGCAGAAGCAATCTGCTGCCGGATAGCCGCCATCGGCAGTGAAGCCCCCATCAGTACCATCGTTTCAATCCTGGAGATCATGTCTTCCGCCGAGTTAGAATGCCCGGTACTAAGGCTTCCTTCGTGTCCCGTGTTCATGGCGCTAAGCATATCCAGTGCTTCCGCTCCGCGGATTTCTCCTACGATGATACGGTCCGGTCGGGCCCGGAGGCTGGTCCGGATCAATTCGCGGATCGTGACGATTCCTTTGCCGTCGACACCGCCATTGCGGGTCTCGAGTGTCACCACATTATCCAGCGAGGACAGCCTCAGCTCTGCGGCATCTTCGATCGTAATGATCCTTTCCTGCGGGGGAATATAATTGGACAAAACATTCAGCAGGGTCGTTTTACCGGCCCCGGTCCCTCCACATACAAAAATATTATAGCGGCTTTCTACAGCCTGTTTCAGAAACAGCGCTGCCTCCTCGGTGATCGTCCCCCACTGCAGCATTTCCTCCATACGGATCGGGTCTTTGCGAAATTTGCGGATGGTCAGGATCGGGCCGTTCAGTGCAATCGGGGGCAAAATAACATTAACCCGGGATCCGTCCGCCAGCCTTGCATCCACGATGGGCCGCGATTCGTTGACCTGGCGGTTCACACTTCCGACGATTTGCTGGATCACATCCTCCAGCCTGGTGATCGATTCGAACCTGAGACCTGTGCAGACTAGCTGTCCGTTTTTTTCCACATAAATCCGAGATAGTCCGTTCACCATGATATCCGTGATCTCAGCATCTTCCAGTAACGGCTGCAAAATGTCCAGACCCCGCAGAGAATCGAAGAGGCGCCGTCCAAGACGGACTCTTTCCTTAACAGAGATATATTTCTCTCCGGCACTCTCGGTAATAGATTCACTGATCTGCCTGCGTACCTGAGCATCCGATTCCTCCTGCTCCGTCCCCAGCTTCTCCTGTACAACCCTCCGCAGATACTGATAGCGTTTCTCATCATGACATCCCGACCATTTGCTGAATTCTTCCATAAAAATCACTGTCCGTCCTGAATCTCAGTTTGCCGCCTGCTTCCCTGTACAGCCGGGAAGGATGTGGCAGTACCGGCAGCCGTTCCACCGCGGCTTCTTTCCCCCGGAGCCATGTGGGCTCAGTCGTATTAGAGGGGCACAGTACCACCGTCCTCTCATCGAACAACTCATTCTTAAGCCCTCTGTATTCCAGATGATCCACAAAATCTCTAAACTTATAAGAAGCTCCTGCTGTATGGCCCAGGATCAGATAACGTCTTCCCGCCATCCGGAGGAGGGGGCTGTTGATGGGTTCAAATGCCGTATTCATGTCGCATATAATATATGAAAAGCTCCCGGACATGGCTTCCAGCACATGGATCAGATCTTCATAATCCAAATCCGCCAGATCGCGCAGTGACGCACCCGGCCTGATAAAATAAATCCCGTTCTCCTGCCTGACAGCCATTTCTTCCAGATCATCCCCCATCTGATCCTTCTCGCCGATCAGAATCCCGTATATATAATCGGTCATCTGATACCGGCCCTCGGCCTGCATAAAAAGCTTCCAATCCGAGGCCCCCTCCAGATTCCAGTACAGGACTTTCTTCTGCGGGTATTTCCTCGCCAGGATCTCGGCATAAGCCATTGAAAAAGTCGTCTTGCCGCATCCTCCGGCAGGCGAGTATACACAACACAGGGAAGGAAACCGCCGCCAGACGCCGGGTTCGTGGAATTCGCCCAGAGGCGCCTCACTTAATTCGTTCCGGCTCTCCATGTCAGACGCCCGGCTCTGCCGAATCAGCATCTTTGCGATCACGTCCGCACTCTGCCACAGGCTTTCCGGATCATTCCCATCCCTGTCGGGCCGAAGCATAATCCGGCCGGGGGCATTTCCCTCCTCGTCTGTCAGCAGGATCCCTTCCTCCGCCTCGGTCACTCGAATCTCCTTCTCATAATGATGACGCAGGAAACGAACCAGCTCCCGCTGATGCTGCTCATCCCGCAGCCGGATCCGGACCGGTATCAAACTCACATTCATTGGCTTATCTCCGCGTGGAATCATTCCCCCATAAAAAGGGGGTGGGCGAGTTGGCGGCTCGCCCGGAACACAATCTGGCCTAACCTCTGATCGTCCCGCGGTCCTCCTTTCCCTTTTCGTTTATTCCCGGCCTTGTCCGGTCGGGTGTGCCTATTATAAGCGATGATCTTCCTTTTGTGGGGCTTGGCATAATTAAATCCTTTTTCTCCATTTTAAATTCTTTTTATCCATTAAGCTGTTTTTTCTGTTTTTTCGCTTATTTAAGCCGTTTTCAGGCATGTGACAGTGTCCGCGTCACTGCTTCACGCCGCCCCGGCTCCGGCTTTACAACTACTCACCTTTATGCTATACTGAATAAAAAGTGATAAGGGGGACGTTTTCATGAGCTATAAAGAAGAACTGTTAAAAGCCGACCGCATTCGTATTCATGGCGGGAAGCAGGCCGATATCCGTTTTCACGACGGTGGTCTGGCCCATGTGAAGGGTGTCAAGAATTATCAGATCATGCGTGCTTGCAGGGATGCCGCGAATGCGGTGGACGGGTGCGGCTGGACATATAATCATGCCGCTATGATCGCCTGGTGGCAGGGCCGTTTCTTTGTCGAATATCTGAGCAATCCTGTGACCGAGCACATGCCTCCCTCCCAGACTTTCCTGGTGACTTCCACCGATGGCCGTCATTGGGAGAAGCCGGTTCAGATTTTCCCTTCCATCGAGATCGATACCGATCCGTATCTGGGTCCCGGTAAGGATCTGCTTGGCAAAACCTGGCAGTGCAACTGCCATCAGCGGATGGCTTTCTATGTGACCAGGAGCGGCAAGCTGCTCGCGAGTGCCTTTTACGGCATTTCTCCGCATATTCATATCGCGCCGAATAACGGCTATGGTGTAGGGCGCGTTGTGCGTGAGATTTATCCCGATCTGAGCTTTTCACCGATCTATTTCCTGCGCTATAACGCCCCGGGCGGCTATACGCGGGAAAATACCGATGTCTTCCCCTATTTCGAAGAGAGTGAGGATCCCGCGTTCGTTGAGGCCTGCCGTGAATATCTGGATAACCGTCTGGTGGTGCAGCAATGGTGGGAGGAGCAGCGTTATGACAAGGAACTCTTTACCGCCCCGGGCGGAGCCGCTCTTTCCTATTATACGCTCCCTGACGGCGACGTGATGGGTGTCTACAAAAACGGCCTGGTCATCCGCTCTTCCGATAAGGGCGAGACCTGGACCGACCGCAAACCTTCCTACTCGCTTGAGACCAATACCGCCAAGGTCTGGGGACAGAAAACCGATGACGGCCGCTATGCACTGGTCTTTAACCCGTCCCGGAACGGTGCGCACCGCTGGCCTCTGGCCATTGTTACCGGTGAAAACGGTGAAGATTTTGACCATATGCTGGCGCTCGTGCCGGAGATTTCTCCCTGCCGCTATGAGGGCGGCCTTAAGAATCTCGGTGCGCAGTATATGCGCGGCATTGCGGAATGCAACCCCCGTCCGCACGACGGCAAGCTCTGGTTGACATACAGTATTAATAAGGAAGATATCTGGGTTCTGGAGGCTCCCGTTCCGATTGCCGGCGCCGAAACCGAGGATGTCTGCGATGATTTTGCCGCGTATCCCGCCGGGGAAAAGCCGGATGCCTGGAACCTGTACATTCCGCAGTGGTGCGGCGTGGAAACGGCTTCCCTCGATGGGCGGACGGTCCTGACCCTTTCGGATCACGACCCTTATGACCGTCCCCGTGCGGAAAGGCTGATCCAGCCCGCAGTCCTCTCGGAAATCAGCTTCCGCGTCCTGCCCGAAGCCATTGTCCCCGGCACGGCCATCGTCGTCATGGTGGAAGATGCCCAGGGCCGCGAAGCCATCCGGCTGATGTTTGACGCGGATCACATGCTGCGCGTCAAGACCGGCGGTGCTCCCCGCGAATGGATGGAATACCCCGATGAATGGCTCAATGTCCGGATGGTCGTAGACTGCGTCAAAGGCTCCGCCAGGATCACCCTCGCGACAGATGCCGAAACGCTCAGCGAAAAAGACTGGAATTTCAACCAGCCCCTTGAAAAAGCCGGGCGCGTCATTTTTACCACCAAGGAAACCCTGCCCTTCAACACCATCGAGGACTGTGGAAAGGGTGGTATGCTGGTCGATCTGCCCGACGACCTGCCCACTCCCGAAAGCTGCTATCATCTGGCTTCTTTCGAGGCGAAGGCTTTGGAACTGGAATAACAGCCGGGTGCGCTCTTTACTTTATGCTTTTGTTATGCTATACTATTAATCCATGAAGGATGATTAGGAGGTATTTTATCATGCATCATATTCAACCGATCTGTGATGATTTGTTCTGGGTTGGCGCGAGCGACCGCCGTCTGTCTCTGTTTGAAAATATGTATCCTCTGGGGCGCGGTGTCACCTATAATTCGTATGTCCTGCTCGATGACAAAACCGTACTCTTCGATACCGCGGACAGCTCCGTTTCCGGCCAGTTCTTTGAGAATCTGGATTATGTGCTGGACGGCCGTCCTTTGGATTATGTCATCGTTCATCACATGGAGCCGGACCATGCTGCCACGCTGGAAGAATTAAAATGCACCTATCCCGAGGTTAAAATCGTGACATCGGCCAAGGCGCTCAATCTGATCCATCAGTTTTTTGATTTCGATACGACTGACGAAGTGCAAATTGTAAAGGAAGGTGATGTCCTGGAGACCGGGCATCATACCTTCAAATTCATCATGGCTCCGATGGTTCACTGGCCCGAAGTCATGGTCTCCTACGATACTGCCACCGGGATCCTCTTCTCCGCCGATGCTTTCGGCACCTTCGGCGCATTCAGCGGCTCCATCTTTGCGGACGAAGTGAATTTCGAGCAGGAGTGGCTGCCCGATGCCCGCCGCTACTATGCCAATATTGTCGGCAAATATGGTACGCAGGTGCAGATGCTGCTCAAGAAAGCTTCCGCTCTGGATATCAGGATGATCTGTCCGCTGCACGGCCCCATCTGGCGCGAGAACATCGCCTGGTTTGTGGATAAGTACGCCAAGTGGAGCAGTTATACTCCCGAAGAAAAGTCCGTTCTGATCGCTGTCGGCTCGGTTTACGGCCACACGACAGCCGCGGCGGAACTGCTCGCCTCTAAACTTGCCGAGCGCGGGGTCACCAATGTGCGCCTCTATGACACTTCCAAGACCGATCTCTCGGAGCTGGTGGGCGAAGCCTTCCGCGCGAGCCATCTGGTCCTTGCCAGCGCGACCTATAACAACGGAATCTTTACCTCGATGGAGACCTTCCTGACAGATCTGGCCGCTCACGCACTGCAGAACCGTACCGTCGCCATCATCGAAAACGGTTCCTGGGCTCCGGTTTCCGGCAAACTGATGCGCGAAATCGTGGATTCCATGAAGAAAATGACGGTACTTGAACCCGTCGTCACCATCCGCTCCGCCCTCAAAGAGGCACAGCTGGAGCAGCTGGACCAGCTTGCGGATGCGATCAGGGCTTCCATGGGCTAAATCCGCCTCAATAAAGCCGGTTTAAGACAGTGGAATCCATAACGTCCAAAACAATCGGGGCGGGGAGATTAACTCCCCGCCCCTTTTCTTTCAGGCATGTAGTTCAGGATTATTCATTTACGCTCCAGCAGATCTCTGACCACTTCGCCGGCCAGAATCAGACCGGCCACCGACGGTACAAAAGCGACGGATCCGGGGGCTTGTTTGCGCACGCCGGGATCCGTCTCCGGCTGCCGCGGAATTTCCCTGGAATAGACGACTTTCAGCGCGGGAATGCCCCGCTTGCGGCATTCGTGCCGCATGACCTTGGCAAGCGGACAGACTGATGTTTTGTAAATATCCGTCACCTCGAACGCGTTGGGATCCAGTTTGTTGCCTGCTCCCATAGCGCAGATGATGGGCGTCCCTGCGGCATAGGCCTGCTCGATCAGGCCGATTTTGCCGGTTACCGTGTCGATCGCGTCGACCACATAATCATATTGCGTAAAGTCAAACTGATCCCGCGTTTCAGGCAGATAAAAAACAGGATAGGTATGGACGACGCAGTCCGGATTGATATCATGAATCCGTTCCGCGGCCACATCGGTTTTAAGCATGCCGATCGTACTGTGCAGTGCTAGAATCTGCCGGTTCAGATTGGATAGACTCACGCTGTCATGATCGATCAGGTCCAGCTGCCCGATGCCTGAACGCGCCAGCGCTTCCACCACATAGCCGCCCACACCGCCCAGGCCGAAAACAGCCACCCGGCAGGCACCGAGTTTGCTAAGCGCCTCCGTGCCCAACAGTTTTGCGGTCCGGTCAAACATTGTTTCCATCCTTCGCACCTCTTTCTCATACTCTATCCGCAGTTTAGCATAAATGGGGGTATTTGTAAAGGCTGCCGGTAAAAGTCCGGCCGACGTGTATTCGGTTTAATTAGAAATAATCTTTTTTTACTTGCATTTACCACTTTAAAGCGGTATAATCGGATGGTGTAATGCCATTCGGACTTATTATATGTCCGTCCGGTCATCCCACAATCCCCTAACCATCCGGGAGGTACTGCTATGTTTCTGAAAGTTCTGATGTTGGTCCTGTTCTTTGGCATTATGGTTGCCGTTGGTATTTACTGCCGCCGCCATGCAGCCGATGTTAACGGCTTTGTATTGGGCGGCCGGAGCGTTGGCCCTTGGCTGACCGCTTTTGCATACGGCACCTCGTATTTCTCCGCTGTCATTTTTATCGGTTATGCCGGACAGTTCGGCTGGAAATACGGTATCGCTTCGACCTGGATCGGCTTGGGCAATGCCCTGATCGGCTCGCTCCTCGCCTGGGCGGTCCTCGGCAGACGCACCCGCATCATGACGCAATATCTGAATTCTGCGACCATGCCCGACTTTTTCGGCAAGCGCTATGACAGTACCGCGCTCAAAATCGGCGCTTCCATCATTGTATTCATTTTCCTGATCCCCTATACGGCTTCGCTGTACAACGGCCTGTCCAGGCTTTTTGAAATGGCTTTCGGCATTCCCTACGTATGGTGTATTGTGATGATGTCCGTGCTGACCGGAATCTATGTTATCGCGGGAGGCTATATGGCAACTGCGATCAATGATTTCATTCAGGGTATCATCATGCTGGTCGGCATCGTGGCCGTCATCGCGGCCGTGCTGGGGACCCGCGGAGGCTTTGTCGAGTCGCTGAACGCACTCGCTGCCGTCAGCGATCCGAGCGTCTCGAGCGCGCCGGGCGCCTTTAACTCCTTCTTCGGCCCCGATCCGCTGAATCTGCTCGGCGTCGTCATTCTGACCTCGCTTGGCACCTGGGGTCTTCCCCAGATGGTGCAGAAATTCTACGCCATCAAATCCGAGAACCATATCCACAAAGGCACTGTGATTTCCACACTTTTCGCGGTCGTCGTCGCGGGCGGCTGCTATTTCCTGGGCGGCTTCGGACGTCTGTATGATGTGGACGTAGCCAGCGTCGGCTATGACGCCATTATTCCGGCCATGCTCTCCGGCCTGCCGGATATGCTGATCGCACTGGTTGTGATCCTGGTCCTTTCGGCCTCGATGTCCACACTTTCCTCCCTCGTCATCACATCGTCCTCAACGCTGACGATCGACTTGCTCAAAGATCATCTGATCAAGAAAATGACCGACAAAAAGCAGGTTCTCCTGATCCGCTGCTTCGTCGTCGTCTTCATCTTTATCTCTGCCGCCATCGCGGTCTTCCAGGTGCAGAGCAAAAACGACGCAGTCAAGTACATCGCGCAGCTGATGGGCGTGTCCTGGGGCGCGCTCGCCGGCTCCTTCCTGGCCCCCTTCCTCTACAGCCTGTACTGGAAAAAGACGACAAAACTGTCCTGCTGGGTGAGCTTTGTCTTCGGATCGGGCGTTATGCTGCTGAACCTTTTTGCCCGGAGTGCTTTCCCAGCCATTCTGCAGTCGCCGATCAACTGCGGCGCCTTCACGATGCTCGCGGGGCTGATCATCGTCCCGATCGTCAGCCTCTTCAGCCGCAAACCCGACAAGCAACTTGTGGAAGACGCCTTCGCCTGCTACGAGCGCAAGGTGCCCGCCGCGCAGAAGAATTCTTTGGACTAATTTCGATGGTTGGTAATTCTTGTACACTGTGACCATCGAACCGCATGCTTTGCGTAGCAAAGCATGCAGGAGGCTTACGTTCTTGTATACTGTGACCAAAACGCGCCTGCTTTGCGTAGCAGGCGCGTTTTTGCATCTTATTCCTTAAAATTCGAATACTCTACGAATCCTCTGAAGTCGAAGCTTCCGAGGCTCCGATCAAAGACTTTTCCATCCTTATATTGGATCATCTGGTGTGTGTCAAAATCGAATACCAGCAGTTCGCCTTCTTTCGTAGCCATATACAAGCGAGGGCTGGGGCAGGCCGTAACATAATATGTCATCCCCTCAAATTCCCCTTTGGTCCAGTTCTTTTCGTGCTGTGCATAGGTATCCAGGCTATACTCGGTTGTATTGATTTCTGTTGGAAAAGCCATTTTGGCCAAATCAAGACGATGCTGAATCGCGGCATGATTCCGAATCATCAGAATCGCAAAAATGACCAGCGCTGCGGCCAGCATTCCCGCGAGAAACAGCAAACAACTTTTCAGTTTCTGACGCATTTTATAAGGCCTCCTTTTAAGCAAACATGATTTTACCATATTTCTATTATATTCAGGTTTGCAAGGCCTGTCAAGCATCATCTCATTTCATTATATTTTTTCTGAGTTATTTCCCTGAAAGCATGGTATTTTATCCCAAATCCATTTCCCCTGTTCCCATTCCTTCCATTTTATGCTATAATACCTTTCGCACGGGCCGCAGGTGGGAGTGCGTACGCACACCTCAATAAAGGAAATGGGTGCGAATCCCATGCGAACTCGTCGCTGTGAAGGATCCATGCGGCCGATTCATGCTCCGGCCTGCCGCGGCCGGGAAAGCAGTCACTGAAAGCAGGGCGTGCGCCCCTTTTGGGAAGACGAATCGGCTGATCCCAAGCCAGAAGACTTGCCTGAGGCTGCCGCCATGCTCTGCGAGACCCCGGAGCATTCCGGCTGTGCTTACAATCTAATATGAAAGGATGAATGAAATGAGTGAGAATGCTAAAAACAAAAAACTTCTGATCATCATTTCGTGCGTTCTTGTTGCGCTGATTGCGGCAGCAGCCATCATTTACGCATTGACCCGCCCCTCTACTTCCAAAGGAGCCAAGACCGTTACCGTTGAGGTCGTTTTGGGTGAAAACAATACCAAAACCTATACCCTGCACACGGACCAGGAATTTCTCAGAGGCGCGCTTGAAGAAGAAAAGCTGATCGAAGGCACGGAGTCCGAGTACGGCCTGTTCGTAACCACCGTCACGGGCGTCAAAGCGGATGATTCCAAACAGCAGTGGTGGTGTTTTACCAAGGGAGGCGAGGCGCTGATGACCGGCGTGGATACCACTCCCATCGCGAACGGCGATAAGTTTGAGATCACGCTGACCACCGGCTGGTAAAATGTCGACCTATAGGATCGTGCTGTTTGCGCTCCTGGGCGCCCTCTTCTATGTGGCGCAGGTGGCGCTCGCGGCACTTCCCAATATCGAGCTGGTATCCATTTTGATTCTGGTCACCACGCTGACGTTCGGCCTGCAGACGCTGCTCCCCATCTATATCTTTGTCCTGCTGGAGGGGCTTACCTACGGCTTCGGCATCTGGTGGTGCGTCTATCTGTATATCTGGGCGATCCTGTGTCTGGTCGTTTACGCGTTGCGCAAAGTGGGCTCGTGGTGGCTCTGGTGCATCGTTCTGGCGTTTTACGGCCTGCTGTTCGGGTTCTTCTGTGCCCTGCCTTATCTTTTTATCGGCGGACCCGGAACCTTTCTGGCGTGGTGGATCAATGGATTCCCCTTTGATATCAGCCACTGCCTCGGCAACCTGGCGGCCGGGATCGTACTCTACAAGCCACTGATGTATCTGATGGACAAGCTGGCGATCTTTGTGAAAAAACACGAGCGGATTCACCGTTCGGAATAAGAAATGCGCACACGGTCAAGAGGCTGTGTGCGCTTTTCTTCACCCGCATCCGTGGGAAAATTTTCCGCGCAGCATTGACAATCTCCGGCTTTTTCGCTATAATAACATATGTTGCAAGGGATCAAGTCCCTGCTTGGAGAGATGTCCGAGTGGTTTATGGAGCTGGTCTTGAAAACCAGTGACTCCGCAAGGGGCCGTGGGTTCGAATCCTACTCTCTCCGTTCTTATCTGTATCCCTGCGATACAGTTTTTTTTATAGCGGCCGCGCTGCGGTCAAATACCCCCGCGAATGGAGGAAATCATCATGGAAAACTGCTTTTTCGGCGGCGGCACCATCCTGCTGCCCCAGTGCGATCTGACCCGCTTTGCGACGATTGCCTGTGACCAGTATACGTCCGAGCCCGCTTACTGGGCCGAGACCGAGGCCATTGCGGCGGGCGTGCCTTCGGCGCTGCACATGGTGCTGCCCGAAGTCTATTTGCCCGAGGGCGAAGAGAGCGTCTCGGCACGGATCGAATGCATCGGCCAAACCATGCGTAATTATCTGGAGGAAGGGCTTTTTGCGGAATATCCGG
The DNA here is from genome assembly GCA_017442535.1 of Bacillota bacterium. Classification (GTDB taxonomy): domain Bacteria; phylum Bacillota; class Clostridia; order Lachnospirales; family Bianqueaceae; genus RUG12817. Next base: position 17,627 of record JAFRZL010000049.1, on the reverse strand, counting down.
ATGCCTGCGTGCTGGTGGAACGCCGCCTGCGCGATGGGCGGACGCGTTACGGTCTGCTGGGGCTGATCGATCTGGAGCAGTACGATTATCACGCGGAGGCGGGCTCCTATATCCGGGCGACCGAAGAAACGGTCCTCTCCCGCATCCCTGCCCGTGTGCGGATCCGCCAGGGTGCACCGCTGGAAATGCCCCATTTGATGCTTCTGGCCGACGATCGCGAGCATGAGCTGATCGAGGTGATTGCGGCCGGCCGTGAAAATCTGACCAAACTCTACGACTTTGATCTGATGCATGAGAGCGGCCATCTGACCGGATATCTGCTGGACGAAGCGGCCATGGAGCTGGTCCGCGGCTGCATGGCCAAATGGTCCGATCCGGATTATTTCCGCCGCAAATACCGCTCGACTGCTCATCCGCTGGTGCTGGCCGTGGGTGACGGCAATCATTCGCTCGCGGCGGCCAAGGAATGCTATGAGCAGGTCAAGGCAGCCATCGGCCCCGAGCGCGCGGCCATTCATCCCGCCCGCTACGCACTGGCCGAGCTGGTCAACATCCATGATCCCGCACTGGATTTCGAGCCGATTTACCGCCTGATCCGCGGCGCCGAACTGGATGATCTGCTGAACTATCTGCGCGCCAAAGAGCCCGCTTTCCACGGTGGCATGTCCCGCCAGGGCGAAATCAGCCTGTATTTCCAGAGCGAACTGGAGCGCCGCACCTTGAGCATCCCCGCCGAAGCCGGTCTGCTGCCGGTCCAGATCCTGCAGCCTCTGCTGGATGCCTATCTGGCGGAACATCCCGAAGTCTCCATTGACTATATCCACGGGCTGGAGACAGTTCGCAGCCTCGGGAGGGAGCCTGGCTGCATCGCCATTTCCTTTAACGGAATCGCCAAAGAGCAGCTCTTCGGGGCCATTGTGCACGGAGGCGTGCTGCCGCGCAAGACGTTCTCGATGGGCCACGCCGAGGATAAACGCTTCTACCTGGAGTGCCGCAAAGTTGTTGAATAATCCGCTGCCTGCGGGTGGCATTATCTGAATCTGTTTCATGGAGGTAGCCGGAATGATTCGCACGATGAATTACCAGAATCTGATTGTCGGAAGCGGCGCGGCGGGATTTGCCGCGGCGGAGCGCCTGCATCGCCTGGGTATGCGGGATCTGGCGCTTGTGACCGAGGGCCGTATGATGGGCACCTCCCGCAACACCGGTTCGGACAAGCAGACCTATTATAAACTGACGCTTTCCGGGGATGCCCCCGACTCTGTAACCGAGATGGCCGAGACGCTTTTCGCGGGCAAATCCGTGGACGGCGATCTGGCGCTTGCCGAAGCGGCCGGATCGGTCCCCGCGTTCCTGCATCTGGCCGAGTTGGGTGTGCCCTTCCCGACCAATTCCTATGGCGAATATGTCGGCTACAAAACCGATCACGATCCGCGCAGCCGTGCCACTTCCGCCGGACCTCTGACCTCTAAACTGATGACGGAGGCGCTGGACGCGGCGGTTCAGGAGGCCGGGATCACCGTACTGGACGGCTTCCAGATGATCCGAATCCTCGCGGGGCCTGATGGTGTCCGCGGGATCCTGTGCCTGGAACTTGCTTCGGGTGAGCCCGTGCTGATCCGCTGTGCCACATTGGTACTTGCCACGGGCGGACCCGCTTGCCTCTACCAGGACAGCGTCTATCCGGCGAGCCAGCACGGATGCACCGGCATCGCTTTTCAGGCCGGGATCGCGGGCCGCAATCTGACCGAATGGCAGTACGGACTGGCCTCGGTCCGTCCCCGCTGGAACGTATCGGGCACCTATATGCAGGCTCTGCCCCGCTTTATCTCGACCGCGGCCGACGGGAGCGATCCCCGTGATTTCCTGCCGGAAGGCTTCCCCGACCGGACCGAAATGCTCGGACAGATCTTCCTGAAAGGCTACCAGTGGCCCTTTGACAGCCGCAAAGCGGCGGACGGCTCGTCCCGGATCGACCTGATGGTCTACCGTGAAACCGTGCTTAAAGGCCGCCGTGTTTTCCTGGACTACCGCAGCAATCCGGACGACAGAGCCATTTCTTTTGCTGACCTGCCGCAGGAAGCCGCGGAATATCTGGGCCATGTGTTGAGTGAAGAAGATCTGGCCTCCACGCCGTATGCACGTCTCGCCGCCATGAATCAGCCGGCCATTGATTTCTACCGCTCCAAGGGAGTGGATCTGGCGACGGAGCCCCTTGAGATCGCACTCTGTGCCCAGCATAATAACGGCGGCTTTGCCGTCGATGCCTGGTGGCACACCAATGTTCCCGGCATCTTTGCCATCGGCGAAGCAGCCGGCACGCACGGTGTCTACCGTCCCGGGGGAACCGCATTGAATGCTGGCCAGGTCGGCGCTCTCCGCGCCACCCGCTATATCGCGGTCCGCCGCCGCCAGGCCGAAATCCTGCCCATGGACGATGTCTGCATAACCCAGCTTGAGGATACACTTGCCATGATCGCCTCGCTTCGGAGCTCCGAAGACAATACTTCCACCCTGACCGCCGAATGGCGCAAAAAAATGAGCGCCGACGCCGGCGCCTTCCGCTCATCCGACCGCATGCGGGAGGATCTCGCAGAGCTTGACGGCCTGCTGGTCCACTTCCCGGAAAAAGTTGGCTGCGCGGATACGGCCCGCGGCATCGCCAACGCTTTCCGGCTTTACGACCAGCTGCTGACCGCAAAGGTCTACCTGCAGGCCATGCTTGATTTTGCCGGACGTGCGGGATGCAGCCGCGGCAGCGCTCTCTATGACCATACATCGGGCGCCCTGCCCGTCCTCGCCATCGATCCGATCCCCGAACAGTTCCGCTTTGTTCCGGATGACAGCGCACTGGATCAGCTGGTGCAGGAAATCTTTCCCACAGCTCAAGGATCCGGCCTCTCCGCCGAGATCCGCTGGAGACCGGTGCATGCCCTGCCCGACCGCTCGTCCGACTTCTTTGAAAATGTCTGGAAGTCCTATCGTGAGAACGGTAATGTCTCCGATCTTTCCGTATAATGATTAAACAGGGGGTTACAGATAGATGCTTCAGAATATGCTGACAGTGGGTGAACAGGTCCTCATCTTGTTCATCCTGATCGCCATGGGCTATACTTGTGGTAAAACCAAGTTGATCAACAGCACCGTTTCCTCGGGACTCACCAATATTGTCATGTATTTTGTGATGCCCTGTGTCATCATCAACGCCTACCAGCGGTCCTACGATCCTACGATGTTAAAAGGCCTGCTGCTCGCTTTTCTGGCAGCTTTTCTCTGCCATTTTGTAAGCATTCTGCTCTCACGCCTGCTGCTGCACGATCCCGATAAGCGCCGCGAATCTGTCTACCGCTTTGCGATCGTTTTCTCCAACGCGGGCTTCATGGCGCTGCCCCTGCAGCAGGCCGTCCTGGGTGACGTGGGCGTCTTCTACGGAGCCACTTATATCACCGTCTACAACCTTCTGGCCCTTAGCTATGGGATTTATACCATGTCGCGCGACCGCAAAGTCCTTTCGTTCCGTGGACTGATGCTGAATCCCGCCATTCTGTCCGTCATTGTCGGTCTGATCTTTTTCTTTACATCCTTTAAGCTTCCCCATGTAATTGCCGCACCCATCCAGTATGTAGCCGCGCTGAATACGCCGCTGCCCATGATGCTGATCGGTTTTTATCTTTCCAATGCCAAGCTGGGGAAGGTCCTCCGTGACAAAAAGAGTTACTGGACTATGCTCCTGCGTCTGGTGATCTCTCCCCTGATTTCACTCGGCCTGATCATGCTGCTCGGCATCCGCGGCGACGTCATGGTTGCCAGCCTGATCTCCGCCAGTGCGCCGGCCGCGGCCTTTACTTCCATGTTCGCAGAAAAATACAACTGCGATATCGACCTCTCCGTGGGCCTGGTCTCGTTCACGACCCTCCTGTCCATCATCACCATGCCGGTGATCATCGGATTTGTGCAGACACTGGGGTGAAAAAGACACTGCTTTTTATATGCCCAGTGTCATTACTCGTCCCGGTCCACTTCCATGCAGAATCAAAGACGGCACAGCCTTTATGGCTGTGCCGTTATATGTCTTTGCGTGTATTTTTGCCTCTCCCGCAGCGGGACTACGATATTACTTGTGATACAGCTCGCGTCCGAGCCTCTCGTGGATCGTACCGAGGTAGGGCACCAGCACCATCATCTTCCGGATATAGGCGTCGTAGTATTCTCCATTTCCGGGCACGCGCAGCTGCTGGATCTCGCCGACACTCATGAAATCACCGGCCAGGCCCAGGATACGGTTGGCATTCATGTCGGTGTAAACCAGGTTCAGCACCTTATTGGCCATGTTGACCATTTCGGTGAAACCGAGTTTTTTCATACGCTTAAAAAGGGAATTCAGCAAAGTGCGCTGACGGTTGGTCCGGCTGAAATCGCTGTCAATCTTGCGGATCCGGGCATATTTCATGGCCTGACTGCCGTTCAGCCGATATGTGCCGGCTCCGCCGACACCCACGATCTCGGCCTCTGCCTGGGTCAGTGTGATATCCACGCCGCCCATGGCATTGATCACCTGCGGGAATGAATCGAAGTTCACGAGAACATGCCCGTCGATATGGATACCGAAATTCCGCTCAAACGTGCGATCCATCAGCCTGATGCCTCCAAAAGCATACGCGGCGTTCAGACGGTTATTGCTGTAGCCCGGGATCTGCACATACAGGTCCCGCATAAAGGAGGTCATATGCACCTCTCCGGTGCCCCGGTCAAGCGTGATCAGAATCATGGTGTCCGAACGTCCGGAATAACCGTGGCCGTCCACGCCGATCAGCATAATATTCGTGATATTGCTGTCCGAGAACAGCCAGTCTCCTGAAGCAGTCTCTTCCTGACTGTTTTCGGTCTCCTCACTGTTTTCATTCTCCTCCCAGGAAACATCCCAGGAGATCTCACTGTCATCGATGATCAGGACCGACGTGTCGTCGGGCAGACTATCGGTCTCAAATGTTTCCTGCACGGATTCGTTCGATCCGTCAAAGGACTCCTCGGCAAAATGCTCAGGATCCACGGGAAGCTTTTTGATACTCCCGAGGCGGATGTAAACATAAGCGACGACTGCCAGCGCCACCACAACGATCGCCAACAGAATGGAAAGGAAGACGATGCCGGCAATCGTTGCGCCGGACCGTTTACTGCGGGTAGCCATATGGTAAAAGCCTCCGAATTACTTTTTCTTGATCTTTGTCATAATGGTCGCCAATTTGACCAGATCACGCGGTGAATAGGACCGGTAGACCTCTTCTACCGCCTGATGATACTTTTCCTGATCGAAATCCGTACGCGCCTGCTCCTCCATCACCAGACTGCGAAGCTTCTCGGAAGAGTGTGTATCCAGATGGATCAGCCGGTGGGCCAGCAGCTTATTATCCGCGCAGTCCACCAGGAACGCATCGATCGCGTAGCCCTGACCGGGCCTCAGGTCCGGAAAAGATTTGACCGTTGAGGACAAATGTGTGCTGTAGGGCGTATCCATCCAGGCAAGCGGCGCAAAGCGGGACAGAATAAAGAGGGTCTGCCGCAGCTCGGTCACACCGAAACTCACATCGCCTGTCGCGAACGCGCGCTTTTCCTGCTCATTGGGATGCCTGAAGCGGTAAATCAGCAGCATCGTATAGGGTTCGATGGAGAAGGTGATGCCCTCCTCCGTCTGCGGCGGCAGGGGAAATTCCTCGCCTACCGCGAATTTAAGCATGTCTTTATTATCCATGGATCCAGTCCTTTACGGCGCCGCGGACCAGCAGCTTGTTGCGGCCCATGCCGACTTCAACCACCATTACGGGGACACCTGTCAGCTCTTCAATGCGGCTGATGAAGTTGCGGGCGCGTTCCGGCAGTTCCTCAAAGGAATTGCAGCCATCGATCTGTCCCCAGCCGGGCATCGTTTCGTAAACGGGTTCGCATTGCGCCAGCACATCGCTGCTCGGCGGAACGACGTTCAGTATCTCGTTCTCGTAACGGTAGCCGACGCAGAGCTTGACCTCACGGAAATCGCGCAGTGCATTCATCTTGGTCAGCGCCAGTCCCTCCAGACCATTGACCCGCGCGGCATAACGAAGCGCCATCGCGTCAAACCAGCCAATGCGCCGATATGATCCGGATGCTTCATACTCATTGCCCTGCGCGCGCAGATCGTCCGCCGTGCGCCCGAAGACCTCGGTCGGGAGCGGGCCGCGGCCGGTCCGTGTCGTATATGCCTTAACCACGCCGAGTGTATGGGTGATTTGCCTGTTGCCGACGCCGCTGCCGGTGAAGAAGCCGCCGATCGAAGGGTGCGAGGAAGTAACATAGGGATAGGTCCCGAAATCAGGATCCAGCATCGTAGCCTGCGCGCCCTCAAAGACGATCCTCTTGCCCTCGGAAAGCATCTGGTACAGCAGATAACCGGTATCCGCAATGTACGGTTTCAGCCTATCGGCGTAACCCAGATAATCCTTGATGATCTGATCCGCGTCCACCTGATGGATACCGCCGTATACACGCGAGATCGTGCGGTTCTTAAGCGTCACATTCGCGCGGACCTTGCGCGCAAAGCCTTCCGGATCCAGCAGATCACAGACCCGGATCCCGACGCGCGCGATTTTATCCATATAGCAGGGACGGACCCCGCGTCTGGAACCGGCCGGATTATTCTCATCATCGCCCCACGCGTCATCCATCAGCTCGTCCAGGATCAGATGATAGGGCATGACCAGGTGCGCGCGTGAACTGATCCGCACATTCTCCACAGCCAGTCCGTCCTCCCGAAGCGATTCCAGTTCTGCAAGAAGCTCCGGAGGATTGATAGCCGTGCCATTGCCCATAATCCCCAGCACATGCGGATGCAGAATGCCGCAAGGCACGGAAGAAAAACGATATTTGGTCCCGGCCACGATGACGGAATGTCCGGCATTATTACCACCGGAACTGCGCACGACAGCATCCGCCCTCTGCGCCAAAAGATCTACGATCTTAGCCTTTCCTTCATCTCCCCACTGTGTTCCGATCACGGCAATACTGGGCATGACTTACTCCTCCATTCTATAGGTACAGACTACTTTTATTTTACTCTATTTCCACCAAAAAATCAACTGCATTTTTTCGATCGCAAAACCCTTTACAAAATCCGTGTTTTCGATTATAATAATCCATACATTCATTTCAGAAAGGAGGGCGCGGACATTATGAAATCCGAGCGCGTCAACCCCGATCAGATCCGTTTCACGCTGAGTCCGGAGGATTTAGCCATGAGGCAGATCAAACTGTCCGAGCTTTCCTACGGTTCGGACAAGGCCAAGGCACTGTTCCACGACATGCTGGAGCATGCCCACCGTGAGTACGGCTTTGATCTGTCCGGACGGGCCATCCGCATCGAAGCGGTCCCCATGGCCAAAGGATCTATTATGATTATCATTACGAAGGTCAATAAGCCCGGCAAGGGCGTTGATCCGGTGTCCGCACTGACTTCCGGCGGTCTCTCCGTACCGGAAGGCCTTGGCAAACTGTCTGCGGCTCCTGATCCGGGCACGGCTCCCGAAACGCCGGAGGGGAATCATTTCCTGCTGCGTTTCAACAGCTTCCGCGATCTCTCAGCCATGGCGGCGCTCATACCCGACAAGCTCGCTCTGCGCAACCGACTCTTCTATGATGAAAGTGCTGGCAGTTATTATCTGGAATTCTGGTACAAGCGCTCCACTGTCCCCACGCGTCAGCTGATGCTGCTGGCCTCCGAATACGCTGCCGAGATCCTGGACGACCCCCTGACAGGTCTCTGGCTTCAGGAGCACGCGCGCCTGCTGCTGCCCAGGCGGGCCATTCAGACGCTGCATGCTTCCAATCAATAAACATATTAAAAGAGCGGCCGTTACTGCGGCCGCTCTTATTCTTTATGCCGGGATCCTCAGGCCAGAACCTCTCCGGTTTCTTTGGCCGTCAGATACTCGTTCAGCTCTGCGGTGATCACGTCCTCATCCAGACCGTGAACGAAGCAGGCCTCCGCCAGGGTCTCTCCCATCGCCGCAAAGCAATTGACACAGTGCATACCGCTCTGCATCAGGATCATAGCCAGATTCGGGTCGATCGCCAGAATATCATTAATAATCATGTCTTTACTAACCTGTGCTGCCATGACAATCTCCTCCTTCCATCAATTTAGCTTAAAAAGCCGCAGAAGAAAAAATTCTCCGATCACTCGGAGAATTTTTTACACTCATAGAATTACTCCGCTCTCGGCGCACCTACGGGGCAAACTTCAGCGCAATTGCCGCACTCGATGCAGGTATCGGGATCGATCTCGTACTTGCCGTCGCCCTCGGAAATCGCCTCAACGGGACACTCAGCTGCGCAAGCGCCGCACTCGATGCAGTCTTCGGAAATAACGTATGCCATCATTCATTCCTCCTTCAAATAAATGCAGCTCCGTGGAGCTTTGACGAATTCACTGTATCACATTTCGCAGTAAAATGCAAGCCTATTTTTTAAAATATTTTCGAACCGGCAGACTTACGGTCCGGGGGTCGGCGGCAGCTCACTTAGCTGCAGATTCGCAAATTTAGTATACTGTCCGAGCCATGCAAGCTTCACCGTGCCGGTGGAGCCGTTTCTCTGTTTGGAAATGATGACTTCCGCGATATTATGGTCCGCCGAATCCTTGTTGTAATATTCATCGCGGTACAGGAACATGACAACATCCGCATCCTGCTCGATCGCGCCTGACTCACGCAGATCGGAGAGCATGGGACGGCGATCCGAACGGGATTCCAGTGCACGCGACAGCTGCGAAAGGGCCAGGACGGGGGCCTGCATCTCACGTGCCAGCGCCTTAAGGCTGCGGGAAATCTCAGAGATTTCCTGCTGGCGGTTCTCGCTGGAAGAGGCCGATCCGCTCATCAGCTGCAGGTAGTCGATCATGATCAGGTCCAGCCCATGCTCCAGCTTGAGCTTGCGGCATTTGGAGCGCACCTCGGCCACCGTAATGCCGGGCGTATCGTCGATATAGATTTCGGCCTCCGACAAGGGCGCGAGCGCTTCCAGGAGCTTACCCCAGTCCTCATCCTCCAGGCGGCCGCTCCGGATCTTTCCGGAATCGACCATTGCCTCCGCGCAGAGCAAACGGTTGGCACACTGTTTTTTACTCATTTCCAGGCTGAAAACCGCGCAGACTTTATGCTGCCGCACCGCGGCGTACTGCACAATATTCAGGCCAAAAGCCGATTTACCCATGGAAGGCCGGGCTCCTACCAGTACCAGATCCGCAGGCTGCAGTCCGGTCGTCATCCGGTCCAGATCCGCAAACCCGGTCGGTACGCCTGTGATCCCGCCGTGCGTGCGCGCGATCGTCTCGATATCTTCATAATACTCCAGCAGAATATCATGGATGTGCGAGAAGCCCTGACGGTCCTGGTTTGACAGGATCTGAAAGACCTCCGTCTCCACCTTCTGCGAAAGCTCATCGATCGATAGATCCATATTGTAGCCGTGGCTGACCATCTCGTCACCGATTCCGATAAACTTCCTGTACAGCCGCCTTGTCCTGACAATGTCCGCATAATGCCTGGCGTAAACCGAGCTGGGCACGGCCGAAACCAGATTGCCAATATAAGCGAGGCCCCCTGACTCTTCCAGGTGGCCTTCCTGCTCCAGGCGGTTTTTCAGCGTGATCATGTCGATCGCACTGTTTTCGCGGTACAGTCCCTGCATCGCGCGGAAAATCAGCCGGTTGCGCTCCACATAGAAATCTTCTTCGGTGATCAGTTCCATCACCGCTATCACGGCATCCCGGTCCATCAGCATCGAGCCGAGCACCGCCTGCTCAGCTTCTTCGCTATAGGGTTTGACCCGTGGGGTAACCTTTTCGTCTGCCATTTTCTAAGTCCTTGACCTTCCGGTTTATTCGTTCGCTTCGACCTTTACGGCGATTTTGGCAGAGGCCACCGGATGCAGCTTGATCTCGACCTCGTAGTTGCCCACCGTTTTGATGGCTTCTTTTAACTGGATTTTCTTTTTATCGATCTTGACACCGTGCTGCTGATCCAGCGCTTCGGCGATGTCCTTGGCCGTGACGGCGCCGAACAGACGGCCGTTCTCTCCGCCTTTCACCTGCAGCACAACGGATTTGCTGGAGAGCTCTGCCGCGGTTGCAAGCGCTTCCTGGCGTTCCTGCAGTTTACGGTTCGCCTCGCTCCCCTTCTTGAGCTTCCATTCGTTCAGTACTTCATTGGTGGCTTCCTTGCCAAGCTTCTTGGGCAGAATAAAATTCTTGGCGTATCCGTCACTGATCTCCACGATCTCGCCGGCTTTGCCGAGTTTCTTCACATCCTGCAGCAGCATAACTTTCATAATAAGACCTTCCTTTCCTGCCGGCCGCATCAGCGGACCGTGCTCAAATACTCCTGAATCGTCTTTTTAAGCAGCTTTACGGCGTCTTCCATTGTCATATCGCGCATCTGTGCGCCGGCGACCGTCAGATGCCCGCCTCCGCCGATCTTCTCCATAATCAGCTGAACATTGATTTCGCCAAGCGATCTGGCACTCACATTGATCAGTTCTTCCGTTTCGGTCAGCACAAACGATGCCGTCACGCCGCGGATATCCAGCAGCTCATCGGCTGCACCCGCCGCGAGTGCCAGAGCATTCGGCACACCCTTGCCGTCCCAGTAGGAAATCGCAACCTGATTCATCTCGATCTCCGCACGGCTCACGATCTGCGCACGCGCCCGGTATTCATCGATATCATTCTTAAACATCTGCCGCACACGCAGCGAATCCGCGCCGTTCCTCCGCAGGAAAGCCGCCGCGTCAAAGGTCCGGATACCGGTTTTAACTGTAAAGTTCTTGGTATCCAGCGCGATTCCGGCAAATAATGCGTCTGTTTCCACCGGGCGCAGATGTACCTCTTCGGTCATATACTGCACCAGTTCGGTCACCATCTCGCAGCAGGAAGACGCGTACGGTTCCACATAGGAGACAACGCTTCCCGCGATATAATCCACGCTGGTCCGGTGGTGGTCAATAACCACCACATTGGGACAGAGCTCCAGAAGCCTGGGGTTGGCGACGATGGAAGGCCGGTTGACATCCAGTACGATCAGGAGTGTCTTGGGCCCTGCCTGGGCCTCCGCCTTCTCACCGATCAGGATCCGGTTAACGTACTCGCCCTCTTTCATGACGCGTTCATAAAGAGCGTCCACCGCCGGATGCGGCTCGGAGAGCACGATATAGGCTTCTTTCTCCATCGTCTGAATGCTGCGCGCCATGCCCAGCGCGGCACCAAAGCAGTCCAGATCCGGGTTCGCGTGGCCCATGAGCAGCACCTTGTCCGCTTCCGCGATCACTTCCCGTAAAGTGTAGGCAATCAGGCGGGCTCTGACGCGGGTCGTCTTCTCCACGCCGCTGCTCTTGCCTCCGTAAAAGACGGTATTATCATCATCTTTGAGCACGGCCTGGTCGCCGCCGCGGCTCATCGCCAGATCCACGGCCGCGCGCGCATAGGTATGGCTGCTCTTAAGATTATCCGAGGCGCCCACGCCGATACTCAGCGTTACAGGCAGCTTATTGCCGATATTGATCGAACGGACTTCATCCAGAATGTGGAAGCGGGTCTCTTTCAGCTCTTCCATCTTCTCATTCGGGAAAACCAGCAGGAGGCGATCCTTTTCCATCCGTGTCAGAACGCCGTTGATTTTGGCGGTCAGATCATTGATCCGCTTGTAAATCATGGCTTCGAGCAGGGGCCGGCGCGTTTCCTCCATGCTGCTTAGCACCTGATCGTAATTATCGATATAAATCAGAACAACAATGGGCCGGATATTGGCATTTTCCAGCTCCAGCGCACGCTCGCGCGAGATATCCAGGAGGCTTACGGAATACAGCAGTTCGGAAAGCTCCCCGCTGTCCGCGTCCATGATCTCCTCCCTCGTCAGGATCATCCTGTAAACCGAGTCCTTCCATTTGACCTCGGTCTCCAGGGCGCCGCCCTCCTCGGGATACTTCTGCGGGCCGAGCAGATCCTCAAGCTGCAGCGGCTCTTCTTTTTCTGTTTTTCCCTGAATATACTCCGTAAAAAGCTGATCAAAAGCGCCGTTATACCAGAAAATCCGGCCTCCCTGCCGCATGAGCGCATAAGGAAAATCCCAGTTTTTCATATATTGCATCTCGCGATTGGCGACTTCCACGGAGTCGTTCAGGACCTTGTCCTCGATCGACCTGCGGAAGCTCCGGATCCCGATCAGCCCGACAAGCGCGATCAATACAATGGCAGCGACAATAATCAGGCCGAAGATGTTCTGCTCCGCGCCGAAGTAAAAGATGGACAGCAGTATCGCCATCAAAAGCACCAGGTAAAACATGATGCTGTATAGCTTCAGCGTCTTTTTTAATGTTGGATTCACCGGCTGTCTTCTCCTTTCCTGCACGTTATTCTATCTGTATCATATCACATCGCGCGGCCAAATTCAATATGATTCTGCCGTTCCGTCCACATAGACGCGGGGGACGCGCTCGGAAATCCCGCAGACGATTTCATAGGAAATCGTTCCGACGAGTTCCGCCATCGTTTCCGCATCCATCGGGCCGCCGATCAGCTGCACCGGCTCACCGCGTTTAACTTCGTCAAAATCGGTCACATCCACCATCATCTGGTCCATGCAGACACGTCCCAGAATCGGTGCAAGCTTGCCGCGGATCACTACGGCGCCGCGGTCGGAAAGCTCTCTGCGGTAACCGTCCGCATAACCCACCGGTACCGTCGCGACGATGGTCTCTCGGCCGGTCACATGTGTACCGCCGTAACTGATGGGCTCCCCCGCAGGCAGCGTCTTTACATGCGAGACATGGGAAACCCACTGCAGCACGGGCTTCAGCTCCAGATTTTCCCTGTGAACTTCTCTGGACGGATACAGCCCGTAAAGGATGATCCCGGCGCGGACCATGTTCTGATGCGTCCCCGGAATATCCATGATCGCCGCACTGTTGGCCGTATGCCGGACCGCAAAAGTCACTCCGCGTTCGCCGAGCGCCTCCAGCATCCCCGTAAACCGGGCATACTGCTCTTCCGTCGTGGTCTTGTCCCACTCATCCGCGCGTGCGAAATGGGTGAAAACCCCTTCCATCCGCAGGTTCGGGAGTTTGCTGATCCGCTCGATCGCATCCACCGAAGCCGGCTCGCAGAGGAAACCGATCCGGTGCATCCCGGTATCCAACTTAATATCGATGGGGAGCGTCACACCCGCTTCCCGTGCCGCTTCCGCAAAATGCCCGGCCATTTCTTCTGAAAAGACCGTGGGTATCAGCTGATAGCGGATGACCATGTCCATCTCTTCATCGATCGTATCGCCTAAAATGTGGATCGGCGCCGTGACACCCGCCTCTCTGAGCGCCCGGCCTTCCTGCCAGATCGCCACTGCAAACCTGTCCACTCCCGCCTCCCGCAGGGCCGGGCAGATCGCTGCCGCGCCATGGCCGTAGCCATTCGCCTTGACAACCGCACAAAGCTGCGTCCCGGGCGCCAGTTTCGCCCGTATATGTCTGACATTCTCCTTAAGTGCCGCTAAATCGATAATGGCCGTCGTCCGGCCGTAACGTAATTCACTCATCCGTTCCCGTACTCCTCACAAACAATCTATCAATTGATCCGGCCTCAGGTATTCCAGAATATCCGAAGCCATCAATGCGTACTGTCCTTTGACTGCAGCCGCCCTGTCGCCGGCCGCTCCATGCATCCACACTGCGGCCGCCGCCAGCTTAAACGGATCCGCTCCCGGATCCTGTGCCCACCAGCCCACGATCAGACCTGCCAGCACATCTCCCGCGCCCGCGGTGGACATACCCGGATTCCCCGTGGGATTCACCGCAATCCGGCCATCCGGTGCAGCGACGACCGTGGAAGCGTTCTTGAGCACGACGACCGACTGGTACCTGCGTGCCAGTTCTATCGCCGCTTCCGGCATATTACGGTATAATTCCGCGATACTACGGCCTGAAAGCCTGGCTGCCTCCCCCATATGGGGCGTCAGGATCATGCCCGGACGTGCCAGCTCCGGGCTCTCGGCCAGCATATTCAGCCCATCCGCATCCAGCACCAGCGGCTTGTCGTCGGGAATCCGGGACAGCGCCCGGATGAAAGCCTCCCTACATCTGCCAAGCCCCGGCCCGATCAGATAGGCCGTCGCGGGCGGCATCTCCAATAGCTGCGGCATGTTCGGATTCCAGTGCTTCTGCACCGCCTCCGGCACCGAAACCGTCATCGCCGTGCTCTCACTCGCGGGAATCAGGCATCTCACCAGCCCCGCTCCGCTCTGATAAGCGCTGCGCACGGCAAAAATCGCCGCGCCCATCATGCCGGGGCTGCCCGCCATGATGCCGGCCTGGCCGTATGTGCCTTTGTGTCCGGCAAGCAGCCGCGGGACCATCATCTCAGCGGCAAACGCCGCGTCCGTAACCATCTTGCAGCCAGCCAGCTCCACCGGATTGGGTGAATCCACGCCGATCGTCGCCAGCGTCACCCGGCCAGCGAGGTCTCTGCCCGGATACAGCCATAGCCCTGTTTTGTGGCGGCTGATCGTCACCGTTTCCGTCGCTCTGACTGCGCATCCCATCACCTGCCCGGTCCCCGCGTGAACTCCCGAAGGGATATCCACCGCGATCACCCGCGCCGGCTGACGGTTGATCCACTCGACCGCCTCTGCGTAAACGCCCTCGACCGGCCTTGCAAGCCCGGTCCCGAAGAGCGCGTCCACCACCAGATCCTGCGGCCCGGCCTCATAAGCCGGAGAAAAAGGCTTTACCGTGACCGCCAGTCCTTCAAGTCTCTCATAATTGATTCGGGCATCGCCCTTAAGCCCGCCGGGATTCCCCACGGTGAAAACCTCCACCGTGCGGCCCTGCCGGCAAAGGAGCCTGGCGGCCGCAAATCCGTCTCCGCCGTTATTGCCCATCCCGCACACAAAAATGACCCGCGCACAGTCTTGCCGGAGAACCGCTTCAACCACTCCCTCAGCGGCCCGCTCCATCAATTCGATGCCGGGAACACCCTGCACCTCGATCGTCCATCGATCCATCGCCGACATTTCGGCCCCGTCAAAAACCTGCACGCGATCACCTCCTCCGGGATACCCTATTAGTATATACCAAAACGCGCGGAATTGGAAGAAGAAAATCTTGGGAATAACAGATTTCTGCCGCTTCCTTCTGAAATAATCCCTTCCCGTTCTCTTGCCATTCCCGGCTGATTATGTTATAGTCAGATTGTCCTTTAACAGCATGTCCGGATCATCAGAATAAAGGAGGCTCTTCTATGTCATACAGCAACCCCATTCTTCCCGGATTCAATCCGGATCCCAGTATCGTTCGTGTAGGAAATGATTATTATATGGTTACCAGCACGTTTGCCTATTTCCCCGCCATTCCCGTTTATCACAGTACGGATCTGATCAACTGGCGCCAGATCGGGAACGCCGTCAGCCGTCCCGACCAGCTGCCCTACGAGAAAGCTCCGTCTTTCGGCGGCGTATGGGCTCCCACCATCCGTTATCACCAGGGCGTTTTCTATGTAACCGCCCCCTTCCACGGAGTCGGCAACTTTATCGTCCATACTGCCGATCCCGCCGGCGAGTGGAGCGATGTGATCTGGACCGAGGCGGACCAGGGCATAGATCCTTCGATGTATTTTGAAGGCGATGAGATGTATTACTGTGTCAATGGCGGCAGCAAACGCCGGCAGCAGGGAGAGCCCGACGGCATCTGGCTTTGCCGCATGGATCCGCAAACCGGAAAGATGCTCGGTCCCCAGCAGCGTATCTGGAGTGGAACGGGCGGCGGCTATCTGGAGAGTCCCCATTTATACTTGATCGACGGCTGGTATTATATCATGGCCGCTGAGGGCGGAACCGGTTTTAACCACATGACCACCATTGGCCGGAGCCGCCACATCTGGGGGCCCTACGAAAACAATCCAGGCAATCCGATCCTGACGAACCGCGCCGACTCGAGCAAGCAGATCGCCTGCAGCGGCCACTCCGACCTGGTGCAGGATCCCCTGGGCAACTGGTGGATGGTACATCTGGCGGTCCGGCCTTCCAACAATCTGCTCTACCACCTCGGACGCGAGAGTTTCCTGATGCCCGTTGTGTGGAATGATGGCTGGCCGCAAGTGGGCAAGAGCCTGCTTTCGGTAGAAACGCCTCTGATCACCGCCGGGCAGCCCCGCTGGTCCTTCCAAACAGACTTTTCACACGGGTCTGCCGAATATCCGTGGCTGTTCCTCCGCCATCCTCAGGCGGAGCATTATGAATTCCGGGATCATTCCCTTCTGCTGCATGTCTCGGAAACCACCCTGCAGTCCGAATCCGGGTCTCCGACCATGATGCTCCTGCGCCCCGTCGATCTGGAGTGCACTTTCCGTGCCACCGTCGAACCACAGCTTCAGGCAGAAGGCGACTACACCGGCATCACCGCTTATTTAACTGACAAGTTTTACTATCAGGCCGGCATTCGCCGCACCATTGCTTCCGGAAAGCCGCAGGACGTTCTCGTCCTGGAGGCCCACCTCGACAGTCTGCACCACATTTGCTGTCAGATCCCGTGCAGCGAAACCCGCCTGACCTTGGTCCTGTGCGCCTCCGCGCAAAAAATGCGCTTTGAAGCCATCCTCCCGTCGGGCGAAACGTTTCTCTTGGGAGAACTCCCCACGCGCTTCCTGTCCATCGACCTTGCCGGACGCTGCTTCACGGGGACACTCTTTGGCCTGTTCGCAGAAACCACTGCGCCCGGATCGGCCGGCGCCATGTCGGTTACGGAGGTCAGCCTTTCCTGAGTCAGAAAGACAGATACTGTTCCGCTTCCTCCCTGGAGCGGAAAATATGAACCTCTTTATTATGCCCTTTTTCTTCTAACAGCCGCAGCATCTGCGGCCTTTTTGTTATGGGAAAATCAACGATAAACTGCCGGAACTCTTCATCGAGCGTCTCTTCCACCCACGGCATCTCTTCTCTCACCTGCCCGACACGCTCCCTCGCACCCGCGAGGCACACCTCCACCGGATAATCCAGGCAAAAAACCGTATCGCAGGCCGCAAGTCTAACCTCCATTGTACGGCTGTAATTTCCGTCAATGATCCAGCGCTCCTGCCGCAAAATCTCCCCCAGCCTTGCGTCAAACTCCTCCCGGGAAATCGTCGTCCGGTCTGCCAAGTGCCAGATCCGGTCCAGATAAAACAGAGGCAGTCCCGTTTTGTCCCTCAGCCTTCTGGAAAAAGTGCTCTTCCCGGCCCCCGGGCTTCCAATCACGATCACTTTATTCAACGAAACCACTCCTTCCCGTTCTTAAGCTCTCCGTCTCACGATCGCACATCCGTAAAAGTGGTGCGCGAATATTGTAGCACTCTCCCGTTTCCGCGTCAAGATGCCTGCCTTCCAGGTTCAAAGCCACCTTGGTGAAACAAAAAAGCTGCCTCGCGGCAGTTTCTTATAAGGAATAAAAAAACCGGCAACCTCCTACTCTCCCAGGCAGTCCCCCGCCAAGTACCATCGGCCGCTTGTGTCTTAACCGTCGTGTTCGGGATGGGAACGGGTGTTTCCCACAAGCGTATCGTCACCGGTAACTCCCCGAGTAGG
>JAFRZL010000007.1 GCA_017442535.1 Bacillota bacterium | reverse complement strand
TTCATACATCGCATTCTTGGGGAGCTTATCAATATATAGGGGGTGGAAAACATGCTCGGAAATGCAGTTCTTGCAGCGGCTATGCCGTAAATCAGTATTGCTCATATAATGCACTGGGTGTCTGTTACCTATGCGGAGAAGAAGGGCAGTAAATTTTACTAGTATCCCGAAAAAAAGTTCCTACCTACATGGAAGGTTGATGATCAAGTAATATTAATATCAAAAAGCCGTCCCTGCTTTTTTATATGAAAGCCAGGGACGACTTTTTTGTTTAAATATCATGAAGTACTATTCCTGTTTTTACTCCTCCGCTTCTCCGACCACCGTGCCGTCGTTCAGGTGCATGATCAGACGGCCCGTGCCTTTGGCGTTCTGGTGCTGGCCGTTCTGCAGCGCTTCCTCGATGATCTGGGTGCAGGAGGTCGAAACCACGCGGTCGCGGTGGTTTTTGCGCAGCTCCTTGAGCTCCACATCAAAGGAGTCCTTCAGATTGGTGTAGTGGAAATGCTGCAGGCCGACGGTGTAGACGCGGTCGTCCTCGATTGGCTCGCCTTCAAAGTCGAATTTGAGGAAGGAATGTGTCGGCTGATCATACTCCACTTCCAGGCCTTTGGAGAGCTGGTAGAATTCGGTGTGGGCACCGGCGAGGGCTTCATCGCGCAGCATGCGGAGCAGTCCGTGTTTGATCTGGGCACCGGTCCAGTACAGCATGTGCACCGCGTCGTCGTAGGGGAAGCATTCGCGCAGATCGCCCTTGGTCACGACCGGCCCCAGCTGCTCGGTACGGATTGATCCGGAACCCAGGAGGAAAATATCCACACCGAGAGCTTCTTTCAGCGCATCGGCAAACAGATCGCCCAGCTCGGTCTCGCGTATACGGGTCGGGTGGGTCAGCTCGCGGACGAATTTGGTAATGATCTGGCCGTATTTCTCATCCGTACGGGACTTGTAGGTTGAGATGACTTCCTCGATCGAAGGATCGCGGGGGCAGTTCTTCTCGTTGATATTGATCGGCTTCCAGGTATAGCTGTCAATGCAGTTATTATCCGTATCGATCACGATGTCGAAGCGCCCGATCTGGTCAGTACCGGTTCCGGCCTGCACGATCGGGATACCGTTCACCACGGCCGGCTTCTTGATGAAGGTATGCGAATGCCCGCCGATGATCACATCCACACCCCACGCGGGGTCCAGCATCTCGGCAAGCTTCTTGTCCTCTTCAAATCCGATATGCGTGAGCAACACCGTGAAATCGATATCGGTGGCATTATAGAAATTGCAGATCCTGCCGATTTCATCGGCCGCGTCCTGGAGCGTGACAAAGGTGCCGATCAGGCCGTCCGTCTTGCACTGCATCAGCGCGACTTCCGTGATAATGCCGATAAAGAGGATCTTCATCCCGTCGATCTCGATGATGTGGCAGGGCTCGAAGAGCCTGGCGTTATTGGTCTTGATGTGCAGGTTCGCGTTAATGATCGGGAACTCCGCACATTTCTCCAGGAAGAGCAGGTGCGCGATGCCGTAATCCACCTCGTGGTTACCCACCGTGACGATATCGGGGCCCAGCAGATTCATGATCTGGATCGTCGAAATGCCCTGGAATTCGGAGTCGATGATCGATCCGCGGAACATGTCGCCGGCAATAGCATAGATGACGTTTTCTTCTTCCTGCCGGACCTTATTGATATAACCCGACAGCATCGAGACGCCGCCGACCAGGTCTTCATCCACCTGTTCGGCCAGGAAATCTCCATGCAGATCGTTGGAATGCAGGAGCGTGAACTTCTTCAGGTTTTTCATGGGGTGGTCCTCCTTTTGAGATCTGAAATGGGGGATGCCTAAAACAGCCTTATTCCCAAACTTATTATACCATACCCTGCCTTATTCTACAAGTGACATACGGCCGCTTGAACGGGAAGCCGGCTTATCCGGGGCTTCTCCGCCGCCGCGGCCCCCCTCCGCGCTCATGAAAAGTTCCGGTGCGGACAGGACGCCCGTCCGCTTCAGCTGATACTCATAGGCCCAGGCCTCGCCGGAAGTCCGCCAGGCCCTCGGGCCGATCCAGGTCTCGGTCTCGTCGCTCAGGTGGATCGGGCCGAAGCTGTTGGTACGGTTGCCGAAGGCCGTGATCCTGATCAGGTGTGTGCCTTCAGACAATACTCCCAGGCTGACACGGTAGGGTGCGTAGGCCAGCACCCTGGCCTCTCCGCCGTCCACACTTACCTTGAGCAGTGGATTCCTGTATTTGGAGCACTCGATCAGGCATTCGCCGCCATTGCCTTCCAACTCGAATTCGTAAGTCACATTGCCTCCGTAGAAGGGCAGGCCCTGGCAGGTCCAGTCCCCGAAGCGGAGCTCACGGACAGGTTCGATGATCCACGCGTGATTGCCCGCAGTCTCCACGCCGAAGTCACCCAGCAGATAGGCCCACTCCACGTTGGTTTCGACCTTATAAGGCATCTCCAGCTGCAGCGTATTCAGACCGCATTTCACCTTGCCCAGACGGACTTTGCGAATCGACGAATCCACATAGTAGCCCAGATCCTTATAAGCTACTTTCCGGCCGTTCCAGGTGATCTGCAGGTCCTCCGGATTCTCCACGGCCAGGATCACGTCGTCGGCCTCTATCCTGCTCTCGATGGTGTAGCGGAGCGCGAGCGTATGCTCGGCAGGCTTCTTCTCACGGGTCCAGGGCTGGGCAAAGGCCTCCACCTTGAGCGGCCAGTTCAGCCCGGTGCGCAGGATATTATCGATACGCAGGACTTCCTCCGGTGCGGACCACTCCCCGCCGTCCATCGAATACTCGGCCTGGTCCAGCAGCAGCGCGTTGGGCTCGGACAGCGTCACTTTCATCGCGTCAAAAGGCTTCTGTACGCGGATCCATTTTCGCTCGGGAGCGAGGACAGCGGGCTTCTTATCCGTCGGTGCGGTCACACGCAGCAGCAGGCTGTCATGATCCCAGAGCGTTGCTCTGACAAGGGTTCTGCCGCCCCTGACCTCATAAATTGCCGGTGCATGCGTGCCCTTCAGCGTATCATAAATCTCGACATGATGTGCTCCGGGGATCGCGATGACCAGATCTTCATGGCCCGGCACATCCCGCTTGACCGGGTTAAAGGCCTGCGCGATAAAGATCCAGCGTCCGTCCCTCTCCTCGCGCATCTGATAGAGGAAATGGCCTGCGCGGCTGCCGTCAGCGGTGCGTATATCCAGTTCACGCACATCTTCCAATGTCCCCAGCAAGGTAGTGCGGTTGAACGGGATCTGCTCGCAGCGCCGCGCCAGCTTTTGCACCTCGTCAGACGGGACTGCGTCCACATAAGAAGCAGCGTTGCCCATAAAGATCACACGTCCTCCGCTCCGGCGGAAAGCAGCGAGCCGTTCGAGCGTGCTGCGGCGCAGAGTCGTGCATCCCGGCACCAGCACCACGTCATAAGCCATCTCACCTACGCGGAATTTCCGCCCGTGCTGCTCGGGATCCAGCTCGGGCAGCAGCGATTCACAGATAAAATCAAAGTCCATCTGGCCGAGGAGCAGCCAGTTAATCGTGTTTTCAAAGTTTTCTTCGAGCTGCTGTTTGGTCGCAGCGGTCTGCTCCTGCGGGCCCCATGCCAGCCACATGCTTTCCACGGGGTGGATCACGCCGATCCTGACAACGGGTTTGCCGCTTGTGAGCGCCATATTGACACGTGCGAAATGGTCCTCCACATACGGATATTCCTTGTACCACGGGGACTGGTAGAAAATCGACGCGGGATAGTCGCGCTTGGCTTCGCCGGCCATGCTGGCCCAGGACAGATGCTGCACCCGGAGTGTCACGCCGAGCGCCGCCTGCCAGTCGCCCTGCAGCTTATGTCCGCGGAAATCATAGTCCCAACCCGTCACGCCGTACAGCTCGCTGGTCATTCCTTTGCGCCCGTACTGGTGCACCGCGCTTTGTGCCTGTTTGGCTGTGGAAAATTCGCGTCTGTCGCAGAGGATATCGATGCCCGGCTGCTGGAATCCTCGATATGACCGCATCGCCTCTCCGAGCGCCCTGGTCTGTGAACTGAGCGTCGGCTCCTGCATCATATGGCCGGTCAGCATCAGATGATGCGCCTCGCACCAGTCGCCCAGCGTATCCGCGAAAGCCTCGGTAAAACGCTGCGCCACGTGGTCGTGGTAATGATAGCGGGCCGTGGAGACCCGTCCCTCCGGCAGCTCCCAGATCACCTCGGGCAGCGTGTCCAGGAACTCCTCTCCGTACTGGCTGCGGTAGCTCTCGTCAAAATCATCGGTATACGGCAGACAGCAGACCTTCTCCTCCTCTGCAAAGCCGAGCGTCGTCTTGTGCGCAAACTGCGGCTCATCGGTAAAGATCGCAGGCACCGTCCTGCCGAACTCATCCCCGACGGTCTGATAGTATTTCTCGTGCGTCTCCTCGATAAAGCGCTGCACCGCCTTGGGATTCAGGGTATCCAGGTAGGCCTGATCGTTGAACCAGCCGCTGTTTTCCATGATTTCTTCGTAGACATACCAGATTCGGCCGCCCTGTTCGGCCGCGGCGTCTTCATCCGCCAGACGCCTGTAGCTTGTCATTACGCCATTTTCGATCACGACCTCATAGCTTGCCAGGTACTTGCCGTTTCCCTGCTGCCTCAGATACCCCATGCTGGAGCCGAGACGCCCTTTGGGAGGGATTGGCCCGGTCTGGCGGTGCGGCGTGAAATACAGATATCTTGCGCGGTACTGCGGGTCTTTGGTCACAAGCCCGCCCGCCGCCCCCGAAGGCCAGCGGTCCTCGTCGTAAAGCCAGGCATACAGATGTTCTTTGCGGGCTTTCTCCACGACGGCCTTGATGATCCGCAGATACTCTTCACTCATGTAAGGCGTGTCCAGACCGGTCCTCACATGCATGTGAAAGCCGCCCAGGCCCATCTCTTTGAAATATTCCACCTGACGGGTCATCATGCCCTCATCCAGCTTGCAGTTCCAGGCCCAGAATGGCGCTCCGCGGAAAGCGCTCGGCGGATTGCGGAATTCCTTATCAAACCGTTTGTTCATACTGTTTCCTCCTGAGATCGTTTGTGTTTTGTGAGATTTGTTCCGCAAAAAACCCGGCTGGTCATCGTCCAGCCGGATTCTTAATTTGCTTTATTTGGTTGCTTTGCTGTTGTCACGCAGGATGACGTCGTGCGCACCGCCCTCGACGATACTGGTCGCGGAAACCAGAGTCAGTCTAGCCTTCTGCTGCAGCTCGGGAATGCTGAGCGCGCCGCAGTTGCACATGGTGTGGCGGACCTTGCTGAGCGTCATACTGACATTATCCTTGAGGCTGCCGGCATAGGGAACATAAGAGTCCACGCCTTCCTCGAAGGAAAGCTTCTTGCCGCCGCCCAGGTCGTACCGCTGCCAGTTTCGGGCACGGTTGGAACCCTCGCCCCAGTACTCTTTGACATAGTTGCCGTTGATCATCAGACGGTCGGTCGGGCTCTCGTCAAAGCGGCTGAAATAGCGGCCCAGCATGACAAAGTCCGCGCCCATGGCGAGCGCCAGGGTGATATGATAGTCATGAACGATACCTCCGTCCGAGCACACCGGGACGTAGACGCCTGTCTCTTTGTAGTACTCATCACGGGCCTGGCAGACCTCGATCAGCGCGGTCGCCTGTCCGCGTCCGATACCCTTGGTCTCACGCGTAATGCAGATGGAACCTCCGCCGATACCGACCTTGACAAAGTCGGCACCGCATTCGGCCAGGAAACGGAATCCTTCGCGGTCCACCACATTGCCGGCTCCCACTTTCACACTGTCGCCGTACTTCTCGCGGATCCATGCCAGCGTCAGCTTCTGCCAGGCGCTGAATCCCTCGGAAGAGTCGATGCAGAGCACATCGGCACCGGCCTCCACAAGGGCTGGCACGCGCTCGGCATAGTCGCGGGTATTGATACCGGCGCCTACGATATAGCGCTTCTCCGCATCCAGCAGTTCGTTGGGATTCTCTTTGTTGGAAGAATAGTCCTTGCGGAAAACAAAGTACTTCAGATGCTGCTCATCATCGATGATCGGCAGCGAATTGAGCTTGTGCTCCCAGATCAGATCGTTGCATTCGGGAAGCGTGATCCCCTCATGCGCGGTCACCAGCGCCTCAAAAGGCGTCATGAATTCGCTGACTTTAGTATCCGGACCCATGCGGGTGACCCGGTAATCACGTCCGGTCACAATGCCCAGCAGCACGCCGCCGGAGGTCCCGTCATCCGTCACCGCCATCGTGTTATGGCCGGTCGCTTCTTTAAGAGCCAGTACATCCGCGAGCGTCTGATCGGGACGCAGATTGGAATCACTGGTTACAAAACCTGCTTTGTACTTCTTGACCCGGGCTACCATTGCTGCCTCGGACTCCACCGACTGTGAACCGTAAATAAAGGAAATACCGCCCTCCGTCGCAAGCGCGATCGCCATGCGCTCACCGGAAACAGACTGCATGATGGCCGAAACCATCGGGATATTCATGGTGAGAGGGCATTTCTCCTCTCCCTTGCGGAACTTCACCACCGGTGTCCTCAGGCTGACATTGTCCGGAATGCATTCCTCCGAAGAATAGCCGGGCACCAGCAGATACTCGCTGAAGGTGTGGGACGGTTCACTGTAAAAATAGGCCATGGTCGTATTCCTCCTTCTCTGAAGTCGTCGAGCTCCCAATAAAAAAGATTTACCGATATTACCCTATAATATACCCTATACGCCCGGATTTGTCAACGGAAACTTGGCACTTTCATAAGATGACAAGGAAAATTTGTTCTCCCCTCTTGCTGTTTCGGCAAAAAAAAGTTATACTGAAAGCAGCAGGTCCCGGATGCGGATCCTGAAGGGTTCCCGAATTCGTTTTCCTGTCCATCATTCTATCACAACAGCGAGGTTTATTATGAGTACTGCAGAGTTGAAACCGATTAAAGAAGGCAAGGTTCGTGAGATCTATGACAATGGGGACAGCCTGATCATGGTCGCGACCGACCGCATCAGCTGCTTCGATGTGATTTTGAAGAACACAATCCGCAAGAAGGGCACCGTTCTGACCCAGATGTCCCGCTTCTGGTTCGAGATGACTTCCGACATCGTTCCGAACCATATGATTTCCACCGATGTGAACGATATGCCGGAGTTCTTCCGCAAGCCGGAATATACCGGCAATTCCATGATGTGCCGCAAGTTGACGATGATCCCGATCGAATGTATCGTGCGCGGTTATATCACAGGCAGCGGCTGGGCCAGCTACCAGAAGACCGGCAAGGTCTGCGGCATTACCCTCCCCGAGGGACTGCGCGAGTCCGACAAACTGCCTGAGCCGATCTATACGCCTTCCACCAAGGCTGAGATCGGTGACCACGACGAGAACATTTCCTTTGAACGCAGCATCGAAGTCCTGGAGAAGGCTTTCCCGGGACATGGGCAGGAATATGCCGAAAAGATCCGCGACTATACGCTCGCGCTCTACAAGCGCTGCGCGGATTACGCCCTGACCCGCGGCATCATCATTGCCGACACCAAGTTTGAGTTCGGCCTGGACGAAGCCGGCCGTGTCGTGCTGGGCGACGAAATGCTGACGCCCGACAGTTCCCGCTTCTGGCCCGCACAAGGTTACGAGCCCGGCCACAGCCAGCCCTCGTTCGACAAGCAGTTCGCCCGCGACTGGCTCAAGAGCCATGAAGGCGAGCACGACTGGCAGCTCCCGGAAGAGATCGCGCAAAAGACGATCGATAAATATCTGGAAGGATATGAACTGCTGACCGGGAAGCCGCTGGAATAAGCCTTGAGCCCATCACAAATGGATAAAAAAGGTTTTCGTCTTATTCACAGCCCCTTGCTATCTCTATTATTGAGAATAGCGTATCATCTATTCTAATCTGATAAAGGCATTCATCATTTGGAGATTATTCCTGCGTGAATGCCTTTTTACTGATTATGATTGGCACGGAGACTCTCCCCATGAAAAAAAGTTTTTTCTTTATTGCTATTTTGCTATCGATCTGTCTGACATGCGGCTGTTCACAGGGATTTTCGATACAATCTCAGCCAAGCGCCTTTGTGAAGGCATTAACAATCAACATGGATCAGGGCGTCCTCGGCTCCGCAGCGATGGATGAAAATGGCCTGTTTCTTTTCAAGTGGATAGGCGAGAAAAATACCGCTCTGGTCTATCGCACACCACATAATGCAGATGTGATTGTCTGCTGGAAGAGGCAGGCTGACGTTTAGGCATAAAACCCGCTAAAAGCAAGGGGCTGTGAAAAGGTTTTCGCCTTATTCACAGCCCCTTTTTATCCCTTAAGCATTCAAACCTCCTGGGATTGGATGATGGTCGTCCGCTTCCACAGCATACTTTTACTGAACCTTGGCGGCCTCGACTTCCTTAAAGCGCTTCTCCCACTCCGTTAGGGAAATGCCTGAGAAATGCTCTTTGTTTTCCGAACCGGAAAGTGACAGGACGTATCCGTCGTCCGTTACATAGAAGCAGAGATCCGCATAAAAGGTATATAAGTCCGCCTTCTCTTCCTCCGAAAGCTGTGGGAAAACCGTGGGCATCGCACCGATGATCCAGGTCTTGCCATTCAGAAAATCGGGAGCCACCGACTTATCATCATAATGTACGATCAGGCGGAACTTGTCGCCCGCCTTGAGGCTGCCGTCAAAGCTCTTAATTACCTCCATCCGGTAGCAGTAGAAGTCGTTGTCGATAGCCGTACCTTTTACATGAATATCCTCAGCCTGTCCCACGCATTTCACTTGTGCCCAGAACGAAGCAAGGCCCTTGGCGAGCTCCATGGATGGCTGGATACCATCCATAGCGCCATCGCCGTTTAGGCCTGTAATAGGGTATTCCTGGCGATAATTCCTGATTTGTTCAGGGGATAGTTCCGGCGTGTTGGCAGCGGATGAATCGCAGGCACTGAATACCGAAAGAATTACCACTATTGTCATCAAAATGGCAAAATTGTCTATTTTTTTCATAAGCAATCGCCTCCCTCATGATTTTTCCTTCTAAAAAAAACTATATCACATTGTTAGAGAAGTGTCAAGGCATCCTTTCGACTTTTTCCTTTTTACCCGAAAAAGCTTCTTGCCATCCACTCTCTCCTGTATTATAATAATCCCGAGAAAGATACAGGAGGTGCCCTATGCGACATTTCTTAAATCCGCTGGATTTCAGCGTGGAGGAGCTTAGCGAGGTGCTGGATCTGGCAGAAGAGATCCGCCGGGATCCGGAACGTTTTGCCCATGTGGCGGACGGCAAGAAGCTTGCCACGCTTTTTTATGAGCCGAGTACGCGGACCAGGCTGAGTTTTGAGGCAGCGATGCTGAATCTGGGCGGGCGGACACTTGGCTTTCCTTCGTCCGATGTCAGTTCGGCGGCCAAGGGTGAGAGTGTGGCCGATACGATCCGCGTGATTTCCTGCTATGCGGATATCGCGGCGATGCGGCATCCCAAGGAGGGCGCGCCCTACGTGGCAGCGCAGTTTTCCGGGATCCCGGTAATCAATGCCGGGGACGGCGGCCATCAGCATCCGACGCAGACGCTGACAGACCTGCTGACCATCCGCTCGCTCAAAGGCCGGCTCGGCAACATGACGATCGGCCTCTGCGGCGATCTGAAGTTCGGGCGCACGGTACATTCGCTGATCAACGCCCTCTCGCGCTACGAGGGCATCCGCTTCGTGCTGATCAGCCCCGAGGTGCTGCGCGTGCCCACCTACGTCATCCAGGACGTGCTGGAAGCCCGGCAGATCCCCTACCGCGAGACGACTGATCTGGAAGCGTCCCTGCCTGAACTGGACATCCTCTACATGACCCGCGTGCAGCGCGAACGCTTCTTCAGCGAAGACGAATACCTGCGCCTGAAGGACAGTTATATTCTGGACACCGCCAAGATGGCGCTGGCGCCGCAGGACATGTACGTCCTGCATCCTCTGCCCCGTGTGAACGAGATCTCGGTGGAGGTCGACAAGGACCCGCGCGCCAAGTATTTTTACCAGGTACAGTGCGGCGTCTACGCCCGCATGGCTCTGATCATGACGCTGCTTGGACTGAAACGTCCGGACAAGGAGGTATAAAATGCTGAATGTAGGTAAAATGCAGGATGGCATCGTGCTGGACCACATCAAGGCCGGCTACAGCATGTCCATCTACAAATATCTGAATCTGGACAAGCTGGACTGCTCTGTCGCCATCATCAAAAATGCCCAGAGCAACAAGATGGGCAAGAAAGACATTATCAAGATCCAGGGCGGTCTGGACCTGGTGGATCTGGACGTCCTCGGTTACATCGACCACAATATCACCATCAACATCATCAAAGACGGTGAGATCGTGGAGAAAAAATCCCTCTCCCTGCCAAAGCGCATCACCAATGTGATCCGCTGCAAGAATCCCCGCTGCATCACGTCGATCGAGCAGGGGCTGGACCATGTCTTTG
Organism: Bacillota bacterium; assembly: GCA_017442535.1. GTDB lineage: Bacteria > Bacillota > Clostridia > Lachnospirales > Bianqueaceae > RUG12817. The sequence goes on along the minus strand of JAFRZL010000007.1, from coordinate 1,197 downwards.
TCCTGACGGATCCGGAACACGAAACGTACCGCTGTCTCTACTGCGAGGAGAAATACGATGGCCGCTAAGCCTGTGCGAAAATCCACCGCACCCCGCACCTCCGCTGAGAAGCCTGCCGAAGCCGCCTCAGAGCGCCTGGTCTGGAAGCCGGGCACATTAGAGGCTCCCCTGCCCCCGGTTCTCGTCACCTGCGGCACCATGGAGCATCCGAATGCGCTGACCATTGCCTGGTCCGGCATCGTCAACTCCGACCCGGCAATGACCTATATCTCGGTGCGGCCGGAGCGCTACTCTTTTGACATTATCCGTAAGAGCGGCGAATTCGTTATCAATCTGCCCACGCAGTCCCTGCTCCGTGCGGTCGATTACTGCGGCGTAAGGAGCGGCCGTGATACCGATAAAATCGCGGACTGTCACCTGGACCTGCTGCCCGGCGCCAAGGTTTCCGCTCCCCTGATCTTGCAGAGCCCGCTGCAGCTGGAGTGCCGTGTGCGCCGCGAGCTTCCGCTTGGCAGTCACCATATGTTTCTGGCCGAGATCCTGGCCGTACGCGTGGACAGCCGCCTGCTGGACGATACGGGCCGCCTTGCTCTGGAACGAGCCGGCCTGATCGCCTACGTCCATGGGCAGTACTTCTCGCTCGGCAAAGTGCTGGGCAAATTCGGGTATTCCGTCAGGAAGAAACGCTGATTTGTCTGCCGGACAAATCGAGATTTGTAAGGATAAAGCATGAAGGAAGTAATATTAAGCGCAGATGGGGACAGCATTGTATATCTGGTTCCAGATGCAGTTGCATACAACCTGGAAGATTATTGCTTAGAATTCTGCTCGAATTGGCTTCGCAACAGTCCAGATGCTGAAAAATACAGAAATGACGGTATTCTTTGCTATACGGAAAAGGACTTCATTGATTACCTAAATGTGTATGTTTTCCCCGATTGCGAATCAAAGATGCTTAAAAATCTGGGATGGACAGATTTAAGGGACAATCTGCCAGCAGAATATAAAGATTACCCGTATTTCAATTTCTGAGTGTCAAATTCCCGTTTGCAGAGATGCCGTTGGTAAGAGAGGTATGCCATGATACTTGAAACGAAAAGATTGATCCTCCAACCGTGGGAAGAAAGCGATGCGGAGAATTTATTTAAATATGCAAGTCATCCTGATGTGGGACCAATCGCAGGATGGGCGGTTCAT
>JAFRZL010000048.1 GCA_017442535.1 Bacillota bacterium | reverse complement strand
TACCGGCAGCGATGGCAATACCTATGAGGTAGAGCTGAGCGGCGAAGAGGATACCTGGACAGCCGATGTTGAAGTACAGAAGTACTGGAACCACGGCGAAGAAGTGACCTTCGAGGTCGACGAGGAAGAAGTAGCTGAGTATGAGAAGGAGATCGACAATGAGAACCTGACCATCACGAACAGCTACGAGCCTGAGACCGACACGATCGTTGTGACCAAGGTCTGGAATGATAACGAAGACCAGGATGGAATCCGTCCTGACAGCGTTAAGTTCACGGTTACCGGTTCTGATGGTAATGTCTACGAGGTAGAGCTCGGCGGAGAAGCGGTACAGACGCAGGTCGAGATCGAAGTCCAGAAATACTTCAATCACGGCGAAGAAGTAACCTTCGAAGTCGATGAGGAAGATGTTCCCGGATACGAGAAGACGATCGACAACGAGAATCTGACGATCTTCAACTACCACGAGGTTGAGCAGATCACGATCACGGTTACCAAGGTTTGGGAAGACGAGAACGATATCGATGAATTCCGTCCCGAGAGCATTGAGATCACGCTGAGTGCGAACGGCGAAGAAGTCGAGACCGTTGAACTGAACGAGGGTAATGAATGGACCTATTCCTGGACAGTGGATAAGTACGAGGCCGGTGAGGAGATCACCTATACTCTGGACGAAGCCAATGTACCGGACGGCTACAGCAAGACGGTCGGTGAGATGACCGGCGATGCAGAGAATGGCTTCAAGGTTGAAGTTACCAACACCCATGAGCCCATTCCTCCTGTAACCGATGATCCTCCTGTCATGAAGATCGTTGACTGCGTGGATGGCAATAAGCCTGCGAATGATGATGAATTCACGTTCGTCTTCAAGCCTGTCAGCGCACCTGAGGGAATGGAAGTTTCTGACATGCCGCTGCCGGTTGATGAAAAAGGCAATATCAGGACCAGCGTTACCATCAAGGCCGGCGTTCAGTTCGAGTTCGGAACCATCACCTTCGATAAGGAAGGCACCTATGTGTACGAGATCTCCGAAGAGAATACCGGACTTGAGAACTACACCTATGACGAAACCGTCTACACGGTGACATACAACATCACCAAGACGCTGGAAGGCTACCAGAAGGAGCGCATTGTCAGCGTGGACGGCGAAGTCGTGAATATGGCAGTATTCACCTTCACGAATGTCTACACCGAGCCGAAGATCGAGATCAACGTATCGAAGGTTTGGAAGGACAAGGACAACAAGGAAGGATATCGTCCTGACAGCATCACAGTGAAGCTGTTTGCTGACGGCAAGGATACCGGCCTGACTGCAACCCTTTCCGACGAAAACGAGTGGAAGTACACCTTCACCGAGCTGAATGCGAAGCTCGATAACAAGGAGATCGAGTACACCGTTGAGGAAGTAAAGGTTGAGAAGTACAATACCAAGATCACCGGCGATGCCAAGACGGGCTTCGTCATCACCAACACTCTGGAGGATACGCCGCCTACCGGTGACGATACGCCTATCGGAATGTGGGCAGGAATCATGGTAATGGCCATGCTGGGCTTCGGTCTGGTGTGCATGGAAGCGAATTCCGAGAAAAAGCGCCGCGCATAAGACGCTGACCGGACCGCTGAAACATCGAAAGAAGTCACGCAATTGACTGCATAAGAAGCGCTCCCGGAGAGGTCAAAAGCCCCTCCGGGAGCGCTTTTTGCGAGGAAGCCGAACGCCTGAGACAGCGCGGTCAGTCCCGGATTTCGGGTCCAATGGCATATATTGTATGTTTCCATGAAATACAGCTTGCATTTAGTATTGCAATGTGTTATACTACATCAAACGGCAACTGTAAGGCTGCCGTCAGTAAAATAGTTTCTTCCGGAAGGAGGATTGGAGAAGCTATTAGCGCCCGGACCGTAATTGGTTGACGAGGAATGGCAGTTATCGAAAGACTCGGCGGATTCTGCCACGGATGCAGCGGATCGTCAGAAGAGATACAAAAAGCAGAATCAATACTGTAACAGATATTCTCTTTGTCCCTGCCTGTTCCGACAGGTTAGTCGGAGGATTCTTTAATATGGTTTATCATAAGGAGGATACATCAATGCGTGTTGTAATACAGGAAAACTATGCCAAAATGTGCAAGTGGGCGGCGGATTATATCGCTTCCAAGATTAAAAATCATCATGAGGACAGACCGTTTGTGCTTGGACTGCCTACCGGATCAAGCCCAATCGGAGTATATAAAGAACTGGCTCGGATGAACCAGGCGGGCGAGCTCTCTTTCGCTAATGTCGTGACTTTTAATATGGATGAGTATCTGGGGCTGCCGCACGAGCATGATCAGAGCTACTGGTATTTCATGCATGATAAATTCTTTGATCATCTGGTCGACATGAAGCCCGAGAATATCAATATTCTGAACGGCATGACGGATGATCCCGAGGGTGAGTGCGCCCGGTATGAGGAGAAGATCGCGTCTTACGGCGGGATCGATCTGTTCATGGGCGGCATCGGCGTGGACGGACATATCGCTTTTAACGAGCCCTATACGTCCCTGCAGTCACGTACAGGTATCCGCAACCTGACAACCGATACAAGGATTGTCAACAGCCGGTTCTTCGGCAATGACCCCGAGAAGGTTCCGGCACAGGCGCTGTCCGTTGGCGTCGGCACCGTGACCGATTCCAAAGAAGTCCTGATTCTGATCAATGGCCACAATAAGGCGCGTGCGCTCGCGGCAACGGTCGAGGGCGGTGTGAGCCAGAAGTGGACCTGCAGCGCGCTGCAGATGCATAATGGTGCGATTATTGCTTGTGACGAGGCGGCCTGCGGCGAGCTGACCGTCGATACCTATAAATACTTCCTTGATATCGAGAAGAAGGAGAGACTGTGAGCATGTATACCATTCAGGATCTGTATGATCTGGACCATACGCTGGCGGCCGAATATCTGTCACGTTTCACCTATCCCTGGGAAGCGCTTGCAGGCATCAAGAATCTGATCCTGGAGCTCGGGCCCACGCTTGGCGAAGAGTATGAAGAAGTATCCCCCCATGTTTGGGTGCATAAGACGGCCAAGGTTTTCCCGACCGCCTATCTGGGCGAGCCCTGTATCATCGGTCCCCGGACCGAAGTGCGGCACTGCGCGTTTATCCGCGGTTCGGCACTTGTCGGAGCGGACTGCGTCGTGGGCAACAGCGTGGAGCTTAAGAACGTGATCCTGTTTGATCATGTGCAGACGCCCCATTACAACTACGTCGGCGATTCCATCCTGGGCTATTACAGCCACATGGGAGCGGGCTCCATCACCTCCAATGTCAAGAGCGACAAAAAGAACGTTATCGTCCATAACGGCACCGAGCAGATCAAGACCGGCCTGAAAAAATTCGGCGCGATGCTGGGCGACTACGTGGAAGTGGGCTGCAACAGTGTCTGCAATCCCGGTACGGTGATCGGACGTCACAGCAATATCTATCCGACTTCCTGCGTACGCGGCGTCGTTCCCGCTTTCTGCATCTGGAAGAACAGCGGCGAGGTCGTCTTAAAGAAAGGAGAATAACCTATGGGCAAGTATTTCGGAACCGACGGATTCCGCGGCGAGGCCAATATTGATCTGAATTTTGAGCATGCGATCAAGATCGGCCGTTTCCTGGGATGGTATTACGGCAAGCGTCTTAACAAAAAGGCCAAGATCGTTATTGGCAAGGACACCAGACGGTCCTCCTACATGTTTGAATATGCGCTCTGCACGGGGCTGATGGCCTCCGGCGCGGATGCTTATATCATGCATGTGACGACGACTCCGTCGGTTGCCTATATTGCCAGAGTAGATGATTTTGACTGCGGCATCATGATTTCCGCATCGCATAATCCCTTCTACGATAACGGCATCAAGGTGATCAACGGCAACGGCGAAAAGATGGAAGAGGACGTTCTGCTCGAGATCGAGGATTATATCGACGGCAAGAGCGAAGTTCCGCTGGCCGAGCGTGCAGAGATAGGCAAGACGGTCGACTATGTCGCAGGGCGCAACCGCTATATCGGACATCTGATTTCCATGTCCAGCTATTCCTTCAAGGATGTCAAGGTCGGCCTGGACGTTGCGAACGGCGCCGCCTGGCAGATCGCGCGCGGTGTTTTTGAAGCGCTCGGAGCCAAGGTTTACGTCATGAACGATACGCCCGACGGTTATAATATCAACACCAACTGCGGCTCCACCCATATTGAGTATCTTCAGAAATTCGTGCTGGAGAACCATCTGGACGTCGGCTTTGCCTTCGACGGAGACGCGGACCGCTGCCTCTGTGTGGATGAAAAGGGCGAGGTCGTCACGGGTGATCATATCCTCTATATCTGCGGCCTCTACATGAAGGAGCATGGCGAGCTCGTCAATAACAAGGTCGTTACGACTGTCATGAGCAACTTCGGCCTCTACAAGGCGCTTGATAAGGTCGGTATTGAATATGACAAGACCAAGGTCGGCGACAAATATGTATACGAAAACATGGTGCAGACCGGCAACCGCCTGGGCGGTGAGCAGAGCGGCCACATCATCTTCCTGAAGTACGAGACGACCGGTGACGGGTTGCTGACCAGCCTTAAGATGATGGAAGTCATGCTTGACAAGGGCAAGCCCTTAAGCGAACTGGCAGCTCCTGTGGTATTCTATCCGCAGGTACTTAAGAATGTCCGCGTCAAGAGCAAACCCGATGCGCAGAATGATCCTGCCGTGCAGGAAGCCGTCCGCAAGGTGGCCGAAGAGTTGGGCAGTGAGGGCCGCATTCTAGTCCGCGAAAGCGGTACCGAGCCTGTGATCCGCGTCATGGTCGAAGCAGGCAGCAATGAAGTCTGCGAAAAATACGTGGACAGCGTCATTGAAGTGATCAAGGCAAGGGGACATTTCGCCTAATAGCTGACGGCCGGTTTCAATCCTTTACGGGATGGGAACCGGCTGTTTTTCATTTGATTTCTATTATCTGCATGTTGCAAACCAGGGCTGTATATGGTATTATCATGGAAAGCGGGTGAGTGTTTGACAGCTGTAAAGATTGTTTTTCTATCGATTGATCAGGTGGAGGATCACATGGAGAGGATCCTGCCGTATCTGTCATCGGAGAGAATCCGCAGGGCGGAACGCTTCCACCGTGAGGCAGACCGGCTGATGAGCCTGGGAGGCGCGTATCTGGTAGAAAAATACGCCTGTTCTTATCGAGAGGTTTATTTGAATAACTATGGCAAACCACTCGCTCCCGGTGTATTTTTCAATCTTTCGCATTCGAGGGACTTGGTCGCGCTTGCCGTGTCCGGCTGTGCTCCGGTCGGGATCGATCTGGAGTACGAGGACAGGAACTGGTCAGAAGAGCTCAGCAGGCATTGCTTCAGCACGGAAGAACTGATCCTGGCTGAGCATATGGATCATCCTTTGCGATTTTTTGTTGCGAAGGAGAGTCTGGCCAAGGCGGAGGGATCCGGCCTCACGAATTCGCTTAAGGAAATCCCGGCGATTCCCCTGGAGGGCAGGGTGTACTACAGGGGCGCGGATTATTACCGCAGACAATGGGAGCGCCCCGGATGCTTTGTCAGTATTACGCAGAAGGATCATGATTTCTTAATTGAGGAGGTCATCCATGATGAATGGTGAAAACAAGCTTTATCCGCTCAGCCAATCCGAACTGGGTATCTATTTGGAGAGTCAGAACCCCAATAACGCATATAATCTGCCTTTTTACATGGCGCTGCCGGAGGAAACGGATACCGGGAAGCTCACCGAAGCGATCAGGGCTTTTTTCCGCGCGCATCCCTATGTATTTACGCAGTTTACAACGGATGAAGAGGGGAATGTCCGGAAGCATATCGTGCCCGGTGAGATTGAGATCCCTGAGATCAGTGTCGGGTCATTAGAGGAGCTCCCGATCGTTCCGTTCGAGATTAATGACAAGCCCCTGTACAGGCTGGCTTATTATCTGGTTGGAGAGCAGCGTTATCTGTTTTTTGATTTTCATCACAGCATCATGGACGGCGCGAGCATTAAGCTCTGGGCGGACGAACTGTGGCGCCTGTATGACGGTGAGGAACCCGTGGCCGAGCAGATGGATGCCAACGCCTATGCGGTCTGGGAGGAAGAGTTCAGGGGCTCCGATGCATATCAGGAAGCCAGGCAGTATTATACCGATCGCTTCGGAGGCATAGAAGAGTCTTCCGCACCGCTTCCTGACCAGCGGGAGGGCGAGCCGCGCGCCGCGATGATCAAGCGGACATTAAAGCTGTCCAATTCCGAGCTGAGGCCCGTGGTAAAGGCGCGGGGTATCAAGACATCCGCCTATTTCCTGGGCGTCTATACCTATCTGCTTTCACGCCTGCAGATGGAGAAAAACGCGCTGATCACCACGGTGCATAACGGCCGTACCGAAGAGACCCGGCATTCCGCCGGTATGTTTGTCCGCACGCTGCCGATGTATACCGGGTATACCGACGAGCAGACCGTGACAGAGTACCTGGATGCCGTCAGCTGCCAGCTCACGGATAATGTACGCTATGATCTGTATTCCTATGCGGATATACATCAGGATCTGGGTCTGCAGGCCGAGGTCATGTTTGCCTACCAGGGCGATTATATGTTTATGACGTCACATGACGGTCAGGAGATCCGCCTGATCCATCCCGAGAGCACGGATGCAAAGGGCCTGATGAGCGTGGAAGTGCACCGGATCGACGATCATTATGAGATCTGGTATGAGTACCGCGCCGATTTGTACCGCGACTATACCATCAAGCACATTATCGATCTGTATGACCACCTTCTCGGCGAATTCCTGAGCGATAAGACCATGAAGGAGATCTGCCTTACCGACGAGGCCGAGATGCGGACGCTGGATAGTTACAATCAGACCGATATCTCCTATCTGGACTTTGAACATACGGTTCTGGACTATATCAAGGAGAATACCAAACGCGATCCCGACCGGCCGATGATCGTTTTCAAAGACAAAACCTACACCTACGGACAGGTCAAGACCCTTTCCGACCGTCTTGCCGCACATCTCAGAAAGCTCGGCTGCGGCCGTGAGAAAGTGGTCTCGGTTCTGATTCCCAAATGCGAATACATCGTGATCGCAAGCCTGGGCGTCCTTAAGAGCGGGTCCGCCTATCAGCCGCTCGACCCCTCCTATCCGCAGGAGAGGCTCCAGTTCATGATGAAGGATGCCGGAGTCAAAACCGTGATCCTGGACCGGGCTCTGGAACACCTGATCCCTGATTTTGAAGGGAATAAGGTGTACCTGGACGAAATCGGGTCGCTTCCGGAAGCCCCCGCACCGCGGGTCAGGATCCGCCCGGAGGATCTCTTTATCATGCTATATACTTCCGGATCCACCGGTACACCCAAGGGCGTGATGCTGGAACACCATAATCTGATGGCTTTCTGCCAGTACTACATCAAGATGGTCGGCATGAACAGTGAGAGCCGAGTATCCTCCTATGCTTCTTATGGATTTGACGCGAATATGCTGGATCTGTACCCGACCATGATGGCAGGAGGCACCATCTATGTCATCCCCGAAGAAATGCGTCTGGATTTGACCATTCTGGGGCAGTATCTGAATGATAACGGCATCACCCATGCCTTTATGACGACGCAGGTGGGACGCCAGGTGGTGGAAGAGATCGACCTGACGACCATGAAGCATTTCCTGGTGGGTGGAGAAAAGCTGGTCCCGGTGAATCCCCCCACGAACTATATTCTGCATAATATCTACGGACCGACGGAAGGCACGGTCTTCTGCTGCGGTCAGCCGGTGGATAAACTGTATGATGTCATCCCCATCGGCAAGAGCAATGACACTTATAAATTCTACGTCCTGGACGAGAACGGAAACCGCCTGCCCTGGGGCGTTAAGGGCGAACTGTATATTTCCGGACCGCAGGTCGGGCGCGGGTATCTGCACCGCGATGCCGAGAACAAGAAAGCTTTCCTGAGAAATCCCTTTGACGACGACCCGCTGTTCAAATCATTCTACCGGACAGGCGATATTGTCCGCTTCCTCCGGGACGGCGTGGTGGACTTTGTCGGCCGCAACGATGGGCAGGTCAAGATCCGCGGCTTCCGCGTGGAGTTGTCCGAAGTTGAGAGAATCATCCGCGACTTCCCCGGCATCAAAGACGCGACGGTCAAGGATTTCACCGATCCCTCGGGCATCAAATACATCGTCGGATACGTAGTTTCTCCCGAGAAGGTGGATATCGACGCTCTCAAAGCCTTTATCGGCGAGAATAAGCCGCCTTATATGATTCCTGCCTACATTATGCAGATCGACCGGATTCCGCTGAACCAGAACCAGAAGGTGAATAAGAGAGCGCTGCCCGAGCCCAAGGTCGAGGCGCAGAGCTATACCAAGCCCGAAACACCGGTACAGCAGCAGATTTTTGATATTCTGGCCGCGATCCTGGGTCATGATTCCTTTGGCGTGGACTCGGATCTCTTCGAAGCCGGCCTGACGTCTGTCTCATCGATCCGCTTTACGGTACGTCTGTCCAAAGCATTTGACCGTCCGTTCAAGAATAGTGATCTGAGGGACTATCCCACGGTCCGCAAGCTTGCGGAGCTGGTCGGATCCGGGCAGGAGAAGCATGAATACGCAATGCTTGATCACTATCCGCTGACCAAAACGCAGGAGGGAATTCTGGTGGAATGTATTTCCCACCCGAACGCGACCCTGTATAATATCCCGAATCTGCTTAAACTGGATCCCTCCATTGATCCGGAGAGGCTTGCGGAAGCCATTCGCGCGGCGCTGAGGGCTCATCCCTACGCCATGAGCCGTCTGACGATGGATGATCAGGGCAATGTGGTTGCCAACCGCCGTCCGGAAGAACCTGAGGTATCCGTGATCCGTACCGAATCGCTTGACAAAAAGTCGCTGATCCGGCCTTTCCCGATCCTGGAGAATCCTCTCTACCGTGCCGAAATCTATATCTGTCCGGATGAACAGTACCTGTTCCTGGATTTCCATCACATTGTCTGCGACGGTACCAGCGAACTCGTGATGCTGCAGGACATCAACCGCGCCTATGCGGGCGAGACGCTCGAGCCGGAGACTTTCTCCGGATATGAAGCGGCGCTCGAAGAGCGCGAAGAGCGCGCCGGCGACCGGTATACGGCGGCCAAGGCCTACTACACCGAACTGCTCAGCTCCGTCGATACGGATATACGACTGCGTAAAGACCTCAAGACCGGTGCGGCATGCCTGCAGACAGCGGATTATACCGCACAGATCCCCTATGAGCGGATGCTCCGCTACGCGAACGAAAACGGCCTGACCATGAATGCGGTCTTCAATTATGTCTTCGGACTGACGCTGGCCAAATTCGTCTATAAGGACGACGTACTCTTTACAACGATTTACAACGGCCGCAGCGATTCCCGTATGGAGAACATGGTCTCCATGCTGGTCAAAACGCTTCCCGTGACCGTACATCTGAGCGAGGAGGCCGAGATCGCTGAGCAGATCCGGACGATCAAGAATCAGCTCGAAAAATCTCAGCAGAACGATCTGTACGCGTTCTCCGAGATGGCGGCGGACTTTGGCGTACAGGCGGATACGATGTTTGCCTATCAGGGTGATTCCTTCCGCTTTGACATGATCGGCGGCAAGCACGCCGAGAGTGTATTGCTGGATTCCGATACCCCCAAATCCGCGTTCTCACTGGATGTTTTTGTGGAGGACGGACGATTCCGCTTCCGCTTTGAATATGACGGCTCCCAGTATAACGAGGGGACCATCAGTGCTTTCTACCGGACATTCGTCACTGTGCTGGAACAGCTCGGAGAGGCAAAGAAGCAAGCCGATCTCCACTTCGTGAGCGTGGAAGACCGTGCAATGTACGACCGCTTTAACGATACCGAAGAGCCGATCCCGGAGATTTCCTTCAACCGGATGCTCGAGGTCCAGGTGGAGAGAGTGCCCGACCGTCCTGCGGTGATCGCTCAGGACGGACAGTATACTTACCGTGAACTGAACGCTGCAGCGAACCGGATCGCGCACAGCCTGATCGACAGAGGCCTGACTCTTGGAGCCAAGGTCGTAACGATGATGCCGAGGGTTAAGGACGCCTATGCCGTGCGCCAGGGCATCATAAAGTCCGGTGCGGCTTTTGTGCCGGTCGATCCCGCGTATCCTGATGACCGTATTGCGTATATCATCGAGAACTCCGGAGCCGGAGCACTGATCGCCACCGGAGAGATCCTGCAGAGCAAGCAGGGACTGCTGGCCAAGCTCAACGTTCCCGCACTGGACGTTCAGACACTGCTTGACAACGAAAAGAGCGATAATCCGGACATTGACATTTCGCCGGAAAGCCTCTGCTATATGATCTACACTTCCGGATCCACCGGCAAGCCCAAGGGCGTGATGATCCGTCACCGCAACCTGGTCAATTACTGCCTGGACGGCAAGAACCTGGCCACCTATGAATACCGTCTTGTCGGGGACGTCACTTCCTGCTCCTTCGCATCCCTGTCCTTTGACGCGTCCCTGCAGGAGGAGAACGTACCCTTAAGCCATGGCTATACCGCCGTGATCGCCTCGGAAGAGGAGATACGCAACCCGCTTCAGATGGCGGATACGATCCTGAAAAACGGCGTCAACCTGATGTTCCTGACGCCTTCCTTTGTGGCGAATGTACTGGATGTGCCGCGCTTTGTGGAGGCACTTAAACAGCTTAAAGTGCTCGACATGGGTGCGGAAGCGGTCTCTCCCGAACTGGTGGGCAAGCTTCGCGCGCATGGTGTGAATGCGGAGATCTTTAACGGTTACGGTCCGACCGAGACGACCGTGACCTGCACCTACCATCATGTGACGGACGCCTATGTGACGATCGGTAAGCCCGTGGGCAATACTTCGCTGTATCTGCTCGATCCTCACGGACATCTGCTGCCTATCTGCGCCGTGGGCGATCTGACCATCGCCGGAGCTTCGGTCGGTGCGGGTTACCTGAACCTGCCTGAGAAAACAGCCGAGGCTTTCATACAGCTGGATGGAAAGCCTGCCTACCGGTCCGGAGACCTGGCCCGCTACAACACCGAAGGCAATATGGAATTCTTCGGCCGCATGGATAATCAGGTGAAGCTCCGCGGACTCCGTGTAGAACTGGATGAGATCGAGAAAGTGATCCAGTCCTACGAAGGAATTTCCAGCGTTGTGGTTGTCGTCCGCAATAATGCTTCGGAAGGCGATTTCCTCGCAGCTTATTATACTTCAGCCGTTCCGATTGATCAGAACGACCTGACCGCATACATTTCTACCAAGCTCACGCCCTATATGGTGCCCAAGGTGATGATGCATCTGGACAAAATGCCGCTGACCGCTAACGGTAAAGTGGACCGCAAAGCGCTTCCCGAGCCCATTACCGACGTTGCGTCCAGAGAGATCCACGCTCCGCGTACACCGCTCGAACAGAAACTCGCGGCGCTCTTTGCAAAGGCACTCGGCGAGAAAGAAGTCGGCATCGATGAGGACTTCTTTGATCGGGGAGGCACATCCCTGTCCGTTTCGCGTGTTGTCATGCTCGCTATGGCAGAAGGGCTTCCCGTCGCCTACAAAGACGTCTTTGACTATTCGACGGTGGAGCAGCTCGCCGCCTATATTCAGAAGAACGAGGCGCCCGCCGAACCCGTTTTCGAAGAAGTCAGCGAGGCAGCCGCGGCAGGCGAGCCGGAGCTTGAGCACAACCGGATCCGTTTCGTCGACGAAATCGTGGAGGAAAAACCGCTCGGTACCGTGCTTCTGACCGGTGCGACCGGCTTCCTCGGATCTCATGTACTGCGAGAGCTCCTGAGGCAGGAGCGCCATGTCATCGCCCTGGTGCGCGGCGGTGCTCTGGATTCGGAGACCCGCCTGAAAGCCCTCATGATGTACTATTTCGACGATGCCTTTGACGAGGAGATCGAACGTCTCGTGGACATTGTGGACGGGGATATCACCACCCCGACGCTCAGCGAGATCTTCCGCGGACGCCGGATCGATACGATGATCAACTGCGCGGCCTGCGTCAAGCACTTCGCGGCGGACGATATTATCGAGCGCATCAATGTCGGCGGCGTCGTCAATATGATCGAGCTTGCCAAAGAGCATAAGGCCAGGCTGATCCAGATCTCCACCCTGTCCGTCGCCGGTGAGAATATCGACGGCAAGTTTGACGAAACCTTCCGGCTGACGGAGGCGCAGCTTTCCGTCGGACAGGATGTGTCCAACAAGTATATCAATTCCAAGTTCAAAGCCGAACAGGCCGTGCTTAAGGCCATCGGAGAGGGGCTCGACGCCAAGATCATCCGCGTTGGTAACCTGATGGGCCGGCAGAGCGACGGTGAGTTCCAGATCAACTCGATCACCAACGGATTTATCCGCAATCTGCGGGGATATCTTGCACTGGGATGCTTCCCGGTGTCAGATTGCGATACGCGGATCGACTTTTCACCCATTGACGAAGTGGCCAAAGCCGTACTGCTGCTTGCAAAGAGCAACCGCAGCTTCACCCTCTTCCATGTCGCCAACTCGCACGAAGTCGAGATGGGAGACGTGATCGACTGCATGAACCGCTACGGCTTCAAGATCAAGGTCGTCTCGGATGGGGAGTTCAACAGTGCTCTGCAGAAAATGATGGCCAGCGACGACGGGCAGATGATGGTATCGAGCCTGATTGCCTATTCGTCCAGCGACAAACATCTGCACGAATACATCCTGACAGATAATTCCTTCAGTATCAAAGCACTGTACCGGATGGGATACAAATGGCCGATCACGGACGATCATTATCTGATGCGTGTCATTGAGGCACTCGATTCGCTCGATTTCTTCTCGAAGGAGGATGAATGATGCTCGAAAGAAACGCAAGACTGATGAACCGCAAGCTGGTGGAGTATCTGATTCCATCCGTGCTGATGGTCATCGCTATGCAATTCGGCTCGCTTCTGGACGGCATATTGGTCGGCAATATGCTCTCCAACGAAGCGCTAACCGCGACGAGCCTTGTGATGCCGATCCTTCTGATTCTGCAATTCCCCGGGTTTGCGCTGGGCGTCGGCGGATCCATCATCGCCGGTCAGTATATGGGCAAACGTGAACTGGACAAAGCCAGCAAGGTTTTCTCCGGCTGTATCATCGCGGGCATGGCGATCTCATGCCTGTTCATGGTCATCGCACCGTTTACGGCAGCCCCGTTCGCGTCTGTTTACGTGCCGTCCGAGATGAAAGAGCTGGGCACACAGTATGTTCTCGTTTATATGCTCTCCATCCCGATCCTGAACCTCGCGATCATGATGTCCTCCTTTATGTCGGAGGACAGCCATCCGAATCACGCGTCCGCGCTCCTGATCATCGCAAATGTGGTCAAGGTGGGGGCCGAGATCCTGATGCTAAAGGTCTTCCGCATGGGGATGTACGGAGCGGCGCTTTCCACGACGGTGGGCTATCTGGTCGGCCTAGTTACACTGTGGTTCTACCATCGCTCCAAGAGCCGTATGCTGCAGTTCTCGATGCATATCCGGGGCTGCTGGCCTCTTCTGAAGGAGAGCCTGAAAGCGGCTTCCGCCACTGCGCTCAGCATGGTGCTGATGGCAGTTCAGATGTCGGTCGCCAATATCCTGATCGCGAACATGATCACGGATCCGACGGAGCAGCTGCTCTTCGGTATTATTTCGAATTTCGTCTTTGCCTTCGACCTCTTTGTGGGAGGCATCAGCCAGCTGGTACCCAATATCTGTTCGATCCTGCATGGAGAGGAAGATTATTACGGCCTGAGGGCCGTGACCGCAAGGCTTTATTATCTGAATATTATCATTACACTGGCGCTGACGGTGTTCCTGATGATCGATCCGGGCTTCTACTGTGCTTTGTTCGGCCTGGAGTATCATGGCGGCGACGGCTTCCGGATCATGCGGATATTCCTGCTGTCCTTTATCCCTTACGAGATCAATAAGTTCAATCAGGCCTATTATTCGACCATCGGCAGGAATACGCCGGCACTGGTGACGGTACTGCTGCGGGAAGGTATTCTGAACCTGCCGCTGACGGTGATTTTGCTGCAGACGCGCGGGCTGGAAGGCTACGCGTGGTCACAGACTTTATCGGAAATCGGCACTGTAGTCTTGACATATGCCTATATTCTGTTTTATAATCGCAGCAAGAAGAATGATCATTATGGCCTGTGGATGATCCCGCCGTTTAAGAACCAGTTCCCTTACGACGTGAGCATTCACAATCAGGAGGATCAGGTGGCGCAGCTGTCCCGTGAACTGGTTCAGTATTCCAAAGACAGGGGCATGAGTGAACGCAATTCTCAGATCATCGGCCTGGCCGGAGAAGAGCTCGCCATGAACATTATCACCTACGGACTGGACTCCGGCAAGGATAGTACCATCGATGTTCATCTTAAGATCGTTAATGAACGCATGATTCTTCGGATCAGGGATGACGGCAAGAGCTTCGATCCCACCCAGTATAAGCCGGAGGGCGAACCGGACACGACATCCGGGCTGTATCTGATCAATGGCTTGGTCAGCAAGATGACCTATCTGCGCGTCCTGAATACCAATAATACGATTATGGAAATCGAACTTAATCAAGGAGGAAACTAATCATGGAATGCACCATCAAGAGAGAAGAGAAGCTGATCGTGGAGATCCACGGAAGGCTTGACACCGTAACCAGCGCCGAACTTAAGGATAAGCTGGCAGAAGAAGATCTGACCGACTGTGATATCGATCTGGATTTCACGGATGTGGAATACATTTCTTCCGCCGGCCTCCGTCTGCTTGTCGCGCTGCAGAAACAGACCAAGGCTTCCGGACATCAGCTTGTCATCCGCCACATCAATAATGTTGTGAATGAGATTTTCCATGTAGCCGGATTCCATAAGACCCTGCATATTGAGGACTGAAGATGAAGATTCGTGCCAAAATGCTGGTGATGACCCTTGTGTTGTCACTGGCATTGATTTTTTCATCGGTTTTTATTTCGGGGAATATCTACTCGTCCAGCATCAGAAACCGCACGCTCAGCAACAGCCAGTTCGCGGCGGAGGGGATGAGCCGAGAGCTGAAGAACGTGGATGCCAGCGAATTCTTCAAGTATTATCTCGAGAACATCCAACAGATCTACAAGAACAACCGGGAGGAAATCGAAAAGTACTCGTTCTCCAAAGACATTTCTCCGACCGACAAATCGCTTTTCTTTACCGAGCTGACGGCTGATCTGTTTCCGCCTCTGAACCAGCTGGGCCTCTCTTACGAGAAGGCATGGTTCATGAATAATTACCGTTTCATGCTGCAGAATCTGGATCTTGTCGCCAAGACCGATAATATGCAGGAAGTGCAGGTCTTCTACTACGATCAGGAGACGGACAGGCTCGTCTATCTGTTGGATACGAATTCGGAACAGTCTCTCTCATACCATTTTCCGGCCAGCGTAAGAACCGTGACGGATGAATTCTTTAAGAATACGCTTAAGGATCAAAAGCCATCGGCTTATATTGTCGGTAATCTCTGCCTGTCCTCAGCGCCTATTTACAGCATTAACGACGAATTGATCGGCTATATCCAGTTCACCAGGATGGTAGATGATCTTAAGGAAAGTCAGCAATCCTTCGTTTGGACGATTCTGCTCATTCTGATGATTGCGACCCTGATTCTGTCCCTGTTGTATCTGCTTGCCATGGACAGACTGGTCGTCCGCAATATCAAGAAGCTGACAGTTTCCGCCGAGGATTTTACTGATCAGCTGGAGTCTTCCGAGGAACTCCATAAGGTCCGGACAGATATTGTTGCGGGGGACGAGGTCGGCATCCTCAGCAGCAAGATGGAGCTGATGCAGGACAAAATTATGGAATACATCAGCGAACTGGAGAATAAGACCGCTCAGGAGCAGCGCATGCGGGCCGAACTGGATCTGGCGAGCCGGATCCAGACCGAGTCGCTGCCGGCGCGTGAATTCAACAGAGGCAATATCCGGCTGTCCGCACTGATCCACCCTGCCAAAGAGGTGGGCGGCGATCTGTATGACTATCTGATGCTCGACGATGACCATCTCTTCTTCGTGATCGCCGATGTATCGGGCAAGGGCGTACCTGCCGCACTGTTCATGATGCGTGGAGAGGAAATGATCCGTACCAAGATCCAGACCCGCAGGCCGATCGGCGAAGTCGCGCGTGAGGTTAACGATTCGCTTTGTGAGCGCAATGCGGAAGGCCTCTTCATCACAGCCTTTATGGCTGTGCTGGAAATCAGCACCGGTCATCTGATCTATGTACGCGCCGGGCATGAACAACCTTTCCTGGAGCACAATGGAGAGATCAGCAAAATCAGCGAAGAACCCAATGTTGTTCTGGGCCTGTTCGAAGACATGGATTTCGAGGAAGGCACGCTTGAACTGGTGCCCGGCGACCGTCTGCTGATGTACACAGACGGCCTGAATGAGGGAATAAACGGCAGCTTTGAGGAATTCGGCTACGACCGGATCAAAGACGAGATGGCAGCGCATCACCAGCCCGTCCTTGACAGAATGTATGAGTCGCTCTGCACCTTTGCAGACGGAACTGATCAGTTCGATGATGTGACGATGCTCTTGCTGGAGGTGAACCGCGATGAGAATCAAAATTGACAACCCTGCACTCCGCGCGATTCCGGGGATAATTGACCGAATCTGTGACTTTGCGCAGGAAACGATCTCACATCCGGATACCGACAAGCTGGGAGAGTGTAAGATGATTCTGGATGAGCTGCTCACCAATATCATCAGCTATGGTTTTACGGGCCGTACAGATGGCTGGGTTCAGGCCGAGGCCTCCGTGAAGGACGGTGCGCTTTACGTCACACTTACGGATAACGGGATCCTTTTTGATCCGCTGGCCTGGGACTCACGTCCCGAAGACTTTGATGAAGAGGGCGGCCTGGGGATTCATCTGGCCCGCCAGATGTCTGACGACATGACATATAAGGTCGATCAGGGCTATAACCAGCTGCGGATTGTCAAAGTGATCTGCTGAAAAAGCATGCGCCGGACCCACAGAAATATGCAGGAAAGACCGGCAGTAAAGAGTAAAATGTCTTTACTGCCGGCTTTTTTGATGCTTCCTGCAGTATCCGTCACCAATGTATTGACATAAAGGCAAAAATGTGGTACATTTATCATAACTATTGTGTTTGGTAATCGGAAGGAGAGATCAATGGCAGATAATAAGGGCCTTCACCCCGCTGACAGAATCATAAAGTTCCTGGAGCGGCGGCCGTTTAGTATTTTCCCGCCTTATGTCTGGGTAACGCTTGCGGTCATGATTCTGATCCAGTTTTCGATTTATTTCCTGACGAAATTTCCTGTGTCACTCATGACACTGCATGACCTGATGACCCCGTTTGACAGGAGGATCCCCTTTATCCCGGGCTGGATCATCATCTACATACTGTCCTATCTGTCCTGGGGCATCAGCCTGATCTGGATCGTTGCCGAGAGCAAGCCCCACGGATATCGATTTGCCTGCAGTTATATACTGTGCCTGATCATTTCCTGCGTCATTTTCCTGGCATATCCCGGCACACTGGAACGGCCGGAACCGGAGGGCAGCGGCTTTATCATGTTCCTGGTGCGTGTGATCTACTGGTTCGATTCGCCGACTAATCTGTGTCCGTCCCTGCATGTACTGATCAGCTATTTCTGCTGGAGAGGCACATTCGGCTGCAGGAAGATCCCCGTGTGGTATAAAGTATTCAATTTCGTCTTCCTGATCCTTGTCTGCTTCAGCATCTTGTTTGTCAAGCAGCACGTGGTTCTGGATATCATCGTCGCAATCCCCGTCGGGGAACTTTCATTGCAGATCTGCCGCCTGTTCAGGGCGGAGCGGATATTTATGGCCGCAGAAAAACGGCTGAATGAAAAAAAGGAGTGTGAAACTGATGCCGGATGCGAACAGTAATTTCTGGATCGTTAAACTGACGACCCCCATGTTCTGGATCTTATTCGGAACCTTCCTGATTCTTCTGGTCATCATGACTCTGATTCTGCGTAATCGGAGCGAAACGGCCAAGAAGGTCGTGATCTGTGTCATTTGTTTTTCCGCATTGATTGGATTCTTTTTCTATAAGTACTTCCTTTCGATCGACACGGAATACGACCAGATCACTAAGATGAAGGGCGGCTTTAACTGGTGGGGAGAACTGCCCCTGCATCTTTGCAACATCAACCTGATCCTGATCCCGATCTCGGTGCTGACCAAAAAGCGCGGCCTGATGAGCTTCTGCTTCTTTGTCGGGTCGCTCGGCGCGCTCATGGCGATCTTTATGCCCGGCATCGGCTTTGATGGCTACTCGATCCTGCTGCCGCGTATGATCGGCTTTTTCGGCACACATTATATCATCGCCATCATGGCGCTTGCCATCGTGACCTTTGGCCTGTACAGACCGAGGTTCCGCGACCTGCCTGTGACGGTTCTCACGATCCTGCTGGTCACCCTGGCAGTCCACGGCATTAACATGCTCTTCCGCGTGACCGGCCTCTATCCGGATTCCAACTACTTCTTCACGATCAATCCCGAAGGCAACCCGGTGCTGGAGATGTTCTACAAGTGGATTCCGTATCCTTTCCTGTATCAGCTGCCCTGCATCGGCATCCTGCTGGTCTATGTATGCTTCATTATGCTGGGCTTCACGATCTTCGGCAAGTCTTCCAAGCGCAGGTAAAGTGTTTTTCTGTCCCAACTACATCGAGGTCCCCCTTCCGCCGCGCTGGCGCAGGGGGACCCTATTTTTAGCGGGTTAAATCCCTGCCTGTACGGAAGAAAAGGGCAGGGGTGCTATGCACGTGCATAGGGTTCAGTTGGAAAGACTATGCACGTGCATAGCGATTAGTGGGAAAACCCTATGCACGTGCAGAGCGATTAGCGGGAAAGACTATGCACGTGCATAGGGATCAGCGGGAAAGACTATGCACGTGCATAGGGTTCAGTGGGAAAGGCTATGCACGTGCAAAGAGATCAGCGGGAAAGACTATGCACGTGCATAGCGATCAGCGGGAAAGACTATGCACGTGCATAGGGTTCAGCGGGAAAGACTATGCACGTGCATAGGGATCAGTTGGAAAGAC
>JAFRZL010000047.1 GCA_017442535.1 Bacillota bacterium | reverse complement strand
TCGGGGATCCCTATGCACGTGCATAGACTTTTGCGAGGATCACTATACACGTGCATAGCCTTTGCCGGGGATCGTTATGCACGTGCATAGGGTTTGCAGGAGATCCCTATGCACGTGCATAGACTTTTGCGAGGATCGCTGTGCACGCGCATAGCCTTTGCCGGGGATCCCTATGCACGTGCATAGGGTTTAGTGGGAATCCCTATGCACGCGCATAGCCTTTGCCGGGGATCACTATGCACGTGCATAGCCTTCAGGCGAAACCTTCTGCGGTCGGCATGCCATAAAGCCATACCGGCCGCAGAAGGGCTGATTAAATTACCCAAAACCAGGTTAGCAATTGCTAACCTGGTTTGTCAATTTTGACGAAAATGGCGTCTCGGAACTGGTTTTGCCGCGAAAAATCTTGACAAGTTAGCCTGAACTAACTATAATAAGAATGGTTAGCAAAGACTAACCCCAATTTCAGTCAATAGGAGGAATCATGAAATGCCTCTGACTCTTGCAGATACAGGTGTCAGCTACATCATCCGTCACATCGGCGGAAGTGCTGAGATCAGGCGGCATCTGGAGAATTTGGGCTTTGTGGTCGGCGGAAATGTCATGGTGATCAGTGAGATCACCGGTAACCTGATCGTCAATGTGAAGGAAGTACGCGTCGCCGTCAGCAAAGAAATGGCTCAGAAAATCATGGTCTGAGGGCCATGGATGTAAAAGGAGGAACAGTATGAAGACTTTAAGAGAGACGAACGTCGGTGAGACCGTCCGCGTCAAAAAACTGCGCGGAGAGGGCGCCGTGAAGCGCCGCATCATGGACATGGGCGTAACCAAGGGCACCGAGATCTATGTGCGCAAGGTGGCTCCGCTGGGTGATCCGGTTGAAGT
This sequence comes from Bacillota bacterium, assembly GCA_017442535.1. GTDB lineage: Bacteria > Bacillota > Clostridia > Lachnospirales > Bianqueaceae > RUG12817. The sequence goes on along the minus strand of JAFRZL010000047.1, from coordinate 21,659 downwards.
CAATATCCGCGGCTATGAGCTTTCGATCCGTAAAGCGGACGCGGAACTGATCGATGTCGAGTAAACGCATCTTACTGAATTTGCACCATTTCCTGCGCCGCAAGGTTAGCAGAGACTAACACAAAGGAGATTTTATCAGATGAGTCTGAAAATCGCATTGGCAGGCAATCCGAACAGCGGTAAAACCACCCTGTTCAACGCCCTCACCGGCGCCAACCAGTTCGTCGGCAACTGGCCCGGCGTCACCGTCGAAAAGAAAGAAGGCAAGCTCAAGAAGCACGATGATGTGACGATCACCGACCTTCCCGGCATCTATTCGCTTTCCCCCTATACGCTGGAGGAAGTTGTCGCGCGTAATTATCTGCTCGAAGAGCGTCCTGACGCGATCCTGAACATTGTGGACGGCACCAACCTGGAGCGTAACCTTTACCTGACCACCCAGTTGATGGAGCTGGGCATCCCGGTCGTGATTGCGATCAATATGATGGATGTCGTGCAGAAGAACGGCGACAAGATCAATATCAAGGAACTTTCGCGCAAGCTGGACTGCCCGGTCGTGGAGATTTCCGCCCTGAAGGGTACCGGCGTGAAAGAGGCCGCCGAGGCCGCGATCTCTGCCGCGTCTAAGAAGACCATCATCCCGCAGCATGTTTTCAGCGGTACGGTGGAACACGCGCTGGCGCATATCGAGGATGCCGCGCTTGACAGTGTACCCGAAAGCGAGAAGCGTTGGTATGCGGTCAAGATCTTTGAGAGTGACGAAAAGGTGCTGGAGAAACTGCAGCTGCCTGAAAAGGTGCTGGCTTCCATCCGGGCTGACATACAGCTCGCCGAGCAGGAAGCCGATGACGATGCCGAGAGCCTGATCACCAACGAGCGGTATCTCTACATTGCCGAAGTGCTGAAAGGCGTCTACCGCAAGAAGAGCGTCGGCCAGTTGACCGTTTCCGACAAAATCGATAAAATCGTGACGAACCGGTGGCTCGCACTGCCGATCTTCGCGGTCGTGATGTTCCTGGTCTATGCGCTTTCCATGGGCAAGTCCATCGCGGACGGCGGTATCGCGATCGGCACCTTCCTTACCGACTGGACCAATGATGTCTTCGGCGAGGCGTGGCTGATCCAGGGCTCCCGTTCCCTGCTCGAAGGCTGGGGCGCGGCGCCCTGGCTGGTGGGCCTGATCTCCGACGGTATTATCGCCGGCGTCGGTGCGGTGCTCGGCTTTGTGCCGCAGATGCTTGTCCTGTTCCTGATGCTTGCCCTCCTGGAGGACTGCGGCTACATGGCCCGTATCGCCTTTATCATGGACCGTGTCTTCCGCCGCTTCGGACTGTCCGGTAAGTCATTCATTCCTATGCTCGTGGGTACCGGCTGCGGTATTCCCGGCGTCATGGCTTCGCGTACGATCGAGAATGAGCGCGACCGCCGTATGACCATTATGACCACCTGCTTCATGCCCTGCGGCGCCAAGATGCCAATCATCGGCCTGATCGCGGGTGCCCTGTTCGGCGGCTCCTCCTGGGTCGCGACCTCTGCCTATTTCATCGGTGTGGCGGCAATCGTCATCTCCGGTATCATGCTGAAAAAGACCAAACTCTTTGCCGGCGACCCCGCGCCCTTCGTCATGGAGCTGCCTTCCTACCATGCCCCGACACTGAAAAACGTCCTTCGGGCCATGTGGGAGCGCGGCTGGTCCTTCATCAAGAAGGCCGGTACGATCATCGTTCTGTCCACCATCGTCCTCTGGTTCCTCCAGGGCTTCGGCACGGTAAACGGCCACTTCGGCATGGTGGAAGAGCTCTATGAGGACGAATCCATTGTGAACGACGAGTATATCCAGCAGGTCGCTGACCGCATGGGTATCGAAACGGACGAGGTCAACCCCTCCGACGATTCGATCCTGGCGACAGTCGCGCAGCCCGTTTCGGTGATCTTTAAGCCCCAGGGCTTCGGCTCCTGGAAGCCCACGGTAGCCACCGTAACCGGCCTGATCGCGAAAGAGAATGTCGTCGGCACCTTCGGCGTACTGTACAATTATGATGACAAGGACGGCGAAGAGGAGCTGGAGGAGAACGGCGACCAGATCTGGGAAAATGTGGCGGCTGATTTCAACCGCTTCTCCGGAGGCCACGGCAAACTGGCAGCCTTTGCGTTCATGATCTTCAACCTGCTCTGCGCGCCGTGTTTCGCAGCCATGGGCGCGATCAAGCGCGAAATGAACAACCGCAAGTGGACGATTTTCGCCATCGGTTACATGTGCATCTTCGCCTATATTATCTCGCTGATCGTCTTCCAGGTCGGCAAGGTATTTGTCGGGGACGTGAATGTGGTCGGACTGATCGTAGCACTTGTTCTCCTGGCCGCGCTTCTGTGGCAGCTGTTCAAGCCTTTCAAAGAGGCCACTAAGCTGACGATCAGGAACTGATTTCAGACGAAAGGAGCTGACGGATGATGTTGACCTGGATTCAAGCGAACTATGTAACGATTATCGTTACGGTGGTTCTGATGGTTATGGTTGCCCTTATCATACGCAGCCTGATCAGAGACCGGAAAGCGGGCAGGCACATCTGCGGCGGCTCCTGCGGTACATGCGGGGGCGGCTGCGCAGGCTGCCCCATGCAGGGAAAATGTCATAGCAAATAACCCCAAAAGGACTGCGGCAAAGATGGTTTTGCCGCAGCCCTTTTTTCTTGACAGGCTTACGATCCCGGTCCCCGGAAGCTTCAGCTGAACCAGGAGCCGTTATACTTTTTCTGACCCCGGTGCATGACGATGATCCCTGCGATGAATCCGACTACCAGCGGGATCCACCACTGACGTGATTCGAACAGATTGAGGAACCCCGTGACACAGATGCCCAGGCCGATGATGGACAGCCCGATCCCGATTACCTTTGCGTAGGCCGGGATGTCTTCGGGCTTTACGTGCTGGTAATGGTAATCATGCAGCAGGTTGACTTTCTGCTTGAGCCAGATCAGCAGGCCCAGCGCGATAATGGATAATCCGACAATCAGTTCAATCAGGAATCCGACCCACATGTCTGCCGCCTCCTTTTCAAAAAATGGCAATGGGGTGTATGCTTATAATACGTCGACGACTTTGGGCAGGGCGGCCACATCCTCGGGAACATCGACCAGATACATATTGCAGTAGCCGCTGACGTTGCTGTTGTAGAGGATCTGCTTGCCGTCGGCATTGAAGCGGGGATGCGGATGATGGCTGCCGTAGAAGAAGCTTCCGTCATGCATGCAGAGGACGCGTGCCTCATCATAATCCTTGCCGTTATAGCGGTAGAGCTTGATGGAGGTGCCGGAATCCGATACGATCAGGTTGAAGTCGTTGGAGTGGACATGATCGGGGCTCGGGAAAGGCACGCAGGGAGCTTCGAATTCATTCCTGCCGTCATAGTCGATGACGCCGAAATAGGATCCCAGGCCGGGCTTGTGCGCCTGATAGCCGACACGCAGACCGTCCACATACCAGTATTCGTGGCCGATCTGTTCGCCTTCCATCTTGCGGGGGCGGAGCATGACGGGCTTGCAGTCGTCGATGTTCATGAACCACATGCGCTGGTCCACCATATCCCAGGGGCCTTCATGGCAGAAGGTGATGAAATTGGGCTGTGTGGGAGAGGGATTGATGTGGCCGATCCAGCATTTCTCCTGCCAGATCTCTTCGGACTTGCCGGTCTCCACTTCGATGCGCAGGATCCGGCAGTCGGGGCGCGCTTTGCAGACATCCGCGAATCCGATGTAGCTTGCGGAGAGATTGTAATACAGACGGCTGGAGAGGTCTTCCATCAGCAGAGTGTAGACGTATTTGCCATCCGCGCTGACCAGGCCGCCGCTGCGGAGCAGAAATCCTTCCGGCGACTGATAGAGTTTACGGATCTCCAGCGTCGTGAAATCGATCGCGTAAATACCCTTGTCCTTGATGAAATAGACCTCGGGACGTGCGGGGTTCACATCGTTGCAGAAACGGTCCACGTAATCGCCGTGGCTGAAATCCGTGAGACGGCTGATCTCACCGCTCTCGATCTCGATGCTGCACAGGTTGCGGGCGTTATTTCGCTCCGATGTGAAGAGCAGGCGCCGGCCGTTATCCCACCAACCGTTATTGGTGAAATACGTGTGGAAGCTGTGTCCGAAATACGACGTAAGCTGAGTGATCTTTACACCGGAGATGCGGTCGGTGAAGGTGCTTTTCTCGGACGGATAGATTTCGTAGGCTTTCATGGATGAATCCCCCCTGATATGTGTTTGTATTTATAGGAGCTGCATGCAGCTGACTATAACGGACTGTAGGAGGCCGCTGTTTCCAGCAGCATTTGTTCCATTCGCTCCATACAGTGCTGCTGTTCAAACTGCCTTGTATAGCCCTGGTATTCCCGGCTGCACTGTTCCTTTTCCCGGGGATGCTCGATCCAGTAATCGATCTTTGCGGCGAGATCCGCGGGATCATTGAAGTGGAACAGGTTATTTTCGCCCAGGGCGAAGAAACGGGTGGCGCTGCGGGGCGAATCTGCGATAATGGGCACCAGGCCGCAGGAAATGGCTTCCAGGCAGGCGATTGCCTCGATTTCGACTTCTGCGGGATGGACGTACAGATCCGCACTGTTGATGACGCGGAGCATCTCATCCCGGGAATAGAACTGCATGACGGGCGGATGGGTCAGCTTTTTGCCGTAGGCTTCCAGCTCATCGTGCAGGGGGCCGGTCCCCGCAAAAACCAGCTGGATCCGCGACTCGTACCGGGACTGCGCTGCGGCATCGATCAGCACGCGGTGGGATTTTTCCAGACCGTACCGGCCGGTGAAAAGGATCACGAATTTATCCGCCCATTCCGCTGGACGCTCGACATCCATCCTCACAAAACGGCTGTTCACACCGTTGGAAATGACGTAGCCATTGGTTGGGCCGACTTCATTCTCAAAGATATCCCGGATAAACTGCGTCGGATAATGAATCGCGTTCACATACTGGAAAACCAGCAAGTACATGGCCTTGTAGGTCAGACCGTTTGCCACGCTGCTGTTCATCAGATGCAGATGGTTGGTGATATTTTCCGCCTGGGCATGAAAGCCCGCCGTCACAGGAATTCGGTGTTTCCTCCCGTACTCCAGCGCGGCCTTGCCGAGGATAAAAGGCGTCATGATATGAATGATATCCACGTCATGAAGGGCATTTTCCAGAACGGTCTGATCGGAAACAGCGATGGAGACGCCGACTTTCTGGACATAATCATTCAGCGGCCCCACATTGAGCCTGGGTACGACATAATAACCCGGCTCTCCCTGCCTGTCTTTATCCGGACAGACAACGCGGACATCATGATTTCGGCTGCGCAGAAATCTTATCAGATTCATGGCGGCAACGGTGGTCCCGTTGTTTTCTTCGCCCAAAACATCACATACAACAGCAATCTTCATGACTTCACTCCTGTCGGGGAAAAACGGATTCCGGAAACAATGGCAGCGCAGTGATCCCGGGGAGGAACTACATCGGGAAAACCAGCCGTGACAGATATACCACAAGCGCCAGGGTTACGGGGCTCAGCAGCGTGGCATAGAGGACGGTCTGGGAAGCGAATTCAGGCTGATTGTCGCGCTCGACCGCGATCAGTGCGGTATTCAGCGCCGTGGGCACGGCGGAGGAGATCATCAGCACCTGCGAGGTAAAGGTATCAAAGTGGAAGATCAGGATCAGGAGCAGCGCAAGGATCGGGCCGCCCAGGAGCCTGAGAATAACGGCGATGCTGATATCGGCACTGGGCCGCGTGATTTTGGTGCGGGCCAGCTGCGCGCCGAGAGTAAAGAGCGCGAGCGGTACGAGCCCTTCTTTGAGGTACTTGATCGCGGCCCAGAGAGGGAACTGCGTAAAATCATAGGGGATTAAATACTTCAGCAGGAAGGCGAGCGGAATCGTATACATGGTCGGGATCTGGAGGACGCTCTTTAACGCGTCTTTCCACGACATGTGGGATCCTACGCCCGCGATATAAAAGCCCAGGGTATTGGTCGTGCCGTTCTGCACCACCAGGATGATGACCTGGATGGCCAGCGCCTGCGCCAGAAAAGGTGTCTCGCCATTGATCAGGAACGGGACGCTGCTGAAGACCAGCGTGACCAGCGGGATCCCGATGTTGCCACTGTTGTAAAACATCAGGGCGTTCATCATGGCGTTGCGCATACTGATATCATAATGGCGGACCCGGGCGATCAGCCGCGCCAGCAGGTAATTGAGCACCAGCATGCAGACGGCAAAGAGCAGGACCAGCAGGATCGAATCGGGCAGATCGGTCGTGTAAATCAGATAGAAGGTGAAGACCGGCACAAAGACGTAAAAATTCGTCCGGCTGAGGGTCTTGACATCCAAAGGAAAGCGGCGGCTCATGATATATCCCAGAGCCACGATGAATATGATCGGCAGTATATTATTCGTCAGAACATAGAAAAAGACGTTCATGCGTGATCCTCCCATCTATCTGTATAGGTATCTCCCGGATTCATTATAGGCTTGAACGGATACAAAGTCAAGCTTGATTTTTACGTGCAGATACGCTACAATAGGGGCTGAAAGGAAGTGTAGACATGTTGCTTCGTGAAAAGGTGTTATTGATTGTGAATCCGGCGGCCGGCAAGATGCAGGCCAAGAGTGCTATGCTGGATGTTTTGAGCAAGCTGAATGAGCTGGGGGCGGAAGTGACGGTACTGACTACGGAAAGCAGAGGACAGGCGACGGAGTATGCCAGAGAATACGCGTCCCGATTCTCGCGTATCATCTGCTGCGGAGGCGACGGTACCCTGAATGAAGTTGTGAACGGTCTGCTGGAGACCGACGCGTCCGTCAGGCTCGGCTATATTCCGGCCGGATCGACTAATGATTTTGCCTCGGGACTGGGGCTCTCCAAGGATCTGGTCAAGAGCGCGGAAGCGGCTTACAGCGGCAATGTACGGAAGCTCGATATCGGGAGCTTTAACGGCCGCAAATTCGTCTATGTGGCATCGTTCGGGCTGTTTTCGGCAGCCTCCTACTCAGCCAGCCAGTCGGTCAAAAATATCCTCGGGCATACCGCCTATGTGCTGAAGGGCGCGGAGGAACTGGCGCGCATCCAGGAATATACCGTCAAGGTCAATGTGGACGGCGAAACAATCGAAGGGCCTTTTATTCACGGAAGCATCTGCAATGCCATGTCGATCGGCGGGATCCTTAAAGTCGATCCCTCCATGGTGGATCTGTCCGACGGCAAGTTCGAGATCATGCTGGTCAAGCCGCTGAAGAAGCCGGATTCCCTGGCCAGACTAATCAACGTGGTACGAACCCATAAGCCCGATCCGGAGGTCATGGAATTCCGGCACGGCAGCCATATTACCGTAGAATTTGAGGAGCCGCAGCCATGGTCGCTGGACGGCGAACGCGAGGAAGGTACACGGCTCGTGGAGATTCAAAACCTGCATCAGGCGATCGACCTGGTGTGCTGAGACAGGCGAAATGATCGATATTCTGCCTGTAGAATAGAGCAGATTTCAAACATGACGATCTTGCGGCTGTAAGCCTTGACTTACAGCCGCTTTTCGTTTATGATGATAAAAAGACTATACAGAGAAAGGCATGGTGGGTTCATATGAAGGTGCAAGTGAATCAGGAATCGTTCTGGGGACGGTATATGGAAGTGGTGCGGACATCCATGCTTCCCTATCAATGGGAGGCATTAAATGACCGTATCGCGGACGCGGAGCCAAGCGGCTGCATCCATAATTTCCGTGTGGCAGCCGGCCTGGAGCAGGGCGAATTTTACGGAAAGGTTTTCCAGGACAGTGACCTGGCCAAATGGCTGGAGGCGGCTTCTTATTCGCTGATGTATCATCCCGATCCTAAACTGGAAGCACAGCTGGATGAAGTGATCGGCCTGATTGAAGCTGCCCAGCAGCCGGACGGTTATCTGGACACATATTATATCATCAATGGATTGGATAAGCGCTTTACCAATCTGAGGGATAATCATGAGCTGTACTGTGCCGGGCATATGCTGGAGGCGGCGGTGGCCCATTACCATGCGACAGGCAAGCGCAAGCTTCTGGATGTAATGATCCGTTATGTGGATCTGATCTATGAGACCTTCGGGCCGGAGGAAAATCAGCTGCACGGATATCCAGGCCATGAGGAGATCGAGCTTGCTCTGATGAAGCTTTACGATATTACGCAGGATCCGCGTCATCTGGCCCTGGCCAAGTACTTTATCGATCAGCGCGGACAGCAGCCGCTGTATTTTGCCGAGGAAAAGAATCATGACCGACCTTTCCGCTGGGAGGGGAGCTACGGGTATCAGTATCATCAGGCCGGGCTGCCGGTGCGTGAACAAACCGAGGCCGAAGGGCACGCGGTGCGCGCGGTTTATCTGTATTCCGGCATGGCGGACGTGGCCCGGGTGACGGGGGACGATTCGCTGCTGCAGGCCCTTGATACGATCTGGAAGAACATGACCCGTCGCCGGATGTATATCACCGGCGCGATCGGCTCCTCGCACTGGGGTGAAGCCTTTACCTATGATTATCATCTGCCGAACGATACGGTGTACGGCGAGACATGCGCGGCGGTCGGACTGGTTTTTCTGGCCAGACGGATGCTTATGATCCGCAAGCGCTCCGAGTACGCGGATGTGATGGAGAGGGCCCTCTATAACGGGGTGATCAGCGGCATGACCCTGGACGGTAAAAGGTTCTTTTATGTGAATCCGCTGGAGGTGGAGCCCGAGGCATGCGCCAAAGACTATGAGCATTTCCACGTGAAGCCCGTGCGTCAGAAATGGTTCGGCTGCGCCTGCTGCCCGCCCAATCTCGCCAGGCTCATCTGCTCACTGCCGGAATATATGCTGAGCGAGGACGAGGACGGGACGTATCTGCACCTGTACATGGACAGCGAAGTGCGGACCGAATGGCAGGGGACGCCGGTCAGCCTGCGCGTGGAGACGGATTATCCCTGGGACGGAGCCGTAAAGATCACTGCCTCCCCGGAGGAGCAGAAGGAGTGGACGCTCGCGCTCCGCGTGCCGGGATGGTGCCGACGGTATACGATCCGTGTCAACGGAGAGGACTTCCGGGCACCCGTGGAGTGCGGCTACGCAAGGATTACCCGCACATTCTCCAAGGGCGATACCGTGGAGATCGTCTTTGACATGCCGGTGACCGAAGTGGCTGCGAATCCTTTGGTCAGGGAGGACGCCGGCAAGCTCGCCGTGACGCGCGGCCCGCTCGTTTACTGCCTGGAAGAGGCCGATAACGGAGCCGAACTGCACCGCGTCCGCCTGCCCGAAGGCAAAGCGGCCGATGTCTTTACCGTCACCCGCCGGCCGGAGATGCTCGGCGGGATCGTGGCACTGGAAGCTCCGGCGCGGATCATGTGTGACCGGTGGGAAGAGCTTTACCGGCCCGCGGAGGAAGAAAGTTTTGCGTCCCGGCAGTTGACCTGGATCCCCTATTATGCCTGGGCCAATCGTGAAAAAGGTGAGATGATGGTATGGATCAGACGATAAGCGTCTGCAGCCCCGGGGCCTATGAGAACTGCAGGATCTGCCCGCGCCGGTGCGGCGTGAACCGTGCGGCCGGCCAGACCGGCTACTGCCACGCGCCGGCGGACTGCTATGTGGCCAGGGCTGCGCTGCATTTCTGGGAGGAGCCGTGTCTGTCCGGCACGAGAGGATCGGGGACGGTTTTCTTCAGCGGGTGTTCGCTGGGCTGCGTCTACTGCCAGAACGCGGCCATCCGGTCGCAGATGCAGGGGCAGATTCGGACGCCCCGGCAGCTTGCGGATGACTTTCTGGATCTGCAGGAGCAGGGAGGGCACAATATCAATCTGGTCACGGCCGCGCATTATCTGCCCCATGTGATACAGGCGCTTGAACTGGTCCGTGGCGGCGCACTGCGGATCCCCGTGGTCTATAATTCCGGGGGCTACGAATCGGTGGAGAGCCTGAAGGCACTGGAAGGACTCGTGGACATCTACCTGCCCGATCTGAAGACCCTGAGCCCGGAGCGCGGCCGCAAATATTCTCATGCGGAGGATTATCCGTCCGTCGCGACGGACGCCATCGAGGAAATGGTGCGCCAGACCGGGCCTTTCGAACTGGATGCCGAGGGATTGATGCGGCGCGGCGTGATCGTGCGGCACCTGATCCTCCCGGGCGGGCGCGAGGATGCCAAAGCCGTGATCCGCTATCTGTATGAACGGTACGGTGACCGGATCTATCTGAGCCTGATGAGCCAGTACACACCGGTCCTGCCCGAAGCGGAGAGGGAACGCTTTCCGGAGCTTGCGAGGCGCCTGCGCCGCCGCGAATATGACCGCGTCGTGGACTACGCGATCAGTCTGGGCGTGACAAATGCTTTTGTGCAGGAAGGCCGGGTGGCCAAGGAAAGCTTTATTCCGGATTTTTCGCAATTCAGTTGATTTTTGTCAGCAATGATGATATTATATACAGGTATTTGCAGTAAATAGATTGAATGGGGGGGGGTCGCGATGAGAGAGAAACGATTCCGGCCGATGGTCTGGCTGCTCGTGCTGCCGCTTCTGTTCTGCGGCTGTCTGCTGCCGCAGGAAGAGAGCATGCGTCTGGCTCCGGTTGTGACGAATTATGCGGGCGTGGTCTATACACAGGCGGCGGTCCAGCGTGGTGATATTGAAAAAATCGTTCAGGTAAACTGTATGTATCTGCCGGTCGATTATGAAGAAATCTCCGTCAGCGACATCAGTCTGCCTTTTTCGGATATTTATTTTCAGCTGGGTGACACGGTCGAACCGGGTGATCTGATCGCGCAGCAGGACTGTACTGAGCTTGAGGAAGCGCTTGCGGCAAGCCGTGCCGCCTATGATGAGGCCGAGATGATGCGCCGCCATCTTGAAGCGGAGAGGGATATGCGGATGGAGCAGCAGAGGGTGCTCCGCGCACAGGTCAGCGCCACTGAACGTGAAAATATGCAGACTGTGGACGAGATCCGCGAGCAGTACGATGCCAGGATCGTCCGCCAGCAGGATATCATGGATATCCAGGAGATGCGGATCGCCGAATATGAAGAGAAGATCCGCGGCCGCAAGCTCATCGCTTCGATCCATGGTACGATCACCTATATGGCCGGGCTGGATGAGAAGGGTGTGATCACCAACCGTTATGCCAAATACGAGGCCGTTGTCTCCGACATCGAGAGCTCCTATTTCCGCGCTGATACCGAATATTATGCCTATTTTAAGACCGGGAATACGTATACGGTTACGATCCGGTCCGGTTATTATGAGATCCAGGTGGTGGATCCGGCCGAGATGGGCGGCACTGTCAAGGATCCGTCCGAACCCAAGCAATATGTCTATTTCAAGATGCTGACGCCTGACACGGTGATCGAGAGCGGCGATTATGCTTCGCTCAAGCTCACGCTGGATTCGCGTCATGATGTTTTGTATCTCAAGAATTCCGCGATTACCAGGCTGGAGGACGGCCGGAGTCTTGTCTATATGATCGACGACGAAGGCATGCTTCACATACAGTATATCGAGACCGGATTTGATTCCGGCAGTTATACTGAGATCCTCTCGGGTCTTGCGGAGGGCGACCAGGCTGTCATCAAAGACAGCCTGAAATAAGGGAGGGCAGCCGATGAACCTAAGTTTACGCAAGTGCCTGAAGGCCGCTGCCGCGTTGCTTCTGGCCCTGATGATGATGGCGGGATGCGCCGAGGGCGGGCGCGCTCCCGAATTGCTGGAGCCGCAGAACGCGGTGAGACCGACCCATACCGTCAGACGCGGGACTATTTATGATGTGAGAGTTATGGACGGCGAGGTCATCCCCGTCATGCGGACAGTCAGCCTGGATAAAAGCGGCACCGTGGGTGCCTGCCATGTCTATGTCGGCGACACCGTCCGCAAAGGCGACCTGCTGCTCTCACTCGAAACCGAACAGCTGACGGAAGAGGCTGAGCGCCTCACCGCACAGCTGGAACAGACCAGGCAGAGCTTTGCAAGCGATCTCCGCACGGCGGAACTGAATGTCAAGATCGCGGAGCAGGAGCTTAGCCGGATGCAGTGGCAGAAAGCTTCCTCCACCTCGATTCTGCGCAAGCGCCAGGAGATCGAGCGCCTGAAGCTCAGTTATGAACAACTTCAGGAGGAGCAGGCTTTCCGGCTGGAACAGCTCGCCCAGTCGGTGCAGAAGGCCGAGGAAGCGCTGCAGGATCAGGAGCTTGTCAGTCCTGCGGACGGGATCATTGTCTACTGCCGCCAGATGAATGTCGGAGACAAGATCTCCGAACATGATGTTCTCTTCGTGATCGCTTCCGAAAGCGAGATCGAGATCCGGTCCGATTATCTGTCCGCGAAGGATTATAACGCGGCGAACAAGGTGGAAGCCCGGATCGGCGCGGATACCTATCAGGTGCGCCAGCATCCGTACGATCAGCAGGAATATCTGCGGATGGTACTCGCGGGCAAAACCGTCCGATCCTATTACGATCTGATTGGCAATACCGGGGAAGTGCAGGCCGGCACCTACGCGGCCCTGCTCATTTATACCAATTTCAAAGAAGACGTGCTGACGGTGCCGCGCACCGCTCTATATCATGACGAAAGCGGCCGCTATGTGTATGTTGTGACCGCGAACGGGGGCAGCGAACGCCGGAATATTACCACGGGAATCATGACTTCCATGGACGCCGAGGTGCTGGAAGGGCTGCAGGAAGGAGAGACGATCTATGTTAAAGAGTAAAGTCTTACGGATCCTTCTGGCGGCCGTGCTGGCTGTGGCGGTCTGGACGGCCGTGCTCAGCTTCCTTTTCCCGCGCGGGGGCGAGGTGCTGGCCTCGGAAATCAGTTCAGGCGGCAGGCCCGGCGGCAACGGCGGTAATGGCAGACCGGGCGGCTATGGCAATTATTCAAGAGCCGAATCCTCGGCGGAAGAAACCGTTACGGACAGCGAAGTCCAGGTCCACGTCGGCGACTATATCGAGACGGTTTCTGCAGGCAGTGTCACACTGGTCGCGGCTCGTGAGGAAAAGCAGATCTTTGATCTGGGCGTGGCCCATTTTGACACACTCCTGGTCGGCGAGGGGGATTATGTAGAGGAAGGGCAGCCGATCTTTACCTATACCGTCGAATACAGCGAGGCGAGTCTGGAGCAGGCGCGCCGCGAACTGGAACGCACGCGCGAAGCCTACGAGACGGGGATCGCAAGCCGCGAGGAAGAGATCGCCAAGGCGAAAGAGGACCGCCGAAAGACCCTTAACAAGTATGACGACCAGATCGCTCTGTACCGGATCGAGCAGCTGGAGCTCGCGCTTGCGGAGTTTAAGTCGCGGCAGGAGCAGACCATCGCGGACTTGGAAGAAAAGTTCAACGAGATGGAAGAACAGTATGCCGGGACCACTTTCTGTGCGGGAATGGCAGGATTCATCCAGCTGGAGGGCCTGCAGTACCTCAAGAAAGGTGACCGGATCGAGCAGAAGAGTCTGACCATTGCCGATCCCACCTCCTACCTGCTGGCTTTCAGCAGCCCGCGCGACTTCCGCTATGGCATGAAGGTCGAGATCGAGTACGGCCTGCGCAACCAGCGGGTGACACTGGAAGGCGTGATCATCGCTTCCGATGATCTGCTGGAGGCCTATGATCTCAAGCTTTCCACAGCTGTCAATTACAAGAGTTCGGATATCTTCCTGATCAAGGTCTCAGGTGTGAATATGGCCGAAGATTATGATACGGTGCGGGTGATGGTAAATGCCACCGCCCGTGGCGAGAGCAAGCATCTCAAAGATGTGCTCCTGATCGGACGCAAGGCGGTGACGCTTGAGAACGGTGCCAATTACGTCATGCTGTACGAGAATGGTGCCGTGCGTAAACAGATGATTCAAACCGGCAACGGCATCAGCCAGGTCATTTGGGTCGTCAACGGACTGCAGACCGATTCGGTCATTCATACCAAGTGATAAGGGGGGCCGAATGATGCTGCAATTAATCTTACAGAAAATCAAAAACAAAAAAGGTCTGGTCTTCAGCCTCCTGCTCGGCAATATTCTGCTGATCTCCATCGTCTGCTGCAATGTCATCTATACGAGGGCAAGCCTGCAGCGCATGATCAACACGACGTTCTCCGATTATCTGGAACAGCAGAACACCTATCCGATGCTGGTGTCAGTCCAGTCCGGCCTGTCGCAGATCCCGTCGGGCGTCGGCAACCAGAAAGCGTATTTCAGGAGCCGCGAGGTGGCAAACCTCGTGGAAGACGAATACGAAATCCCGCTTAAAATGAAGATCCGTCACGATCAGATCACGGTCGTGCATCTGGATATGGATAATTACCGGGGGAAATCACAGAGCCAGATCACGTTAAAGCTTGGCGCCATCACGGATCTGCCGCGCCATGTTGTGCTGCGCGAGGGCACCTACCCGTCTTCGGAATTTACCGAGGACGGCTATGCCGAAGTCATGATGTGCCAGCGGATGATGATCACTCAATGCCTGGTGGTGGGCGACACTTTCACCTCGACCAAGCTGACGGATGAAAACGGAGAGCTGTTAAAACTTCGGATCGTCGGCGTTTTTGACGCGGACGAGACGATAGACGACGGATACTGGGTGCAGACACCATCCGCCTATTTCCAGGAATTCATCATGGAGGAGAGTCTGTTCAGCCGTCTGTTCGTTTCAGATGAACCTCAGATCGCCATCAGAACCTTCTATCAGCTACTCTTTGATTACGGCAGGGTGAAGCCCGAGGACGTGGAGCGGATCATTGACGTTTCGCAGAAGTATAACGAGGAGTTCAAGAGTTATTCCGACACGGAATACCGCGAGAAATTCTCGGAGCGCCTGGCTGTCTATCTATCCGACGCGCGCAAAGTGCGGATCACTCTCTGGGTTCTGCAGGTGCCGGTGTTTATCCTGCTGGGCGTCTTTATCTTCATGGTGGCCAAACAGATGCTGGAGATGGAGCAGAGCGAGATCTCGATCATGAAGAGCCGCGGTGCCTCCAAGAAGCAGATCATACAGGTTTATATGCTGCAGAGCACAATGACGGCTGTGGCCGGATGGGTGATCGGCATCCCGCTGGCCTTCTTCCTTTGCCAGGTGATCGGTTCGGCCAACGCTTTCCTGGAATTTGTCTCGCGTAAGGCGCTCCCGGTGGAACTGACCCTTGATGTGCTGCTTGCGGGAATCCTTGCGGCACTGTTTTCCATCGCGGTCATGGTCGTACCGGTACTCAAATATTCAAATGTGACGATCGTCGCGCAGAAACAGCGGAAAACCCGCGGGAACGGGGCGCCGTGGTGGCAGCGCTATTATGTGGACGTACTGCTGCTCGCCGTGTCCCTCTATGGATTATACAGCTTCAGCGGGCAGAAGGACGCACTGGCCGCCGCCGTGGCGGACGGAGCTTCGCTGGACCCGCTCCTCTTCCTGTCTTCTTCGCTCTTTATCATGGGCGCGGGATTGGTGAGCCTCCGGATCGTGCCCATGATTTCGTGGGCTGTTTACCGGATCGGCCGCAAGCATTGGAGCCCCGCCCTGTATACCTCTTTCCTGCGGATCATCCGGACGCGGTACAGACAGAGTTTTATCATGATCTTCCTGATCGTGACGGTGGCGCTCGGCATCTTTAACGCCAAGGCCGCACGCACGATCAACCGGAATGAGGAGCTGAGGCTCCATTATCTGACCGGTGCGGATGTCGTGCTCAAAGAAAAATGGCAGGACAACAGTGCTTCGCTGGAGGACGGCGGCGAACTGACCTATATCGAGCCCGATTTTGACAAGTATCTGACCATGGATCATGTGGTCAGCGGCACCAAGGTCTACCGGGATCTGAAGAGCACCGTCACAACCAACAACCTGAAAAACGTCCAGCTCATGGGGATCCATACCCGCGAGTTCGGCGAAACCGCTTTTATGGATACAAGTCTGCTGCCCGAACACTGGTTCAACTATCTGAATCTGATGTCCGAGGATTCCGGCAACCTGATCGTCTCCTCTAATTTCAGAGAGAATTTCGGGTACAAGGTCGGGGACGATCTGATGTTCAAATCCGGCCCCGGCGGCAGCACCTGGGGCAAGATCGTTGCTTTTGTGGATTACTGGCCGGGCTATAACCCCTATAGCTATACCCGCAGGGAGGACGGGCTGTACTCGCAGACCGAGAAATACCTGATCGTCGCGCATCTGTCACGGCTGCAGAGTATGGACGGCATCCTGCCTTACGAGGTCTGGCTGCGGACGGACGGTACGACTTCCGGCGTTTACGAGGGGATCGAGCAGAAAAAAATCACCCTGACCTCGTTTACCGATGTCGCGGACAGTGTGATCCGGCTTAAAAACAACGCTGTTTTCCAGGGGACGAACGGTATCCTGACCGTGGGCTTTATCGTTGTGCTGATGCTTTGCGTGGCCGGATTCCTGATCTACTGGATCCTTTCGATCCAGTCACGCGCCCTGCAGTTCGGTATCTTCAGGGCCATGGGCATGTCTCTGAAGGAGATCCTGGCGGGTCTGATCAACGAACAGGTCTTTATTACAGGCTTTTCCATGCTGATCGGCGGCGTGGTCGGCGTCATCGCCTCCCATCTGTATGTACCGCTGATCCAGATTTCTTACGCGTCCTACGACCAGCCGCTGCCGCTGCGGATCGCCTCCGCGGGGAGCGACAGCCTGAAGCTTTTCCTGCTGATCGGAATCGCGATTGCCCTCTGCCTGGTGATTCTCGGCTGGATCATTTCCAGAATCCATATTTCGCAGGCACTGAAGTTAGGAGAAGACTGATATGGATAACATCATTACAGTAGAAGGCGTGAGCAAAGGATTTCCGCTGCCTGACGGCAATACGTTCTGGGCACTGTCGGATATCAATATGGAGATCCCTCAGGGTAAGCTTACGATCCTCCGCGGCCGTTCGGGCTCCGGCAAAACGACACTGATGAATATCATCGGCGCACTGGATGACCCCACCAAGGGCCGGGTCATCTTTGACGGGCAGGAGATCACGGGCTGGAACGAAGAGACAAAAGGGCAGTTCCGCCGCTATCATATCGGCTTTGTTTTCCAGTCGGTGGCCCTCATCCCGATGATGACCGCTTACGAAAATGTGGAATTCGCGCTGAGGCTCGCGAATTATAAAGGGGACCGGGTGGCGAGAGCCACAGAATGTCTGCATATGGTCGGACTGCAGTCCCGCATGAACCATATGCCGGAGGAAATGTCCGGAGGCGAACAGCAGCGCGTGGCCATCGCGCGGGCACTCTGTCACCGTCCCAAAGTGATTTTCGCGGACGAGCCTACGGCGGAGCTGGACACGAACACGGGTCTGATGGTCATGAAGATCTTCCAGGAGCTGATCGAGCGTGAGGGGATCACGATCGTCATGACGACCCATGATACGGGCCTTATGGAATTGGGCGACCGGGTATACGAGATCGAGGCGGGTGAGTTAGTTGACAGAGAATGAAGTAATGGAACAGCAAAATCCCGGCCGCTACATGATTCAGGCCGAGAATCTGGTTAAAATCTACAAGAGTACGGACGTGGAAGTCATGGCGCTCGCGGGTCTGGACATGACGGTCGAGCGGGGTGAGCTGATGGCGGTCATCGGCAACAGCGGCTCCGGCAAATCCACACTGTTGAATATGATCGGCGGTCTGGACCGCCCGACCATGGGCCGGCTGATCGTGGACGGCAAGGATCTGTTCAAGCTGGACGAAGCCCAGCTCGTGGATTACAAGCGCAAAAGCGTCGGCTTTGTATGGCAGAATAACGCCCGGAACCTCCTGCCGTACCTGACGGCCAGCCAGAATGTGGAGCTTCCCATGATTTTTGACAATGAATCGGAGAGGCGCACCCGCGCGCTCGAACTGCTCGAGATCGTGGGGATGGAGAAACATAAGGATCAGAAGCTCTCGCAGCTTTCGGGCGGCGAACAGCAGCGTATCGCCATTGCGATCGCGCTGGCCAACAAGCCTTCTCTGCTGCTCGCGGATGAGCCGACGGGCTCGGTCGACGTCGCGACGGGCAGCTTTATCCTGAATGTGTTCCGGCAGCTGAACCAGGAGCAGGGGCTGACGATCGTGATCGTCACGCATGACAGACTGCTCTCGCGCAAAGTGAACCGCGTGGTATCGATCCGCGACGGCAAGACGAGCAGCGAACGCATCATGAAGCAGAGCTACCGTGATCAGATGGCCCGCCTGGGGCATCTGGACGCGGAGGATGCGATCACCACTTCCGAGGATACACAGGAGGAGTTCGCGATCCTGGACCGCGCCGGCCGCATCCAGATCCCGCGCGAAGTCATCGAGAGTCTCGGAATCAGCGGCAACAAACTCAAGATGGAGATCAAAGACGGTAAAATCGTCATCACAAAGCCGGAATAAATGCATCTTGATGAAAGAATGGGAAAAAACCATTGACTTTTTCAATGGTTTTATGGTATGATAACAAACGGGTCTTTGACGCCGTATTGAGTAGAAAGGGTGGTTAGAAAATGGATATGTTCGACAAACTGAATCAGGCAAAAGCCGCTTTCCAGAATAGTTATAACATTGTCAGAGGATATGAGCTGGCCAGGGATTACTACGCAAACCTTGGCATTGATGTCGACCAGGTGATTGCAAAGGTCGACAGTGTTCCGATCTCCATGCATTGCTGGCAGGGTGATGACGTTATCGGATTTGAGAAGAAGGCAGGCGCGCTCTCGGGCGGTATCCAGACGACCGGCAATTACCCCGGCAAGGCCCGCAACGCGGAGGAGCTTCGCGCCGACATCGAAAAGAGCCTGGAATACATCCCCGGCGCCGTTAAGATCAATTTGCATGCCAATTATCTGGAAGCCGATCATTTTGTTGACCGTAACGAGATCGAGCCCGAGCATTTCAAGAACTGGGCCGACTGGGCGGTGGACAAGGGATTCGGTCTTGATTTCAATGACACCTATTTCTCACATCCGCTGGCAGAGCATGGGACCCTGTCCGCAGCCGATCCCGATGTCCGCAAATTCTGGATCGAGCATGGTATCCGCACCCGTCTGATCGGTGATTATTTCGCAAAGCGCACCGGCAAGACCTGCGTGATCAACCACTGGACTCCCGACGGCGACAAGGAATTCCCCGTCGACACCCTGAGCCCGCGTCTGCGCATGGCCGACAGCTATGATCAGATTTTCGAGGCTACCAAGGACGTCAGGAACGTCATGGACGGCATCGAGTCCAAGCTTTTCGGCATCGGCGTGGAGAGCTATACCGTCGGTTCCCATGAATTCTGCATGGGCTATGTAATGTCCCGCAAGAGCGATCATATCATCATGACGCTGGATGCAGGCCATTATCATCCTACCGAAGTCGTATCCGCCAAGCTTAGCTCCGTCTATACTTTCGCGGATCACTGCCTGCTGCATGTATCCCGTCCCGTCCGCTGGGATTCCGATCATGTAGTTGCTTTTGACGATGAAACCCGCTCCATTATGGAAGAACTGGTCCGCATGGACCGTCTTGATAATACCTATATCGCGACAGATTTCTTTGACGCTTCGATCAACCGTCAGGTTGCCTGGATCGTCGGCATTCGTAATGTCCGCAAGGCGATCATGGCTGCGCTGCTGCAGCCCGTGGCCGCTATGAAGGCCGCCGAAGCTGCCGGAGACGTCTCTGCCCGTATCGCCATGGTACAGGAGTACAAGGCCTGCGGCATGCTGAACCTGGTCTGGAACTATTACTGCGCCCTTAAAGAAAAGGGTGTGGGTCTCGACTGGCTTGCCGGCATCAAGGACTACGAGAACAAGGTATTATCTCTCCGTAAGTAAGAGCATATTCTCAAGGGGATAAGTATAAGTATCCCCATGCAGGAAGAATACAAGGGTTGCATCGTTTTACACGACGGTGCAGCCCTTTTGTGCGTTAAGTCAGACGAACGCACGCCGAGCTTGCTCGGGCGTGCACTCGTCTGACGCCGTTCATGAGCAGCCGGAACGGCTGCGAATGAACGTAACGCACGCTTTGAGGGGAAGGGGCCCCTCAAAGGCGGCCGGAGGCCGCAGGTGCAAGGAGCACGAACGCACGCCGAGCTTGCTCGGGCACACATTAAGAATCATATTAAGGAGAACGATATTCATGAGTCGTCATGTTAAGCGGGGGAAAGATCCTGCCAAGAGGTTTACCAAGGGTTCCCTGCTGAAATATTTCTTGCGGGGCAGCCTGCATTTCTTTATCCTGAGCGTCATCTGTTCCATGACCTTTATTCTGGCGGAGCAGCTGATCCCTCAGATTATCCGTTATACGGTGGACAATGTGCTGGGTACCGAACAGGCGCAGCTGCCCGCCGTGGTGCTGAACTGGATCAACGGTGCCGGCGGGACGGCTTTCCTGCGGGCGCATCTGTGGCTGATCGCGATCCTGATCGTGGTGATCGCCCTGATCGTCGCGGTTTTCCGTTATCTGGTCAATGTCCTTAACAATAAGGGCGCCGAGACGCTGATGCAGACCATGCGCAACAGCCTTTTCGCACAGATCCAGAGGCTTCCGTTTGCCTGGCATATGCAGAACCAGACCGGCGATATTATTCAGCGCTGCACGTCGGACGCGGACCGGATCCGGGTGTTCATCTCCGAGCAGCTCGTCAGCGTCCTGCGCATCGTGATCATGATCGGCCTGAGCCTGTACTTTATGTACAGCATGAATGTTAAACTGGCGCTGATCGCGACGGCCAGCATTCCGGCGGTCTGCCTGTATTCCGCCTATTTCCACAACCGCATTCACAAGCACTTTACGGAAGTGGACGAGAACGAGGGAATTCTATCCACCATCGCGCAGGAGAATCTGACCGGCGTGCGCGTGGTGCGCGCTTTCGGACGTGAGGAATTCGAACGCGAGCGCTTTGAGAAGCAGAATGACCATTATGCCAACCTTTGGGTCAAGCTGATGGGTCTGATGGCCTCCTTCTGGAGCAGCGCGGATTTTATCTGCGGCGTACAGCGCCTGCTGATCCTCGTCTTCGGCGCGGTCTTCTGCGTGCGCGGCGAAATGAGCCCCGGCGAATTCCTGGCTTTTATTTCCTATATCGGCTGGATCATCTGGCCCGTTCGCCAGCTGGGCCGCATGATTTCCGAGATGAGCAAGGCCGATGTATCCATCGAGCGCATCATGTTTATCATGAATTCCGAAGTGGAGAAAGATCCTCCGGGAGCCCTGGAGCCGGATATGCGGGGAGACATCGTCTACGATCATGTTTCCTTCGGATATGACGAGCAGGTCCCTGTGCTGGAAGATGTTTCCTTTACCATTAAACAGGGGACGACCTTCGGAATCCTGGGCGGCACGGGCTCGGGCAAATCCACCCTGGTTCTGCTGCTTGACAAGCTTTATCCGCTGTCGGAAGGAAGCGGTACCATTTCCATCGGCGGCGTCAATATTGCAGACATCCGTGCAGGGTGGCTGCGCAAAAACATCGGCATGGTCCTGCAGGAGCCATTCCTTTTCAGCCGGACCATTGCGGAGAATATCGGTATCACCCAGAAAGACATGCCCATGGATGAGATCCGGCGCGCGGCCGGTATCGCCTGCGTGGACGAAGCGATCACCGAGTTTTCCAAGGGATATGACACGGTGGTGGGTGAGCGCGGCGTCACGCTCTCGGGCGGCCAGAAGCAGC
>JAFRZL010000006.1 GCA_017442535.1 Bacillota bacterium | reverse complement strand
CATCACGTCAACCGCCGGATGCCCGGTCTCGGACTTCTCCGGCTGCTTCCGCCCGGCCGTCGCATAAAACCAGATAAACAACAGCAGCTCGATACATCCCAGGATCTCCGCCGCCAGCAGAATCCATCCGAGAATCACCGAAACCATCCCGTGATCATAAGGGACCGTATCCTTGACTCTCCAGACCAGGTACACGCCCGCGGCCGCAGTCAGAAGCACCGCATACATATATTTCAGAAAACGTCTCATCTCGTCACACCCAAAGCATCGTAATAAACCTTACCCGTATCTGTCAGATCCTCCCGCGAGAAACCCCCGTACGCAGCGCACTCCGGCCGCAGGGCCGAATACGGCTCCTCCTTGTTGCACAGGGACCACGCACACCAGCTGATCTTCTTCTCATTCAGGTAGTTCACAAAATCACGGCCCTCATTAAGCGCCAGGGACTCGTCTCGCTTCCGTCCGATCCCCCATTCCGACACAAACACCGGGAAATGATCATCCACCGCCTGCTTCAGGCGCAGGTACTGGTCCTTCTCCCCCGCATAGAAATGATAGCTGTAGAGGAGGTTCTCCATCGGCAGCGGAGAGGCCGCAGCCTCGGCGATCCCGGAGGAATAGTCCGGCGTCCCCACCAGGATCACGGCGTCCGGCGCGTACTGCCTGATCACAGGCACGATCGCGTAGGCATACTGCTGGATCTCATCCCACCGCACACGGTTGGGCTCGTTGCAGATCTCGTAGAGCACGCCCGGCTCATCCCGGTATGCCGAAGCCATCGCGTCGAAGAACGTGATCGCCTCCGACAGATGCTCGTTCGGATTGCCGTCCGAGAGGATGTGCCAGTCCACGATCACATAGAGGCCGACCGCAAGCGCATCCTCCACCGCCAGGCGCATCCGCAGAAGGTTCCCCTGCGGATCGGCCAGGTAGCCGTTGTCGGTGTCCGTATACATGGCCAGTCGGATGACATTGCCCCCGGCTTCCTTCACCGACTGGAATGCCCTGGCATTGCAGTACTGCGGAAACCAGGCCATCCCGTGCGTGCTCATCCCGCGCAGCTGCACCCTGTGACCGTCCGTGTCACAGAGCTCTCCTTCCCGGACGCACAGCGCAGGCAGTCCCTTCTCATCCTCCTGCGGCGGATCCTCTGCCGGCCGCGGGCCGCAGCCCTGCGTGACCAGAATCAGCAAGACCACCATCAGGATCCAGAAACCCATGCGCAGAGCCTGTCCGCTGTTGAATTCCGTCTTCCTTTCCAGGTCCTTCCACCACAGTTTCATCACTGACTCCCACCATCCATCTACGTTCTTATGCCTGAAAATAGGCATAGATAATCAAGGGTATTATAACATCTCATTCTTCACTTGTCGAACAAAATATATACATATCTGGATATTTATATTGTATTGCAATGACATCCTATTTATATTTATAAGCGTTAAAGCCCTTTCTGACATCTCTTGTGTATATCTGGTAAAATATTGAATAATTTTGAATGATAGCCTCTCATGTTCAGAAAACATAAACTATAGTTTAGTCTTCAACGCCTCTTTGCTGCGGGCCGCGGCATTCCGGGCATAAAAATAACCCGTGCAGAATGGCGGGGCGTCATAAAACAGTAACTGTTTAAGAATTGAAAAAAGATGAGAAGGCGTGGCTTGGGTCACGCCTTTTCACTTGCTAAAAGCTCATTCAGAGGGATGAATCCCAGTCCATCGTACTGGATGTGGATATGCTG
>JAFRZL010000046.1 GCA_017442535.1 Bacillota bacterium | reverse complement strand
TGTGGTGTTTGTGAAAATTAAGAACCTGCAGCAGGCGGACTTTTCCATCGAGGAAATCAAGTCTCTGCTGGAAGTGGATGACGAACAGCTGATGGAAGCGTTCGATCAGAAGATCAGAGAGCAAAAGCAAAAGCTTATGAGAATCCAGGAAATACAACGATCATATCGCAAAGAGAAAATGGGTGTTCAGAAAACGGTTCAGATGATTGCAAATCTGCTGGAAGGACGTTTGAATGATCCCAAACTCTGGCAGGAATTCGGCCTCGATGCTGGCAGACAGACAGAAATCAATGCCCAGGTGCATGAGATGGTGGCTGACTGGCTGGCGCAGTGTAAAAACGCCAGTGAAGAGATTGCGCAGAGTGTGGATCCGGGTGAGCTTGAAACAATGCAGAAGGTCATGGACTACCTGGCAGATGATGCTCCTGATAAAAAAGAGGGCTTTATCTTCTCAGTTACAGGCGAGGAAACCGAACCAATCGAGGAGATTCCGACTGATGCCGAGATTGTATTTGAACGCAGCGGCTGGACGCGCATCAGCGATTGGATTGACGAAATCCCTGATCTAGGAGACGGCAGGAAGAGCTATTTCTCCTTCCAAGTTAACGAAGGCAGCCCAGTGACTGACCCTGCGTTCCCGACCCTGATGCTGGCCGTGATGGCGACCCGGTATCATGCCATGAATGGTGGAATGTACTGCAATACAAATCGAAGCGATGATGGGCAGAATCATTTTACACTTTATTTCAAGTAAGTCTCCGCCCAAAGTCGGTCATCATCAGTCATTACCTCATAACGAGGATAGAACACAAGGGCAAGAATAACTGAAGTGCCCATCATTACCCCCAAAGGAAGAGAAGTGAAAACACATGAAACGCCTATTCATCAAGCACTGGAAGCCAATGCTGTTGGTCCTTACCGTACAGCTGTTTGTCAACCTGATTCTCATGGGCGGCGAGGTTCTGACCAAGCGGCTGGTCGATGCGGCGCTGGCCTCCTCTCTGGAGCAAATGCTCCCCCTGGCGATGGTGCGCCTGCTGTTTGTGGCGTTGGAGATTGGCTCTGTCATTGTATACCAGATCGCAGAGGCGAAGTGTACCACATCCATTTTGAAAAAGCTCCGCACGCAATTTGCGGCATCGTACCTGCACAAAAGCTATGCAGATGTGCTGCAGACGGACGCTTCCGATGTCATTTCCCGTCTGACCAATGACATGAGCGTCATCCAGGATTCGGGCTTCCGGTTGTTCTTTATGTCTTCGCTGGGTCTCTTGTCGCTTGCGGCTACCTGTGCCGTCATGCATTTTTACTCGTGGAAGCTGGCCCTGATTGCGATGGTCATCACCTCGCTGATGGTCATTCCGCCTCACCTGCTCAGTGGCAGAATGACTCGTGCGCAAGAAAAACGCAGTGCGGTGCGCTCAGCGTTCATCTCCTGCGTGCAGGAGGTCTTCAGTGGGTTTGAGATCATCGTCTCCTTCGGCGCAGCAAATGTTTTTCAGAAACGCTATGATCGGATTAACCGGCAGCTGGCCGATGCTGAGCTCAGCATGGGGAAAACGGAGGCGCTCAACAGCAGCATTGGGCAAAGCTTCAGCGTTGTCGCTAAGGTGATGATTCTGCTCGCCGCATCCGTCCTGCTGGCGCTGCAGGAAATCAGCACCGGCACACTGGTCATCTTCATTTCGCTGATTGGCATGCTTTCGGGGAACCTCAGCATTGTTTTGCAGACCGTCCCCGCCATGCGCAGCATATCGCCGCTTGTGGAGCGGATTCTACCGGAGGAAGAAGAGGTACAGCAGGATGATCTGCCTTCTGCTGCCTTCACGAAGCAGCTGCAGCTTGCAAACGTATCCTTCGGATTTGCTGAAGCTGCACCGCTCTTCCAGAATGTCAATCTGGAGTTTCTTCCGGGAAAGAAGTACGCACTGATTGGCGAAAACGGCGTAGGCAAAACGACCCTCCTGCGTCTGCTGGCGGGCTGCTTCCCGGACTACGGCGGCGAAATCTACTACGACGGCGTTCCCTTGAAAAGTCTGAACAGGAAAAGCCTCAGCAGCGTATTGTCCATTATCCACCAGCAGCCCTTTGTCTTCCAGGACACGATTCTGTTTAATATCACATTGGGTGCAGATTTTCCGGAGGACAGGATTAGCGAGGTGGCACGGCTGTGCGGCATCGACCGTTTCCGGGACGGCCTCCAGACGCAGATTGAGGAGCATGGCAAAAACCTGTCGGGCGGTCAACGCCAGCGGATCAGCATTGCGCGAGCCCTGCTGCATGATTTGCCCCTGCTCCTGATCGACGAGGGCTCGAATGCCCTGGATGCCGAAATGGCGGCCGATCTGGATCAGTGCATTTTTTCACTGAAGCACACGGCAGTTCTCGCAATCACCCATGACACATCAGATGAGAACCTGGCCAAGTATGATGCGGTGTTCCAGGTCAAAGATAGGAACATAACGGTCATGTCTTGACGCATGCGGTCCAGTGGAATGAGGATCGCAGCGAGGCGTATTCCTCGGTCAAATGCGAATGCGGCTAGGAGGCTCGATGGAGAAGGAAAATGGCGGGATTTTTCCCCTATTCTTTAACCCATTTTACCCTCAGAAACCGGTTTTGCCCCAAATTTAACCCATAAAAATTGGGATAAACAGGAACGTTTGACGTCAAAATTCCTTAAAAGGAACAGAGCAATTCGGAACCGAATAAAAGAAAATCTCCCGAAAACGCAGCGTTTTCGGGAGATTTGAGTATTTTCCAGAAGAATTTTATCTCTTCGAGAACTGAGGAGCGCGGCGGGCTTTTTTGAGGCCGTACTTCTTGCGCTCTTTCATGCGGGGGTCACGGGTCAAGAGACCGGCGCGCTTCAGAGGAGTGCGCATCTCTTCGCCGACTTCCAGCAGGGCGCGGGCGATGCCATGACGGATCGCGCCGGCCTGGCCGGTGTAGCCGCCGCCGTTAACATTGACCATTACGTCATACTTGCCCTCGGTCTCGGTGACCGCGAAAGGCTGACGAACGATCATCTTAAGGGTCTCGGCGCCAAAGTAGTCGTCAATACCCTTCTTGTTGATTACGATCTCGCCATTGCCGGGCTTAAGGTAAACACGGGCAACGCTGGATTTTCTTCTGCCGGTTCCATAGTAGTATGTGCTAGCCATTTCAGTGTTCTCCTTTCTTAAGCCTTGATCACCAGAACCTCAGGCTTCTGAGCCTGCTGTTCGTGCTCCGGACCTGCATATACATGCAGCTTGCTGAACATCTGACGTCCCAGAGCGTTCTTGGGAAGCATACCCTTGATCGCATGCTTAACCGCAAGCTCGGGGTGCTTGGCCATCATATCTCTGGCGGAGGTCTCACGATGGCCGCCGGGCTGACCGGTGTGGGTCGTGTAAACCTTCTGCTCCAGCTTCTTGCCGGTGAACTTAATCTTGGATGCGTTTACGATAATGACGTAATCTCCCATATCCATAAAGGGAGTAAATTCGGGCTTATTCTTGCCGCGAAGGATCGAAGCGACCTGAGAGGTCAGACGACCCATGGTAAGACCAGTTGCATCAACGACATACCATTTTCTCTCGATATTCTTTGCACTGGGCATATATGTCTTCATAGAACATGTCCACTCCTTGATAGTATTCGTAACCGTCCGTGAGGCTGAACCGGGGCTGGTGGCCAGGTCTCTGGAAAGTCGCGCCCTACCAGTATAGTATAAAAGAACCGCGCTGTCAAGCGGTTTTTTAAATTTTTTTTGCGATTTTTGGGGCGGTTTCGGAACGGTTTTGCCGGGGAAGAGCAGGAAATGCGGCCGCACCGGAACGGGCCGGCCTGCTGATGGACGATCCGGCTGCCATAAGTATTCCTACAGAAAGAGAATCTGCAGCAGGCCCCCGATGTTTTTCGCATGGAGGCCGCTTTTGTCGGCAGACTGTCCGATTGAATAAAGGAAAAAGACCTCCGGCGTCGAATTGAATAATCAGGGTTATGACGCGGATCATGACAGTCCGCCATGATTCAAGAGAAATAATAGGAGCAGCCACATGTGAACGATAATCATCCCGAGAAAAAGAAACAGTCGTTTTCGCTTTCTGTCAAGCTGAATCTGCTGATCACGGCGATCGTTTTGATCGTATCTGCCGTGCTGGTGTTTATCAGCTATCATTCTTTTACGAAAACCGCCTACATTCCTTATGAGGAAGAGCTTCGGGAAGCAGAAGAAAGATTGGCATACGATGAGAATTATCAGTGGTCGACGATTCCGTAATTTTTGATGGTGACGGAGTTCCCTGCTTTTCCGGAGAGGAAAGAATTTGATATTTATGCCTCCATGGCTCCGGCCAAGGAGATCGGAGGAGATTTTTACGACTTTTTCCTGGTGGACGAGGATCATCTGCATGGTGATCGCCGATGTTTCGGGCAAAGGTGTTCCCGCGGCGCTGTTTATGATGACCGCGAAAACCCTGGTGCAGAATGAGGCCATGTCCAACCGGTCGTCTGCCGCTGTTCTGGAAGCCGTGAATCATCAGATCTTTGTCAACAATAAGGAGCAGATGTTTGGAACGGATCGCATGCAGGAAGCGCCGAACAGTTTGACGATATCACGATGCTCTGTCTGGATTATTCGGGGCCTCAGGGGTAACGGTCCCGACATATATAGACACAAAACAAAACAGCTTACGAAAGGAGAACGCACATGAAAGGAACACCGGTTTACTGGGAGGGGGAGCGCGGCATCCGTTTCCGGGCTTTCTTCGGGATCGAGAAGAACTCGCCGCATATATACAGTATCGAGTATAAAAAGGACGGCGAATGGGTGCAGATGGAGAGCAACCTGCATCCGTATTTCCGCATCACGACGGGCATCCGCCGCATGGACCGCAACCGGGGCCTCAACTATGACAACCGGTGGTGGGTATACGGCGATCCTCCCATGAATGATCTGCCCAACGTAGAGACAAATCTGGCGCAGTTTGATTCCGGACGCTACGACGTGAAGAAAGACGGCGCGCGTACGACAATTGAGTATGACGGCGTGAACTGCCGCTTCTTTAAGGGAAGCTGCCGGATTACCGTATTTGAAGGCAGCAATCTGCTGCGTGTCGAACTGATCATGATGACGCAGGAGCCTTCGCTGGCCTATTTGTATGAAGGCGGCCTGGCGGGCTTTATGGCGGAAGAAGTCGAATACATCAAGCCGGATCACACGGTAAAGCGTGCGGAAGTCTTATACGGATCGACCGATAAAGTCTTCCAGGTCCGTTCAAGGAACCGTAATCTGCTGGCCCGTCTGCAGAGCGGGGCGACCGTCGCCATCTGCCCCCCGCCTCACGCGTTCTTCTTCGCGAGGCAGCTCGAAAACATCGTCGGCTATACCTTTTACCGTCCGGAGCGTGATGGCGCGATCCTCGGCATCATGCACAGCCAGAAGGGTGAGTATTACGAAGCCTGCCCGAATCACCGCGCCTGGTCCTGCTATAACGCGCCGGCAGGAACCCATCAGCGGATGGGCGTCTATTTCTACTTTTCCGACGGGGATTATGAGGCATGCCGCGAAGGGCTGCTGGCCTACACCCACAACGATGCGTACAAGCCGCTTCCGGGCTACAAGACACTGGTCAACCACTTCCATATGTCCTTCGGAGAGGTCTGGAACGAGCAGCCGGACGTGGAGCAGGACTGGATCAAACTGTTCCGGGCTTTGGGAGTGAATATCGCCTGCCTGAATGATTTCCACGCGAACTGGCACGAATACGACAACGGAAAGCTGCGCTACGAGGAGCAGAAAATATACTTTGAAGCCTGCCGGCAGTGGTCGGACGGGGATTTCCTGATCATGCCGAGCGAGGAACCGAACTGCGGCATCGGCGGGCACTGGAATCTGTATCTGGACAAGCCGACTTTCTACTCCCGCTCACGTGCGCTTGACCAGCCTTTTGTGACCGAAACACCGGATGGCGACAGCAAGTACTATCATCTGGCCAATATCGATGACGTATACCGCTTCCTGCAGGAGACCGGAGGTCTGCTGCTGACGCCCCATCCGGAGACCAAAGCGAATGAAGGATACCCCGGTGATTACCTGGATACGGACCTCTTCCGCAGCCGGAATTACCTGGGCATCGGCTTCCGCTACATGCCCGCCGATCTTTCCTTCGAGCGGCTCGCGGACGGACGTGTCTTTGACACCCTTGATAAACTCAATAATCTCGCGGATCATCCGAAATACGTGTTGGGTGAAGTGGACACATATAAAAAGACATATGAATACGATCTGTACGGCGATTTCAATGTGAATTATGTTAAACTCGACAAGGTGCCATCCGTCGACGATACGTCGGCTCTGATCGAAGCTTTTAAGCGCGGCGACTGGTTCGTCACGACGGGCGAGGTCCTGATCGAGAACTACCGTGTGGCGGACGGTTGTGTTGAAGCCGATCTCTCCTGGACCTTCCCGATCGATTTCTGCGAGATCGTCTATTCGGACGGCAGTAGCATGGGGCAGACAAGAGTCTCCCTGACCGGCGAGAAGCCATTCGGCAAAAAGCATATTTCGATCCCCGTCCCCGAAGGCATGAAGTGGGTGCGCTTCACGGCCTGGGACTGCGCAGTGAACGGCGCATTTACACAGCCGGTATTTCTGTAAAGAGGCTGTCATTCCGGAAAGCTGGAACATGTTTATGAAGAAAATATTAGCAGCCATCATCTGCCTCTGCCTGCTTTTTAGCGGCTGCATAAGGCTGGAATGGTTTTACTCTGACGGTGAAGCCTCTGCTCCAACGCAGGAAGCCTCCACAGTAGAGGAAGATTCTTCGACGCAGGCGGAGGAGCCGTCAAGGCCTGAACAGTATCATGAGTATGCTCCTAACTCGATCATGCTCAGTGATATCAATGACTACACCTATATCCTGCCTCATGGCGAGATGACGGAGGACGAGGGGAATCACTATGTCTTCGAAACCTGCATATCGGCGGATGACAGGGAACGGTTCATCCGGTACCAGAACGAACTGAACGAATTTCTGGGCCTGGGAAGTGGGTTCAGGTTCTTCCTGTCCGAAACCTATGTGGACCGGAGCGACCGGAACAACGCGGCGGCTTTTAACCTGATGACTTCCGTTCATTCCTGGAAGCAGATCCTGACAACGCTGCAGCTTATAGAGGGAGACGATATCAATTACGGGTACGTTTATGCCAAAGCGAACGCCGTCGCGGAGCAGCTTGGCTGGGAGAAGGATTCATGGCAAGAGCTGACGGATGAGGAGATCACGCAAATGCTTGCGGAGGATCCCGGACGTTTGAGTCTGGTGTATCCATGTTTCCTTGAAGGATATTCTACCGCTGCACAGATCGATCTGGCCAAAGAGCTTTCCATCAGAATCTACCAGGATCTTAAAGGAGAGGTCTCGGAAGAGGCGTTTCTGGAGCAGGCCATACACTATGCGAAACAGCTCGGGATCCCATTTTCAGGGACTTATCTGCGGTTTGTGAACGGGGGCATCCATTCGCCATTGGTGATCCGGACTCTGTATGTGGAGGAGTGTATCTCAAAAAATCTTGAGATGGATCGCTCCTATTATCTGTACCAGCAAATTCCCCTCCCGGATCAACTCAATTGGCAGCGCAATATTACCGAAATGATCCGAATCCGTGAGCGGACGGATGAGGAGATAGAGAAGGCCAGGAATGCTTTTCACTATACCGCTGAAGATATTCAGACCGTCTCCTGGTATCAATGGAAGTCAGGCGACCGTTATGCCGGATGGACGGATTATAATGACGATACCATCGACGTCAGCTCCGCCTATGTGATCACGCACGAATATGTCCATTATCTGCATCGGCATTCGGTCAAGGATTACCGGTTTATTACATCCTGGTGCGCAGAGGCGCTGGCCACCTATTTTGCCAGAGAAATGGAGTATGATTTATCACTGCTGATCACCCGGGCAGAGGGCGGGGAACTGCCTTCCTTTGAAGAATACGATCAAGAATCCCGGCAGACGATTCTGAGCATCATGGCTTCTTTTAAAATGAGCCCCGCCAAAATCCTCGACTGGACGGACGATCAGGGGGTAGGTTATTATGGATCCTATTATCTGATCGGAGAATACCTGGCGGAACAATTTGGAGAAGAGATGTTTATTCAGTTAATGATGTATCCCGAGAAAGCGGAAGAGCTGGCGGGCAGATCGATGGATGAAATCATCGCGGAATGGGACAGATATGTTCGTGAAGAAATGGATCCGAATCCGGAAGATATGAGGTGATCAACATGCTGCAGTATATCATTGCGATTATCGCGAATGCTTTATTCTTTGTCCTTCTGAATGTGAAGATGTTTACGGACCGGGCCGTGATGCCGAACGGCGAAACAAGAGTCTGGCACCGCAGCCCGCTCGAAAGCCTGAGCTCTACCGCAGGCGGGCTGCTGTATTATGTGCTGATTCTCTTTGCCGCAGTCAGCGTGATAACCAATCTGCTTGCCCTTTTCGGCGTTAAAAACCGCACCATCGATAAGATCCGGCGTTTCAGCACGATTGCTTCAGTGGTGGTGTTTCTCCTGATGATGATATTTGCCACTTTTTTGCATCCCAAGTATGCCTGACGTGATGAAAGGAGCATAGAGCCATGAGTGAATTCAGAA
The DNA here is from genome assembly GCA_017442535.1 of Bacillota bacterium. GTDB lineage: Bacteria > Bacillota > Clostridia > Lachnospirales > Bianqueaceae > RUG12817. The sequence continues at coordinate 44,508 of JAFRZL010000046.1, read as the reverse complement.
AAGTGATCACACGACCCGGCGAGATCATTGATTTTGAAACGGTGTTCGAAGAGAATCCATACCTGCGGACGGGTGTCCCGGCAAGAAAAGGTACCGTGGAGCGGGTCGATTATACGACCGCCGTCTATGAGGACGGTGTGAGCTACCCCAAGTACTGCTATGTTTATCTGCCTTACGGATATGATCCGCAGGACAAGGACAAGAAGTACAATATACTGTATTTCCAGCATGGGAACACCTGCGAGCCTTCGATCTTTTCGATTGGCGGCAATAAACCCATGATCGATATGCTCTTTGATTCGGGTGAGATCGAGCCTTGCATCCTTGTCTCCATCACCTACTATATGGATCCGATGCGGGACGCCGACGAACGTGTAAAGACCGGGCGGGTCCCAGCGGGCGACGGAGGCTGGCCGGGGATCAAGGGCAATTTCTGGCGCGAGGTGATCGAGGATATCATCCCCTCGGTCGAACCTCGGTACAATACCTATCTCACGGATACGGATCCTGAAAGCATCAAAGCTTCGAGGGATCACCGCGCTTTCTCCGGGTATTCCCGCGGAGCCTCCATGACCTGGCGTATGCTGCACCACGCATTCGAGTATTTCAAATGGTACAGCCCGATGAGCTGCCCGACGCGGGGCGATAAGCCGCGCGGTGAAATCATCACGGAGCAGGAAGTCGTCGATTATGTGACCGCACCGATCAAGGCACATCCCGAACTGGATTATTATATCTTCGCGACGAACGGCGGCCCGGAGGATATCCAGGAGATGAATCGGCAGATGCGCTGCATCACTAAGGCAGACTGCTTCTCATACGGCCCGGATCCTTCCGTGAACAATATTTACTATGCCGTATCGGACTTCTATCATACGGACTTTCTTGTACCGTATTATTTCTGGAATTCACTGAAAGTGCTTTTCAGGAACTGAAACAGATAATCGGAGCACGGCTCGCAAGTATCGGCGGGCTCGGTGCACTGATACATCATTTCATCAACAAAATTCTGCAAGAATCGAGGGACTCACATGATTACAAATGATAAGGGTATCGTAGAACTCAAGCACGAAATCCTACGGGAGATCTGCAGCCTGGCGTGGGAAGACCGGCTGACCGCGGAGGAGGTCGAGAAAATTCCTTACCGAATCAGCCCCGGTCCGAAGCCGCAGTACCGCTGCTGCATTTACAAGGAGCGGGAGATCGTCCGGGGACGCATCCGCCTGGCAATGGGGCAAAGCCCGGAGCCGGATCATCCTACCAAAAACGTGGTAGCGGTCATTCCTGCCGCTTGTGACGACTGTCCGATCCAGGATTATTATGTCACCGACATCTGCCGCTTCTGCCTGGGTAAATCCTGCCTCAATTCGTGCAAATTCGGCGCGATTACTCCGGGCGACACGAGAATGCGCATCGACCCGAACAAGTGCAAGAGCTGCGGCATGTGCGCCAGCGCCTGCCCTTATGGCGCGATTATTCACCAGGAGCGGCCCTGTAAAAAAGCCTGTCCGGTCGGTGCGATCTCTTATGACGAGGCGGGCATTTGCAAGATCGACGAGGCCAAATGCATCCACTGCGGCCATTGTATCCATGATTGCCCGTTCGGGGCCATCGGGTCGAAAATATACTGCGTGGATGTGATCCGGGCAATCCGGGAGGGCAAGCGCGTCGTCGCGATGTGCGCTCCGGCAACGGAGGGACAGTTCGGTAACCGTATCGGCATGGCTTCGATCCGGAAGGCACTCAAACAGCTTGGCTTTGCGGACATGGTCGAGGTGGGTCTCGGCGGCGATATGACCGCGGCGTTTGAGGCGCAGGAGTGGATTGAAGCGCGTAAGGAAGGGCGGATCATGACGACTTCCTGCTGCCCGGCGTTCATCTCAATGCTTCATCACCATTTTCCAAAAATCTACGAAGAAAACAAGTCTTCCACCGTTTCGCCGATGGTGGCGGTGTCACGCTACCTCAAGTACCAGGATCCCGACTGCGTGACCGTATTCATCGGGCCCTGCATCGCAAAGAAAGGTGAGACGCTGAACGAATTGATCACTGATTCGGCGGATTATGCCCTGACTTACGGCGAGATCGTTGCCATGATGGATTCCCGGGGCATCACCCCGGAGCCGATCGACGAGACCTATCAGGAGGCGTCGATTTTTGGCAAAAAGTTCGCCGGTTCAGGCGGTGTGGCCGGAGCTGTGCTGGAGGTCATGAAGGAGCTTGGAGAGGATACCGAGGGTATCAGACTCCTGACTTGTGCCGGTGGGGACGAATGCAAAAAGGCGATGCTGCTGCTGAAAGCTGGCAAGCTTGACGTAGATTTTGTCGAGGGAATGATCTGTCCGGGAGGCTGCGTCGGCGGTCCGTCCAAGCACCAGACCGAGAAGCTCGTCCTGAAAGCCAGAACGGAGCTGCTCTCAAAGGCCGACGACCGGAAGATCCTTGAAAATCTGAAAAATTATCCAATGGACAAATTCTCCATGCACCGCGACGGAAGCCTTTCGTAGGAATTCAGAAAACAGGCTGGATTTCTGAGCCTCAGTATGATATAGTTAATATGTCATACTAAGGCTCTTTTTTTCTGGAAGGGAGTTCATATGATATGCAAGGAGCTATTACAGCATGATTAGAATACTATTTGTCTGCCACGGTAATATCTGTCGGTCGCCGATGGCGGAGTTCTGCATGAAGGATCTAGTCCGCATGGCCGGGCTGGGAGACCGTTTTCGGGTCGATTCCGCCGCGACGAGCACGGAAGAGATCTGGAACGGGGTCGGGAATCCGGTTTATCCGCCCGCCAAGCGGGAGCTTGCGAAGCATGGGCTTTCCTGCGAAGGCAAGAGGGCGGTATTGCTGCGAAAGGAAGACTATCACCGGTATGATCTGATCATCGGAATGGATCATCAGAATCTACGGAATATGCGGCGGATTCTGGGGCCGGATCCGGAGGGCAAGATCGGGCTGCTGTTAGATTATACGGATCACCCGGGGGATATTGCGGATCCTTGGTATACAGGTGATTTTGAACGGACGTGGGAGGATATTCTGCGCGGATGCCACGGTTTGCTGCAGAAGCTCGATCCACGCTGAAGGAGAGGACTATGATTCGAAATATTAGAGATTTGGGCGGGATACGCACTGCGGCGGGGAGGATGATTAAGCCGGGTATGCTGATCCGCTCCGGGAATCTGTCGCAGGCGGAGGAGCATGAACTGGCAGGCATTTCAACGGTGATCGATCTGAGAACGTCTGCCGAGAGAAGCGAACGCCCCGACCGGCTGTATGGCAGAGAATATCTGCTGCTGCCTGTGTTTGAAGAGATTACGGCCGGCATCAGCCATGAAAAGGGGGCGGAGGATAACGGCGTTCCCGATATGAGGGACTTATATCGATGGCTGCCGGCGGAGCATGGCGATGATTTCAGGCGCATCCTCCGCGCCGTGATGGAGCATGATTATTCTACCGGAGCTGTCCTGTGGCACTGCTCGGAGGGTAAAGACCGGGGAGGCTTAACCGCGGCGCTAATCCTTGAAATACTGGGCGCGGACCGCGGGACGATCATGGAAGACTACCTCAAAACCAATATCGTCAGTCTGCCCAAAGCCGAAGGTGTCAGGGAACAATTGAGAGCAACCCGCGGTGAAGACTTTGCCGAAAGCATTTTCAGGGCACTCATCGCAGACCCCTCCTATCTGGAAGCGGCCTGGAGCGTAATGGGGGACGGTTATCCCGAACGGATCGGCCTTTCCGATGACGATATCGCCGCATTTCGCGAGAAAGTACTGGAGTGATGACGATGATAGAAAAAATATACGAGACTGAACTTGGCACAATTCATTACTGGATCAATATGGAGGCGCGGCAGCGCGATCTACAGCTCGTATTCCTGCCCGGACTTACCGCGGATCACAGACTTTTTGAAAAGCAGATTCAGTACTTTGAAGGAAAGTATCCGCTGTTTGTCTGGGATGCGCCCGGACACGCCGCTTCCTGGCCGTTCGACCTGACTTTCACACTGAAGGATAAAGCGGTTTGGCTGGATGCGATCCTGCAGGAAAACGGCTTCACACGGCCGGTTCTGATCGGACAATCCATGGGCGGATATGTGGGGCAGATGTACTGTCAGCTGTTCCCGGACCGGCCGGCGGGCTTTATTTCGATCGATTCGGCGCCGCTGCAGCGTAAATATGTGACGGCCGCGGAGATATGGCTGCTGAAGAGAATGGCGCCGGTGTACCGGTATTATCCCTGGAAGTCCCTTCTGAAATTAGGGACGAACGGCGTAGCGACTTCGGAGTACGGCCGCAGGCTGATGCATGATATCATGATGGAGTACGACGGAGACAAGAAACGTTATGCAGAACTGTCCGGGCACGGCTACCGGATGCTTGCGGAAGCGATGGAAGCGGAGCTTCCTTATGAGATCAAGTGCCCGGCACTGCTGATCTGCGGCGAAAAGGATCATGCCGGCTCCTGTATCAGGTATAATAAGGCATGGCACAGGGAGACCGGGATCCCGATCGAATGGATCAGGGACGCAGGCCATAATTCCAATACGGATCAGCCCGAGCAGATCAACCGGCTGATCGAAACGTTTCTGGCCGGCTGCCGCTGATCCCGAGCACGGCAAAAGCATAGATTTTATTTGACATTGGAGAAGAATACATGACTGAAACGGCGGTAATCATTATCGGGAATATTCTGACGCTGTGCGCGATGATCACGGATTCCATCAGCGGCACGCGTAAGAAGAATAAAGAAATCCTCGGTGTTCAGATCATCAGCCAGTTTTTCTACGGCACCAGCTCGGCACTCCTGAAAGGCTACAGCAGTACGATGCAGAATGTCGTCGCGGTCCTGCGCAACCTCGCGGCGATCAGGAACATGAAAAGCAAAGCATTGGAGTGGACGCTGATCGTGCTGGGTGTCGTACTGGGTGTTGCTTTCAACAACCTGGGGCTGGTCGGGTGGCTCCCGATCATCGCGAATCTGGAGTATTCGATCGCTGTTTTTCAGTTCAAAAACAACGAAAGGAACCTGAAGACCGCGTTCCTGATCAGTCTGGTGATGTATGCCGTTTTCTGTGGATTTATCATGAATTATGTCGGCATTGCGACCAACCTGATCGTAGCCGCGACGACCCTGATCTCGATGATCAGGGCTAAGAAAAAAGAGCAGAAAAGCTGAAGACGTACAGCTGCCGACACCGGCGTCCGCACGGGACAAACCGGGCGAAACTTATACAAATAAATAGTTTGTTATCCTTGACTTCAAGCGTAAAAAATGCTACAATCTTTTTGTGCACGGAATACTGCACGATCAATTGTAGAGAGGTGTTTATTGTGAGGAAAGTAATGGCAATTCTTCTGGCAGCTCTGGTCGTATTCACGATGGCCGGATGCACCCCGAAGGACAAGTACGAAATCGCTGTTGTGACCGATGTCGGTCAGCTGATGGACGGCGGCTTCAACCAGGGTACTTATGAAGGCGTTGAGACTTATGCAAAGGCCAATAATAAGACCTATAACTACTATCAGCCTGCTAACGGCGCCAATGCGACCGACAACGATCGTATCGCCGCGATGCGTCAGGCTATCGCGAACGGTGCCAAGGTCATCGTCGCTCCCGGCTTCCTTCAGGCTACTGCCATGACGACAGTTGCTCTGGAGAGCAAGGATGTCAAGTTCGTCTTCGTTGACGGCTGGGCGCTGGACAGTGTCGGCGACGGCAGCGGCGAGATTCTGAAGAACGTCACCGCGATCGTTTATAAAGAGCAGGAGTCCGGTTATCTGGCCGGCTATGCCGCTGTTAAAGACGGCTATACCAAACTTGGCGGAACCTTCGGCGGCGGCGGCTCCAACCCCGCCTGCAACCGTTTTGCGTACGGCTTTGTTCAGGGCGCCAAGGATGCGGCCAACGAGCTCGGTGTGGATGTAGAAGTGAAGATCAGCTTCATGTATGGTTCTTCCTTCTCCGCTTCTCAGGAACTTGCGACTCAGATGGGCAGCTGGTACAATGCCGGCACCGAAGTCATCTTCTCCTGCGGCGGTTCCATGGTTCAGAGTGTCATCCAGGCTGCTAACGAGACTCCGAACGGCAAGGTGATTGGTGTTGATACCGACCAGTCCAACCTTTCCGAGCGTGTCATCACTTCTGCGATGAAGGGCCTGAGCGTTTCTGTTCAGAAGGTTCTCGGCGAGTACTACAGTGGACAGTGGGATGCGAAGCTTGGCGGACAGGCTTCCAACCTCGGTGCTGCCGACGACGCGACCAGTCTTCCGATCAAGACTTCCAAGTTCACGAACTTCACGGAAGCTGATTACAATGTGGTCTACGGCAAGATCAAGAGCGGCGAGATCACTCCCGACGCGAATGTAGCAGGCTGCGATACGGCTGAGTTCTGGGCCAAGGCGGTTGAGGGCTCTCACGTAACGGTCATTTACGAGCAGTAATTCCAGACGATACAAGATTCAAGAAGGAAAGGACTCCGGTTCTTTCCTTCTTCTCGTAATAACGGTTCGCAGGCATTTTGAATGATCATTCCTGCGCAAATTGAATGGTACGACCGCAGCAGGGGGCTTATCCGGTGCAGAAGGGCGGGCCCTGCGCTGCATACTGATCCGTGGAAACAGAGAAGGTGTTGAATTTATGAGTGAACAACCGTATGTGATCGAGATGCGGCATATCTCGAAAGCGTTTGGCAGCCTGCAGGCGAATGACGATATCACGCTGCAGCTCCGCCGTGGCGAGATACATGCTCTCTTAGGCGAAAACGGCGCCGGCAAGTCGACGCTGATGAGTATCCTGTTTGGACTCTACGACCCGGATTCCGGCGAGATCCTGAAGGATGGGAAACCGGTACAGATCAAGGACCCGAATGACGCGACTGCGCTCGGCATCGGCATGGTGCATCAGCATTTCAAACTGGTGGAATGCTTTACGGTCCTGGAAAACATTATCCTTGGCGCGGAAGATACGACCCTGGGCTTCCTGCAGAAGAAGAAAGCCCGCGAGAGGGTAAAGGCGCTTTCCGAGAAATACGGTCTTTTTGTGGACCCGGACGCACTGATCAGCGACATTACGGTCGGCATGCAGCAGCGTACCGAGATTCTGAAGATGCTCTATCGTGACAATGAAGTCCTGATCCTCGATGAGCCGACGGCTGTCCTGACGCCGCAGGAGATCGATGAGCTGATGAAGATCATGAAGAATCTGACCGCGGAAGGCAAATCGATCCTTTTCATTACGCATAAACTGAACGAGATTATGGAGGTCGCCGACAGGTGCTCGGTCCTCCGTAAAGGCAAATATATCGGAACGGTCGACGTTAAGGATGTGACCAAGGAGCAGCTCTCCGAGATGATGGTGGGCCGCCCCGTGCAGCTTCAGGTCGACAAAAAGCCGGCTGAGCCGGGCGAACCCTTCCTGGAAGTGAAGGATCTCTGCGTGCGCAGTATTTCGCACCGCGACAAGCTTGCCGTAAAACATGTCACTTTTACGGTGCATGCGGGCGAGATCACCTGTATCGCAGGCATTGACGGAAACGGACAAACCGAACTCGGCCTGGCGGTAACGGGTCTCAGCAAAGTGGAATCCGGCCATATTTACATGAAAGGCAGGAACATCACCAAAGATTCGGTCCGCAAGCGCGCGGAGGACGGCATGAGCCACATCCCCGAAGACCGGCACAAACACGGCCTTATTCTGGACTTTACACTGAAGGAAAACATGATGCTCCGCAGATATCTGGAGCCCGAATTCCAGAATCACGGCTTTATCCGTTTTGACGAAGCAGAGAAATACGCACAGGAGCTGGTGGATGAATTCGACGTCCGTTCCGCTGACGGCGTGAATTCGACCGCACGCTCCATGTCCGGAGGCAATCAGCAGAAAGCAATCGCCGCCCGTGAATTGAAGCATAAACACGACCTGCTGGTCGCAATCCAGCCCACTCGCGGCCTGGACGTCGGCGCGATCGAATTCATTCACAGCGAGATCGTCAAGAAGAGGGACGCCGGAGCGGCGGTCCTGCTGATTTCGCTGGAACTCGACGAAGTCATGTCCCTGTCCGACCGCATCCTTGTCATGTACGAGGGTGAAATCGTCGGAGAATTCGATCCCAAGAAGACGACCGTTCAGGAGCTCGGCCTTTACATGGTCGGCGCCAGGCGCGACACCAAGAAAGGAGGAAAAGCATGAAAGACTTCTTTTCAAAGCTAAGGGAGAAGCCCGGCTTTAAGAGTGTGACTTCCTCCATCCTCTGTATCATCGCGGGTATCCTCGTCGGATTCCTGGTCATGATACTCCTGTCTTTCTTTAACGACCGCACCTCGATCGGGAACGCGTTCCAGGGGCTCCTGGTCCTGCTGGGCGGACCTTTCTCCTCGGGCAGAGGCGCCTATATCGTCACCAATCTGGGTGACATGATCTTCTACGCGACGCCGCTCATTATGACCGGTGTCTCGGTAGCCATCGCTTACAAGACCGGCCTTTTCAATATCGGTGCAGCTGGACAGTTCCTGATGGGTATGATGGGATCCCTTCTTGTAGCCCTGAACATCAATACCAACGGTAATCCGACGCTGGGCGTCCTGGTCTGGATCCTGGCGGTGATCGTCGGCGCGATCTGCGGCATGCTCTGGGGCGCGATACCGGGATTTTTCCGCGCGGTCTTTAATGTCAACGAGGTAATCGTCTGCATCATGACCAACTGGATCGCCGCAAATATCGTCAGCTGGGTCTTTGGCACGATGCCGCATCTGATCAATTCCGGCAGCGGCAAATCCGGTTATCTGATCACAACGGCCGTGACCGGCAACGGGACCCCGACGCTTGGCCTCACCCGGATTTTCAAAGGCTCTTACATTGATGCAGGTATCATTGTGGCGATTCTGATCGCCATAATCATCCACATCATTCTGGCAAAAACGACGCTGGGCTACGAGCTGCGTGCCTGCGGGGCCAACCGGGACGGCGCGAAATACGCCGGCATGAACGAGAAACGCAATATTATTCTGTCCATGGCGATCGCCGGCGGACTGGCCGCGATCGGTGGTGCGCTTTATTACCTGAATCCAGGCATCGAATTCAAGTTTGACAGTGCCTATGGGTCACTGCCCGACTACGGATTTAACGGTATCCCGGCAGCGCTGCTAGGCAGCAATAACCCGATCGCCGTTATCTTTGTCTCCCTGTTTATCCGCTTCCTGAATGTCGGCGGCGGCAACCTTCCGTCGGCGGGCTTCAATAAGTATATCGCCGATGTCATCATCGCCCTGATCATCTATTTCGCCGGCTTCTCCAAGTTCTTCAAGGATATGCTGAGCAAGAGAAAGAAGAAGGCTGAAGCGAAGGCGAATGAGGCTGAAAAGGCTGCATCCGCACAGGCGGCGGAACAGGTGGTCGAACAGACGCCTGCCTTAGACAATACGGAGAAGGAGGGTGACAAATCATGATATTCCTGCTTCAGAAAACCCTTATCTACGCGGCTCCGCTTCTGATCGTCGCGCTGGGCGGCATGTTCTCGGAGCGAAGCGGCGTCATCAACCTGGCACTGGAAGGCGAAATGATTTTCGGCGCGTTCTGCGGCGCGATCCTGGCCCGTGCGCTGGTCATTTCAGGAGTCTTCGCGAATCATACGCAGGCATTGTTCCTGATCGTCCTGATTTTCTCCGCCATCTGCGGCGCACTGTTCTCGCTCCTCCTGTCGTTCTCCGCGATCAAGCTGAAAGCGGACCAGACCATCGGCGGCACGGCGCTGAATATGCTGGCGGCCGCGGTCGTCAATGCCTTCGCGCTCTCGCTGTTCAACAGTGAAAAGATCCAGATGCCCGTGAATTTTACCGGCTATGTGATCCTGAATAACGACCTCCCGCCGATCGTGCAAGTGTTCGGCGACAAGGCTTATCTGTCCACGTATGTCATCGTGATCGCGTTTATTCTGCTGTCCATATGGATCTACAAAACCAAAACCGGTATGAGGCTCCGCGCCTGCGGTGAACATCCTCAGGCTGCCGCGTCGGTCGGCATCAATGTATTTAAGATGCGCTACCTGGGCACGACGATCTCCGGCGCTCTGGCAGGCCTTGGCGGCTATGCCTACATCGCGACGGTTTCGAACGGCACTGCGGAAGCATCCGTCGGCGGCATGGGCTTCCTGGCCCTGGCCATTATGATCTTCGGCAACTGGAAGCCGCTCGGGATCGCACTCGGTGCGCTGCTGTTCGGATTCCTGAAATGTATCGGCCCGGTTTCTTCATCCCTCGATTTCCTGAAGAACCTCGGCCTGCCGATGTATTTCTACAATATCATCCCGTACATTGTCGTTCTGATCGTGCTGGCGCTGTCCTCCAAGAAGTCCGGCTGCCCGAAGGCAGAGGGTATTCCGTACGACAAGGGCATGCGTTAAGACCGCTGCCGGCCTGTGAGCCGGAAGTGCTGAGAATGGGAGAGTTTTGCAATGAGAATGGTCGATCTGATCCGTAAGAAACAGGAGGGACTCCCGCTGACAAGGGAAGAGATCCGGTTTTTCACGGAGGGCTATGTGGGAAATGAGATCCCCGACTATCAGGCCGCCGCACTGCTGATGGCGATCTGGTTCAAGGGGATGGACCGTGACGAGACCGCGGAACTGACCTTCGCGATCCGCGATTCCGGCGAAAAGTTGGATTTCTCCGAGATCAAGGGCATACGCGCCGACAAGCATTCGACGGGCGGAGTCGGGGACAAGACGAGCCTGATCGTTACTCCGATGGTGGCCAGCTGCGGCATCAAAGTTGCCAAGATCTCCGGCCGCGGACTGGGTCACACCGGAGGAACGGTCGACAAACTGGAATCGATCCCTGGATTCCGGACGGATATCCCGAAAGATGAATTCACGGATATCGTGAACCGGATCGGGATCGCGATCGTCGGGCAGAACCGCGAAGTGGCTCCTGCCGATAAGAAGCTCTACGCGCTGCGCGATGTGACGTCTACGATCGACAGCATTCCACTTATCGTCTCGAGCATCATGGGCAAGAAGCTCGCCGCGGATGACGACGCGATCGTCCTGGACGTGAAGACCGGGAGCGGCTCCTTTATGAAGACAAAGGAGGAGAGCCGGAAGCTGGCGGAGCTCCTCGTCGATACCGGTAAGAAAGCCGGAAAGAAGATCATGGCGCTGATCACGGATATGGATCGGCCGCTCGGCGAATATGTCGGCAATGCGCTGGAAGTCCGCGAGGCGATCGAGACGCTGAAGGGTAATGGCCCGGAGGACCTGAACGAGATCTGCGAGGTGCTTTCGGGCGCGACGCTGATGCTTTCGGGCGACGCCTCCACGCTGGAGGAAGGCCGCCGCATGGCGGCAAAGACGATCCGGGACGGTTCCGCGCTCCGGAAATTCCGCGAGATGATCAAGGCGCAGGGCGGAAATCCCGAAGTGACAGAGGATTACAGTCTCTTTGGAGAGGCGCCGGTGATCAGGGCTATCCCTGCGAAGGCATCCGGGTTCATTTCCGCAATGGATACCGAAGCAATCGGCAAGGCGAGCCTGCTGCTGGGGGCCGGCCGCAGCACAATGGCCGATGTGATCGATGAAACCGCGGGCATCCGGATCCTGAAAAAGACCGGCGATTATGCGGAGAAAGGCGAGCCCGCCGCGGTCTTTTACACTTCGGATGAACGGCGGCTCTTAGACGCGGAAGCAGTCTACGACAACGCGCTTACGTATTCGGCTGAGCGTCCCGCACCGCGTCCGCTGATCCTGGACAGGGTTGAGTAATAGGGAACGGAAGGCGCCCGCAACGTGGGCGCCGGTGGTATGAATCATGGCGAAATTATATTTTAAGTACGGCGCGATGGGCAGTTCCAAAACGGCTCAGGCGCTGATCACGAAATTCAATTACGAAGAGCGCGGGATGAAGGTGCTGCTGTTGAAGCCCGCGCTCGATAACCGCGAAGAAAAAGCGGTTGTCCGGTCCCGCATCGGACTGGAGGCGCCCTGCCTTATGGTGCCGGACGACATGGATCTGTATAAGCTCTATATGGACCACTATACGGACCGCGACGTCGTCATTGTCGATGAATGTCAATTTCTGACGGAAGACCAGGTCGATCAGCTCGGGAATCTTGTCCTCGACAGGGACATCCCCGTACTCTGCTTTGGTCTGCGTACGGACTTTCTGACTCACCTGTTCCCGGGCAGCAAGCGGCTGCTTGAAATCGCGGAATCGGTCTCCGAGATCAAGTCGGTCTGCCGCTGCGGCGCCAAGGCGACTGTGAATGCACGCTTCGATGATAACGGAAACGTCGTCTACCGGGGGGCGCAGATCCTGATCGGCAGCAATTCGCGCTATGAGGCGATGTGCCGCAGCTGCTGGCTGAAGCGGAAAAAAGAACAGGAAGAGAAGGGGATCATCTCATGAAGCCGCTGGTCATTGGAATCTGCGGCGGCAGCGGGAGCGGCAAGACGACCGTCGCGAAACGGCTGATCGAAGCTTTTCCGGAGGAGGCCGTGCTGCTCTCAATGGATTTTTACTACCGCCGGCATGATGAACTGACATACGAGCAGCGCTGCAGGATCAATTACGATCACCCGGATTCACTGGAGATTCCGCTGATGATCGAGCATCTCAAAGCGTTGAAGGCCGGGGAGAAGGTCACGGTGCCGCAGTATGATTTCACCGTGCACAACCGCTCCGGCGAAGTACTGGAGCTGGAGAGCCGGCCGATCATCATTGTCGAAGGCATTCTGCTTTTCACGGACGATGAGCTGGCGAATCAGATGGATATTCGTATTTTTGTTGATACGGATGCCGATGTCAGAGTGCTCCGACGTGCCAAACGTGACATGGAGGAGCGCGGGCGGAGTATGGAATCGGTGATGGATCAGTATCTGTCGACCGTTAAACCGATGCATGAGCAGTATGTGGAGCCCTGTAAGAAAAAGGCGCACATTATCGTGCCGGAAGGCGGAAAGAACCACATCGCGATGGAGATGCTGATCAGCACCGTCGAGCGCCGCTTGAAGAAGATGGGAATTAGAAAGTAAAATGACGGAGGCGGATCCGCCGAAAGCGGACCGCCTGCCGGATGATCAGGAGTGAATTATGGACATTCAGGAAATCTTAGGTAAATGCGACCATACGCTGCTTGCACAGACAGCGACATGGGATGAGATCAGGAGTATCTGCGACGACGGAATGAAATATCATACGGCTTCCGTATGCATTCCGCCAAGTTTTGTGAAGAGGGCCAAAGAGTATGTCGGCGACAGGCTTGCGATCTGTACGGTCATCGGCTTCCCGAACGGTTACAATACGACAGCCGTGAAGCTCGCGGAGACGGTCGATGCGCTCGAGAACGGCGCGGATGAGATCGACATGGTCATCAATATCGGCGAGCTGAAAGCCGGCAACACCGAATATGTGCTGAACGAGATCCGTATTCTGAAGGCGGCCTGCGGCGAAAAGATCCTTAAAGTCATCATCGAGACCTGCCTCCTGACCGAGGAGGAAAAAGTCACGATGTGCCGTCTGGTCACCGAAGCGGGCGCCGATTTTATCAAGACCTCGACCGGCTTTTCGAAAGCCGGCGCGACTTTCGAGGACATCGCACTGTTCGCGGCCAATATCGGGCCGGGTGTCCGCATGAAAGCCGCCGGAGGCATCTCTTCGATTGAGGATGCGGAGAAATTCATTGAGCTTGGGGCGTCCAGGCTTGGGACAAGCCGCATTGTCAAGATCGTTAAAGCCGCGGAACAGGTGAAATAAATGGCGGCTTCAACTCCACATATCAGCGCAGAATACGGTGATTTCGCCCCGACCGTGCTGATGCCGGGCGACCCGCTGCGCTCGAAATTCATCGCCGAAACCTTTTTTGATCATCCCGTGCTGGTCAATAATGTCCGGGGCATTCAGGGCTATACCGGCACATACAAGGGAAAACGCGTGTCCGTCATGGCTTCCGGAATGGGGCTTCCTTCGATCGGCATCTACTCCTACGAGTTATTCGCTTTTTACGGTGTGGAGGCGATCATACGCGTCGGCTCCTGCGGGGGACTTGATAAAGATCTGCATGTCCGCGACATTATTCTGGCGCAGGCCGCCTGCACGGATAGCAATTATGCCGCGCAGTACCGTCTGCCTGGCCTTTTCAGTCCGATCGCGGATTTTGATCTGCTGCGTAGGGCAGCGGATGAGTGCGACAGGAGGAAGATCCGCTATAAAGTCGGCAATATTCTGTCGACCGATAATTTCTACGACGATGCAAAAGCCCGTCTGGACTGGGTCAAGATGGGTGTCCTTGGCGTTGAAATGGAGTCAGCCGCGCTCTACTGCAATGCGGCACGCCTGGGGAAAAAGGCGCTCTCGATCTGCACGGTCAGCGATTCTCTGGTCCATCCGGAGGACACGACTCCCGAAGAACGGCAGAGCACTTTCCTGGACATGATGGATATCGCGCTGGAGATCGCGTAAGACGCATTCACGGCGGGAAAAGGGTTTAACTATGAAGAAACGAGTATTTATCATTGTGCTGGACAGTTTCGGCGTCGGCGAGCTGCCGGATGCCGCGCTCTGGAACGACGAGGGCAGCAATACACTCGGCGCGGTGCGGAATCACGAAAACTTCTACTGTCCGACGATGACCGAATTGGGTCTGTTCAATATTGACGGTGTGGGTGGCGGTGTTGATCGGCCCAGGGGTGCCTATGCCAAACTGAAGGAAGTGAGCCAGGGAAAGGATTCGACGATCGGCCATTGGGAGCTTGGCGGGATCGTTTCGCCAGAGCCTCTTCCGACCTACCCGGATGGATTCCCGCCGGAAGTGATCGAAGAATTCGAGCGGCTGACGGGCCGCGGCGTGCTGGTCAACAAGCCTTATTCCGGGACGGACGTGATCCGGGACTATGGCAGACAGCATGTCGAGACCGGCGACCTGATCGTTTATACTTCCGCGGACAGCGTGTTCCAGATCGCGGCGCACGAGGACGTGGTACCCATTGATGAATTATACCGGATCTGTGAGATCGCGCGCAAAATGCTTGTCGGAAAGCATGGTGTGGCACGGGTCATCGCCAGACCTTTTACCGGGGAATGGCCCTACACAAGGACCGCGAACCGGCATGATTTTTCACTCGAACCACCCGCGGATACCGTGAATGACAGGCTCAAAGCGGCCGGCTATGATGTGATCTCGGTCGGTAAAATCTATGATCTGTTCGGCGGGCGCGGTTTTACCGAGTTTACGCGTACACAGAATAATGTGAACGGAATGGAAGTCACGCTGGATATGGCGGAGCGCGATTTTAACGGCCTGTGCTTCACCAATCTGGTCGATTTTGACATGGTGTACGGACACAGGAATGATGTCGCGGGATACGCAAAAGCACTGACGGTGTTTGACCGGCAGCTTCGCGAATTGATCGGCAAGATGCGGCCGGACGATCTGCTGATCATTACGGCGGATCACGGCTGCGACCCCTCGACACCGTCGACCGATCACAGCCGCGAATATGTGCCAATGCTGCTGTACGGCAAACATGTGCGGCAGGGTCTCAATCTGCATACCAGAGCGTGTTTTGCGGATGTTTGCGCGACGGTGCTGGATTATTTCGGTGTGGAGCCGGGCAAGACCGCCGGAAAAAGTTTCCTGAGGGAAGCACTTTCGGACGCTGCTTTTCTGCCTGATGACGCGCCGGACGATGAGGGCCTCTACCGGATGGCGCTGGAAGCGCGCCGGAAATCCTACGCGCCTTATTCGCATTATCAGGTGGGTGCCGCGCTGATGACGGCGGACGGACGCGTATATACGGGCTGCAATATCGAGAATGCAACCTATACGCCGACCATCTGCGCGGAACGTACGGCTTTCTTTAAGGCGGTCAGTGAGGGCGAGAGGCATTTCGCGAAGATCGCGATCGCCGGAGGCAGAGAGGGGGAGATCGCCGATTTCTGCGCGCCCTACGGTGTCTGCCGCCAGGTTATGGCCGAATTCTGCGATAAAGATTTTATTCTCGTGCTGGGCGGCCCGGCCGGAGTCGGAGAATACCGGCTGGAGGAAGTCCTGCCGGAAATGTTCACGAAGAATGAACTCTGATCCGATCACACGATGATTCGCAACAGATGAAAGACAAAGAAACGCCCCGGGAGGGGCGTTTTTCGTTGGCCGATGATTGACAAAAGCGTGTATTTAAGGTAAACTGACCATATCTTTTTCAAGGGAGGCGGCCGGGAATGAGACTCTTTATTGCCATACAGCTTAATGATGCGCTGAAGCGCTCGGCTCGGGAAGTGCAGACGGATTTCCGGCGCCTGCATGTAAAAGGCAATTATATTCCGCCGGAAAACCTGCATATCACGCTCGCGTTTATCGGCGAATTCGGGGATCCGGACAGGATTCTCGAACTGATGGAGGGTGTTGTTTTTCAGCCGTTTACGATTACGATGGACAGGATCGGCTGTTTTGACACACTGTGGTGGACCGGCTTTACACAAAGCAGCGGGCTGGAGAGTCTTGCGGGGCAGGTCCGGCATATTCTGGCGGATACGAAGGTGCCTTATGACAGATCGAGATTCAAGCCGCATGTGACGATCCTGCGCAAGGCCGAGTTCACACATGGACGGATCGAGCCCGTGACCATCCATCCGGCATCCATGACGGTCGACAAAATTTCCCTGATGCAGTCCACCCAGGGGAAAAACGGCAGAATCTATACCGAACTGGGCTCCGTGATCATGCAGTGACGGGTGGAGAGAGACGATGATTCTGCTTAAATACGGGAATACCAATACGTTTCTGATTCGCGGCTCTGAGGGGTACCTGCTGGTCGATACGGACTATGCGGGGACCTTGCCGGTTTTCTTCAAAGCAATCAAAGAATGCCATGTGAAGCTGCAGGATATACAATTTGTCATGGCGACTCATTATCATCCCGACCATATGGGTCTGATCGGAGAGCTGATGCGTCAGGGAGTGAAGTTACTGCTTGTCGATGTGCAGGCTGGCAGGGTGCATTTTTCGGACAAAATCTTTGCCAAGGACAAGCTACCCTTTGTACCGGTCAGGGAAGAGGAGGCGACAGTGATTACCTGTGCGGAAAGCAGAGCTTTTCTTGCGCGCCTGGGGATCGCCGGCGAGATGATTCATACCCCAAGCCATAGCGAGGACAGTATTTCTCTGATAATGGACGACGGGGACTGCCTGGTGGGGGATTTGGAGCCTTTGGAATACCTTGCAGCCTATGAGGAAAATGCGCTCTTAAAAACCGATTGGAAGCATTTGCTTGCTTTCCGGCCCAGGAGGATCTATTACGCGCACGCCAACGCTAAAGACATGATCGGTATATTTTGAAGGGGAGGAACAGATCATGAAAGTACTTGTTCTTAACGGAAGTCCGAAGCAGAAGAGCGATACCTTCAGGATGACGGAGGCTTTTCTGAGGGGGCTGAATCAGCATCAGGAGCATGAAGTCCACGTTGTCAATGTCATCGAAAAGCGGATCGCGCCCTGCAGGGGATGTTTCGGATGTTGGCAGAAGATGGACGGGCACTGTGTGATCAACGATGACCAGAACGAAATCCTGGATCTGTACAGGACTGCGGACTTGATCATCTGGAGCTTCCCACTGTACTGCTACGGCATGCCCTCGCATCTGAAAGCCTTGCTGGACCGCACCATTCCTCTGATTAAGATGAAGATGGTGCAGGAAGATGACGGGTCGGTCCGCCACGAGGCACTTGCGGATTTCTCGAAGATTCACACACTGGTTATCTGCGGATGCGGTTTCCCCGACTGGGACGGTAATTTTGACAGCCTGCGCATGCAGTGCAAACAATGCTTCCGGGATCCACAGATCGTCTGCGTTCCGGAAACACCGATGCTGAATGTGCCTGCGGCCGCCATCGTCGCGGATCCGCTGCTGACGCGCTTTGAAGAGGCCGGCAAAGAATATGCCTCCAGGCTGACGCTTTCTGCCGAAACAGTCGCGCAGCTGGAGGCACCCATGATCCCCAAAGAGGATTATATTCGTATTGTGAACGGCAATGGATGAGGAAGAGGGCGTATTTGCACTTTAATCCTCAGTGAAAAGCGGGGTGGAATAATACCGGTCTCCGCTGTCCGGAAGCAGGGCCACGATAACCTTGCCCTTGTTTTCCGGACGTTTGGCTAGCTGGATCGCACCGAAGAGGGCAGCTCCGGAAGAAATACCGACGGAGATGCCTTCTTTTTTTGCCAGAAGCTTCGCCGCCGCGAAGGCATCCTGATGCGAAGCCTTAAAGACTTCGTCGTAGACCTTCGTGTTCAGTACGTCCGGGACGAATCCGGCGCCGATCCCCTGGATCTTGTGGGCTCCGGCTCTGCCTTCAGAGAGCACGGGCGAGTCGGCGGGCTCCAGCGCGACGACACGGATATCCGGATTCTGCTCTTTCAGGTATTCACCCGTTCCGGTGACGGTACCGCCGGTACCGACGCCCGCGATAAAGATATCAATGTTGCCGTCCGTATCATTCCAGATCTCCGGACCGGTGGTGGCTTTGTGGACGGCCGGATTGGCCGGATTGACAAACTGGCCCGGGATAAAGCTGTCCGGGATCTCCGCAGCCAGTTCATCCGCTTTGGCGATCGCGCCCTTCATACCCTTGGAACCTTCTGTCAGAACGATCTCGGCCCCGTATGCTTTAAGAATATTGCGCCGTTCGACACTCATGGTTTCGGGCATGGTCAGGATAATGCGGTAACCTTTGGCCGCGGCGATGGAGGCGAGCCCGATGCCCGTATTGCCGGAGGTCGGTTCAATGATGACGGAACCCTCCCGCAGCAGGCCTTTGGCCTCCGCGTCCTCGATCATGGCTTTGGCAATACGGTCTTTTACACTGCCGGCCGGGTTGAAGAACTCGAGTTTGACAAGGATCGTGGCCTCGAGCCCCAGTTCTTTTTCCAAGTTGACGACCTCTACGAGCGGCGTATTGCCGATCAGTTCCAGCGTTCCCTTATAGATCTTTGACATGGTGAATAACCTCTTTTCTTTATTAGTGTTTATGATATGGCCGCGAAACCGTTTTCCAGATCCGCGATGATGTCATCGATATGCTCCGTGCCGATGGAAAGACGGATGGTGTTCGGCTTGATGCCCTGATCCAGAAGCTCATCCTCCGACAGCTGGGAGTGAGTGGTCGAAGCCGGATGGATGACCAGACTTTTTACGTCTGCGACATTCGCCAGCAGAGAGAAGATCTTCAGATGATCGATGAATTCCCAGGCTTCTTCCCGGCCACCCTTGATATCAAAGGTAAAAATAGAGGCACTGCCCCGGGGGAAGTACTTCAGGTACAGCTCGTGGTCCGGATGATCCGGCAGGGAGGGATGATTGACCTTTTCGACCAGAGGATGGTTCGCGAGATAGTCCACGACTTTCCGGGTATTCTCCGCGTGGCGCTCCAGCCTAAGCGACAGGGTTTCCACGCCCTGAAGCAGCAGGAAGGCGTTGAAGGGAGAGATGCAGGCACCTGTGTCCCTGAGTAGGATCGCGCGGATATAGGTTACGAAGGCCGCCGGACCGACCGCGTCATAGAAGGAGACGCCGTGGTAGCTGGGATTGGGCTCGGCAATATTCGGGTACTTGCCGCCGGCACGCCAGTCGAATCTGCCGGATTCCACGATGATGCCGCCGAGTGTGGTGCCATGCCCCCCGATGAACTTGGTCGCGGAGTGCACCACGATGTCGGCCCCGTGCTCAAAGGGACGAATCAGATAAGGTGTTCCGAAGGTGTTGTCGACAACAACCGGCAGGCCGTGACGGTGGGCGATGGCGGCGATCGCGTCGATATCGGGAATATCACTGTTGGGATTACCAAGCGTCTCCAGATATACGGCGCGGGTATCGTCATGGATCGCGCCCTCGACTTCCGCAAGATCATGTGCATTCACAAAGGTGGTAGTAATGCCGTACTGCGGGAGAGTGTGGGCGAGCAGGTTATAACTGCCGCCGTAGATGGTTTTCTGCGCCACGATATGCCCGCCGTTCGCAGCCAGAGCTTCAATGGTGTAGGCGATGGCCGCCGCGCCGGAAGCCAAGGCAAGAGCGGCGCTGCCGCCCTCCAGGGCCGCGAGCCGTTTTTCCAGCACTTCCTGTGTGGAATTGGTCAACCTGCCGTAAATATTCCCGGCATCGGCCAGCCCGAAGCGGTCAGCCGCGTGCTTACTGTTGTGAAACACATACGAAGTGGTCTGATAGATCGGAACGGCGCGGGAATCGGTCGCGGGATCCGCCTGTTCCTGTCCGACATGAAGCTGCAGGGTCTCAAATTTGTAGGTACTCATGAAAGTATTCTCCTCTTTTCTTAATTTTCCTCTTTGCGGGCGAAAAAAAGCCCGGGATCTGTTATATACTCCCGGGCAAATGGCTTGTGTGCGGTGGTGATCACTACATCTTTGTGAGGCGCGAACAGGTGCAGCCGAACGCCCCAGCCATACGATATGCCCGGGAGATAAACATTCGACACCACATGAAGATAACTAACACAGCGGTTATGTACAGAAACATCTTCAGCGCCTCCTTTCAGATAAGGTTTTATTCATTATATCACTATTAACCTACTATGTCAATAGGTATATTCAAAATTAATCAATTTTTTCTCCGGCCCGCTTCTGATAGTCTTCCAAAGCCAGCTGGATCGCTTCTTCGGCCAGGACGCTGCAGTGCATTTTGTAGGCGGGCAGTCCGTCGAGTGCCTCCGCCACCGCCTTATTGGTCAGCTTTTTGACCTCGCTGAGCGGCTGGCCTTTGATCAGCTCCGTCGCCATCGAACTGGAAGCGATCGCACTGCCGCATCCGAAGGTCTCAAACTTTACGTCCTGAACGATGCCGTCCTCTATTTTAAGATACATCTTCATGATGTCGCCGCATTTTGCGTTTCCGACCTCACCGATCCCGTTCGCGTCCTCGATAACGCCGACATTTCTGGGATTGCGGAAATGATCCATGACTTTTTCGCTGTATAATGCCATTCTGATTCCCTCCTTACAGGATAAATTCTTTCTTGCCCGACATCAGATCCCTCCAGATCGGAGAGAATCCGCGTAGATAACCGACGACTTCGCCCACCGACTTGATGATATAATCCACATCTTCTTCCGTGGCATCCTCGCCAAGACTCAGGCGAAGAGAACCGTGAGCTACATCATGGACACGGCCGATCGCGAGCAGGACATGGCTCGGATCCAGTGAGCCGGAAGTGCAGGCGCTCCCGGAGGAGGCGCAGATGCCCTTATCATCGAGGAGGAGCAGCAGGGACTCACCCTCGATCCCTTCAAAGCAGAAGTTCACATTTCCGGGAAGCCTGCGCAGAGCGTCCCCATTCAGCGCCGAATGCGGAATCTGCTGTAAGCCGTGGATCAGCCGGTCCCTCAATACGGTCAGGCGAGCCGCGTTTTCCGCCATCCCGGCATAGGTCTCCTTAAGCGCAGCGGCCATGGAGGCAATACCGGGAATGTTCTCGGTTCCGGCACGCTTGCCGCGTTCCTGGGCGCCGCCTTCGATCAGATTCGTCAGACGGACGCCTTTTCGGGCATAGAGGAATCCGACGCCCTTGGGCCCGTGGAACTTATGTGCCGAAGCCGAGAGCAGATCGATATGGTCCTCGCTAACGTTCACCGGAATATGTGCGATCGCCTGAACCGCATCGGTGTGGAACAGGATATTCTTACTCCGGCAGATGGCGCCGATCTCGCGGATCGGCTGAATCGTTCCGATCTCGTTATTGGCGGCCATGATCGTGACAAGGCAGGTATCTTCCCGGATCGCGGCCTCCACTTCCTCCGGCAGGACAATACCGTTCGCGTGCACATCCAACAAAGTGATTTCGAAACCTTCTTTCGCAAGGGCTTCCAAAGTATGCAGAACAGCATGGTGTTCAAAGGCGGTGGAGATGATATGCATTTTGCCTTTTGTGCGGCCGAGTGCGGCGGCGGAACGGATGGCCTGATTATCGGCTTCGCTGCCGCCCGAGGTAAAGATGATTTCGGACGGGTCGGCGCCGATCACCTCGGCTACGTCCTTCCTGGCCTGTTCAAGGATTTCTTTCGCGTTTTGTCCATGCGTATAAAGGCTGGACGGGTTTCCCCATGCTTCCTTCATCAGGACAGTCATGGTATGGATAGCCGCGTCACTCATTCTGGTGGTGGCGGCGTTATCGGCATAGATCATGTCAATACTCCTTTCTTACTGAGCTCGTCACCGATTATAACATCATTTACCTACTATGTCAATAGGTAATAGAATATTTCTCTTGCGCTTTTTTCAAAGCAGCCTCTTGATTTACCTACCTGCCTACTGTATAATAGGTGCAAAGACGGAAGGGAGGTCCCCATATGATCTCAACAAGAGGACGCTATGCGATCCGCGTAATGATCGACCTGGCAGAAAACGACAATGGCAGCTATATTCCCCTGAAAGATATCGCGGCCCGGCAGGAGATTTCCAAAAAATACCTGGAGATCATCGTAAAAGATATGGTTGCCGGCGGCCTGCTCACCGGAGCCAGCGGCAAGGGCGGAGGCTATAAGCTCTGCCGCAGGCCGGAAGACTACACGATCGGTGAAATCATCGAACTGATGGAAGGCTCGCTTGCAACAGTGGCGTGTCTGGCGGACGGTGCGCTGCCCTGTCCCAGAGCTGCCGCATGTGAAACGCTTCCGCTGTGGGAGGAGTATGATAAGCTCACACATGATTTCTTTTACAGCAAACGCCTGAGCGACCTGGTCAGCAGGCGGGAAGAATGATCCGAGCCCGTCACCAGCCGCCGTGCAGCTACTTGACAAGACCCCCCGGATGGGGTATACTCGTAACAGCAAGACGGTCAGTTCAATATTATTAAAACGGGATAGGAGAGTCAGAGATGAGTATTCGGGCAGTTCTGATGGATATGGACGGTACATTGCTTGGCAAGAGCCAGGTAGCGGTTTCGATGCGCAATATGCTTACCCTGCAGAAGGTGATGGAAAAAGGCGTGCACGTGATCCCCTGCACCGGCCGTGTGTTTAACATGATGCCGCCGCAGCTTTTGACACACCCCGGTTTCCGCTATTATGTGACCAGTCACGGTGCCCGGCTGTATGACCGGGAGACGCAGAGCAGTCTTTATACGGATCTGATCCCCGCAGAGCAGTCGGCTGAACTGATGCGATATCTGGAGGGCAAGGGACTGTATAATGAAATCGCGGCGGATGCCACCATCTATTACGAAAAGAGTGTGATCGACCATCCTGACTGGTCAGTAGTGCCGGAGCATCATGTCTGGTATGTGCGCGACAAATGGTATACCGCAGTGGATAAGCCCTCCGAGTATTTCCTGGAGCATCATACCTGTGTGGAAAAGATGAATATTTACGGTATCCCTGCGGAGATGCAGCAGGAGATCTACGATTACGTCACTGCAACCGGGTATATCTCCCACACGCGTCCCGGAGCAGGCCCCAATCTGGAATTCCTGCACTGCACACTGAATAAGCTGAACGCGGTGGACGCGGTGCTCTCCAAACTGGGCGTTTCGTATGAGGAGACTCTTGCGATCGGCGACAGCTCCAGTGATCTTGAGATCATCAAGGCCTGCGGTGTGGGCATCGCGATGGGTAATGCGCCGGCCAATATCAAAGAAGCGGCAGACGATGTGACGAGCCTGAATACCGAGGACGGTCTGGCCGCCGCTCTGGAGAAATATATTCTGTAAGGCGGCGAGGCCGGGAGTAATAAAATGATTCGAGTAAAAAAGATCCGGATCCCGGAGCTTCCCACCAGGGAGCCGAGGCGGCTCTATGTCTATCTGCCGCATGATTATTCGTCTTCTGAAGAGCGGTACCCCGTGCTGTATATGTTTGACGGGCACAATGTTTTTTATGATGCACATGCGACTTACGGGAAGAGCTGGGGGATGAAGGAATATCTGACCCGGACACGGCTGCCCCTTATGGTGGTCGCGGTCGAGTGTAATCCGGAGGGCACAAGGCGGCTGAACGAGTATGCGCCTTGGGACCGGGACATCCCGAGACTGGGACATCTGGAAGGCCTGGGGAAAGTGACGATGAACTGGATCACCGGCCCTTTGAAGCAGTGGGTAGATCGGACGTACCGGACACTGCCTGACCGTGAACACACCTATATCGCGGGCAGCTCTATGGGCGGACTGATGTCACTCTATGCGGTGACAGCTTATAATGAAGTGTTCTCGCGGGCAGCGGCGCTTTCGCCATCCATTCATGCAGGCGGCAGGCATCTGCATGAGCTGATCAGAAGTGCCGGGCTGCAGCCGACAACACGGGTTTACATGGATGTCGGTACCGAGGAGATCAGCCATAGCGAATATGCCGTGCTGGCAGGATTATTCACCTGCGCCGCGGAACTTGTGAGGAGCGGCGCGGAGGTTGCCGCGCGTCTGGTCCCGGGGGCTGCCCACAACGAGGCCGCGTGGGAGCGGCGCATCCCGGTCTTTATGGATTATCTGCTGGGACCGGACGGCGGGAACGAAGCAGAAATCACCAATTAGATACCTGAATAATGGAGGAAATGACAATGAGTAATTATGAAGACGATTCCGATATCATCACATTGGAATTTGATGACGACACATCCGTGGACTGCGAGGCCATGGGGATCTTTGACTTCGAGGATAAGGAGTATATCGCGCTTCAGCCCCTGGATGGTACGGATGACGTGTACCTGTTTGGATTCAAACAACTCGACAACGAGTTTGAACTGTTGGAGATCGAATCGGATGACTTTGACAGAGTGCGTGCAGCGTTTGACGCGATCATGGAAGACAATTCCAAAGAATGACCTTTCGCGGACCGACGGATCCGATGAGGAATGTTTGATAGAGAGAAAAAAGGGGGTTAACCATGAGCAATCAGCCTAATATTATTTTTGTCATCTGTGACAGCATGGACGGCCGCAAGATGGGCTATCTGGGGCATAAACCGCTGCAGAACGCGACGCCGCATCTGGATGCCCTTGCCGCAGCCGGCCAGACATTTGAGAATACCTACTGCACCAATCCGGTATGTGTCTGCTCCAGGGCCAGCATGCTTTCGGGACTGTATACCTTTAACTGCCATGCCTGGAACAATTACAAAGGTATCCCAGCACTGTCCGAGACGCTCTTCACCTCGCTTACGGAAGCGGGCTACCGGATGAAGCTGCTGGGTAAAACCGATTATGTTTCCGGGCAGCATACACAGCGGGCGCGTGTCACCGCATGGCTCCGCTCGGCCCGGATCCCCAAGCCCCAGTATAATATGGGGCCGCCGATCGTGCTGGAGTCGCAGGAGAGGCGTGTGCATGAGAAAGACTGGCAGAAGATCGACGCGGCGAGGGCTTTTCTGGATGAAAACGGAGACAGCGGCGAGCCGTTCTTCCTGTATGTCGGCCTTTCGGCACCGCATCCCCGGCTGCAGACGAGCCGCTATTATCTGGATAAGGTCGATTCGCAGGCTATAGAGATCCCGCCCGCGGATACGGATGAGCATCCGGTGATGGAGTATATGCGGCTCAGCAAGAACTGGCAGCATTCGCCTGATGAGGCTTCGGTGAGGCACGCACGGGCGGTCTATGATGCGATGATTGCCGAGGTGGATGAGATGCTCGGGGAAATCCTCAGTGCGGACATCGACTGGAGCCGGACCTATCTGTTTTTCCTGAGCGACCATGGCGAGATGGATATGGAGCATGGTCAGTTCTACAAATTCAACGCGTTTGAGCCGAGTGCCAGGGTGCCGCTGATCATCCGGGGGCCGGGGATTGAGGGAGGCGTGAGGCATACGCATCTGGAATCCCTGATCGATATCTATCCGACGATTCTGGAAATGACAGGTGCGGGGGTGCACCACCGTCTGGACGGGCAGTCGATCCTGCCAGTCCTGCGCGGAGCGGAGGATACCCGCGACAATATCGCACTCTGTGAGTATCATGATTCAACGGCCTGCACCGGCATCATCATGCTGCGGCAGGATCAGTATAAGTACATTGCCTACCCCGGGTATGAACCGCAGCTTTTCGATCTGGAAGCGGATCCCTGGGAGATCCATAATCTTGCCGCCGAGCGGCCGGATCTGGTACAGCAGCTGGATGAACGCCTGCGCCGGATCACCGATTATGAGGCGCACGACCACATCGTAAAAGAATACGACCGCGATTCTTTCCGCCTCTGGCGGGACTGCCACAAAGAAATGGGGGATTATGAGAGCCTCATGGCCAGGATTTTCTGCGGAGCAGATGATGAAGAGCCGGAGGTCATCCCGCCCTGGACGGAGGAAGACGAAGCGATGGTCGTCCGGTGGCTGGAGTCGGAATTCTGAGTATAAAAAAGATAGTATCGTGAAAAGAGAAGACCCCCGAAAGTCGGATTTTCAAGCTGACTTTCGGGGGTCTGTTCTGCATCAGCAGTCGATTTTTGTGTTACATTGGTTCGGGCAATTCTTCTGCCGCGACGGTTCGGGCGCTCAGGGTGATCATCAGATTGTTCAGGTTCAGGGCATAGGTGTAATGTATCTCGTCCGCCAGGCCGAGTACCAGCCGGATGCCCAGAGCGTCCGCCTGATCACGCGGGACATAGTGCACCGGATCGAAGGCGCCGCAGTCATCGCGGAAACGGAGCGTCCAGCGGTCGTCTTTGTTCATGAGGCGAACGGACAGATGGTGGGCGCGCCGGTCCGCCGTAAAACCATGCTGGACGACATTGGAGGCCATCTCTTCTACACAGAGTGCGATGCGGTTGGTGAAGCGCAGGTCCTGACCGTGTTCCAGACAGAAGAAACGGGCCTCGTCCACGGCAGCGGCCACATCTTCAAGTGTCCGGATATCGGTTTCGATCATGTCTTCGGGAGTCACGCTGAAGGATTCGGGCAGCATCAGGATGTTCAGTTCTTTCCAGGGCAGGCGGCCTGTCCGGAGTCGGACGAACAAACAGATCAGGAGCAGGGTGAGCAGCTCACCGCAGAAGAAATAGTACCAGGCTCCGGAGGTCTTAAAGGGAATGGTGAGCAGGAGCGCGGCGAGGATGGGCAGAAGAGCGTTTTGCAGTACGGAAATGATTTTGGTGTACCGCTCACGGTCGGTTCCCTGATAGGCATTCTTGATCATCGCATTCAGGCAGCAGGGAATCATACCCAGGGCAAACACGCGCAGTCCCTGCACAGCCATGCGGGCGGTTTCGCTCTCGTCCGACAGAAAGAGGGAGACAGCCTGAGGCGCCAGAACGACGATCAGGACGCTGATCAAGGCGCCCAGGATCACGGAATACCCGGTGAGCTGACGCAGCAAGGTTTTAAGCCCGGTACGGTCTTCTTCCGTATAGAAGACGCCAGAGAGGGTCAGCGCGACATTGCCCACCCCTGTGGTAATACAGTTGCAGGAATTGCCGATGGTCGTAAGGAGTGAAAAAGCACCGACGGCGGTGCTCCCGCCTGTCCCGAGCAGAATATGATTCATGGCATATACCATAACGATGGTGGAAGCCATGCCGTAAAGCGCCGGAATACCCCTACGGATCAGCTCGCGGATCGTGCGGCCCGTGATCAGCCGGAAAGAAAACTTAAACGTGCTTTTTTTGCTGAAGAAATAGATGCCCCCGACGATCAGCGCGGCGTAGTAGCTGAGGGAGGAGGCGAGCCCCATGCCGAACATCCCGCCTTTGAAGACCAGGACGTCCAGCAGATCCAGAATGATGTCCGTGACAGTCATGGTGCCCACCGCCGCGATCAGCAGACCGTTCTGCCCGGCCATCTGCAGGAAAGGCACCAGAACGAGAGCGCCCATGGTCGCCGGTGCACCGATGATAAAACCGGTCATATAATCACGGGTCTCCGCGAAAAGCAGTTCCTCTTTGGCGCCGAGCAAAGTTGCGAGAGGAGAGCGGAAAATCAGTACGAGCAGCAGAAAGGGGATCGAGACCATCAGAACCAGCGCGACGGCGGAGGAGAATCCGGCATTGGTCTCTTCCTGTGAGCCGCGGCCGAGGGATCTGCTGCAGACAACCTGTACGCCGACGGAAAAGACGGTTGCGACAGCGCCGATGACCAGAAGAACCGGGTTGGCCAGTCCGTAGGCGGCGATCGCGTTTTCGCCCAGAAACTGTCCGATGATGATGCTGTCAATCAGCAGACAGAGGGAAACCGTCAGAGCCGACAGGGTTTGTGCGATCAGGAGCTGCCTGATGAGTTTCTTTAGCATGTGGATTCCTCCAGTTGGGTTTTGGCGACAATTAAGTCACAATAAAGGATTGGGGGCCGAGGGTCAGCTGGCTGTCCGAAACATCCGCACTGCCGATCAGCAGCGCCGGCACGGCGCCCGCTTTAAGTCCGGGAATGGCCGCCGTCCGGACCTTGCCGGAAGGATTCACGGCTAGGATGCGCCTGCCGCGGCTGTAGACAAACAACGGATCACCCGATGCTGCATGCAGGATGCTGAAATCGCCGTCCGCCTGAAGATCGGGTTCATGATGCCGCAGTGTCAGAACGGAACGGATCAGTTCGAGAAGACTGTCCCGGCCAGTAGCTGAAGCAGCGGTCGGAGCATCCGGAGAAGCGTCCACAGGCAGATAGAGCCGGTCGGCAGGCGCCGTGGAAAATCCCAGATTCGGTCCTTCGTCCCACTGCATGGGCGTCCGTGAACCGGTTCGTGTATACCCGCCCTCTTTGGTCGGAAGCTTCTCCTGATAACGCATGGCGATTTCGTCCCCGTAATACAGGAAGGGGATGCCCGGCAGCGTAAAAAGCGTTGCATAGGCAAGCTGCAGTTCACGGTCGGAAAGGCGCGGCGCCAGGCGGGGCGTATCATGATTGCATGTGATAAAACTGATATAGCCATGCTCCCGGGTCTCCCGGTATTTCGGCAGATAATCCTGCAGGAACAGCTGAATATCACTGTCCGCGTCCTTGCGGAAATAGCTCCGGTCAATACCGTCTTCCACCCGACGGAGCAGACTGTGATAGCCATTATACCAGTGATCCAGATAAAAATCCATATGGAAGCCGGCGTTGTTCAGCGCAAGCCTGGGGTTGCTCCACTCGGAGACAAGCGCCGCTCCGGGATAGTCCCGGTCGAGCATGGCGCGGATATCGCGCCAGATTTCGCAGGTAGAGGATTTATCTTCGTCGTCGCCCTTGACCAGTGAATCGGCCATATCTACACGGAACCCGTCCGCGCCGCGGTCCAGCCAGAAACAGATAATGTCTTTGAGCGCCTCGCGGGTGGCGAGCGCGTCCGGATGATCGGTTCCGCACTGCCAGGACTCGGAAGGACTGCGCCAGCCGTAGTTCAGGGCGGGCTGGCACTTGAAGAAATTCAGCATATAGGTCCCGTTCCGGGGTGTTTCTCCGCCGATATAGGGATGCCCGGGGATTGATTTGATCCAGAAATCGGTCCAGATATAGCGCCCGGAATAGGCATTCGGTTCGGCTTTACTGCTTTCCGCAAACCAGGGATGCTCCTCGGAGGTATGGCCGGGGACCAGATCCAGCAGAATATGCATGCCTTTGCGGTGGGCATCTTCAAACAGCCCGTACAGATCCTCATTGGTCCCGTAACGGGGGGCGACTTTGTAATAATCACGCACATCATACCCCCCGTCCCTGAAAGGCGAATCGTAACAGGGGTTGATCCAGAGCGCATTGCAGCCGAGTGAAAGGATATAATCGAGCTTCTCCCGGATACCGTTGATATCACCGATACCGTCGCCGTTGGAATCATAAAAAGACTGCGGATAGATTTCGTAGAAAACAGCGTCGTTTAACCAGGCGGGCATGAGCGGGACCTCCTTAAAAATCATGAATCCTACTATGTAGCATTATATCATATTTTTCCCTGCCCGCAAGTCCTCTGTGCCGTTTTTTCAGCACCGTCCGAATCCTTGACAAAAGATCGGAACGCGATTATAATATGATTGATCAGGCAGGCGGCCGATGGAGCCGGTTAAGGAGGATACATGAATACTTATAAAGTAGTGAACCTGAATGGAGTCGAAATGGGTCAGCTGGAAAAAGGAACGGGCAGGGTGGTCGACGGCTATGGCCGGGTCGTTTTCAGGCTGGCAGGTGACAAGCTGACCGCCGTCAAAGACGGAGAGGTTTTCACGGTGCTCGGTGACGGGCGCGTAGCCGACGCCAATCGGCAGCAGGTGATGTTTATCTACGATTACGCGGACTATCTGCGCGGCGGGGCCGGACAGACGATTAATATGAAGGTGGTTCCGGAACCTTCCGGGGCGTCATCCGCAAACCGTGCCGCGGGAACAGGGGCAAAAACAGGTTCTTCCGGCTGGCTGATCAAGCTCCTGCTGGCTGCTGTGGCGATTTTTATTCTCATCAAGATTTTTGCCCCGAGCCATTCAGGCATAGAAGGGACATGGGTGCCCAGCGTCGTGGAGATCAATGGCAAGAAATACGCCTACGCGGAGTATCAGAAGCAGTACAATGATTACCATTCGCTGGAATTCAATTTCAGTAAGGACGGGACAGCCATCATTACGGCCGACTCCAAATCAAGCACCGGGAAATGGTATCATAGTTCGGGTGACACGTATATGGTCACAAACGCGGGAGCCAGTTCCGTTGTTACACTTAAAGACGGCAAGCTATATTTGGCAGGTACCGGCGGGAGCTCGTTAACGATCATTTTCTCCAGAAAATAGCCGGGAGATCACAGTTGATCCCGTGTCGGTCATATGGGGCGGATCTTTTTACGGATCCGCCTTTTTGCTGCCAAAAAGCCAATTTTCGTACATATTGTACAAAATGATATAATCAACTTGACATTTTAGTCATTTGTGGTATAATATGCATAACATGGATCCGGGGCGAACCGGATTACTCTAAAGGAGGAATTGAATATGACAGGCGTACCTCTGATTATTGCGTTTGTTGTCGCAATCGTGGTGATGATCCTGCTAATCTCCAAGCTCAAAGTACATCCTTTCCTTTCGATTATGGGTGTATCTCTGCTGCTCGCGATCATTGCAGGCATTAAGCTGACGGACATCCCCGGAATTATCGGTTCCGGCTTCTCCGGCACGTTTACGTCCATCGGTATCGTCATTATCCTCGGCGCTTTCATCGGCGCTGTCATGGAGAAGACGGGCGCCGCCCTTAAGCTGGCGGACATGGTTATCAAAGTGGTTGGTGAAAAGAATCCGGAACTCGCGATTGAGTTGATGGGCTGGGTCGTTTCCATCCCGGTATTTTGCGATAGCGGTTTCGTTATCCTGAACCCGATCCGTAAGGCACTGGTTAAGCGCACGGGCAAATCCAGCGTCGCTATGACGGTATGCCTGTCCTGTGGATTGTATATCGCTCACGTATTCATTCCGCCTACTCCGGGTCCGATCGCTGCGGCTAATACACTGGGCGTTGGCAACAACCTGCTTCTGGTCATGGGCCTCGGTGCGCTTTGCTCTATCTTCCCGCTGATTGCCGGTCTGATCTATGCCAAACTCATCGGCAAGAAGATCAAGAGCGCCGACGAGCTGGCCGAAGAGGGCGAGGCCGTTAAGACCTATGAGGAACTCAAGGCTGAGTATGGCAAGCTGCCGAATGGCTTTAACGCGCTGGCTCCGCTGGTTGTTCCGATTATCCTGATGGCTGCTTCTTCCGTCGTTTCCATGGCGAAGATGACCGGATGGCTGGCAGAAGGCCTCACCTTCCTGGGCACGCCCATCATGGCTCTGGCAGTAGGTTCGATCCTGGCCATCATCCAGATGTTCACGGCCAAGAAGAAAGACATCTTCTATGATCTGACCAATGATACGCTGAAGACCGTAGGCCCGATCCTGTTCGTGACGGCTGCCGGCGGCGTACTGGGCAAAGTTATCGCTTCCTCCGATATGGTGAACTTCATCACGGAGCATGCGACCGTACTGCAGGCGATGGGCATCTTCTTCCCGTTCCTGCTGGCTGCGATCCTGAAGAGTGCACAGGGCTCCTCGACGGTTGCCATTACGACAACGGCCGGTATTATCGCCCCGCTGCTGCCCGTTCTGGGATTCACGACTCCTATTGAAATCGCGCTTGTCGTTATGGCGATCGGTGCCGGTGCTATGACCGTCTCCCACGCGAACGACTCCTATTTCTGGGTTGTTACCAATTTCGGCGAAATGAAGCCTGAAGAAGGTTATAAGACACAGACGCTGATGACCCTGATCATCGGTCTTGCTTCTATGGTTGAGATCTTTATTCTGAGCCTGATTTTCTGATTTGATCCATTTGGGTGCGCCGGCCGTTCGCGTCGGCGCATCCATTTAAAACGAAGAGAGGAGTACGAATTATGATTGAATTACTTCGCTCGCATGCGGACCGTATTATTCGGGATTCGATCGCGGCGGTTCAGCCCGACGCGGCAGTAGCGAGAGCGGTATCCGGGCGTGAATTCCCGGGCAGAGTCCTGCTGGTAGCGGCAGGCAAAGCGGCTTGGCAGATGGCGAAAGCCGCTTCGGACTGTATGGGCGACCGCATTGAGAAGGGCGTGGTGGTGACCAAGTATGATCACGTCATGGGCCCGATCGCGAATTTTGATTGCTATGAAGCCGGCCATCCGGTGCCGGATGAGAATTCTTTCAAGGGCACGCAGGCCGCGCTTGATCTGGTGTCCGATCTGTCTGAAAAAGATACGGTGCTGTTCCTGCTCTCAGGCGGCGGCAGTGCACTGTTTGAGAAACCGCTGGTGAAGGCAGAGGAGCTGCAGGATATCACCGGGCAGCTGTTGGCCTGCGGCGCGGATATAGTCGAAATCAATACGATCAGGAAGCGTCTGTCCCAGGTAAAGGGCGGCCGTTTTGCCCAGATTTGCTGGCCGGCGCATGTGGAAGCTGTAATTCTGTCCGATATTCTGGGCGATCCGCTGGATATGATCGCTTCCGGCCCCGCCTGCCCGGACTCTTCCACGACAGAGGACGCGCTTCGGATCGCGGATAAATACCAGCTGCGCATGTCCGACGAGGCCCGGGCGCTGCTGAACATCGAGACGCCCAAGACGCTTGAAAATGTTCACACCCAGATCAACGGCAGTGTCCGCGAGCTTTGTGCGGCCGCGGAAAAGACCTGTATCGGGCTTGGGTATGAGCCCGTGATGCTGACCGACCAGCTCTGCTGCCAGGCTAAGGAAGCAGGAAGCTTTATGGCTTCGATTCTGAAGACACATGCCGGATCCGGCAAGGCGCTTGCCTTTATCGCGGGCGGCGAGACCATTGTCAAGCTGACCGGCCATGGTAAGGGCGGCCGCAATCAGGAGCTCGCGCTCGCGGCAGCCGTCGGGATCGCCGGCATGAATGCGGCAGTTTTCTCGGTCGGAAGTGACGGCACGGACGGACCGACGGATGCAGCCGGCGGCTACACGGACGGTGAGACCTTCAGCGAACTGAAGGCGCTTGGTATCACGATCGACCAAGTGCTGCAGGACAATGACGCCTACCATGCCCTTCAGAAAGTAAACGGACTGATCATGACCGGACCTACCGGCACGAATGTCAATGACGTCGCGGTCGCGCTGATCAGGCCGTAAGCTCTTGATTATGCAGAGAAGAACTCGCACCACCTTTTCTCCTGCCGGGTGATGCGGGAAAAGTTTACAGTAATCGGCGGCAGCCTGATCCGGCGGCCGCCGGTTTTTTTCGCGAATTTGCCAAAAACAGTTGCAGGAATCGGAATTTGTTGTATAATAAAAGGGGTAAGTGTATGCGACCGATTGTACGAGCAAATACTATTCAGAAAGGAACTATCCAAAATGATTTCTTGGAAAAACATGGATCAGACAGCCGCTTTTGCTAAGCTGGCGGCACTTAAGGATCGGGTTGACCTTACAAAAGCAATGGCGGGGGAGAACGGTGCCCGCCGGGTGACGCGCTACAGCGTTCCCATGTCCAACGGACTGGTTTATAATTACGCGGCCAAGCAGGTGGATGACGAGATCCTCGGCGTTCTGTGCGAACTTGCTGCCGAGACGCAGCTGGCTGAGAAATATAAGGCATTATATAATGGCGAAGTGATCAATACCGGAGAGAAGCGTCTGGTGCTGCATCAGCTGACAAGAGGTCAGCTTGGCGAGGACGTTATGGCTGACGGTGTGAACAAGCGCGAGTTTTATCTGGGCGAGCAGCGCAAGGTGGCGGATTTTGCGCGCCGCGTGCACGCCGGAGAGATTACGAATGAAGCCGGGGAGACCTTCACCACTGTCGTTCAGATCGGTATCGGCGGAAGCGATCTCGGCCCCCGCGCCATGTATATTGCGCTGGAGAACTGGGCCAAGCAGAATCATACCTTCCATATGGAAGCCAGGTTCATCAGCAATGTGGATCCCGACGACGCAGCCAGCGTCCTTGCCGGTATCAATGTAGCGCGCTCTCTCTTCGTGCTGGTTTCCAAATCCGGTACGACGCTTGAGACGCTGACGAACGAATCCTTTGTCAAGGACGCGCTCCGCAATGAAGGACTGGATCCTTCCCGCCACATGGTAGCGGTGACGAGCGAGACTTCTCCTCTTGCGGGCAGCAGTGATTATCTGGCAGCGTTCTTCATGGATGATTATATCGGAGGCCGCTATTCTTCAACCTCCTGTGTCGGCGGCGCGGTGCTTTCGCTGGCCTTCGGCCCCGAGGTGTTTGAGCGCTTCCTGAACGGCGCAGCCGCTGAGGACGAGCTTGCCAAGAATCCGGATCCCATGCAGAACGCGGCGATGCTGGACGCGCTGATCGGTGTGTTCGAGCGGAATGTCAAGAATTATCCCGTAACGGCGGTGCTGCCTTATTCACAGGCACTCAGCCGCTTCCCCGCTCATCTGCAGCAGCTCGATATGGAGAGCAACGGCAAGTCCGTGAACCGCTTCGGCGAGCCCGTTTCCTATGTGACCGGACCGATCATTTTCGGTGAGCCGGGAACCAACGGACAGCACTCCTTCTACCAGCTCCTGCATCAGGGCAAGACCATCGTTCCGCTGCAGTTTGTCGGCTTCCGTGCCAGCCAGATCGGCAGGGACGTGGTGATCCAGGGCTCGACCAGCCAGCAGAAGCTCGGCGCCAATGTCGCTGCGCAGATCATGGCCTTCGCCTGCGGCAAAGATGATGAGAATCCGAACAAGAGCTTTGAGGGCGGCCGTCCGTCCAGCATTATTGTGGGTGATCAGCTGACGCCCGAGTCGCTCGGCGCGCTGCTGGCTCATTTCGAGAACAAAGTTATGTTCCAGGGCTTCGTCTGGAATATCAACAGCTTCGACCAGGAGGGTGTGCAGCTTGGCAAGATCCTCGCGAAGCGCGTGTTGGCGCACGATACCGACGGTGCGCTTAAAGCCTTCAGCGATATGCTGAATATCTAAACCATCCATGCAGAAAAAGCAGCATAAGGAGGGCATGTTCCGGTTTATCAGGCCCGTTTCCTGGCTCAGATTCACCGTTTTTCTGGAATGTATCCTCGTGGCGGCCGCGCTTGCGGCCGCCATCGCCTGGACCGTTTCCCACAAAGCCAATCAGGTGGTTTCCTTTGATTACAAGTCCATCACCCCTGCGGAGTACCGCCTTAAATACGGGATGAAGATTTTTTCCTACGAGGAAGGCAATAACCAGATGGCTTTTATGATGTCGGAGGATCTGGTCAATACGCTGATCGACCGCTATCTGAAGGAACATGGCAATCAACTGGAAGGTTATCGGGTTTATGAATTCGTCTTCCGGCAGAAGGAAGGCAAATTTCATATGCAGGTTCAGAACAAGTTTTTCCGGGTTCCCGTGCAGGCGGACGCTTCCGCCGAATGGGATGCCGCGACGGAAGAAATTGTCCTGAAATTTTCCAATGCCAAAATGGGGGAAACAAAGACCTTCTGGGCCAGTTTTCTGGAAGCTCCCGAGCTGAAAGAGATGAGGATCCCGGTCTCTTACTTTGAACTGTATTTCTGGGAAAAGGTCAGCAGCGTCGAGCTGAATACCAATGAGATGCTCCTGTATCTGCAGCCGGATCTTGAAGCGCTGCGCGACTGGATGCAGCAGATGATCGTCTATGATGAAGTGTATCTGGACTGGCAGAACGCGATTTCGACCTGCCCGCAAACGATCCGCAACCTCTATACAGCCTATCATGGTAAGGGACTGACCTCTGCCGACGCGTCCGATCTGCTCAAGATCATCATTGATCAGCAGCAGAACCTGGTGCCGGTGCTGGCCGTGATGGACGAGGCTTTTGTCCGGGATTTCCTGGCGACCTACCGCCCCTATATTAACGAAGACCTGGTCAATATGGAAGAACGCGAACGCCGCCGCGCTCTCATTCTGGAGCAGAAGGACATCGCCGTGGCAGAGGAATTGCTCCGGTCCTTCAGAGAATACGTGGACATGGGCATCGGCGTCACGCCGCCTGCCTGGGAGCCTCCCGATACCGGCGTCGATAATTCCTACGTCAAATTTACGGATAATTCCCGGCTTCTCGGTACCGCGGTGATCATTCAGAATGATCCCGTGGAGATCGAGATCCCCGAGCATACTTTTTATACGGATGCGGGCGTTATCTACGATTATCAGCAGATGGCCTTTGTTACGGCTGAATGGCTGGTGCAGCTGAAACCTCTCTCGATCCCGCATGTCGAGTCCCTGTCGGATTATCGTTTCTATTATAATAATGCGGATGGCGAGTGCGTGGTGCTGCTGGTTCAGCCGGATACGGTGCAGGCCATCGGTGAATTCAATACCTGGTCCCTTGACGCCGAGGCGGCGGAGAGGCAGTTCCCGCTATACAGGCTGACACCGCAAAAAGCGGAGGTGCCCGATGCTTCGAGCGAGGTCAGATCCGAGATCAAGTCGCTTCTCGAATCCATTATGGATGAAGGGCCGATCATGACAAGGTATCTGTCCACTGACAGCCGCAGTGCGTTTGTGGTATTCTCGACAGAGGACCATATGGAGAGGATCCGCACGGCCGTACTCCGCAAAGTGGACAACCGGTGGATCGTCATGGATTATGACGTGATGCAGTATCTGATCTATTCCGCGGAGCATCCCGAGATCAACGGAACGATTTTCCCGCTGGAGACGATCCAGGGGGTAACGGTCAGATCCATTCCTAAGTCCGGATTGAATCTTCTCCTCGAGAAAATGATTCAGCTGAATCTGGCCGACGGTTCGCAGACGATTGACTATTACTACTATATGGACCGGTATATTTACGTCCATCTGACCAATGGCAAGTCGAGCGTCTTCCAGGTGAGCGGCAATGAAGTCATTCTGGCTTGCCGTTCCGTGGAATCCGCACGGAGAAACTGGGAACTTCCCGCCTTCTTCGTTCTCGAGGACGCGGCTTAATCCGCACGGCAGAACGTTTTCGGTACAAAAATGGCGCCTTGTAATAAGGCGCCTTCTGTCGGAAAGTACGAAAAACGGCTTAGAGGAATGCTCCGTCTGCCCGGATCAGCTGTCCGGTAATGTAGGAGCTGCCCGGGCCGGAGAGATACCAGGCCAGGTCAGCGATTTCTTCAGGCCGGCCAAAGCGTCCGAGCGGAATCTGCTCGGCCAGTGCTTCTTTGTCCGCAGAGCTTAAGACATCGTTCATCGGGGTGTCGATCACTCCGCAGACAATGGCGTTCACGCGGATGCCCGAGGGGGCCAGCTCTTTGCCAAGCGCTTTGGTAAAAGCGTCGACGGCGCCCTTGGAAGCAGAATAGAGGACCTCAGCAGAAGATCCCGCACTGCCCCAGATCGAAGAAATATTCAGGATAACGCCCCCGTGCCTGTGCAACATGGAAGGAAGAACCTGGCGGCAGCAGGCAAAAACGGACTTCATATTGGTATCCATCACCCGGTCATAATCCGCTTCCGACATATCCTGCAGCAGTCCGAAACATGCAGTCCCCGCGTTATTGATCAGGACATCCGGCGCGGGATCCACGGCGAGAATCTCTTCAAACATGCGGACGACGGACGGATAATCCGCCAGATCCGCCTGCAGCACATGCACGGGAACCTTGCTGCGCGCAGCAAGGTCATCGGCAAAAGCGCGCAAAGCCTCCATCTGCCGGAAGCCCTGCAGGAAAAGCCGGTACCCTTCCCCTGCAAAACGGGAAGCCATGGCCCGGCCGATGCCGCCGGACGCACCGGTGATGATGACGGAAGGAATGTTGGAAAGCAAAGGAAAAACCTCCTTGATCATAATAATCCCATACAGGAGGGCCAAGTGGGGAAAGCCCGCATTTATCATAGCATAGCCGAAAGGCTTTTGCAAGCGGTTTTGACGTTCCGCCCGGACTCCGGCGCGGCGCGTAAAGTTAATTCAAGTTTTTCAGAGGTGTATTTGGTATGGAAAAGTTTAAGCTGGAATGGAACTGGTGGGTTGCGCGGAGTTATGCGCTGATCATTATCGGATCATGCATCCTCGGGTTTTCGCTGAATGTATTTTTTGAACCTTGCAATCTGGTCGCCGGCGGCATCACGGGTCTGAGTATTATTATTAAGGAGCTGGGGGCGCGGGTCGGGATCGTCGTTCCGCTCTGGCTGTCCAACCTCGTACTGAATATTCCGCTCTTTATCGGAGCCTATTTCCTGAATGGCCAGAAATTCATCCTGCGGACGGCGGTCGCGACGCTGACCCTTTCATTCGCGCTGTATATCTCGCAGAACTGGGGGTATGACAGCGGAGAACTGCTGATCAATGCGGTTTACGGCGGCGTCACGGGAGGTATCGGTATCGGACTGGTATTGACTGCATCGGCTACGACCGGCGGTACGGACCTGCTGGCAGCGATTATTCATTATTTTTGCCGCCATTTATCCACCGCAATGCTGCTTTTTGCCTGTGATTTCGTGATTATGGTACTGAGCGTCCTGGTTTTCGGCATGAATCTGGCGCTTTATGCGCTGATCGGCGTTTTTTTGAACTCCTGGATCGCGGACAGACTGGTGGACGGCTTTAACTACAGCAAGGCACTTTTTATCATTTCCGATCATAGTGAGAAGATCTCTTCCAGACTGATGCAGGAGCTGGACCGCGGCGTCACGGGCATCCCCGTTTATGGTAAGTATACCGGGAAACAGCGTGAGATGCTCCTGGTGGTGACATCTCTCAGACAGGCCGCGAACGCTAAACGTATTGTCAGGGAGATTGATCCGAATGCTTTCCTGATTGTAACGGATTCAAATGAGGTGCTGGGAGAAGGGTTCGCCGACCACGACCGTCTGTAAATTACAGGGCATTTCTTAGCAGTTGTCATAAAAATTCCCGTAATAATTTGTATATTTAGTCAATAGCTTTTTTCGGCAAAATAGTGTACAATACAATCAACATTAGTTGTTCCATATTTTCATTTCAAGGAGGAATTTTTGAACAATGTCTAGTCTGCAATTAAAGAACATCAAGAAGACCTATAGCAACGGTATCACCGCGGTTAACGATTTCAACCTGGATATCGCCGATCAGGAGTTCATCATCTTCGTAGGACCTTCTGGCTGTGGTAAGTCCACCACCCTGCGTATGATCGCCGGTCTGGAAGAGATCACTGAGGGCGAGCTCTACATCGACGACAAGCTGATGAATGACGTTGCTCCCAAGGATCGTGATATCGCCATGGTTTTCCAGAACTACGCGTTGTATCCTCATATGACCGTATATGACAATATGGCGTTCGGTCTGAAACTGCGTAAGACTCCCAAGGCTGAGATTGAGAAGCGCGTTAAGGAAGCTGCCCGCATCCTTGAGATCGAGCACCTGCTGGATCGTAAGCCCAAGGCTCTGTCCGGTGGTCAGAGACAGCGTGTTGCTATGGGACGTGCTATCGTACGTGATCCTAAGGTATTCCTGATGGACGAGCCTCTGTCCAACCTGGATGCTAAGCTGCGTGTTCAGATGCGTGTTGAGATCGCTAAGCTGCATCAGCGCCTGCAGGCCACCATCATCTACGTTACGCATGACCAGGTCGAGGCTATGACCCTTGGTACCCGTATCGTTGTTATGAAGGATGGTATCATTCAGCAGGTTGACTCTCCCGTTAAGCTGTATAATGAGCCCGAGAACCTGTTCGTAGCAGGATTCATCGGATCTCCTCAGATGAACTTCATCGACGCTGTTCCCGAGAAGGTTGGCAACGATGTATGGCTGAAGTTCCATGGCCAGTCTGTCAAGCTGCCTGCTGAGAAGGCTAAGAAGGTCGAAGAAGCCGGCGTTCTTGGTAAGGAAGTTATCTTCGGTATTCGTCCCGAGGATATCCATGAGACCGAGGATGTTATCAATAAGTTCCCGGATGACGTCATCATCGCCGATGTCAGTGTTACCGAGCTTCTGGGTGCTGATATGCATCTGTATCTGACCATTGAGGATTCCGACCTGATCGCGACCGTTAATCCTCGTATGCAGGTTAAGAGCGGCGAGCGCGTTAAGCTGGCGTTTGATCCCGCCCGCATCCACGTCTTCAACAAGGAGACCGAGCAGGTTATCACCAACTAATAACGGTATTCGCATTAATCGCAAAGCTAACACAAGGGAGGCACTCCGTGAGGAAGTTGCCTCCCTTTTTTTTCTCTTTGTCTCAGAATAAAGATTTTTTAATAATACAGATTTGTCCGGGGATATGAGGCGCAGAGCAAAAGGATTTCTGCGCAGCTGAATTTCCGGACGTTTTTATGTGAGGCAAGCACGCTGACAGCCGCTGTTTGTGCGGCTTTCCCGTGAAAATGGGGACAGAAATTCTGTGAGGAGCGATACACCTGTATACGATTAGCCAGGTAAACATTGCGGACAGCATATCAGCCCATCAACCACGGACTGTTGATTCCGGGAATAAGCTATAATCCCATTTTTTTTGTTTAAACAGCCATTTTTCTCTTGAAATTTGCTTAATAGTACGGTATAATTGTAAACTGTCTCCAGTATACGTTTTTGTCGGTGGCTAAAATGTTTTTTTTCAATTTCGTGCAGAAAAAGTATCTCAGGGAAGGAGAAGGTTTATGGACAAAAGGATACGAAAACTATCAGTGTATGTTTTGTCGCTGATCATAATGCTGAATGGATCCGTGCCTTTAAGGGCATCGGAAGCAAATGATTCAGATACTGATTCTCAGGTTATCGAGGTTATTCAGGATAGAGAGGATGACTTCGAGCCGGTTGGTGAGGGGGAAGTATTGCCTGAACCGGATAAAGAAGAGGCAAAATCGCAGCAGGAGGAGACTCCTTCCGGTGAATCCGAGCCTGCGTCTGTTAATGATCCGGCCGTGGAGGATGCTTCTGTGAATGAGGGCCCCGAGGATCCAACAGAACCTGAGGACCCAACGGATGCCGAGGATCCAACGGATACCGAGGACCCAACAGAATCTGAGGACGCAGTGGATGTCAAGGATTCAACAGAGCCTGAGGGCACAGTGGATGCCGAGGATCCAACAGATACCGATGAACCAACAGACCCTAAGGATCAAACAGTACCCGATGGTACAATGGAGCCCGATGGCCCAACAGAGCCTGAAGCCCCAATGGATACCGATGACCCAACAGATCCTGAGGACCCCACAGATCCTGAAGAACCGGAGGATCCTGTCCAGGCGGTAAAAGATCTGCTGGCTCAGATCGATTCGCTGCAGGAAATGCAGGATAAAAAGATCGTCCATCCCACGACGAACGAATTCAATCTGAAAAAGCCATACTGCACATATACGGGTAACGGCTATAACGGTGACGGCACCATCAACGTCGACAACTCCGCGGAGCATAAAGCCAAGCAGCAGCTTTATGCGGAGTATCTTGAGAATATGTTCGCGCTTCGTGCCCAGGCCAAGGAAGCATTCGATGCTCTGACCGAGGAACAGAAGGAGGCAGTCCTTGCGGACGAAACCGCCGCGGCAAATTACGCGAAGCTGACCCCCTATGCCAAGGAGGATCTTGAGACCGTATTCCCGGCTCCTTATGAACCGGTGCCCGGACACAACTATGATAGCGGAACCAAGCCCGCTCCTCAGTCCGTTCCTCTTTCCATTACACCGAGCGATAACGAGTACACATTTGAATCGACGAGATCTTATGAGATGAGTCAGAACTTCTCGGCCGGAAGCTGGAAGCATCAGGCTGCGGACTATTCCATCTTTACGCTCGTTGACGTCTCCGGCCCCGCTACCGAATGGTCACCGGACAAGCTCTACGAGTACAACAACTGCAACTATCAGCTTGCGTACTGCTGCGACGTCAATACGCTTCCCCACAGGGGCATGCATTACAAGAGAATCAACCTTGAAGATTCCGGCTATTATTCCGAGGCCGCCGCGCAGCATATCCGTGCGATAACCAACGTCTCCTATCCGTTCGTCACGATGGACGAGATGAAGGAGTACCTGATCGAGAACGGTTATCCCGCAGAGAAGGCGACCGCCCTGACGAGGAGCGATATGATTTCCGCGGTCCAGGCTGCGATCTGGTCGTATGCAAACATTTCGTCTTTCCTCGAGCCGGACTATTATGAGAACATCACCCATTACGGCGGCACCGCCGAGCAGATCATGCTGCCTGACGCGAGATGGTGGCTCCGGACTCCCACTCTCCATGATTACCGCAACGAACTGTGGTTTTGGTACAACTCCAACACGTTCCCCATGGAGAATTCGTACTGGGGCCGCAATCACTGGACATTCTATGAAGATATTCAGGATCGCGTCGATTCCCTCGTCGAG
The DNA here is from genome assembly GCA_017442535.1 of Bacillota bacterium. GTDB lineage: Bacteria > Bacillota > Clostridia > Lachnospirales > Bianqueaceae > RUG12817. The sequence goes on along the minus strand of JAFRZL010000046.1, from coordinate 1,870 downwards.
TTCCTGCACGATCTGCCCGGCGTCGCTCCCACGGCAGATGAGATCGTTATATCTGACGTCAAGATCATGCGTAGCGCACCTGTTGACAACAACGGCACTTACAGCATAGACCTGAACATCTTCCTTAACCACGGTGCCCCCGGCGGCAGCGTGAAAATCACAATCACCAGCTCCAAAGAATCTGCCGTGACTGACACCAGATCCATAACAGTAGGAAGCGACGACAGTTACTCCACTACCATCACAGTCAAGGACGGCGACTGGGTGGATATCGTGGTAGATGGCACGCAGGTGCTTCCCCGCGGTACTTATTTCTATATGCCTGAGGTCGGTGCAGAGGAATCGCAGGCGCTCGTTGGTGTGGCCGAGGGCAAGACAAAGGTTCATGCCGAGGATCACTTCCAGTTCAAGTCGGAAGGCGATATGGGCCTGCGCGTCATAAAGACCGTGAAGGGCTCCAGCATACCACTCTCCGACATCACCTTTAAGGCGTACCGCGTTGACGGTGAGCACTCCGAGACCCCCACTGAGGCAGAGATCAACGAATATGCCGTTGATGGGAACCTCGCCGGCACCGAGATTACCGACTCCACCGGCTACCTGTTCATGGAACTGGAAAGAGGCACCTACCTCATCGTCGAGGAGTTCAACGCCGACAAGATCAAGAAGGTCGCAGATCCGTTCTATATCACGATCCCCAACGAGGTCGAAGTTGTGGACGAGAATGGCATTATCACCATTGAATATGAGGATGTGGTGACAAAGTATGCCCAGAACGAGCCCAAAGACATCCCCGGCACTGTTTCCGTGTTCCTTGAGGCGGAAAAAGCGTTCGAGGACTGGGGCGAGGCCGATTCCTTCCGATTCAGACTCAATCCTGTGACAGCCGGCGCACCCATGCCGAACGATACGATTGCCACCGCTACTGAGAACGATCCTGTCGCGGCCTTCAAGAAGATCACCTATGACGCGATCTGCTTTGAGAACGGCGATCCGAATTCCAATGTGAGAGAGTTCGAATATACAATCACTGAAATTAACGACCATATCCCCGGCGTTACCTATGATACGACTCCTCATAGAGTCAAGGTCACTGTTACCCGTTCGACGCATATCGAGGTTATTAACGAGTACGGCGATGAAGTTATCGTAACCGAGTACACCGCCGAGGTTACTTACGATGATCAGGATTCCCTGATCATTACCAACACCTACCGTTCCGTCAAGACACACTTCGAGGCGACCAAGTCTTTCAACGACTGGGGCAAGGCGGAGTCCTTCACCTTCAAGCTCGAACCCGTGACCAATGGCGCTCCAATGCCGGATGCGGCTGAGATCACCGTTACCGAGGCGAATCCCACCGCTGTATTCGCCGAACTTGAGTTCGAAAAGACCGGCACCTGGGAATATACCATCACGGAGATCAATGACGGTGTGGATGGCGTCATTTACGATACCACGCCGCACGCGGTCGTCGTCACTGTCAGTGCAGACCCTGACACCAATGAGCTGATCGCCGAGGTGAAGTACGACGGAGCGGCCAGCCTGACGGTCACAAACACCTACAATCCGGCTAAGGCAACAATTGAAGTTACTAAGGAATTCAATGACTGGGGCAAGGCGGAGAGCTTTACCTTCAATCTGGCCGCGGTGACTGCTGACGTTCCGATGCCCGATCAGACAACGGCGACGGCGACCAAGGACGCAACGCTGGCGAGCTTTGGTGAGATCGTATTCGAGAAGGCCGGTACCTATGAGTACACGATCACCGAAGTTAACGATGGCGCGGACGGTGTAACCTATGACACGACCGCTCACAAGGTGGTTGTAACAGTATCTAAGGATAAGGACACAAACGAACTGACTGCGG
>JAFRZL010000045.1 GCA_017442535.1 Bacillota bacterium | reverse complement strand
CGATACCGATGCTCTGGAAGAAGAACCTGGCCTGAGATCCGCCAACTCCAAGACCTTCCTGATGGAGGATGGTTCTCACACTGTGGCCACCTATGGCATCACGGTTCACTATGCGGATGAAAACGGAAACTGGCAGCCCATTGATAACCGCCTTACTGAGGCGGATTTTGTTTGCTCAAAAGAGGGGCAGGCCCCCATTCATGGTTATCAAAACCTTAATGGCGACAGGAGAGTCTTCTTTCCTGAGACATTATCCGATGGTCTGCTGTATCATTACGAAAAAGGTGATTACAGGATCGAGATGAGCCTGCTGACTATGGATACTACGGATCCGGAAGCTATGTCCGAAGACATAATGTCTGATCCAGCCAATACTTTTAATGCCTCCGCCGAACTGATGGATCCGTCCCTGTTTGCCCCCGAACTGAAGACGACAACCAGACTGGAAGAGCTCTCTACCCTCCAGAACATTGCGTCCGGCCTGATCTATCACGACATAATCCCCGGGACAGATCTGCAGTATGAACTCTGCGGCACTACGGTAAAGGAAAGCATCTGGATCCATGAACCGTCAGATAGTTATGTCTATGTATTCCTGCTGAGCCTTAACGGCCTCCAGGCCCGTCTGACCGAGCAGGGAGATATTGAAGTCTATGATCCATCCCTTGAGGGACAGTTTAACGAAGACGGACAGGATATGTCCGTTAAGTATCTGATTCCGTCCCCGTATCTCAAGGATTCCTCTGAGTTTGGTGCCTATGGGGATGTTCACTATGAACTTGAAGAGATATCCGAAGAAGAACGTATGTCTTCAGGATCTTTGCGTTCTGAGTCCTCTTCTGATCCGGAAGCTTTTACTTACCGTCTCCGCATTGTCGCTTCCGCTGACTGGATCAACGATTCCTCTCGTGTCTGGCCCATCCAGATCGATCCCACGATCCTGGAGAGCGAATACGCTTATGCTTTCGATACGATGGTGATAGAGGGAACGCCTACGACTACTTATAACACCGATACCGCCCTTAACGCGGGCTGGTCGAGCTATCAGAGTCACGGCAGAATCCGCTCCTACTGGGGCTATAATCCACTGCCGACATTGCCTCCTGCCTGTATCGTTACCAATAGTCAATTACGTCTTTATCAGTTCGTAGGCGGCTATTCCTGCTACAGCGGATCGGAGAACATGTATCTCGGTATCCGTGAGATCAACGATGACTGGGACCTGTATAATACGACCTGGAACAACCAGCCCTCCATCGGAAGCGATGTGCTGGATTATGTCGTCGTGAATTCATCCACTAACGCGAGTTATGTCTATCTGGACATAACGTCTTTGGTGCAGGACTGGTACGCGGGAAGCAAGTCTAATTACGGCGTAGCCATCTATCCCGCGGTAGAGTATAACAGCAGTAATGCGTCTACTACCAGAGCCCACGTCATGTTCGGCAGTTCCAACCATACCGGGACCAATACCCAGCCCGCGATCCTTGTGACTTACAGAGACGCGAAAGGCCTGGAAGGCTACTGGACCTATCATAACCAGTCTCTGGGAGCATCCGGAACCGGCTATGTCAATGACTTTACAGGGAATCTCACTTATGTCCACGGAGACATGACGAGTATCGGGAATGTACTGCCGGTATCGGTGGGTCATGTCTATTCAGGATATCTTGCCGGCAAGAACTTTACAACCGGGAACGCCATGACGGTGGATTACAGCGCCATGAAGACCGGCGCGGGGTGGCGTCTTAACGTACAGGAGACTGTCATCACCACTACGATCAGCAATGTCACGTATTATGTCCATACGGATTCCGACGGGACGGAGCACTATTACTATAACCAGAACAGTACCCCTGCTTTTGAGAGCGAAGATGGATTACATCTGACGGTCACCAAGAACAGTAATAACACGTATACCATGTCGGATGATTACGGAAACACCAAGAGCTTTGACAGCACGGGCAGACTGACCGTGGTCACCGATTCGCTGGGAAATCAGAAGAAGTATGTCTACAGCAGCAATCGTCTCACCAAGATACAGGAGTGTAACGCGGGTGAATCCGCCTTCCGGGATATCTTTACCTTCATCTATGTGAACAACTATCTGTCCAAGATGACGGACGCACTGGATACGACGGATACGATCACGTATTATTACTCATCCACACCGTCAGGGACACTGGTCAGCGGCAGCAATCTGTCGACTCTGGGAACAACGGCGTACCTGCGAAAGATTGTTCATTCCAAAGGCACAACGACGACTTTTTACTATGACAGCGATGGGTATCTGACTAACGTCAAAGACGCCAATACCATGCGGAAACTCGCTTACAGCTATGACCCGGATGTGAGGATCAAGGGACGGGTCAGCAAGGTAGTGGAGTATGGTTATGACTTTGGCAGCAGCACGACTTACACAGGCCAGACCTTAGGCATCACCTATACCGGACATAAGACAACGATCTTCCGGACGAGCGGAAAAGACGATACCTACAACAACGCTGACGACATAACCGACACCTATGTGATGGACAACTGGGGACGTACCGTCTGCACTTATTCCAACATAGTGGATACAGCCGCTAATCCCAGCAAGCTTCCCAAACAGATCATGTCCGCCAGTGCCGGCGTTTATGACAACGGAGCGGATTCGTTCCGCAACAAGAACAAGACCGTACAGTCGAGCTATACGGGAGGATGGGCTACGTCCGGAGACATAACCGCCAATAACCTTGCCGCAGACGGAGGATGCAATGGCGGAACAGGATGGACATGCTATATCGGCACTTCCATGGTGTCTCTGCCCAATGATACCGGCAATAAGGTGTTGAAGATTGTGGGAGATCACACCGATCTCCGCTCCGCTCAGCAGACGATTACGCTGAATGAACCGGGCACCACAACCTATACCCTGTCAGGCTGGGCCAAGGCAATGGGCGTTCCCAAGAAGAGCAGCGATAACCTGAACCAGAGCTTTGAGATCAGAGCAGTAATAACCTATACCGATAATACCGTGGAGAGACATTACTGCAAGTTCAATACGGACGTATGGGTGTGGCAGTATAACTGTATCGGCATCGTCCCCAAGCAGCCGACCAAGACTGTTAAAACCATTGCTCTGGGTATCCGGTTTGACTATCAGCCAAATGTCGCTTATTTCGACAACATCCGGCTGGTGAAGGAACCATCTCCCACCTGGAAATATGACTCCAACGGCAACCTGGTGAGTATTAAGGCCGAAGACGGAACCCAGGAATCCCTGGTCTATACGGGGACGGATCTGACCAAAGAAACACTGCCCGACGGGGACGAATACACCTACACGTATCAAGGAAACACGCACCTTGTCCAGACCGTGACCAACAAGGCCGGTGTTAAGATCACCTATACCAGGGACGCTTACGGCAACGTCATCGGGGCGGAAGGATCGAACAGTCATGACTCGATGAAGATCCGGACTGAGGCGAGCTATACCGAAAGCGGACGATTCCTGAGCACGGTCACGGATGCTTCTAACAAGACCACTACTTACAGTACAGACACAACAACCGGACTTCTGAACTATGTCCAGGATCCGAAGAATAACAGACAGGCCTATGCTTATGATACCAAAGAAAGGCTTGCTTCGGTATGGCTTGACGCGAATAAGGACGGGATACTCGACAGTACTGAATCCAGAGTGCAGTACACCTATTTGCATGACCGGATGGACACGATCCAGACCAACACCAGCAAGTACTATTTCAACTATGATTACTATGGAAATGTGACCGCAATCGGCGTCTCCGGAGCAAGCGGAAGCAGTTCTGCGTATACTCTGGCGCAGTATACCTACAATAACAAGAACGGCAAACTGAACAGGATGACGTACGGTAACGGCGCCTACTACAGTTATGTCTATGACAACCAGGAACGGATACAGACTGTTCAGCTGAATGGAAGTAACAGAGCGACTTACTCTTACAACAATGACAATCTGCTCTCAGGCCTTACCGATCATGTCTACGGCTATAACATGACTTACGAATATGACCGGATCGGCCGACTGACCGGCTGGACATCCGCGCAGCCATCCCTCGGAAGCATGGGAGCGGTCACGCTTACCGGCGCTGTCAGCTATGACGGTGCGGGACGGGTCAGCAGCAGAAACACCTCGATCGGAAGCAGCACCCACCACAACTACACCCTGACCTATAAGACGGACAGCAGCCTGCCGGATGAGATGACGCTCCCGAACAGTGAAAAGATCAGCTATGTCTATGACAACCTGGAAAGGGTGACGGAGAAGAGGATCAAGAGTGGAAACACTACCTTGAGCGGAAACTCTTATGTCTATGAGACAGTAGCGACCAACCGGACAGGAAACCGTATTGTGTCCGAGACACTGCTCGGAAGCAATACCTCTTACAAGTATAGTTATGACGATAACGGCAACATCACCCAGATCAAGAAGGGCACAACAACCATAGCTGTCTACACTTATGACTCGATGAACCACCTGAAGACCGAAAAAGGGACGGACAATATCACCTACACTTATAATTATGACCCAATGGGTAACATTACGTCCGTGCAGAAGAAGCCGTCCGGCGGAACAACGACAACCATAGCAACATACAGTTATTCCTCTAACTGGGGAGATCTCCTGACCCAGTATAACGGCCAGAATATCACTTATGATAATGCCGGGAACCCCTTGACATACAATAACGGACAGGCGTATACTTTTACATGGATAGAGGGTCGCAGATTGAATACGGTTACTACGGGAGGAGTAACCATAGAATATCTCTACAACGTGGACGGACTGAGAACCGGCAAAAAGGTCGGGAACACCTGGACCAGGTACTTCTGGGATGGAGACCGGATCATCCGTGACAACCGTAGTGGGACGTATATGGATTTCTACTATGACGAATCCGGACAAGCGGTATCCGTCAAGGTCACATCCGGAGGGACAAGCAGCAAGTATTACTATGGCAGAAATATCTTCGGAGATATCGTAGAGATCTACGATGCGAGTAGCAATGTAGTTGCGAAATACACCTACAGTGCATGGGGTAAAGTTTTGTCTGTGACAGACGCAAGCGGGAATGCGATCACGAGCACTACTCACATCGGCAATTTGAACCCGTTAAGATACAGAGGATACTACTACGATTCCGAGACGGGGTTCTACTATCTGCAGAGCCGGTACTATGATCCGGTGATGAAGAGGTTCCTGAATGCGGATGAAATAAGTGAATTATGTATTTCAACGGGATACTTGTTTATTTGCAATCCGTATCAATATTGTTTTAGCAACCCGATTTTGTTGTTTGACAAGAATGGAAAAGAGGCAGAAGCAATTGTATGGTGGGAAACATGGTTTTGGTGGCTCGGATTAATAGATGGGCCATTGCCTGTTGGAGATATCATTTTTTGGGGAGGATTATGTGTAACGACAATAATTTCGTTTGGTTTTGCATTTGAATGCTCAAACACAACCGACAGCTATTTTTTGGAGCAAAACTATACTTCGAAAATAGAGCAAGAAGCAATATCGATTAGCACGCCAGCGTCCCCACCTCCAAGTGGCCCCCCTAATAACGATAAAGATCCGAACAAAAGAAATTGGCAAAAGGTTAATGAAAAGTATCTCGAGAAAGAATTAAGCAAACAGGGAACAAATCCGCATCAAATAAAACATGACTATTTGGGCAAAAAAGTTTCTGTTAAGCGATATGATTTATATGCGGATAAAGGCACAGGACAGCTAGGTATATTTGAAAAAATCACAAGAGCGTTAATTGAAATAACAGACTATTATATTGGAGGATGAGGAAATGATTGCGAAAATGCAAGCACATGCAACGTTAATAGGTAATCATATTGACACAGATGCTGTCACAGAGGAACTCCAGATGATACCAAATTGGATTAAGAAACGTGATGATGAAAAGTTCACTGGAAGTGCGTTTGGACATGATGAATGGGGAGTATCGACTGCATGGACGGATCTTGATGATGAAACCTTTTTTTTTGAAAACATTGTGCATAATTTGTTGGAATTGTTGCCTCAGGATGCTCATCTTTTAAAAACACTTGCACAAAAACATCATGCAGAATGGCATATACTTTTTGATATTGATGTCTATGAAGGCTTTCCCTCTATCATATTTGAAAATGATTTCATTGTATTTGCTGGGATGATGGGTGCAACGATTGGATTTGATGTTTACAACTATCAGGAGTAGGGGTTGTATCATGATATTATGGCAGGCCATTGGTTATAAGCACATACTCAAGACCATCGGCTTAGTCATCGGCTTTGGTGTACACGGTAAGGCCTTGGTACGGTAGTCTCTAACAGAGGAGAGCGAATGATTCTTGGCTAAGAATAGAATATTGTGGTGAAGGTTAGTCGAGTATTGAAGGCAAATACGTAAAAAAAGAGAATTAACCCTTCCGACCAGCTGTAATATGATGATAGATATTTACCATTCAACATGTTTTGTCCCGTAACTCTCTGAAAAGACCTCCCACTGTCAGTCCAATCAGCTGACGATGGGAGGTCTTTTGTGATGTTCCAATCAATTGGCCTCTCGCCATTACTCCCAGTACACAGTCCCGAAGACCTTGCGCACCAGCTCCGCCATATAATCGAGCTTGGCCTTCAGGTGAGGGCAGGATGCCAGGGCCTCGGCAGAAGTAACAGGATCTTCACCGAAATAATGATTAAACAGAAGTTCAATCAGTGTCGCGCGGTCTTCCTTGGGGTCTACCAGAGAATATGACCTGACAAAATAGGGATCATCTCCGGTTTCAAGGATATAGCGTTCCCAGGGCTCAGCCATTTGCTGATAGTTTTCAACATCATAGAAATAGCCCGTAAATCCATCAGGATTCAGGTTATCCCAGCTTCTATCGTAAAAGGAGCCAAAGTATTCCGCCCAGATCTTGGACTCGACAGCATGCCACAGTTCATGGGGCAGCGTATTGGTAGACGAAATGATTTCATTGACGTCTGCCATGATATTGTACCAGTCAAAATACCGGTAGAATACAGCGGATGTGGCGAACGATGCATGCGCATTCATAGTGAGCTCCGAGACCGCCAGGATTCGCAGCCCGCAGCCCCTGTTTTTGTCCTTGAAAGTCTCAAAGAATCCGTCGGGGTAGAGTGCAAGGTGACGGCGCAGTTCACAAAGCATTTCAGAGACCTCTGAGGAAGCATCGCGCATAACGGCGTCGGTGGAGAGGGCGGAATGCCCATCGGGTTGATCCGCCTTCAGGCAGTCGTCGCCCAGAATGATGGTGATGTCGAATTCCTGCTCGATTTCGTCCGCCATGGCCCGCAGCGCCTGACGGTTGATTTCAAGCTGCTTGCGGTTATTTTCGTCGGTATCCGGCTCGGCGGGCGTGATTTCACGGCTGAAATCCAGATTATCCGTATTGATAACATATAGTTCGATTAAGCCCATGCCGCTTATTTTAGCATCCGGGGAGCTGGCACAGGAGGCGAGCAGGTATCTGCCATCGTCCAGATAGCAGTGTTTGAAATCAAAAATGTCCTGATTCTCAAGCGGTACTTCCGCAGCCAGCCCCGAATCGAAATCGAAAAACAGTGGCAGGACGGATGGATCGAGGCTATCAGGACGGCTGATATAATCTAAACCAAAGGCCAATCCGGCACCTTCCTGCCAGGCCAATCCAAATCTATTATTGAGAATGAATGCCTTCTGCGGGTTGTGATCTTCACCGAAGAGCGTGAAAATGGTTTTGTTAATGACGCCTTCCGAGGAGGGCAGGGGACGTTCAGAGCATGTTGCAAGCTGTTCTTCGTGCAGAAAATATGCGTTTGCCGAAGTCGGCGCCGAATAGAGCACGCTGCCGTCCATGGTATCATACGCTACAAGAGAGCTGCCATAGAGTGCGGCTTCATCGGGCGTTTCATAAAAGGCGATTCCGGATGCGGGGTCATAGGCACAAAGCGAATCATATTCCCCGAATTCGGCTACAAGGCTGACTTCACCATCGATCGTTACTTCATAAAGCTTATTCAAGGTGCAGTAATACAGCCTATCGCCCACAGGATCGTAAATAGGGCTTGCACCGGATAATTCGTCCGGGAGCTGCAGCTCACGGTCGAAAGTCAGATCCTGCTTGTAGAAGCCGAGACGAGCGGCGGAGGGATATGCGGTAACGATTTCGCCGTTATCCCGGATGCCCAGAATCGTCTCGCCCCAGTCGAGATGGGATGGGGCCTCATACAGGATGGAATCTTCCTGCGTATCGATCAGCGCCAGAAATACACCGTAGATTTCTTCACCGGGGACGCCGCTGTCCGCCAGGGTGCCATACTGGATGATGACCCTGGCATCATCGAGCGGATAGAGAGCTTCCGGCTGACCGATGCGCTCAAAGCAGCTGAGCCTGATAGTCAAAGGCACGGCAGGCTCAGGCTCGGGGACAGAGGAGTCGCTTTCAGGGACAGAAGAGGCTGAAGGAGCGGAAGACTCACTCTCGGAAGCAGATACTGCTGACGGAGTAGAATTCACGCTTTCACCTGATGAAGGTGTGCCACCTGTGCAGGCGCAGAAGCTGAATAATAGGATGATGGCCAACATGGCCGCAATTAAGGACTTCTTTTGCAATTTGAATCCTCCTCAAATACGGGAAAGCGCAGTCATTGTTTCTGTTGTAAGGCTTCGAGCTCTTCGAAGCTTAATATATGATCGATGACAGGCGTGTATTTGGGCTTGTTCAGCCGCGGCTCAAAATGATGCAGCAGCAGGTACGAAATGGCGACGCCCGCCAGGGCAATCAGGATCGAGAGCCATTCGGTCAGGCCGGAGAACTGCGTGATCACCAGCAGAAGGACAAAAACCAGTGCCGGGATGACATACATCAGGAGGACAGCCGACAGGAAGCCGCTCTGCGCCAGATTGATCGTGACGGCGTCGCCTACCTGCGCGCCGCACTGATTCCTGGCTGTGAGCAGCATCTTCTGGTCCGTCCAGGACGGGATGCACGCGTTGCAGTGCTTGCAGGCCTCGCTGCGCTCGATCGCAACCTCCGCAAAATCCCCTTTAATCTGCTGAACCATTCCCCATTCCGCCATTTCGGCACCTCCCCGTTACGAGTATGGTCGGATTATAACCGATTTCCGCCCGAAATGCAAGAGCCAATCCGCAAAAGACACAGCCGTGCAGATGCGCAGAAAGATAAGAAAGTTTGTGAAAAATCTTCACAAGTCTGGAATAATATGTTATAATAAAGAGTACAGGTTTGGTTCTGCAAATCGGCCTGGTATTTGGGATTAAATTATGAGGCAGGTGTATGAAATAATGAGCAGCAATACGGTACCTAGTGCGGTGATCCGCAGGATGCCGCGGTATTACAGATACTTGGGTGACCTGCTTTCCAGAGGGATTACAAGGATTTCTTCGGCGGATCTGAGCCGCAGAATGAATGTGACAGCTTCGCAGATCCGTCAGGATCTGAATCATTTCGGTGGATTCGGTCAGCAGGGATACGGGTATCATGTGGAGACGCTCTATAACGAGATCGGTCATATCCTGGGACTTGATCAGGAGTACCGCGTGATCATCATCGGCGCCGGTAATCTGGGCCAGGCCGTGGCAAAATATACGAATTTTAACAAGCGCGGATATAAGGTGATGGCGCTCTTTGATTCCGATCCGGCGCTCGCCGGGACGATCGTCGGAGGCAACCCCGTGTATCATGTGGATACGCTGCCCGAATATCTGTCCGAGCACCCGACGGATATCGCCGTACTCTCGATCCCCAAGGTGGGAGCAAACGAGGTGGCCGAGGTGCTGATCGACAATGGGATCCAGGCCATCTGGAATTTCGCGTCACTGGATCTGCAGATCGATCCCGGTAAAGTGGTGGTGGAGAACGTGCATCTGTCCGACAGCCTGCGCGTTCTGACCTATCGGCTGAAACAGCTGCGTGAAGCAGAGAAAGGAACTGCCGAATGAGAGAGATTCGATATATCAGTACGCGGGGGTGCGCGGAGAGAGTGAGCGCCTCGGCGGCGATCGTCCGCGGCATCGCGCCGGACGGGGGACTCTATGTGCCGGAGGATTTCCCGTGCATGGACAGGAGCCTGCATGAACTGCAGCAGATGAGTTATCAGGAGCTGGCCTACGAAGTCATGAAGCTTTTCCTCACGGATTATTCGCGGGACGAGCTGATGGACTGCGTCATCCGGGCTTATGACAGCAAATTTGATTATCCCGCGATCGCGCCGCTGGTGCATCCCGGGGACCGGCATGTGCTGGAACTCTATCACGGGAGGACGCTCGCGTTTAAGGATATGGCGCTCTCGATCCTGCCGTACCTGATGACGACGGCGGCCCGCAAGCAGCATATTACTGAAGAAATCGTGATTCTTACGGCGACTTCCGGCGATACGGGCAAGGCCGCGCTCGAAGGCTTTGCCAATGTTCCGGGCGTGAGGATCATCGTTTTCTATCCTCAGGAGGGTGTGAGCGATATCCAGCGTCTGCAGATGGTCACGCAGCAGGGCGATAATACCGCTGTGATCGCGATGCAGGGCAATTTCGACGATGCGCAGCGCGCGGTCAAAGAGATTTTCACTGATCCTGAGGAGGCCCGGAAGATGCGGGAGGCCGGTTATGTCTGGTCCTCCGCCAATTCGATCAATATCGGCCGGCTGATCCCGCAGATCGTCTATTATTACTGGGCTTACCTGCGCATGACGGACCGGCCGGGCTTCACGCTGGGCGAGCAGGTGGATTTTGCCGTGCCGACCGGTAATTTCGGCAATATTCTGGCGGCGCATTATGCCGGACGCCTGGGACTGCCCGTGGGCAGACTGATCTGCGCTTCGAACCGCAACCATGTGCTGACGGACTTTTTCCGGACCGGGGAATATGATGCCAAGAGGCCTTTCTACGTGACGACTTCGCCTTCAATGGATATTCTGGTTTCCAGCAATCTGGAGAGGCTTCTGTATGAGATCTGCGGACGTGATACCGGTAAGGTCGCTTCGCTGCTGGCCGCGCTCTCGTCCGAGGGGCAATATCGGTTGGATAAGGGCGATTTCATGGCGCTTGACGGATTCTGGGCCGGCTATGCGGAAGAAGATGCGGTCGCGGATACGATCCGGCGCGTCTATCGGGAAAGCGGCTATGTCATGGATCCGCATACGGCGGTCGCGGCGGCGGTAGCCGATCAGTACGAAACAGTCCGGGCCGATGAAGGCCGCAGGAGCAATCCGCTTGTCATCATTTCGACGGCCAGTCCGTACAAATTCCCACAAAGCGTGCTCGGCGCGCTCGGCAAGCTGGAGCCCTATACGGCGGAAGCTCTCTCCGCGGCAAGCGGACGGCCGGTACCACAGCCGATCCGGGAGTTATTCAGTCTGCCGGTCCGCCATACACGCGTCTGCACACGCGAGAATGCATTAAAAGAGATATATCAGGTTTTGGGTTTATAAAGGATGAATACAAAAGATTTTGACTATGAACTGCCGGAGGAGCTGATCGCACAGACGCCTCTGGCGGAGAGGGCTTCTTCCAGACTGCTGGTTCTGGACAAGACGACGGGGGAGGTGCGCCACAGTGCCTTCTACCGTATCGGTGAATACCTGCAGCCGGGGGATTGCCTGATCCTGAATGATACTAAGGTCATGCCCGCGCGGCTCCACGGAGAGAGGGCGGATACCGGCACGCCGGTGGAGGTCCTGCTGCTGAAGCGCTGCTCCGAAGGCGAATACGGGGAAGGCATGTTCTGGGAAGCATTGGTGCGCCCCGGCAGACGCGTCCGTCCGGGCCACAGGCTGACTTTCGGAGGAGGCCTGCTGCAGGCGGAAGTTATGGATATCGTGGAAGGCGGCAACCGCATTGTCCGGTTCGACTTTGAAGGCATCTTCGAAGAGATCCTGGACAAGCTGGGTGAGATGCCCCTGCCCCCGTATATTCACGAGAAGCTCGAGGATCCGGACCGCTACCAGACTGTTTACGCGCGTGAGACGGGTTCGGCAGCCGCACCTACGGCCGGACTGCATTTTACCAACGAATTGCTGGACGAATTAAGGCATAAAGGCATCCGGACCGGCTTTGTGACGCTGCACGTGGGGCTCGGCACCTTCCGCCCCGTCAAAGAAGAGCGGATCGAAGACCACGAGATGCATTCCGAGTACTGCATTCTGACCGAGGAGACGGCGGAGCTGATCCGCCGGTGCAAAGCGGAGGGGCATCGTGTGATCGCGGTGGGGACGACTTCCTGCCGGACGCTGGAGAGCATGGCTGACCCCGATACGATCGTCCGGGCCGGCGGACGCTGGACCGATATCTTTATCTATCCCGGCTATGAATTCAAGGTCATCGACGGACTGATCACGAATTTCCACCTGCCCGAATCCACGCTGATCATGCTGGTTTCGGCGCTTGCGGGGCGCGAGCATGTGCTGGCAGCCTACCGCGAGGCGGTCCGGGAGCGATACCGCTTCTTCAGCTTCGGTGACGCCATGCTGATATTGGATAACGAAGGAGATGAAATAGATGGATGAACAGAAAGAGCTCGATCTGCAGGTCGCCCGCGAGGAAGAAGACCTGGCGGACGGGGAGCTTGATCTGGACGAAAAGGACTTCTGGGAGGACCTGACGGTATTCGAGGAGCCCGCCGCGGAAGCAGCGGAGCCCGAGGCCGTGCCCGCCGCAGATGATTCCCGGCCCGAGGACGTGCCCGCCGCTGAGCTTAAGGCGGATTCCGAGCCCGTGCCCGAATTCGCTCCTGAGCCGCAGGGAGAACCTGCTCCGGAGCCCATGACCGTGGTTAAAGAGCCGCCCGTTCAGGAGGAACCCGCACCCAAAGTGAGATCTGCCAGACGTACCCGCAGGAAAACCGACCAGGACTGGTTCGGTGTGACCAACGGCCGTCATCTGCTCTGGAAGAGCTTTATCATCGCCCTGATGGTCGCGATCCTCATGTTCCTGCCCTCCATTGTCTGGGATGAAGGGTATTTCCTCTTCCTTGGCGACTTTAACGCGCAGCAGGTGCCTTTCTACATGCTGGCGCACAAAGCCGTACGGGCCGGCAATATCGGCTGGAACTGGTACACGGATCTGGGCGCGAATTTCATCGGCTCGTACACCTTTTATCTCCTTGGCAGCCCCTTCTTCTGGATCACGCTGCCCTTCCCGGAGAGCTGGGTTCCCTATCTGATGGGCCCCCTTCTGATCCTGAAATACGCCCTTATGTCCATGATCGCGACGGCCTGGCTGCGGCGCTATGTCAAACGCTCAGAGTACGCGATTCTGGGCGGTCTTCTGTATGCCTTCTCAGGGTATACGATGTACAATACTTTCTTCAACCATTTCCTGGACGTGATGGTTTTCTTCCCGCTGATGCTGATCGGTATGGACGAACTGGTGGAAAACAACCGGCGGGGCGTGTTTGCCGCGTCCGTGGCTCTCTGCGCGATCGTGAACTATGTCTTCTTCGCGGGGGAGGCTGTCTTTATGGTGCTGTATTTCATCATGAAAGTGTGGCGGGGCGATTATAAAACGACCTTCGCCAGGTTCCTGGTTGTCGGCTTTGAAGCCATTATCGGCTTCGGCGTCAGCGCCTTCCTGGTCTGGCCTTCCCTCATTGTAATGCTGGCCAATCCGCGGTCGAGCGGGATGCTGACCGGTTACAATTTCTGGATCTTTACGCATGAGCGCAAGCCATGGGTCATTCTGCTGAATTTCTTCTTCCCGCCGGAGCTGCCTTCGCAGCCGATCCTGCTGACGGATTCGTACATGCGCTGGACTTCGGTGCAGGCGTATATCCCGCTCTTCAGCATGGCGGGTGTGATCGCCTTTGTTTCCGAGAATAAAAAGAACTGGCTGAAGAGCCTGATTTTCCTGCTGCTGATCATGGCGTTCATCCCCGGTCTGAACAGTATGTTCACTGTGATGAACAGCTCCTATTACGCCCGCTGGTATTTCATGCTGGTCCTGATGATGGTGGCAGCAACAGTCATCACCCTGGACCGCGGCAGCGACGAGGCGCTGCACACCGGCTGGAAGATCATGGCAGTCTTTACCCTGGCCGTGATCGCGGCTATGGTGCTGACGCCAAAGACCGAGAAGGTCAAGAACGAGGTCCAGCAGGAAGTCTCGGACGAATCGGGCGGGACCCGGATCGAGACAAGTACCGTCGAGGAGGAGAAGACGACGCTCGGTATCTACAACAAATCCTTCTCGATTCCCTTCTACATCATGGCGATCACCTGCATGGTCAGCATAGCCGCCCTCTACCTGATACTGGATGAGAGGAGAAAGAGGCCCAAGCTCTTTGTGAGCTATCTGATGATGGGAGTCTGTCTGTTCGGCGTCCTCTACGGAAATTATTATCTGGTCTACGGCAAGACCCGCTCCTACGATACCAAGAACTACATTATCCCGGATGCCATCCACGGCGCGGAAAAGCTTCACTGGCCGACGGATGAGTTCTTCCGGATCGATAACGACGACTCCTTCATCAATATGGGAATGTTCTGGCAGGTCCCGGATATGCATGCTTTCCACAGCGTTGTTCCGGTCTCCATCATGGATTATTATGAATATATCGGCGACAATCGCGATGTAAATTCCAAGATGGATTATAAACGCTATGCTTCCCGTTCCCTGTTCTCGGTCCGCTATTTCGCAGACCGGATCGATTATAAGTCCGATGTCTTCGGCGATCCCGAGGCCGAAAAGCCCGACACCAAGATGCCCGGCTATACGTATCTGTACGATATGGCAGGATTTGCCATCTGGGAAAACAATTACTGCATCCCCATGGGCTTCACCTATGACGCCTATATCCTGAAATCCAAGGTGGACAAGAACACCAGTAAGACAAACCGCGACAAGCTGATGGTCAAGGCCCTGATCCTGACCGAGGAGCAGGAGGCCAAGTACATCGGGCTGATGCGCAAAGTCACCAAGGAAAGTGAATTCATCTTCTCGGAGAGCGCCTATTTCAACGACTGCCTGGAGAGGGCCGAGCACGCCTGCGACAGCTTCTCCTACGACAACAGTGGTTTTAAGGCGCATATCGATCTGGATGCGCCCAACCTGGTATTCTTCAGTGTTCCCTACGAGAAGGATGGCTGGACCGCCACCGTTAACGGCAAGAGCGTCGAGGTCGAGAATGTGCAGATCGGCTTTATGGCCGTACTGTGCGAGGCCGGCTCCAACGACATCGTCTTTACTTATCACACGCCCGGGCTTGATCTCGGCATCAAAATCTCGGTGGTCTGCACGGGAATTCTGATCCTCTATACCATCGCGGCATCCATCTTTGTCTGGAGAAGAAAACGTCATGAACAAATGGATTGAACAGCTGAATAAGCTGTACGAGAAGTACCGGGAGACCTTCTGGTATCTGGTTTTCGGCGGGGTGACAACGCTGCTGAACATCGCGACCTTCTATGTTCTGTACGAGCTGCTGCACATGGACAAGCTCCTGGCCAACTCGATCGCATGGATCGCCGGCGTCCTCTTCGCTTTCTTTACCAACAAGATCTTCGTCTTCCGGAGCGAAGGCTGGGATCTTAAAAAATTCTTGTGGGAGTTCCTGACATTCGTCGGGGCGCGGCTGTTCTCAGGTGTCTTTGACAATGTCTTCCTGCTCTTCTTTACGGAGTGGGTCTTCCATTTCCCGGCTATGCCGATCAAGATCATCAGCAATATACTGGTCATCATCATGAACTATGTCTTCAGTAAGTGGATCGTTTTCCGCAAGAAAAAACCGGCCGTGCCGGCAGCGGGGGACGAAGCGGATCTGGCCGGAAGGCCGGAGGATCAGGAGGTCTCCGAGACAAAATGACTCCGGAGGAAAAAGACATTTTCTACATGCGGGAAGCGCTCCGGCTGGCGCAGTGCGCGGCGGACGCGGGGGATACTCCGATCGGAGCCGTCATGGTTTATGAAGACCGCATTATCGGCAGAGGCTACAATATGCGGAACGCGCTGCACAGCCCTCTGATGCATGCCGAGATCGAAGCCATCCGCCAGGCCGCCGCTGAGATCGGGGACTGGCGTCTGGAAGAGACGACGATGTATATTACTTTGGAACCCTGCCCCATGTGCGCCGGAGCCATTGTACAGGCCCGCATTCCGCGGGTCGTGGTCGGCGCCATGAATCCGAAGGCAGGATGCGCGGGCTCGATCATCAACCTCCTGCAGATGGATGGGTTCAATCACAGGGCGGAACTCGTTACGGGCGTATTACAGGAAGAAAGCGCGGCGCTGCTCAGAGAATTCTTCAGCGGGCTGCGCCTCAGGGACAGGCAGCGAAAGGAGGAACGGAAGCCGTGAATAAGAATAAAGTATTAGCAGGCATCGACCTGGGCTCCGGATCAATCAGACTGAAAATCATGCAGCTCACTGATAAGGGAGAGACGCAGCTGCTCGAAAACGTGACCAGAACCATCGCAATCGGTAAGGATACCTTTGCAAGCGGACGGATCTCCCCGGATATGGTGGAAGAGGTCTGCCAGGTTCTCATCGGCTTTAAGCGGCTGATGAGCGAATACAAGGTGCAGGTCAAGCGTGTCGTCGGCACGTCCGCCATGCGTGAAGCCGAGAACAGCGATTATGTTCTGGAGCAGATCCGGGTGCGCACAGGCCTGACCGTGGAGCTGATCAGCGAAGCGGAGGAGCGGTATCTGACCCGTCAGGCGGCTTTCGCGGCGGTGCCTGATTTCCGCGAGAAAGCGGCAAAAGGGCTGCTGTATACGCGTATCGGTTCCGGCACGACCCAAATCGCTGCCTATACTGATAAAGGTATGAATTTCAGCCAGACGACCCAGATGGGAACACTCCGGATCCTGGGCATGCTTTCTTCGATCGAAGGCCAGACCCTGCGCTACCAGGACGTCATGGAAGAGTTCCTGATCAGCAATATGGACTATATTCTGCGCAAAGGAAGACAGCAGTCTTACACGCAGTATCTCGTGAGCGGCAGCATGAGCGACAAGATCTATGAGATCTGCAAGGGCAAGGCGCCGCGCAAGACGAGCGGCAAGATCAGCTTCCAGGCTTTTAACAAGGTCTATCGTTCGAT
The DNA here is from genome assembly GCA_017442535.1 of Bacillota bacterium. Lineage (GTDB taxonomy): Bacteria > Bacillota > Clostridia > Lachnospirales > Bianqueaceae > RUG12817. Next base: position 16,438 of record JAFRZL010000045.1, on the reverse strand, counting down.
GCTTTCCATGTCCGCCGCCGACATTGCAGAACAGTATGGCATGGAGATGGAGCGTGCACGCCGCATGATCCCCACCATGATGATCATCCACACCGTCAGCTCCTATATGAAGCTGGAAGAGATCACTTTTTCTTTCGCCGGTCTGCTGGACGGTATTCTGTGGGAGCTTGCCGGAACCAAGGAGTCCGAGCAGCAGCGCAGCGATTCGATGGCGGATATCCTCTTCTACACGCGGATGGTCGCAGACCGCTTCCAGTGTGACCAGGCGCATAGCGAACAGGTCGAGAAATACGCGATGATGCTCTTTGACGCGATGCAGAAAGCCCATGGCCTGACGGATCGTCACCGCCTGATCCTGCGGATGGCAGCCTATCTGCACGATGCGGGCAAATTCATGAATATTACGGATCATGCCGAGCACTCCGCGCAGATCGCGACTTCGCTTGAGTTTTCGGGCATTACAACAGAAGAACAGCGGATGATGGCGACGGTGATCCGCTTCCATGAAGATGTGGAGCTGATCGCGGAAGATCCCGAATACCAGCGCCTCGGCCGCAAGAATCGTCTGATCCTGTCCAAACTGGTCACCTTCCTGCGCCTCGCAAATGCCCTGGATTACAGCCACCGCCAGAAATTCACGGCTGTCAAAGTGAATGTGACGGGCGGACGGCTGGTCATCTCGGCTACGGCGCATCAGAACGCCACGCTGGAAAACTGGAAAGTCATGGGCTTCGGCGAATCCGTGAGCGATATCCTCGGCCTCTCGCTGGAGCTGCATATCAAAGGAGGAGAATAAGTCATGGCCGATAAAAAATGGCAGGACACGTCTTTATTCATGAACCGGGAGATGTCCTGGCTGGAATTCAACCAGAGGGTTCTGAACGAGGCGAGGGATCCCAAAAATCCTCTGCTGGAGCGGGCGAAATTCCTCAGCATTACGCTTTCCAATCTGGACGAGTTTTTTATGGTTAGAGTGGCGGGCGTCAAGGATCTGATCCACGAGGACTCCGAGAAGCCGGATCCCGCCGGCCTGACGCCTAAGGAGCAGTTTAAGCAGATCGCGGCACGTATCCACGTGATGATGGAGGATGTCTACTCGGTTTATCACCGGATCCTGATCCCGCATCTCAAGAGAGAGGGCTTCCGTCTGGTGACGGAGCACGGGCTGAAGGACCAGGACCGCGAGTATCTCGGCCACCTTTTCGAGACGGAGTTGTATCCTGTCCTGACCCCAATGGCCGTGGATCCGTCCCGTCCCTTCCCCCTGATCCTGAACAAAAGTCTGAATATCGCGCTTTTCCTGAAGGACGCGGAGGGCGAGCGGCATTTCGCAACGGTGCAGTCGCCGTCCGTCCTGCCCAGACTCGTATCGCTTCCTAGCGGGTCCTATATACTGCTGGAAGACGTGCTGACGCTCTTTATGGGGCAGCTTTTCCCCGGACATACGGTGGAAAAAAGCGCCTATTACCGGATCACCCGCAGCGGCGACTTATCGTTCCAGGAAGAGGAGGCGACCGACCTGCTGAAAGAGATGGAGAAGTCGCTGAAGCAGCGGCGCCGCGGCGATGCCGTTCGTCTGGAAATCAGCCGGGACGCGGAGGAGGATCTGGTCAAATACCTGATGGATGCGCTGGAGCTTGGCAAACAGGATCTGTACCTGTGCGACGGCCCCGTCGACCTTTCCTTCATCACGCGGGTCTCCAAGGTGATGCCGCTGGAATTCCTCAAGAAACCGGATCTGATCCCTCAGACGCCCGGCGACCTGCTTGGTAAAGAGGATCTGTACGCGGCGATCCGCGAGAAAGATATTCTGCTCTCGCATCCTTATGAAAGCTTCCAGCCCGTGGTGAATTTTGTGGAGCAGGCAGCGGATGATCCCAAGGTGCTCGCGATCAAGCAGACACTGTACCGCGTGAGCGGCAATTCCCCGATCGTCCAGGCCCTGTCCCGCGCGGCCGACAACGGCAAGCAGGTGACGGTACTGGTAGAGGTTAAGGCGCGTTTTGACGAGGAAAACAATATCCAGTGGGCAAAGAAGCTTGAGAAAGCAGGCTGCCATGTCATTTATGGCCTGGTCGGCCTCAAGACGCACTGTAAGCTGACGATTGTGGTCCGCCGTGACGAGGACCGTATCCGCCGCTATGTGCATATGGGGACGGGTAATTATAACGATGTGACGGCCAGACTCTACACCGATATCGGCTTCTTCACCTGCAAAGAGCCGATCGGAGCCGATGCTTCCGCGCTCTTCAATGCGCTGACCGGCTACGGAGATCCCCCGGATATGCGTAAGCTGACGGCCGCCCCGCTCGGACTGCGCAAGAAATTCCTGTCCATGATCCGCCGCGAGGCTGATCATGCCCGCGCAGGGCGCAAGGCGCATATCATTGCCAAGATGAATTCTCTGCTGGATCCCGAGGTGATCCAAACCCTTTACGAGGCTTCGGGCGCCGGTGTTCAGATCGAGCTGATCGTCCGCGGCATCTGTACCTTAAGACCCGGCATCCCGGGTGTTTCCGAGAATATCACGGTGCGCAGCATCGTCGGATGGCTCCTGGAGCACAGCCGCATCTTCTATTTCTACAATGACGGCAACGAAGAGTATTACCTGTCAAGCGCCGACTGGATGACGCGCAATCTGGACCGCCGTGTCGAGCTGCTCTTCCCGATCGAGGACGAGAGACTGCGCGAACGCCTGTGGGATATGCTGGACGTCTATCTCTCGGACACGCAGAAAGCCCGACTGATGGCGAGCGATGGCAGCTATGCCAAGGTGGACGGCCGCGGCCGCCCCGTTGTCAACTGCCAGGAGTATTTCTACGAGGAGGCCGTGGAACGGGCCCACGCCTATCAGCAGGAAAATGTGGAGGAACGCGTTTTCATCCCGCTCGAGGCGGAGACCGAGGAGAACGAATATAAAGATCAGGAGGATTAACCATGGATTCACAGACAAAAGGCCTGAAGCAGCTGTCAATTCTGGTGCCCAATCAGCCGGGCAGCCTTAACGAAGTGCTGCGTGTTCTGGCGGAGGAGGGAATCGATATTCACGGCTTATCCGTCACGGATTCGAGCGATTACGGCATCCTTCGCATGATGCTCTCCAATCCCGAGAAGGGCGAAGCCTGCCTGCAGCGGGCCGGTTTTGCCGTCAAGACGACCGAAGTGCTGGCCATCGACGTCAACGACACGCCCGGCGGGCTTTATTATCCCGTCAGACTGATGGCTGATAACGAGATCAATATCGAATACATGTATGCTTTCGGCACCAAGCTGGACCGCCACGCGATGATCATCTTCAAGACAGGAGATAACCGCCGTTGCTGCAGGATTCTGGAGCAGGCGGGCATCCCGGTGCTCGGTTCGGATCTGGTCAGAGAAAGGCTGTACGGATGATGGAAGAGCAGGAAAAGAACCGCACTGAGCCGGAGAGCTTGGATCAGGAAGAGACTCGGCAGAAGGCCCCGGATCAGGACCGCGACCGTCAGAAATCCTACCGATGGTATGCCAGTGTGATCGGCGAGATCCTCCTGATCATCCCGATCATCCTGATTCTGCTTTTCTTCGGCCAGTTTATCAAAGGCCTGAAGAAAGAGCCCGAGAGCACGCCCCCGGCGGAGTCCTCGCAGTCAGGCATGGCAGGGGAACGAATCTATGCGGAAGGATTGTATTTTGACTAAGAGAGACGTAAAAAGGAGTGTTTAGTATGGGGATCAAAGACGCGAAATGGATTACGACCGCCTATGAACTCGGGGATATAGCTCCGGTTTTTTGCCGCGGCTTTAAGGCCGCACAGGCGGTGGAGCGGGCCGAACTGCAGATCACGGCCCTGGGTGTGTACGAAGCCCGGTTGAACGGGAAGCGTGTGGGCGATTTTGTGATGGCTCCCGGCTGGACCAGCTATAAGCACCGCCTGCAGTATCAGATCTATGATGTGACGGATCTGTTGGGCGGGACCAATGAACTGCGCGTGACGGTGGGCCGCGGATGGTTCCGTTCACCGATACCCGGCTGGCTCAATACCGAGGACAAAAAGAACCGCAATGAACAGCCCTGCGGTCTGCTCGCAGAACTGACCATCCGGTATGCCGACGGCAGCGAGGAGAGGATCATGACGGATGAATCATGGTCCTTCGGAGAAAGCGCCGTCCGCTTCAGCGAGATCTATGACGGCGAGACTTTTGACGCAAGGTTTGTCACAGGTGAATGGCAGCCCGCGGTGCTCCTAGACTGGAGCAAGGACATTCTGATCGAGCAGGAGGGTGAGGATCTCTGCGAGCAGGAGCGTCTGACCGCGCAGAAAGTCTTCCGCACGCCCAGGGGCGAACTGATGGTTGATTTCGGCCAGGAAGTGACGGGCTATGTGGAATTCACCGTGGATGCCAAAGCGGGCGATACGGTTTATTTTAACCACGCTGAAGTGCTGGACGCTGAGGGCAATTTCTACAACGAGAACTACCGCTCCGCCAAAGCCAAAGTGCGTTATATCTGCCGCGATGGGAAGCAGACCTGGCATCCCGGGCTGACTTTCTTCGGCTTCCGCTACATTCATCTGATCGAGTGGCCCGGAGAGGCCGGGCCGGAGGACTTTACCGCCATCGCAGTTTATTCGGATATGCACCGCACCGGTTACCTGCGTTCCGGGGATGAAACGCTGAACCGGCTTTTCTCCAACATCGTGTGGGGTCAGCGCGGCAATTTCCTGGATGTGCCTACCGACTGTCCGCAGCGTGACGAGCGCCTGGGCTGGACGGGCGACGCGCAGGTTTTTGCCAAAACGGCAAGCTATTTCTACGATGTGGAAAAATTCTTCCGTAAGTGGCTGCACGACCTGGCGGCTGACCAGCGCGAAAGCGGAGAAGTGGGTGAAGTCATCCCCGATCTGATGCCCGATGGACCCGGCAGTGCGGCCTGGGGAGACGCGGCGACGATCATCCCCTGGCAGATGTATCAGACCTATGGCAATATCCGCGTACTGCAGGATCAGTTCGACAGCATGAAGAAATGGGTGAATTATATCACTTCGGCCACTACAACCCCGGATCTGTGGACGGGGCATTTCCACTTTGCCGACTGGCTGGGCCTGGATGCGCCGAGCGGCAGCTATAAAGGCTCCACGCGGGAGGATTTTATTGCGACGGCCTTTTATGCGCGCTCCACGGAGCTGGTGATCAAGGCCGGCAAGGTCCTCGGTGAGGATGTGCAGGCCTATGAGGCACTGTATGCAAAGATCATCTCGGCTTTCCGCAAAGCTTTCCCGGATTACCGGACGCAGACCGAACATGTGCTGGCTGTGCATTTCTGTCTGGCAGAAGACTTGCAGCAGACGGCCGATGATCTGGCAGCCCTGGTCCGAAAGGACGGCGTCCAGCTGCGCACCGGCTTTGTGGGCACGCCGTATCTGCTCCATGTGCTGAGCCATTACGGCCACAGCGACCTGGCCTGGGATCTGCTGCTGAGGCGTGAATACCCCGGCTGGCTGTACCCCATCAGCAAAGGCGCGACCACGATCTGGGAGCACTGGGACGGTATCCGCGAGGACGGCTCCTTCTGGTCCAAAGACATGAACTCCTTTAATCATTACGCTTACGGTGCGGTGGCGGACTGGGTCTTTGAGCAGGCTGCCGGCATCTATCACGACGAAGTGCACCCGGGCTTTACAGAGCTGATCTATGAGCCCCATCCCGATGCCCGCATCGGCTGGCTGGCGGCCCGTCTGGAGAGCCGTCAGGGCCTCATCGTGGGCAGCTGGCTCTGTGAAGAGGATCAGGTCCGTTATGAACTGACTACGCCGGTGCCGGCCCTGATCCGGATCGGCGGCGCGGAGAAGCGCGTCGGCCCCGGGCATTATGTCTTCCGTGACACCGGGGATATCACGCGGATCGAGTAACCGGACTGCTGACAGAATATCGGACGCAAAAAGACTATTCCGGAAAGGAATAGTCTTTTTTGGTACAAAAAAACGGGTATTCATGACATCATTTGCCATGAATACCCGTTTGGCGTAGGCAGTAATCGGAATTTATCCGTTAAACTTTTCGCTCTGCGCGCGGATCAGTTCGGCATCGTCGAAATAATTGATGCGCATCGCGCTGCGGACCATGTCAAGCGTATGAGCGGCTTCCTCACGGGCTTTATCGCTGCCCTTGCGGAGGATGTCGTAGACGCCGGGGATGTCGCGTTCATACTCTTTGCGTTTCGCACGGATCGGCGCCAGCTCGGTCTGCAGCACATTGTTCAGGAAGCGCTTGACCTTGACGTCGCCGAGGCCGCCTCGGGAATAATGCGCCTTCATCTCGTCCAGATTCTGATAATCGGGGCAGAATTCCGCAAAGTGCTCGTCGCGGGCGAAAGCGTCCAGATAACTTGAGACGGGGTTGCCTTCCACCTGACCGGGATCAGAGACGCGCAGATGGTTGGGATCGGTGAACATCGACATGACCTTCTGACGGACTTCTTCCTCGGTGTCGGACAGATAGATGCAGTTGCCCAGGGACTTGCTCATCTTGGCTTTGCCGTCGATGCCGGGCAGACGCAGGCAGGCTTTGTTGGAGGGAAGCAGGGCCTCGGGCTCCACCAGGGTCTCGCCGTAGACCGAGTTGAATTTGCGGACGATCTCACGGGTCTGCTCCAGCATCGGCAGCTGGTCTTCGCCGACGGGAACGGTGGTTGCGAGGAAAGCGGTGATATCGGCCGCCTGGCTGATCGGATAGGTGAAGAAGCCGACGGGGATATTGGCTTCGAAATTGCGCATCTGGATCTCGGCCTTGACGGTGGGATTACGCTGCAGGCGCGAAACCGTGACCAGATTCATATAGTAGAAGGAGAGCTCGGTCAGTTCGGGGATCTGCGTCTGGATCAGAATCGAAGACTTCGCAGGATCCAGCCCCACGGACAGATAGTCCAGGGCGACCTCGATGACATTCTGACGCACCTTCTCAGGATTTTCGGCGTTATCGGTCAGTGCCTGGGCATCGGCGATCATGATAAAAATCTTGTCATACTCACCCGAATTCTGCAGGCGGACGCGCTCACGCAGGGATCCCACATAGTGGCCGACATGCAGACGACCGGTAGGACGGTCACCGGTTAAAATAATCTTGCTCATGGGTTTCTCCTCTCATTAATCGGATAATAATGCCTGCAGCAGATCCTGACTGCGGGCGATAAAGGCTCCCAGTTCGGAGGCTTCAAACGGCCGGCTGCTGAGCCTGGCCAGGTCGTACAGCTCGGATACAACCTTCTTAGACAGGTCGGTTGACTCGGCGGCGAGGAGTCTTGCGACGACCGGACTGGCAGCGTTTACCACCAGAGTCTCATCGGCAGGCATATCGCCCCAGTTCATCCCCACACCGCTGTACATCCTCATCATATCATGCATACGGCGGCTTTCCTCGGACTGCTCCAGCAGGACGGAGACGCCGGTGTCTTTCAGATTCTCCAGACGGACTTTGAGATCCTCCTTGCCAAGCGCTTCGCGGAAGAGGGCCTCGGCTTTGCTCTGCAGCGATTCGTCGACAGTGATCTCAGAATCCTTCAGCGCCTGGGACAGATCCGCGTCCACCCGCAGGAAGCGCACGCCTTCCTGCTTGGACTCGATCAGCGAGATAAAGGGTACGTCGATCGTAGTGGGGAGAATGACGACGTCGATCTGCTGATGGGAGAGCGCAGTGATATACTGTGCCTGCCGGCGAGGATCGGTCGTGTAGAAAACTTTGTTTTCATGGGTCTCTTTGGCGGCTTCCAGATATTCGCTCATGGTGACGAAATGGTCGCTTACCGCGGATTTGTACAGGATGCAATCCTTGACACGGTCGTAGAATTTCTCATTGCGCAGGCACCCGTACTTGATGAAGGGATGAATATCATCCCAGTATTTCTCATACTGCTCGCGCTCGCCGTTATAGAGAGACTTGAGCTTATCGGCCACCTTACGGGTGATATAATCGCTGATCTTGCGGACATAGCCGTCATTCTGCAGGAAGCTGCGCGAGACATTCAGCGGAATGTCGGGGCAGTCGATCGCACCCTTTAAGAGCAGCAGGAATTCGGGGATGACTTCTTTGACATTATCCGCGACAAAAACCTGGTTGCAGTAGAGCTTGACCTGGCCCTCGGCGGACTCGAATTCGTTGCCCAGTTTCGGGAAATACAGAATACCTTTGAGCCGGAACGGATAGTCCATATTGAGGTGGATCCAGAAGAGCGGCTCGCGGTAATCCATGAATACATCGCGGTAGAAGGCCTTGTAGTCCTCATCCTTAAGCTCGTTCGCATTACGTGTCCAGAGCGGATGGATCTCGTTAATCGGCTTCGGCACCGGAGCCTCGGGCTCGGGATCGCCCTCTTTGCGGTTCTTGGCGGCTTCCTCGCGGTTCTTTGCTTCCTCAGCCGGATTCTCCAGGTAGATCTCGACCGGCATGAAAGCGCAGTATTTTTGCAGAATCGTGCGGAGCTCCCAGGTGGTCAGGTATTTCCTGCCGTCTTCATTTACGTGCAGGATGATATCAGTGCCGCGCGAAGTGCGGGTACCCTCCGTCATCTCATAGCCGGATTCGCCGTCCGACGTCCAGAGAACGGGTTCAGCCCCTTCCTGATAGGAGAGGGTATTGATCTGAATTTGACTGGCCACCATAAAGGCAGAATAGAAGCCCAGGCCGAAATGCCCGATGATCGGATCCTCGGTCGCATTCTTGTACTTCTCGAGGAATTCGGCGGCGCCGGAAAAAGCGACCTGATTGATGTATTTGCGGACCTCATCTGCGGTCATGCCGATACCGTTGTCAGAAACCGTAATGGTCTCCGCCTCTGCGTCGATCGTGACGTGAACGGCATACTGCTCATCCTCTGACGCCTCTGCGTCGCCCATCGAAACCATTTTCCTGAATTTGACGATGGCGTCCACCGCGTTGGAGACCAGCTCGCGGATAAAGATATCCTGGTCCGAATAAAGCCATTTTTTGATGATGGGAAACAAATTCTCACTGTTAATGGAAAGACTTCCCTGTTCCTGCATGACAATTACTCCTTTGTCGTATATTCAATTTGCAGCTTTTGCAATATCCTGGGAAACTGGAGGTCCCAAAACTGTGCGTCGGAGCGATCCATGGAAAAGCTGCCTAAAGAGATGCCTCCCGTAAGCCTCAGAACTCCGTCCTGGAAATGCAGTGTCATCAGATAGGATTTGGCGGCAACGGAGCGGTGATCCTCCAAAAGATCCTTGGGGCAGACGAGCACCATCTTCATCAGCGAAGGTGTCCGTCCCGCCTTCACGATCGCGGACAGAATGCCGCGAACCTCGGAGTAGCGGAGCATCTCGTCCGGATGTGAAGCACGTTCAGACTCTGTCAGATACCGGGTATTCAGCGTACCCGAAACAGAATACTGCGTGAGCGCCACGATCTCGGCCCCCTGGAACCCCCAGCCGTCAAAAGTATCGGACAGCAGCAGACGGTTCATGAACGATTTTACGTTCAGTATGCGTACGGTAATCATGAAAGACCTTCTTTCTCAAAGGATACAAATGGCATTATAGCACGAAAAACGCCTTGTTGCAACTTAAAACCAAAAAAAATGCCCAGCAAAAGCCAGGCAAAGGGAAAGAATAGAAGAAAGTTAAGAAAAGAGGAGATATACAAAAAGTGGATTACACACTCAAAAGTCATATTCACCAAATCAAGTGTCTATATTATAGCATATTCGGTCAAAATATACAAGAGTTTTTTTGAAATTTCCGAAAAAATATTTTTGCAATGAGAAGCCGATCCATCAGCCGGAGGGTGTTTCTGTCAGAAAAGTCCTGACTGAAGATGCTGTTTCAGAAAAATGTACAATTATACCTGAAATTTCTCGGGAAAATGTGCGAAACGGTCGTTGTAATATTAGGAAAAATGTGTTAAGCTATATGTGGTTTCACGCGAAAGGTGCATCTTATGAAATGAAGCACGATTTCGGCATTGAAAAACGGGAATAGAAAGGGGCAGATTCTATGAACCGGGCCAAAACCATTTCTCTCATTTTCCCGGATTTGGTCATTGCAGCATTCATTGCATTGTCCTGCTGTTATGGAGCCCAAAACCTTGAAATGAAGCGCTTTTTAACAAGTGCAAATGTAGGGGCGGACCCGTCGGTTCAGGTTGCCTGTATATGGGCTATAATTTTATGAAATCATGGATTGAAATAAAACTACATTTATGATATTATAATAATGACAATAGTATTTTATCAAAATAAGGGAGTTGAAAAGAATGAAACGACCATGATTTCGTGTTCTTATGGCAAGTTGCTTAGCTTTGGTTTTGCTAATTAGCTCCCCAGCTTATTCTCGGATTCAAGCTGTGGATTATGCTGGTGAATATATCAATGACGACAACAAATTGGTTTTACTTGTTAAAAATGAGTCGTTGTTCTCCGATAACGAGCTTTTTCAAGAATTAAAAAACGATCCTGTTGTAGAGATTAATCATGTTTCTTCTGCAGAAATGGAGGCATTATTATGAAGAAAAAATGGATGATGATTATTATCGTCTCTCTGTTTTTTGCTTTTGCCGCTTTTCTTGCCATTTGTTTCCGCAAAACTCTGCTGCAGCGGGAGGTAAATGCGTACCTGAGGCTTGTCGGAACAGATCAGTCCCGGGAGGTGTCTCGGGAGCAGCAAACATATTATCTAGAACAGCAGCAGAGATATATGGACAGTCATACGGACCTGTCGGGAGCTTATTCGGGGCTTCCCGGATATGCGGATATGGGACAGAGCGACACGGAGATGACTTTGCCTTTTGATCTGCATTATTATGCTGCACCGGACGATAAAGAACCAGTGTATACGATCGTGAAGGGCAGCAAGGTGCTAAGGAGCCGGCAGGGCCGTGGATATGGATTCCAGACATTTCCGACTGATCAGAAAGAATGGCGTGTGGCCCATCCTTTTACAGCTGGCAAGGATGAAGTGCTGCAGGGGGCATATTATATGAAGTGGGCGGACATCCAGAAGCTGTATACGGCAGTTGGCGGAGTGTCTGTAAATGAAAACACTCTTCGCTATCTGAATCAGAATCTGGGATTCAAGATGTCCAAGAATGCTTTGCAGACCATAATTCTATGCGGAGTGGATCAGCAGCTCCTGTCAGCAGATCTGTTCCGCTCGGACAATCTTGCACAGCAGGCCGCCCCTTTGTGGCTGCTTGCGGCAGCGGCGTTGCTCTGTGTTGAAATCCTGGCATGGTGTCTGTACCGGTTGATTCCCCATAAGAAGCCGGTAATTAAGAAGATTCCGAGGCCCGTATTCTGGGGCCTTCTGGCACTGGATGCCTTGGTGCTGGTACTCTTGGCCTTTAACGTACGAAACACGCTATATAACAGCAAATTGGAGGCTGCAATTCCCGCAAGGCATGTGACCGGCCAGACGGACTATATGGGGATGATTACAGGCAGGCAGAATCTGACAACAGGACTCCTTGACCGGATGATGCTGGACTCTGAACCTGGTCTGAGCAGACTTGAACTATCGTTTGATTTGAATTATTACGCTAAGCCCGGGGATGCCTCACCGATTCTGACCATTCCCAAGGGGACCATCATTTGCCTGACAGACAAGACGCCTTACTATGATTCCAAGGTGGATCCGCGGGTCAATCACTATGCTTTTGAGTCTTTTTACGGATATGGTCTGATGTCCTTTCCTACGGACCGGGCAGGCTGGCGCTTTGCCCATCCGTTCTGGACAGAAGGGCAGAGGACCTATGAAGGGCCTTATTATGTGCGGCTTTCCGACCTCCGGAGGGTTGCCCAGGCCTGGTATGATACGGACACAGAAGCAATTGCCTGCGAAGAAAGCTGGGGAGGAAAGACAATCACTCTGCGTGAATATATCGCAGAGGAGGCCAGCCAGATCGGCTTGTCCGAAAAAGACTATCTGAATTACTGGACAACACTGGTGGACGGAAAGTGCATGCGCGCAGACTGGTATCGCTCCAAAGATTTATTCAAATGCGCTCTGCCGGGCTGGCTCGGCGCAGTGGTGACGGTACTATTTCTGCAGGTAAATCTGGCGGTGCTGATATGGCTTCTTATTCGCCTACGAAAACGTAAAGTAAGCTGACGATTAATCTGATATTCGCTGCTCAGGAGCCCCCGTACGGCGCCGGATGGAGGTGCCGGGGGAGGGCTCCTTTTTGCTGTCTGAAAGTCATGGCGTGACCGAAGGAACCATAACAATAAGGATTGACAAGCATTGATTTCAATGATATACTAACTCTGTATTGTTTTTTGTTTTTTAGTAGGGTTGGATAGCCGACAGGCAAGGGAAAGAGAATGATACATCAAACAGCCATTATGACGGACTCCAATAGCGGGATCACGCAGGAAGAGGGCAGACAGGCAGGGATCTACGTGCTGCCGATGCCTGTCATCATGCAGGATCAGGTTTATTACGAGGACATCGATCTGACACAGGTACAGTTTTATGAGGGACTGCTGCAAGGAGCGGAAGTCAGCACTTCCCAGCCCTCACCCGTAGCGCTGCTGGAGCAGTGGAGGAAAATCCTGCGGGATTATGAAGAACTGGTATACATACCCATGTCCAGTGGATTAAGCGGATCCTGTGAGACAGCGCTTGGCCTGGCTCAGGATTATAACGGCAGAGTCCAGGTCGTGGACAACCAGAGGATCAGCGTGACGACGAGGCGGTCGGTCTATGAAGCTTTGGCACTCGCCCGTGAAGGGCTGGATGCCGCGTCCATACGGAGCCTGCTCGAAGCGCATAAAAAAGAATGCGGCATCTATATCATGGTCGATACACTGACCTATCTTAAAAAAGGCGGACGCATCACCCCCGCGGCCGCCGCGCTCGGCAATCTCCTGAAGCTTAAGCCCGTTCTGCAGATCCATGGAGGCAAGCTGGACGCCTACGGCAAGGCCAGGACACTCGCACAGGCCGAGAGAATGATGATCCAGGCGCTTCAGCACGACATGGAGCAGTGCCTGGGGCCTGATCCCGATCCGTCTTCTTATTGGATCGACATGGCGTATACCTATGACAGGGAGCAGGCGGAGGCTTTCAGGACGCATGTGACAGAGGCTTTTCCCGCGTTCCGGGATGAGATCTACATGGGTGCGCTGCCGCTCAGCATCGCCTGCCATATCGGGCCGGGGGCGCTTGCAGTGACTTTTACCAAGAAAATTCATGGATCAACATAGGAGGATTTATATGCAGAAGATTAAAAATGACCGGGGACTCTCGATCATCATCGTCGGCTGCGGTAAAGTAGGAACAACCCTGGTGGAGCAGCTGAGCCGCGAGGGCAACGATGTGACCGTGGTGGACAAGGACGCCAAGCTGGTTCAGACTCTTTGCGGAATGTACGATGTGATGGGGATCGTCGGCAATGGTGCCAGCTACAGTGTTCAGATGGAAGCCGGAATTGAAAGTGCGGACCTGATGATCGCGGTTACGGATTCGGACGAGCTGAACCTGTTCTGCTGTGTGGTGGCCAAACAGGTCGGCCACTGCGCGACCATTGCCCGTGTCAGGACCCCTGACTACAGCAGCGAGGTCGGCTATCTGTGCGACAAGCTCGGACTGACGATGATCATCAATCCTGAGATGGAGGCTGCCAAGGAGGCTTCCCGCATCCTGAATCTGCCGAGCGCTCTGGAGGTCAATTCTTTTGCGCACGGCCAGGCCGAGATGATCAAATTCCGCATTCCCCAGGGCAATGTCCTGGATGGCATGAACCTGATCAACCTGGGTAAAAACTTCGGCTCCAAGATCCTGATCTGCGTGGTTGAACGGTCGGGCAAGGTCTATATTCCTTCCGGCGCGTTCCGCCTGGCGCACGGAGATGTGATATCGTTTGTGGCATCCCGCGAGATGACCAAACAGTTCCTCAAAGCCATCGGTTTTGAAACGGGTCAGGTCAAGAACACGATGATCATCGGCGGCGGCAAAGCGGCCTACTATCTGGCCAAACAGCTCCTGCAGAGCGGTATCGGTGTCAAGATCATCGAGTTTGACCCCGCACGCTGCGAAGAGCTGACGACACTGCTGCCCAAGGCCGTCATTATCAACGGCGACGGTACCAACGAGGATCTCCTCAAAGAAGAAGGTATCGAGTACGTAGACTCTTTTGTACCCCTGACCGGCATTGACGAGGAGAACATTCTTCTGACACTTTATGCGAGACAGGTGTCCAACGCTAAGCTGATCACCAAGATCAACCGGATTTCCTTCCATGAAGTTATCAACGGGCTGGATCTGGGCAGCGTGATCTATCCCCGCTATATTACGGCCGAGGCCATCATTGCCTATGCACGCGCCAAACGCAATTCCATGGACAGCAATTCCATCGAGACCCTGTACCACCTCTTTGACCATCAGGTGGAAGCGATCGAATTCCGCGTAACAGAGGATTCACCGGTAACCAATATCCCGCTGCGCAGCCTGAACAGCAAATCCGATCTGCTGATCGCCTTTATTAACCGCAACGGCTCGATTCTGATACCTTCCGGCGATGACTGCATCATGAAGGGCGATACCGTCATGATCGTCACCACGCATACCGGCTTTAATGATATTAAGGATATTCTGAGGTAAGCTATGAATTCACCCATGATTCGCTATATTCTGGGATATGTGCTCATGCTCGAAGCCGCGCTGCTTGCCCTCTGCAGCCTGGTCGGCCTGATTTTTCACGAGCCGGTCGGGTGGATCTATCTGGCAGTCGCGACGGGAGCACTGATCGTCGGCATCCTGCTGAATCTGCGCAAACCCAGAAGTACCGTGTTTTATCTGAAGGAAGGCTGCGTCGCCACGGCGCTCAGCTGGATCGTCATGAGTCTGGTAGGATGCCTGCCCTTTGTGATCTCCGGCGAGATCCCCAAATTCACGGACGCGCTGTTTGAAACGGTTTCAGGCCTGACCACCACCGGAGCCAGTATCTTGAGCGAAGTGGAGTCCCTGTCGCATGTCGCCAATTTCTGGCGCAGCCTGACCCACCTGATCGGAGGCATGGGCGTTCTGGTCTTCCTGCTGGCGGTCCTGCCCCTGAGCGGCGCCTACAATATCAACCTGATGCGCGCCGAGAGTCCCGGCCCCTCCGTCGGCAAACTGGTTCCCAAGATCAAGTTCACGGCTCAGATCCTGTATACCCTTTATCTGGGCATGACTTTCCTGGAATTCATCCTGCTGATGTGCGGCGGCATGAACTGGTACGAGTCCATCTGCACGGCCTTCGCGACCGCGGGCACGGGCGGCTTCGGCATCTACAATGACTCGCTGGGAAGCTTTACACCCTACTGTCAGTGGGTCGTTACGGCCTTCATGATGTTCTTCGGCTTTAACTTTAACTTTTATTATTTCCTCGTCCTCCGCAAATGGAGAAAAGCGGTCGAGATGGAGGAAGTCCGTGTCTACCTGATCACGATCCTGGCCGCTATTCTGATCATCTTCATCGATATCAGACATGTGAACGGCTTCGCAGAATCGCTGCGGCAGTCGGCCTTTCAGGTCGCTTCACTCGTATCGTCCACCGGTTTCTCTACAGCCGATTTTGACCAATGGGCTTCGACCAGTAAATGTGTCATTGTCCTGCTGATGTTTGTCGGCGCCTGCGCGGGCAGCACCGGCGGCGGCTTCAAAGTCAGCCGTATTATCATCCTGATCAAGTCCGCCGGCCGCGAGATGTTCTCGTATCTGCATCCCCGCGTCATCCGCCAGGTCAATTTTGAAGGCAAACCCGTGGACAAAGACCTGCTGCACTCCGTGCATGTCTATCTCGTCGTCTTCATGCTGATCTTTATTACGTCCGTCGTATTCGTCTCCTTCGAAGGGACGGATTTCGCGACTACGTTCACTTCGGTCCTCGCGACCATCAACAATATCGGACCCGGACTCAGTCAGGTCGGACCCACCTGCAACTACGGCCATTTCCACGCCTTAACCAAGTATGTCCTGATGTTTGACATGCTGGCAGGCCGTCTGGAACTCTTCCCGATGCTGATGCTTTTCTACCCGGCCATCTGGAAAGATGTCTTCGAAAAAAGAAGCATCGACCGCAAAGTCAGGCAGCGCAGACTGACCACCGGACAATAAAAGAATGATCAACTCAAGCAAAACCGCCGGCTTAGCCGGCGGTTTTGCGTTGTGGCTGCGGTAGGAGACGCTATGCACGTGCATAGACATTAGCGGGGAACGCTATGCACGTGCATAGACATTGGCGGGGAACACTATTCACGTGCATAGCTTTTGGCGGGTATCACTATGTACGTGCATAGTCATTGACGAGGAACACTATGCACGTGCATAGACATTAGCGGGGAACGCTATGCACGTGCATAGCTTTTGGCGGGTATCACAATGCACGTGCATAGACATTAGCGGGGAACGCTATGCACGTGCATAGACAATGGTAGAAAAAAACCCTATGCACGTGCATAGACAATG